>NZ_BCBX01000085.1:0-2153 GCF_001417795.1 Sphaerimonospora mesophila | reverse complement strand
GCCGGTAACGCCGTTGTTCCGCCAGCCCAGGTGCCGAAGCTCTCGGCGCAGCCGCGACAGCGCCGCCGAGGCTGGCTACTCTTCGGTGTGCTCGTGGTCACCGGCGGTGGAGCACTCGGCTATCACACCGTCAACGGCCTGAATGATCGGGTGCCGGTCCTCGTGATGGCCCACGATGTCTCTCTGGGCCAGCAACTGACGGCCCGCGACGTCGCCACCACGATGGCGGGCGTCGATGACCTTGTCGCGACGGTTCCTGCCGGTGAGCTTCAGCGAGTGATCGGGATGCGAGCGGCCGTCGACCTTGTGGGGGGCATGCTCGTGCAGCCCAAGCTGCTCACTGATCAGCTCACCCCGCTGAGCGGCCAGCAGCTTGTCCCCGTAGCGGTGAAACCGAGCCGACTGCCCGCCCGTGGACTCCGTCCAGGAGACTCCATCCTCGTCGTGGCTACTTCAGACGGCCAGGGCATGCCAACGATCAAGTCATCTGCCATGCCCCGCATTGAAGCGATTGTCGATCAGGTGAAAGGGCCGGACACCGACGGCTTGATGGTCGTCGATCTCATCGTCAGCACGACAGAAGGCGCCGAGCTTGCGGCTCGGGCCGCGGACGGCCAGGTCGCGATGGTTCTCAACCCGCGGAGGACGTGAATGGCGATCTACACGCTGATGAGCCCGGGCGGTTCGCCGGGCGTCACCACCACGGCCCTGGCTGTCACGTACGCCTGGGGAGGTCGAACTCTCCTTGCCGAGTGTGATCCGAAGGGCGGCAGCGTCGTTCAGGGATTCCTCACGGGCCAGATCGAAGGTGTGCCGGGCGACCTGTTGGATTTAGCGCTGGCGATCGCCCACGATCCCGATCCCGGAGTCCTGTGGAAGTACGTCGTCTCTCTTGACCAGGACGTTCTGGAGTGGCTTCTACTGCCCGGTATCCGGGATCCACGTCACGCGCTCCAGATGGAGAGCGCATGGGACTCGGTCGCGAACGCTCTCAAGACGGCTGCCGACGGCGTCGTCGACGTGGTGCTCGACGTGGGCCAGATCGGGGGACCTGACACTCCGATGCGGTTGATCGCGGCCTCGGACCTGGTCCTGATGCTGCTACGTCCTTCTCTCCGCCAAGTCGCGGATGCTCGGCCGCGACTCGACGCGCTCGGCCGTCACATAGGCGCCAAGGTCCCGGTCGCGCTCTGCCTCATCGGCGAGGGGGACTACACGGCCAAACAGATCAGCGAGGCACTGTACGGATTGCCCGTCGTCGGCACGATTCCGCACGACCCGAAATCCGCCGCGGTTCTTTCCGATGGCAAGCAGGCCGGGCCCTCCTTCAGCCGGGCGCCGCTGATGCGCGGGGCCGCCTACCTTGCCCTGGCTATGCGCAGCCATCTTGGCACGCTCCAAGAAGCTACCGATAAGGCGGTGTCGCGATGAGCGGATGGCCACCGAGCGAGGCCTGGCCCCCGCGCTCTGTCAGCGGTTCAGGCGATCCCGTTCTGCTCGCCCGTACGGCGGCAAGTCCCGTGGAAGAGCTCGACAACATGGTGTTTCGAAAAGCGGTAGTCGACATCACCGCTTCGATCGCCGACGACCTGAAGGAGACCGAGGATCGGGACGCCGCACGGCAGGTGGTCCAGGCCCGGGTGCAGCAGTGGACTCACGATCGGCTGTCCGAGGGCGACGCCGTCAGCTTCGCGACCCAGCGCCGACTCGTGCAGGCCGTCCTGGACGAGCGGTTCGAGCTCGGCGTGCTCACGACGTACGTCAGGGACAGCAGGGTCGAGAGCATCGACATCAACGGCTGCGACGAGGTCTGGATCACCTACAGCGACGGCACCTGCGAGCGAGGGCCGGCCGTGGCCGGCACCGACGACGAGCTGGTCAAGATGATCCAGATGTGGGCGCTCCACAAGAGCTACAACCCTCGTGAATTCTCCGCCGCTAACCCCTTGCTCAATACCGCCCTGAAACCAGGGGATGGAGACGACGGCGTGGGCGTACGGCTCAGCGCGACGATGGCCGTCACTCCCCGGCCGTGCGCGAGCATCCGATGCCATCGCCTGGTCGACGTCACCCTCGACGACCTGCTCAAGCTCGGCACGATCAACCGTAGCCTGCATGCCTTCCTGCGCGCCGCCGTGCTGGCTCGGCTGAAC
>NZ_BCBX01000084.1:0-2184 GCF_001417795.1 Sphaerimonospora mesophila | reverse complement strand
GTCTGGCAGACGGTGCCGACACTCTTGGACATGCTGCTCACCGCGGCGGAGCAGTCGCCCTCGCCCGCGCCGCTCGGCGGGCTGCGGCTCGCGCTGCTCGGGGGCGACTGGGTGGGGCTCGACCTGCGCGACCGCCTCATCGCGCTCGCCCCGGACGCCCGGCTGATCGCACTCGGCGGCACCACCGAGACCGCGATCCACTCCTCCGTCTTCGAGGTGCGGGAGGTGCCGCCGCACTGGCGGTCGATTCCGTACGGCGTGCCGCTGCGCAACCAGATGTTCCGGGTGGTGGACGGGCGTGGGCGTGACCGTCCCGACTGGGTGCCGGGTGAGTTGTGGATCGGCGGCGCCGGGGTGGCGCTGGGGTATCGGGGTGATCCGGAGCGGACGGCCGAGCGGTTCGTGACCTCGGGCGGGGTGCGCTGGTATCGGACCGGTGATCTGGGGCGTTACTGGCCGGACGGGACGCTGGAGTTCCTGGGCCGGGCCGACTTCCAGGTGAAGATCCGCGGGCATCGCATCGAGCTGGGAGAGATCGAGGCCGCGCTGACCGCTCACCCGGGGGTGCGCGACGCCGTGGTGATCGCGGTCGGGCAGGCCACGCGCAAACTGGCCGCCGCCGTGGTCACCGAGCCGGGTGCCGACCTGTCGGGGGTCGAGGAGTTCCTGAGCGAGCGGCTGCCGTCGTACATGCTGCCCGACCGGGTGCTGGTGCTGGAGGCGTTCCCGCTCAACCACAACGGAAAGATCGACAGAGCGGCGCTGCGCCGGCTCGCCGAGGCGGAGACCGGCGACCCGGCCCGGCGGGCGGAGCCGCCGGCGACGCCCGTCGAACGGGTGCTGGCCGGGCTGTGGGCCGAGTTGCTCGGCGTCGAGGTGGTCGGCCGCGACGACGGCTTCTTCGCACTCGGCGGCGACAGTCTGCTCGCCACCCGCCTGCTCGGCCGGATGCGGGCGGCCGGCCTGCACGGTGCCGACCTGCGCGCGCTGTTCGCGACCCCGAAGCTGAAGGACTTCGCCGCCGGGCTCACCCAGGGCGACCCGGGCGAGGCCGTCCGGTCGATCGTCGCCGACCCCGAGCACAGGTATGAGCCGTTCCCGCCCACCGACGTGCAGCGCGCCTACTGGATGGGCCGCTCGGCGGAGTTCACGCTCGGCTCGGTCGGCTCGCACTGGTACTGGGAGTTCGACGGCGCGGGCGTCGACCTCGACCGGCTGGAGCAGGCCTGGAACACGCTCGTGCGGCGGCACGAGATGCTCCGCGCCCACTTCGACGCCGACGGAAACCAGCGGATCATGCCCGAGGTGCCGCCCACCCGGATCCGGGTCACCGAGTCGGCCGACGGCGACGAATGCCTCGCCGAGCTCCGCGAGCGGCTCGCCCACCGCGTGCCCGATCCGACCCGCTGGCCGCTGGTCGCGATCGAGGCGGTGCGGTACGGCGGCGACCGCGTCCGCATCGGGTTCAGCTTCGACTACATCGTGCTCGACGCGCTGAGCATCGTGACGGTCTTCGCCGAGCTGTCGGCCCTCTACCGGGACCCGCTGGCCGAGCTGCCCTCGGTCGAGGTGTCCTTCCGCGACTACGTGCTGACGGCGGGCCCCGACGAGCGGGCCGTCGCCGCCGACCAGGCCTACTGGTCGGAGCGGCTGGCGGACCTGCCGCCCGCCCCCCAGCTGCCGCTGCGCGTCGACCCCGACCAGGTGATCAGGCCGCACTTCGTGCGCAGGGAGACCCGGATCTCGCCGGACGCCTGGCGGACGCTGCGCTCGCGCGCCCGCGAGCACGGCCTCACCCCGGCCTCGGTCCTGGCCACAGCCTTCGCCGAGGTGCTCTCCGCCTGGAGCGCGCGGCCCGACCTGACCCTCAACCTCACCCTCTTCGACCGCCGCGAGGTGCACCCGGACATCGATCACATCCTCGGCGACTTCACCTCCCTGCTGCTCGTCACGCACCGGCCCCAGGCGGGGGACGGCTGGCTCGACCTGGTCCGCCGCTTCCAGGAGCAGGTCTGGTCCGGGATGGAGCACAACGCCGTCTCGGCCATCTGGGTGCTGCGCGAGCTCGCCCGCCGCACCGGCCGGCCCGCCGTGTCCATGCCCGTCGTCTTCACCAGCGCCCTCGGCATCAGCGACGACCTGACGAACATGTCCCTGCCCTTCGGAGAGCAGATCTGGGGCATC
>NZ_BCBX01000083.1:1918-3054 GCF_001417795.1 Sphaerimonospora mesophila | reverse complement strand
GGGCCATACTAGTACTGGATGCATCTGCAGGATATCGCGGCCGCTTAATTAACTGGCCTCATGGGCCTTCACTTCACTGCCCGCTTTCCAGTCGGGAAACCTGTCGTGCCAGCTGCATTAACATGGTCATAGCTGTTTCCTTGCGTATTGGGCGCTCTCCGCTTCCTCGCTCACTGACTCGCTGCGCTCGGTCGTTCGGGTAAAGCCTGGGGTGCCTAATGAGCAAAAGGCCAGCAAAAGGCCAGGAACCGTAAAAAGGCCGCGTTGCTGGCGTTTTTCCATAGGCTCCGCCCCCCTGACGAGCATCACAAAAATCGACGCTCAAGTCAGAGGTGGCGAAACCCGACAGGACTATAAAGATACCAGGCGTTTCCCCCTGGAAGCTCCCTCGTGCGCTCTCCTGTTCCGACCCTGCCGCTTACCGGATACCTGTCCGCCTTTCTCCCTTCGGGAAGCGTGGCGCTTTCTCATAGCTCACGCTGTAGGTATCTCAGTTCGGTGTAGGTCGTTCGCTCCAAGCTGGGCTGTGTGCACGAACCCCCCGTTCAGCCCGACCGCTGCGCCTTATCCGGTAACTATCGTCTTGAGTCCAACCCGGTAAGACACGACTTATCGCCACTGGCAGCAGCCACTGGTAACAGGATTAGCAGAGCGAGGTATGTAGGCGGTGCTACAGAGTTCTTGAAGTGGTGGCCTAACTACGGCTACACTAGAAGAACAGTATTTGGTATCTGCGCTCTGCTGAAGCCAGTTACCTTCGGAAAAAGAGTTGGTAGCTCTTGATCCGGCAAACAAACCACCGCTGGTAGCGGTGGTTTTTTTGTTTGCAAGCAGCAGATTACGCGCAGAAAAAAAGGATCTCAAGAAGATCCTTTGATCTTTTCTACGGGGTCTGACGCTCAGTGGAACGAAAACTCACGTTAAGGGATTTTGGTCATGAGATTATCAAAAAGGATCTTCACCTAGATCCTTTTAAATTAAAAATGAAGTTTTAAATCAATCTAAAGTATATATGAGTAAACTTGGTCTGACAGTTATTATTTACCCACCACTTTGGTAATTTCGCCTTTCACGTAATGCACAAATTCTTCCAGCTGATCCGCACGGCTGGCCAGACGATCTTCTTCCTGGCCCAG
>NZ_BCBX01000083.1:0-992 GCF_001417795.1 Sphaerimonospora mesophila | reverse complement strand
AGAATTTCGCTTTCACCCGGGCTCGCGCTGGTTTCCAGCAGATCGTTAATCAGCGCACGACGGGTGGTTTCATCCAGACGCACGGTCACGGTCACCAGCAGATCAATATCGCTATGCGGTTTCAGGCCGCCATCCACCGCGCTGCCATACAGATGCACGGCCAGCAGGGTCGGTTCCAGATGACGTTCAATCACGCCCACCACTTCAGACAGCTGGGTGCTCACTTCCGCAATCACCGCTTCACGCATAATGTTCAGTTTGGTTTTCGGACGGCTGCCCTGCTGGGTCACATCGTTGCTGCTCCACAGCATCAGGCAACGGCCCACCGCATAACGCGCCTGCTGTTTGCTCGCACGCGGCATGCTCTGCACGCCAAAAAAGCAATCATAGCACGCCATAAACACCGCCACCGCACCATTACCGCCGCTACGTTCGGTCAGGGTACGGCTCCAATTACGGCTACGCATACTCTTCCTTTTTCAATATTATTGAAGCATTTATCAGGGTTATTGTCTCATGAGCGGATACATATTTGAATGTATTTAGAAAAATAAACAAATAGGGGTTCCGCGCACATTTCCCCGAAAAGTGCCACCTAAATTGTAAGCGTTAATATTTTGTTAAAATTCGCGTTAAATTTTTGTTAAATCAGCTCATTTTTTAACCAATAGGCCGAAATCGGCAAAATCCCTTATAAATCAAAAGAATAGACCGAGATAGGGTTGAGTGGCCGCTACAGGGCGCTCCCATTCGCCATTCAGGCTGCGCAACTGTTGGGAAGGGCGTTTCGGTGCGGGCCTCTTCGCTATTACGCCAGCTGGCGAAAGGGGGATGTGCTGCAAGGCGATTAAGTTGGGTAACGCCAGGGTTTTCCCAGTCACGACGTTGTAAAACGACGGCCAGTGAGCGCGACGTAATACGACTCACTATAGGGCGAATTGAGTGAAGGCCGTCAAGGCCTAGGCGCGCCGGATCCCCCGGGCCATACTAGT
>NZ_BCBX01000082.1:0-2651 GCF_001417795.1 Sphaerimonospora mesophila | reverse complement strand
GATGATCCCCCGCTCATCGCTGACTTTGCGCACGCCGCATCGACTCACAGTTTGATCGAGTTGGCCTTGTCGATGATCTTCGCTGTCACGATGCCCATAACCGTGATTGCTACGAGGACGAGCGCGGCAATGATGATCATGGCCTCGGCGGACATCGCACCCGTCTCCGGATCCTTGCGCAGCTGTTCGAGCCGGTTCCGGAGCAGTCCGTTGAGAGCGAGCCAGGAAGCGATCTCCGGCGGCAGCAGCTTGGACATGTCGATCTCCTCAGCTCATGATCCGGTAGACGGCGGGGAAACAGACGAGCACCAAGAATCCGAAGACTGAGATGCCAATAGCGATGGGCATCTCGCTGGTACGGCTGTTGGCACGGGCTCTGGCGTCGGTCAGCGCCGTGGTGCGCATGGACTGGGCTTTGGCGAGCAACGTGGACAGCACCTGGACCCCCTCGGTGCCGGCGTCCTCGGCAATGTCCGCGAGCTCGGAGAGCTCCAGAATTCCCACTTGCTCCCCCAGAACGGCGAGTCCGCGCCAGGGTTGCTCGCCAGCGCGTCTGGCATGCTCCAGGACCTGAGCGATTCGGCCGAATACCCAGCCTGTGCACACCTCTGCCGGTGCCTGAAGCGCTTGGGGAGGGCCTGCGCCGGCGGCCCGCTCCAGCGCGACCATGTCGAGGTAGGTGGCCAGCGCCGCGCGGAACTCCTGGCGCCGCTCGCGCGCCTGGCTGCGAGCGGCATAGCCGGGAACCAGAGCGAACAGAACACCGAGGAACAGGCCTGCTCCGGTGGGTACAGGCCAGGGCAGGGGAAGGCCGACCGCCGCACACAGCAGACTCAGCGGGAGAGGCAGGAGCAGCCCGAACAGCAGAAAGGCGACGCGCTGGAGGGTGAAGCGCTCGACGCTGATCCCGAGGAGCGCGAGGTCGTCGCGCGGCACGGGAAAGCGCGCCATGCGTAGGGTGAGCCGGCCTACCGGGCCAGGACGGCGGACTCCGTCGAGGCGTGCGAGAGCAGCGTCCAAGCGCGGGGGGCCGGGGAAGAGTTCCGCCGCAACAGTGATCAGGCCGAGGCCGATCAGTGCTCCTGCTGCCACCGCCGGAAGGCTCATCGTCCCCTCCCTGTATCTGTGAGAAAGCGGTGGCCTACAGCGGCGCTGCCGAGGCGGTGCAACCACGAAAGCGCCGCGCCGTAGAAGGCGACCACGACGGCCAGTACGGCCTGGCCGATCGGCGTCCCGAAGGGGGCGGCATAGGACCGCTGGATAACCGCTATCGCGGTGAAGGCGACGACGATGATAATGATCCAACGCACCGTCGTGCGGTGCTCAGCCCGAGCGGCTTCTACTTCCCGGCGATCGCTCACATCCCTGGCGACCAGCTCGGCAAGCTGGTGCAGTACGGCGCTGGCTCCCTTGCCCCGTCTCCGGGCCACCAGGATGAGGGCAGCAGCGATACGGTCCCCAACGGGATCGTCCAGCTCGTCTGCGAAGAGCCGAAGTGCCTCCTCCGTGGGCATCCGAGCCACGCGAAGCCGACGCGCGAGGGACGACACTGGGCTGGCGATCGCGGGCGGGACGTTGCGGGCAGCACTCTGCTCCAGGGCCTGCTCCAGCGCGCGCCCAGCTACGAGCAGATCAGCGAGGCGCCGGGTCCACAGCTCCAGTGCCTCAAGCTTGCGGATCTGCTGTACGGCGGTGCGTCCAGTCAGCACACGCGGCAGGGCCAGTACGGCGACTGCCGCGGCGCACGCGGCGACAGGCCATCCGGTCAGTCCGAGGACGGTAACCGCGGCAGCGACAGAGCTCAAGATGAGTCGGTGTCGTGCGATCAGGAACTTGCACACGGCCAGCCACCGAGCAGGCGGACGTACCGGCTCATCCATTCCCTGGCCGATGACGCCCATGACAATGCAGGCAGCTCCGCCCAGTACGCCTGAGATGCTCAACCCGATGAGAAGGGCAGATGTGTTCACCGGACCTCCCACATCGCGGTGTAGGGGTCGAGGAGTGCCGGGTCGAACCCGGCGGCCTTCAGCCTGGGCAGGCACTGAGGCGTGATGTTCGGCATCGCGCGGCCCCCTGGTCCCGTGGGGCTGAAGACGTGATTACGGCTGGGCAGCTCGCTGTCGGCCGGCGGCATGACCTCGAGGACTTCGGAGACGAACCGGCTGTTCGTCGATGGGTCCATGCGCAGGTGCACGACCAGGTCAATAGTTTCCCCGGTGTTCAGGTGGATGACGGCGGGTGGAGTCTGGGTGCCCACACCGCGAGTCCAGAGCATGACGATCCGATTGAAGATCTCCTCGGTGCCGTCGGCGTGGATTGTGCACATCGAACCGGGGTGGCCCGTGTTCATCGCCTCGAACATCGGGATGATCTCGTCGGACCGCACCTCGCCAACGAAGATCCGCTTGATGTTCTTTCGTAGGGAGTGCGGGATCAGGTCGTTGATGGTGACCGCGCCGGCGCCTTCGGAGTTGGCCTGGCGGGACTGGAAGGCGATCACGTTCTGGTGGCGATGCTTGAGCTTGTCGAGGAACAGTTCGTAGTCGGATTCGAGGGTGGCGAGGCGCTCGGCCGGATCGATGGCAGAAGCGAGGGCCCGCAGCATGGTCGTTTTTCCTGCAGCTGTGCCGCCCGTGATAACGATGTTC
>NZ_BCBX01000081.1:0-2773 GCF_001417795.1 Sphaerimonospora mesophila | reverse complement strand
AGTAAAGGGTCGCATTGTCTCGCGGCGGTGTCGGTCGGGCTGCGGCAAGTTGGTTCGAGGTGGAGTGGATAGTGGCGGGCGGACCCGAGCTGCCGGCGGCCGGGACCGGCCCCCAGGCCGCATGCCCGGCCGCCGAGCGGGCGATGGGCCGCGAGGCGGCGCGCAGCGCCGCCCTTGATCCCTATGAGCGTTATTCGGCAGTGCTGCGGGTCTTACTGGCCTTGCGTACGGTGTTGACGTAGTCGACGCGACCTTTGATCTGCACGGCAAAGGCCTCTGCGGTCGCGGTAGCAAGGGGTTCGGTGTAGATGATGCCTTCCTCGGTGCGCTTCGTGGCGATAAACCACCCTGCGTGGTAGACACCATCACCGATGAAACGCTTAACCATCTCCTGATATCGCTGATTGTATGACATGCCCTTAAATGCGGGGTCTGTCGGGAACAGCGCCTTGACCGAGCGGTTTTCCTGCTCGGTCTCGCTTGTCTCCTGGAGCACGAACACGTACCCTAGCCAGGGTGGGACCTGTCCGAACGCTTCGTTTTTCGTCTGTGCAGCATGTGTATCTGTTGCCGTTCCTAGCGCCTCCTCGAACCGGTTATTGATGTTCTTTGATACGCCGCCGACTTGAGATTTGAATTCGATCGCGGCAACCAGGATCCCGTCGCAAACCACAACTAAATCCCACTGCTTGCGCACTCGATAGTAGCCGGGAAGATACGGACGTCGCTCAATGATGCACTCTTCGGAAATTCCAGCTTTCACGAACTCCTGAGCGACTAATTTTGTGATACTGCTCATGTGTGTGTTGGCGCGGGCGGCCCCGCCTGCCCGTCCCTGGTCCTCGAGTGCGGCTTCCTGTGCTCCTCGCGTGACCCAGAACGCTTCGACTACCCGTTGGACATCTTCTCTGCGCACGCCTGGTGTTCCCCTTGGCCCGCTCTGCTGTGTTCAGATGGCGATCAAGAGTACAGGCGGGCAGTCTTCTCAAGCCACAGTTAAGTCTGCGACCGCAACCCTTTACCCATGATCCTGGTTGTTCGACAGGTGCCTGTGCGACTGTTGATCACCACAATCCCCTAAGGTGGCGATATGACACCTCTCATCCCAAATGCGGGCATCGTCCCCTGGACAGTGCTTGCTGAGATCCCCGATGAAGCGGTAGAGCACGGAGAGGTGTTCACCCGCCGATGGATCGTTGAGATGATCCTCGATCTCGTCGACTACCGGCCCGATCGGGACCTGTCGGCGCTACGCCTTGTCGAACCGGCATGCGGGGCAGGGGCCTTCCTCGCTGGCATCGCACGCCGCGTGAGTGAGTCGTGCCGGAAGCATGAACGGCCTCTCCTCGATGCGTTGGGCGCCGTCCGGGCCTTCGACCTGCTGTCCAGGAACGTTGCCCAAGCGAGAAGCCTGGTCACGGGCATTCTGTCCGACGAGGGATGGGACCCTGCCGAGGCCGAAACGGTGGCTGAAGCGTGGATTCGCCAAGCCGATTACCTGTTGGAGCAGACAGACTCTGAGCAGGTGGATTTCGTGGTAGGCAACCCTCCCTATATCCGCCTGGAGGACGTACCCGAGGCCCGGACGAACCTCTACCGCGCCTTGTACCCGACCATGGTAGGCAGGGCTGATATCTACATCGGCTTCTTCGAGGCGGGCCTTCGCTCCTTGCGCGACGGCGGGCGGCTCGGCTTCATCTGCGCCGACCGCTGGATGCGCAACCAGTACGGCAGAGAGCTCCGCCGGTTGGTCACCGACGAGTTCGCCGTGGACGTGTGCGTGACCATGCATGATGTGGACGCTTTCGAAGAACAGGTCTCTGCCTATCCCGCCGTGACCGTGATCCGACAAGGCCGCCAAGGGTCCGCGGTAGCTGCGGACACCACACGAGACTTCGGCGAGTCCGCTGCACATGAACTGACCACCTGGATTCGGCACGGTGAGGACGGCCCGAAGCGGGCCGGCTCCTACCAAGCGGCACGGTTGCCCCACTGGTTCTCAGGATCCGACTTGTGGCCCACGGGGTCTCCAGCCCGCCTTGCCGTACTTGAGGACATGACTGAGCGGTTCACAGTCTTGGGTGATCGTGCCTCGGGCGTCAGGGTCGGTATCGGCGTTGCGACCGGTGCCGACAAGGTTTTCATCACCCGTGATCCTGATATCGTCGAGCTTGACCGTTTGCTTCCGCTGTCGATGGTGCGCGACACCACAAGCGGGGTCTTCGAGTGGTCCGGGCACTACCTCGTCAATCCATGGAGCTCGAACGGCCAGCTCGTCAAACTGAACGACTACCCCAAGCTCCGGGCCTACTTCGAGAAGAGCGCCGCTGCGCTGAGAGGCCGTTACATCGCCAAGAAGAACCCAGAGAAGTGGTACAAGACCATTGACAAGGTCGAGTCCGGCCTTGCCCAGCGTCCCAAGCTGCTGTTTCCCGACATGAAGCTGAGCAGTCATCCTGTCCTGGACAACGGCGGCTACTACCCGCATCACAACCTCTACTTCATCACCTCCGAGACCTGGGATCTCGAAGTGCTCGGCGGGCTCTTGCTCTCTAAGGTGGCGGAAGCCTTCGTAGATGCATATGCGGTGAAGATGCGTGGAAAGACGCTTCGGTTCCAAGCGCAATACCTTCGACGCATCCCCGTGCCACGTCCCGAGACGCTTTCCTCGGAGCAACGGCAACGGCTGATCAATGCCTTCCGGAAGCGGGATGTCCAAGCGGCGACCGCAGCCGCCCTGGACGTGTATGACCTCTCCGAATGGCCCGACTAG
>NZ_BCBX01000080.1:0-2947 GCF_001417795.1 Sphaerimonospora mesophila | reverse complement strand
TAGGTGACTGGTGTTTTTCGTGAGGCCTGGTGACGGTCACTCCCCGTGTGCCATGGTGATCCTTGTTGATCGCTGGGAGCGGGGAAGGGCTGAGGAATGGCGCTGGGCCGGACTCCGATGCAGCCGGGGTTGCTCTCCTCCACAGTGAGTTTCTGCGAGGGCCGGCTGGCGCCGAACTCGATCTACGCGGTGCTGCACCGCGAATGCCACACCCTGTTCCCCGATGAGATGTTCGCCGACCTGTTCGCCGGTGACGGCCGCCGTTCAGTGCCACCGATGATCGTGGCGGTGGTGATGGTGCTGCAACGGCTGGAAGGGCTGTCGGATCGGGAGGCGGTGGATCGGTTCGCCTTCGATGTGCGATGGAAGTACGCCGCCGGCGGGCTCGACTTCGACCACCCGGGGTTCGTGCACACGGTGCTGGTGGACATGCGCGCCCGCCTGGCCGCCTCCGATCGTCCGGACCGGATCTTCGACCGGACGGTCCAGGTGGCCCGCCAGGCGGGACTGATCGGCCGCAGGCGGGTGCTGGACTCCACCCCGATCTACGATGCGGTGGCCACCCAGGACACCGTCACGTTGATCCGCTCGGCGATCCGCGGCCTGCTGCGCGCGGCGGATCATCGGCTGCGCTCCCAGCTGCGCGGGGTGCTCTCCAGCGGTGATGCCTACAACCGACATGGCCAAGCCGGTCATCGACTGGACCGACGTCACCGAGCGGGAGGTGTTGATCGACTCACGGGCCAGGGACGCCTATGCGCTGCTGGAGGGACGCATCCTGGACGGGCAGGTGGCCCAGGCGGCGGCGCTGCTGGCCACCGTGGCCGGTCAAGACGTGGAACAGGGCGAGGACGGGGTGTTCCGGATCGCCCGCAAGGTGGCCAAAGACCGAGTGATCTCCACAGTCGATCCGCAGGCCCGGCACGGGCACAAGACCGTCTCGCGCGCCTTCGACGGCTACAAGGGCCATATCGCCGGAGATCCCGACAGTGAGATCATCACCGGGACCGCGGTGAGTGCGGGCAACTGCGGGGATGCCGAAACCGCCGTCGAGCTGCTGGATGACATCCTGGCCCAGCCCAGCGGCGACGGGCCAGGCGAGGACGGCATGGGCGGAGACCGCGCGGGGGAACCGGACGACAGCCGTGACGCAGACGGTCCAGACGATTGTGAACGGCCGGTGGTCTACGGTGATGCCGCTTACGGCACCGGCCCGTTGCTGGCCGGCCTGCACGAGGCGGACGTCGAGGCCAACGTCAAGGTGCAGCAGGCCAATGCTCCCGACGGGCGCTTCACCAAGGAGTCCTTCGACATCGACCTGGACGCCCTGACGGTGACCTGTCCGAACGGAGCGAGGGCGCCGATCCGGCCGAGTGCCGGTGGTGGCGGCATCGCCAGGTTCGGCCGCGCGTGCGCCGGGTGTCCGCCGGCGAGTGGGTGCACCACGGCCAAGGACGGCCGTAACATCAAGATCAGCCTGTATGAGGAACACTTGGCCCGCGGCCGCGCCCGCAGCACCGATGCGGCCTGGCTGGCCGGCTACCGGGCCACCCGGCCGAAGGTCGAACGGAAGATCGCGCATCTGATGCGCCATCGTCACGGCGGCAGACGCGCCCGGATGCGCGGCCGAGACAAGATCGCCGCGGATTTCACGATCTGGTCGTCGAGCGCCCGGGGCTGCTGCTGATCGCCGGCAAGGGGTTCGCGTCCCGGGAGTTCGAGCGATCACTGTCCGTACAGGGCATCACCCTGCTGCGGCCCACGCGCAAGAACGAGGCCGCACGAGCGGGCCAGCCGCTGTTGAAGAAGGTGCGCCAGCTCATCGAGTCCGTCAACGACACCTTCAAAGGTCAGCTTGACCTGGAGCAACACGGAGGCCGTACCCGGGAGGGAGTCGCCGTCCGCGTCGCCCAGCGCGTACTGGCGCTGGCCGCTGCGATCTGGCATAACTTCCAGACCGGGCAGGCGGTCGGCCGCTCATTGACCGCCTATGATCACTGAACGTATTCGGAATTGATCATCTAGTGCTTGGGCAGCAACGGCTCGATGGCCCATAACTCATCACTGACCTCCCACCGGACGTGGGTGGAAGGGTCCGCCGCGAAGCAGTGGAATCTCTGTGTGATATATGTCACTTTTTACTTGGTGATCGCTGCCATGGCGCGATCTCTGAGCTGCGCGAATGATGACGGTAGGTGAGGGGTAAAGCGTTCCCGTGACTGTGCGTAGCACCCTTGCAGCAAAGTAGATATTGACCCTTTCTGTCTGGTATCCCATGCTCCGCTTGATCGGTTTTATCTGGGCTTTATAGGACGTGCGGTCGGGCGGGTGGGCCGTGCGCCTGGGTGGGTGGGAGGGTGCGACGTGGCCGGTTCGCGTGCTCGAGTGGAACGGTTCAGATGGTCACGTCGCAGGCTTGCACACGCTTTCGCCGGCACTGTCGTTACTTTGACGGTGTTCGTCGCCGGGATCGGTGTTCCGGACGGGCTGGCGCAGAAGGCCGCCGCCGACACCCCGTCTTCTGGTACGGAGCGCAGCGTTGAGGGGCGGGCGGTCGCGCCGAAGCCGGTGCCTAAGGGCGCCGAGGATCTGCAGGAACCGCTGAAGCCGGCCGAGCCGGTGTGGCCGAAGGCGGGCTCCGCTGCGGTCGATCTTTCCAAGGGCAAGGACGCGGTCGCCGTTCCGGGATTGCCGGTGTCGGTCGCTGCGGTCGACCCGGCCCCTGTTGCGAAGCCGGTTTCCGAGAGCAAGGCCGCAGGCGATACCAAGGCTCCCTCCCCATCCCCATCCCCATCCCCGTCGCCTTCAGCGTCCAGCCAGCCGCAGGAGTCGCCGTCTTCAATTCAGGTGGAGACGTTCGATGACGCGGCAGTCCGGCGATTGGGCGGTGTGGGCATCGGCGTACGCCTGACACGCGGGGACGGGGGAGCATCGCCGGCTCCGGTGG
>NZ_BCBX01000079.1:0-3186 GCF_001417795.1 Sphaerimonospora mesophila | reverse complement strand
TATGCAATAACCGCTCGGTTTCTGGCTGCCCTTGTGTTGCTTCGGGACGCGTTTGAGCACCTGGCCAGTGACATCGGGTGTCTCAGGAGAATCAAGGCGGAGGGTTGAAGGATCTCTGCCATACCTGAAAGAATCACCGCATCAATGATGATGTTTCACTCTGGCTGAACATCGAGGAGGGGAGTTGTCGCTCGCGGTGGTGCGCTCCCTGCGGGAGCGCCGGGCACCGGCGACGGAGGAGGAACTCGCCGACTTCGAGCTGGACGTGCTGGCCGGATTCGTGCTCGCGCGGCATGCGGCAGGGCTGGCCGACAGCACGATCCGCGGCGACACCACCCACCTCGAGCTGATCCGCAAGTGGTTCGACCGGCCGCTGTGGGAAATGCAGCCGCCAGACGCCGACCGCTACTTCGGCACTGCCCTGCGCGGGGTGTCGCCCTCGACGCGGGCGGCCCGGGCGCAGGCGTTGGTGACCTACTTCGAGTTCCTGGAGCTGCGCCACAAGGTCGAGCTGCACGAGCTGACCGGCCGGGTTGTCGAGTGCCCGATCGATGAGATGAACCGGCCCCGGATGTCGGTCGAGGTCCGGCTGCGGATCCCGCCGACCGAGGCGGAGCTGGAGCAGCTGTTCGCCGGCTGGCGCGAGGAGCTGGCCTCCTGCCGGAAGTTCGCCCCGGCTGCCCGCAACTACATCGTGGCCCGGTTGTCGGCGGATGTGGGATTACGGATCAACGAGGCCTGCATGCTCGACCTGGACGACGTCCGGTGGGAGCTGGGCCGGTTCGGCAAGCTCAACGTCCGCTATGGCAAGGGCGCCCGCCGCAAGGGGCCCAAGCAGCGGGTGGTGCCGCTGATCGGCGGCGCCGACCGCGCACTGGCGTGGTTCGTGGAGGAGGTATGGGGGCAGTTCGACGCCGACCACGCGCTGCCGGGCGCGCCGTTGTTCCCCTCCGAGCGTCGCCGCAGCGACGGCCCGGGCACGCGGGTGCGCCCCGATGTGGTCCGGCGCGCGTTGACGGGCGCGGTGGCCCGGCACCTGCCCGCCTGGACGGGCAGGCTGACCCCGCACGTCCTGCGGCACTACTGCGCGAGCCAGCTCTACCAGACGGGAGTGGACATCATCGCGATTCAGGAACTGCTGGGCCACTCGTGGATCTCGACGACGATGCGGTATGTCCACGTGCACGCGACCCGCATCGAGGACGCCGTGATGCGCGGCCAGCAGCGCGCCGCGCAGCGGTGGGAAGGACTGATTGGATGAAGTGGAACCTGCGCCTGGCGGCGGCCAACCGCGGCATCTGGAAGGCCAGTGAACTGCGGCGGATGCTCGCCGACCGCGGCGTGGAGTTGAGCACGGGGAAGATGTCGGGCCTGTGGTCGGGCCAGCCCAGCGTTTTGCGCCCCGAAGAGCTGGATGCGTTCTGCGCGGTGCTCGGTTGTGAGATCAGCGAGCTGATTACCGCGGAACCGGACAAGGTTCCGGCACCCAGGTCGGGCACCGAGGCGACCGGCACCGCGGTCGGGCAGCAGGGCACTGCCACGGGCCCGGTTCGGGTCGTGACGCCCAGGCCGAGAACCGGCCGCTCGCTGCCGCCACGCTGACGGACTGGTGACCGACCAATCGGACGGCGCGCCCTGCCACACCTGTGGAGGACCCGTCGAGCGCAGCACCGGTCCACGCGGCGGGCGGCCGCGCCTGCACTGCCACACCTGCCGCCCGCACCGGCCTGCCCAGGTGGACGGGGCCGGTGATGCGCCCTGCCTGACCTGCGGTGGCCCGGTCGACCGCAGCGCAAGACAGCGCCGCGGCGGACGGCGTCGGCGGCACTGCCACACCTGCCGCCCACCTGTCGCTCGCCGACACAGCGCCACGGCCGACTACGACGACGTGGCCGGCGAGCCCGCCCTCGCGCCGACGATGCAGGTCGTGCTGCGGCATGCAGGGCAGGCCGCCGAGATCGCGGATTGGAGTACCTCCTCCCGCTGGCGGGTGCTGGCCGGCCTGCGTGCCGTGCTTGAGGGGCACCCCGAGGGTGAGCCGGTCCAGCTGAGCGACCTCCAGGCGGTGGCCGGCGTCTCCAGGGGTAGTCGGCTCGCGAGGATGGCGCAGGTCTTGGACGAGCTCGGGCTGCTCGTCGACGACATCGTGCCCACGATGCGGGCTTGGATCGAGCAGAGCTGCCAGGCGGTTCCGCCCGGATTCCGTGCCGAGGTCCGCGCGTGGCTGCTGCTGCTCTTGGAAGGCGACCAGCGCGCTCGCCCGCGGTCGCACTCGACGCTGTATGCCTACTTCGGGCGGGTCCGGCCGCACTTGGTGACTTGGGCGGCGACCCGCGACCAGCTGCGTGAGATCACCGAGAACGACGTTCGTGCCGTCCTCGACCAGTTGCGCGGGCACCGCCGCGCGGGCACCTTCACCGCGGTGCGGTCGCTGTTTGGCTTCGCCAAGCGGAAGCGTCTGATCTTCGCCGACCCGACCCGCCGGCTGCACGTCGGCCGAGCCCCGGCACGCATGCTGCTCCCGATGACCGACGCACAGATTGCCGCCGTCCGGCGCGTGGCGGTCACTCCGGCTCAGCGGCTGGTCGTCGCTCTGGCCGCCGTCCACGCCGCGCGTGCGACCGCGATCCGTGAGCTCACCCTCGATGACGTCGACCTCGCTGGTCGGCGCATCCGGCTCGGCGGTCACTTTCAACGGCTGCCGGAGTTCGTGCGAGATGCCCTGGTCGCCTGGCTTGAGCATCGCCAGTGCACCTGGCCGCACACGCCGAACCGGTACGTGCTGGTCTCGACGGTCACCGCGACCGGCACCCAGCCGGTCAGCGACTACTACCTCAGCAGCCATCTGCTGCTGCAGGGCGTCCAGCTTGAGCAGATCCGCGGTGACCGCATTCTGCACGAAGCGCTCGCGGTCGAAGCCGACCCCCTGCACCTGGCGATGGCGTTCAACCTCAGCTCGGCGACCGCGATCGCCTACGCCGACATCGCCCGGCACCTGCTCGAGCGACCCATCGAAACCGCCACCGCCTCAGCCGAGGCTCCCGCCGCCTCCTACTCCGGCACCCGACGTCGACCACCGTCCCCGGCGTGAGTCGCACCCGAACCCGACGCAATCGCGACCCTGGAACGCCGAACAGCGGCGGGTTCCCGCTGAAGAACCTTCAGTCACCGTGAACCCGCCGCAGA
>NZ_BCBX01000078.1:0-3359 GCF_001417795.1 Sphaerimonospora mesophila | reverse complement strand
GGTGGCTCTGGCGCAAAGTGTGTGGTGCTGTGACGGTCGGTGATCTCAGCACGGGCTACAGAGGATGATCTTCCGGAGAAGATCGAGATTAGCGCGACCATACCGGCCGCGTTTGAGCGCCTTGACCCTCGTCACGTTGCCCTCAACCGCACCAGAGGAATACGGCAGGGACAGGCCGTTGGTGACGGCGTCCAGGTCGCGCTCGATGCCGCGGGCAAACGAACGCAGCTGAGGGATGTCGTCGGTAAGGACGGCGGTCAGCCATGGCTTGAGGCCTTTGGCGCCAGTGCGCTCCATCATCATCTTGGCGAAGGCCGTCATGTGCTCGGCGAGTTTGGTCAGCTGCGGGCTACGCGCCAGGATGGCCTTGAGCTGGGTGGTCTCCTCCTCGGTGAGCCGCTCGGGGTGGCTGGTGATCAAACGGGTGACCTCACGGACGGTGGGAGGTGCAGGCGGGAGCGCAGGCGTGGTGACTGCGGCGCGCAGAGGCTCCATATAGCGGCGCACGGTGCGGCGGCTGCCGCGATAGCCGCGTGCTTGGAGTTCGGCGAACAGTTGGACGGCGTTGGTGACGTGGTCGTTGCGGACGCGGTGGCGAAGGTAGGGGACGAACTCCTCAAAGGAGCGAGCCCGGCTGCGGCGGCCGTTGATGAGGGATTCGGGACTGTCCGCGTCGCGATACTTGCGCACGGTCTTGCGGTCCAAGCCCAGGTGCTGGGACATCGCGGTGATCGTCATGCCCTGGCCCGCCAGTTCCTGGATGAGGGCGTGCCGTTCACGGGTGCGGGTCGCGGTGAGCGAGTCGGGTAGTTGCGCTATCGGGACCATGGCCACCGTCTCCACCGAAGGCTCGGTGTTGGTCGTGGGGTCGGGCTCCTGTTCGGGTTCGTGCAGGTCGGCGCGGTGTGCTCGGACGACGTCCTCGGTCGCGCGGCACAGGTTGTTGGGTCGGGCCGGGGCGCCCTGCCGGGATTGCTCCCGGTGGGTTTCCCCGGCCCGCCCGCCGAACCCGCCGTGCCCATTACTGAGCAACGGGCTCTCCACGAGATCATGTCGCTGAGGTCGGGCCTGTCAGGGCGTCCGGCCAAGGGCTGGGGATAGCGTTGCCCCGGTAGCGATACCTGGTGATCGGTACTCTGCCGAGGTCGAACAGCCTGATCCCGTCCAGTTCGATGGGTTTCCAGTGCCCGTGTGGATCCCGGAGCCATCGCCGGATGGCCGTCCACGTCATGCGGTGCCGGTGCATCACCCAGCGGACCACCCGCCACCAGACAAAGGTGTGCAGGCGCTGCATGGTGTGCTTGGCGACCGCGTGCCTGAAGTAGTTGGCCCAGCCGCGCAGGATCTGGTTGATCCGGATCAGCGCGATCTTGTAATCGAGATGCGACAACTTCTGGGTCAGAGCCTTGATCTTCCGCTTCAGCGTCTCGACCGGTTTGTCGGCGATGAAGGTATAGACATGCCACTTGTCCGTTCCTCGCTTGCGCATCCAGACGACACGAAAGCCGAGGAAGTCGAACCCGTCCGCAAGGTGGACAATCGCGGTCTTGGCCGGTGACAGGACCAGGCCCATCGGTGCTAAGACCTCACTCACCCGGTCGCGTAGTTCCTCGACGTGCCCTTGGGTGCCGTGGACCATGATGACGAAGTCGTCCGCATAGCGGACCAGTCGCCAGGTCGGCAGGCCCCGGTGGCGGCGTCGTTCGCGGTCCCGCCGGGTCGCCATCGCCCTTGCCCAGTGTTCGGCGGCGAAGTCGTCGAGCACCGACAGCGCGATGTTGGCCAGCAGGGGTGACAGGATGCCCCCTTGCGGTGTCCCGGAGACGGTCTCGTTCCGTTCGCCGAGTTCGGTCATGATCCCGGCTTTCAGGAACGCCTTCACCAGCGCCAGCACACGCTTGTCCTTCACTCGCGCTCGGATGCGGTCCATCAGGGCCGCGTGATCGATGCGGTCGAAGCACGCCTCGATATCGGCGTCCAGCACCCAGCGGTATCCCTGGGAGCCGAACAGGTGAATCTCGGCGATTGCGTCGTGCGCGCGCCGGTTGGGCCGGAACCCATACGAGCATGGACGAAAGTCCACCTCGAAGATTGGTTCCAGGACCAGCTTCAGCGCGGCCTGCACCACCCGATCGGTGATGGTCGGGATCCCCAAGCGGCGCAGTTTCCCACCCGTCTTGGGGATCATCCGCTCGCGCACCGGCAGGGGCCGGAAGGTCCCCGCCCTCAACGCCGAGCGGATCTGGTTCAGGTGCGCGATAACCCCGGACGCCTCGACGTCAATGGCACGCATGCCGTCCACGCCCGCCGTCCGGGCTCCGGCGTTGCCCGCGACCCGCTCGAAGGCCATCACCAACGTGGCCGGGTCACAGACGAAGTTGAACACATCGTCGAACCGGAAGCCGCGATCGGCTACCGCCCAACGGTGCAGCTTGGTCTGCATCCTCCGTACCCGCGCCTCAGCGGTAAACACCGAAGGCCACGCGACCGGGGCATCCACCCCGGATTCTCCGGACATTGCAGCACCTCCCTTGCGATCTCGCTGCCGCCCTTCCCCATGTGCCGGGCTCTCCCCGGCTCGGAGTACTACGGCGGCTCCGCCCCTCCCACGGCCCGGTCGGCCGACGGTGTGCCCAGCCCAACTCGCCCACGCTGGCCGCGTAGGCGACGGGCGAGGCCGGGGAGGTTCCCGTGTTCACTGACTGATCGCTCGTCGGAGTAGGCACCCGGCTATACCCCCGCGGCATCGCCACGGCTACCCCGCAGCACTTCACCATGGCCTCCCGGATCGCCTGGCAATCACAACCCGGGAGTTGCCCACCCTGGAAGAAAGGCGGACACGCACCGCAACCAGCCCAGATCCGCCAGGTTCGAGCTGATGGCACCTTAGGAGGCTTCAAACACCGGTTCCTCTCGTATACCTCTCCGTCTCGCTCGCCGGACCCGCACCATCTGGCAGTCCTGGCACGTCCCGGCTTCGTCGGGGCCGCTTGCCACCCTCCCCGGCACCTCCCGGGTCAGGCTGCCCCCAGCTTCACCGCCCTGCTGCGACAGGACGGCGGCGAAGGTCTCTCACCTCCACTCGATCAATCAGCGCCTCACGGCGCACGTCCCACAGGTGCCACCGGTCGGCCACCTGCGTGGCCTGTGGTGCGCCGGTTCGGGCGGCCTCGGCGAAGGCACCCGCTCTGTCCCGGCAGATCACGCGGACCTCGGTGTGCTGGCGCAACCAATCGGCGACGGTCTGGGCACGGCAATCGTCCAGGACGTCGATGGGCCGGCCGGTATGCATATTGATCAGCAGCGTGGCGTAGGAGTGTCCCTTGCGCTTGGCCCACTCGTCGATCCCTAGCACGGTG
>NZ_BCBX01000077.1:5019-5768 GCF_001417795.1 Sphaerimonospora mesophila | reverse complement strand
GGACAAGTCCTCGGCCTATTAGTACCGGTCAGCTCCACACGTTACCGCGCTTCCACTCCCAGCCTATCAACCCCATCATCTCCAGGGGGCCTTACCCCATCACGGGTGGGAGACCTCATCTAAAGGCAAGCTTCCCGCTTAGATGCTTTCAGCGGTTATCCCTACCGAACGTAGCCAACCAGCCATGCTCCTGGCGGAACAACTGGCACACCAGAGGTTCGTCCGTCCCGGTCCTCTCGTACTAGGGACAGCCCCTCGCAAGTCTCCTGCGCGCGCAGCGGATAGGGACCGAACTGTCTCGCGACGTTCTAAACCCAGCTCGCGTACCGCTTTAATGGGCGAACAGCCCAACCCTTGGGACCTACTCCAGCCCCAGGATGCGACGAGCCGACATCGAGGTGCCAAACCATCCCGTCGATATGGACTCTTGGGGAAGATCAGCCTGTTATCCCCGGGGTACCTTTTAGCCGTTGAGCGACACCGCTTCCACACGCCGGCGCCGGATCACTAGTCCCAGCTTTCGCTCCTGCTCGACCCGTCAGTCTCACAGTCAAGCCCCCTTGTGCACTTACACTCACCACCTGATTACCAACCAGGCTGAGGGAACCTTTGGGCGCCTCCGTTACCCTTTAGGAGGCAACCGCCCCAGTTAAACTACCCACCAGACACTGTCCCCCACCCGGATCCACGGGCGCGGGTTAGACATCCAAAACGACCAGAGTGGTATTTCACCAATGACTCCACGACAA
>NZ_BCBX01000077.1:3485-4221 GCF_001417795.1 Sphaerimonospora mesophila | reverse complement strand
CCTACACAAGCCGCCCCAAACACCAATGTCAAGCTGCAGTGAAGGTCCCGGGGTCTTTCCGTCCTGCTGCGCGAAACGAGCATCTTTACTCGTACTGCAATTTCACCGGGCCTGTGGTTGAGACAGCGGGGAAGTCGTTACGCCATTCGTGCAGGTCGGAACTTACCCGACAAGGAATTTCGCTACCTTAGGATGGTTATAGTTACCACCGCCGTTTACCGGCGCTTAAGTTCTCACCTTCGCCCACCAAAAGACAGGCTAAGCGGTCCCCTTAACGTTCCGGCACCGGGCAGGCGTCAGTCCGTATACATCGTCTTACGACTTCGCACGGACCTGTGTTTTTAGTAAACAGTCGCTTCCCCCTGGCCACTGCGACCCCCACCAGCTCACAACGAAAAGCCGATCACCAGCAGAGGCCCCCCTTCTCCCGAAGTTACGGGGGCAATTTGCCGAGTTCCTTAACCACAGTTCACCCGACCGCCTCGGTATTCTCTACCTGACCACCTGAGTCGGTTTAGGGTACGGGCCGCCATAGCACTCACTAGAGGCTTTTCTCGACAGCATAGGATCACCCACTTCACCACAATCGGCTCGGCATCACACCTCAGGCACCATGAGGAGCGGATTTACCTACCCCTCGCCCTACATGCTTACCCCGGGACAACCACCGCCCGGGATGGGCTACCTTCCTGCGTCACCCCATCGCTTACCTACTACCAGCTCAGGCCGAGCGTTC
>NZ_BCBX01000077.1:0-3329 GCF_001417795.1 Sphaerimonospora mesophila | reverse complement strand
TAAGGACTCTTAGTATCACCAGGTTCAGTATGGGCGCACCACAGCGGGTACGGGAATATCAACCCGTCATCCATCGACTACGCCTGTCGGCCTCGCCTTAGGCCCCGACTAACCCTGGGCGGATCAACCTGCCCCAGGAACCCTTGGTCATCCGGCGCAGAAGTTTCTCACTTCTGACTCGCTACTCATGCCTGCATTCTCACTCGCACACCCTCCACCACCGATCACTCGACAGCTTCACCGGACGCACGACGCTCCCCTACCCACCCACAACCAGACAACGTCCGATCACAGGTGCCGCGACTTCGGCGGTATGCTTGAGCCCCGCTACATTATCGGCGCGAAATCACTTGACCAGTGAGCTATTACGCACTCTTTCAAGGATGGCTGCTTCTAAGCCAACCTCCTGGTTGTCACTGCGACTCCACATCCTTTCCCACTCAGCACACGCTTAGGGGCCTTAGTCGACGATCTGGGCTGTTTCCCTCTCGACCACGGAGCTTATCCCCCGCAGTCTCACTGCCACGCTCAACTTACCGGCATTCGAAGTTTGGCTGACGTCAGTAACCTTGTCGGGCCCATCAGCCAACCAGAGCCCTACCTCCGGCAAGCACCACGCAACGCTGCACCTAAATGCATTTCGGGGAGAACCAGCTATCACGGAGTTTGATTGGCCTTTCACCCCTACACACAGATCATCCCCCAGGTTTTCAACCCTGGTGGGTTCGGGCCTCCACCCAGTCTTACCTGAGCTTCACCCTGCCCATGCGTAGATCACTCCGCTTCGGGTCCACAGCATGCGACTCAAACGCCCTATTCAGACTCGCTTTCGCTACGGCTCCCCCACCCGGGTTAACCTCGCCACACACCACGACTCGCAGGCTCATTCTTCAAAAGGCACGCAGTCACATCACGAACGGGAAAACCCGCTCACGCTCCCACGGCTTGTAGGCACACGGTTTCAGGTACTATTTCACAACCCCTCACCGGGGCGCTTTTCACCTTTCCCTCACGGTACTCGTCCACTATCGGTCATCAGGAAGTATTTAGGCTTACCAGGTGGTCCTGGCAGATTCACACAGGATTCCTCGAGCCCCGTGCTACTCGGGACAACCCCCAACAGTCGGCATGATTTCGCCTACCCGGCTCTCACGGTCTCCGGCCGCCCATCCCAGAACGTTCGACTACCACACCGATTTATCACTGCCTGAGGAGACGGCGGTCTCCCCCAGAGGCTCCCACAACCCCGCACACGCAACACCCGCCGGCTATCACACGCGCACGGTTTAGCCTCCTCCGCTTTCGCTCACCACTACTCACGGAATCACAATTGTTTTCTTCTCCTACGGGTACTGAGATGTTTCACTTCCCCGCGTCACCACCAACCGCCCTATACATTCAGACGGCGGCAACACCACATGACTGGTGCTAGGTTTCCCCATTCGGACATCCCCGGATCAACGTCTGGTTGGCGACTCCCCGAGGCTTAACGCAGCCTCCCACGTCCTTCATCGGCTCCTGATGCCAAGGCATCCACCGTGTGCCCTAAACAACTTGGCCACAAAAGATGCTCGCGTCCACTATGCAATTCACAAACAACAACCAGAAAAACCAGCCCACCCCACCACCAAACACCCGAAACCCACCCGACAGACCACAACCCCGCACCCAAACGAGCACAAGACCACGACCTACAAGCAAGCCTCAAGCCGGTATGGCAGGAGACCAGTCCCGCACGAAGGAAACACCAACCACCCCGACACCCCGCGAAACCCCCACCCCCACACGCAAAGCGCGAAGACGGGACATCCCACGACGTCCAGAGCAGAACACGGCCGTTCCCTCAGGACCCAACAGTGTGCTCAACCAACCCCAGCCCCCGAACCCGCCTTTCCCACTCCGCACCCCACCCCGATAAAGGAGACAGGGATCACGGCGGTACTCACCGAACCGGCAACCACGACCAGCTGACTAACCAGTGCTCCACTAAGCAGCACGCCACGCATCGGACACACGCCGATGACCGCAGCTGCACAGACCAAACCCCACACCCACACGAGAGTGACAGAGCCGGTCGAATGCTCCTTAGAAAGGAGGTGATCCAGCCGCACCTTCCGGTACGGCTACCTTGTTACGACTTCGTCCCAATCGCCAGCCCCACCTTCGACCGCTCCCCCCCAAACGGGTTGGGCCACGGGCTTCGGGTGTTGCCGACTTTCGTGACGTGACGGGCGGTGTGTACAAGGCCCGGGAACGTATTCACCGCAGCATTGCTGATCTGCGATTACTAGCGACTCCGACTTCATGGGGTCGAGTTGCAGACCCCAATCCGAACTGAGACCGGCTTTTAGGGATTCGCTCCCCCTCACGGGTTAGCAGCCCTCTGTACCGACCATTGTAGCATGTTTGCAGCCCAAGACATAAGGGGCATGATGACTTGACGTCATCCCCACCTTCCTCCGAGTTGACCCCGGCAGTCTCCCATGAGTCCCCGGCCGGCCCGAAAGCCGCCGCTGGCAACATGGAACAAGGGTTGCGCTCGTTGCGGGACTTAACCCAACATCTCACGACACGAGCTGACGACAGCCATGCACCACCTGTACACCAGCCCCGAAAGGAACACCCGTCTCCGAGCGCGTCCGGTGTATGTCAAACCTTGGTAAGGTTCTTCGCGTTGCGTCGAATTAAGCAACATGCTCCGCCGCTTGTGCGGGCCCCCGTCAATTCCTTTGAGTTTTAGCCTTGCGGCCGTACTCCCCAGGCGGGGCGCTTAATGCGTTAGCTACGGCACAGGAACCATGGAAGACCCCCACACCTAGCGCCCAACGTTTACAGCGTGGACTACCAGGGTATCTAATCCTGTTCGCTCCCCACGCTTTCGCTCCTCAGCGTCAGAACTGGCCCAGCAAGCCGCCTTCGCCACCGGTGTTCCTCCTGATATCTGCGCATTTCACCGCTACACCAGGAATTCCACTTGCCCCTACCAGCCTCTAGCCTGCCCGTATCCACCGCAGACCCGTAGTTAAGCCACGGGCTTTCACGGCAGACGCGACAAGCCACCTACGAGCTCTTTACGCCCAATAATTCCGGACAACGCTTGCGCCCTACGTATTACCGCGGCTGCTGGCACGTAGTTAGCCGGCGCTTCTTCTACAGGTACACGTCAACTTCGTCCCTGCCGAAAGAGGTTTACAACCCGAAGGCCGTCATCCCCCACGCGGCGTCGCTGCGTCAGGCTTCCGCCCATTGCGCAATATTCCCCACTGCTGCCTCCCGTAGGAGTCTGGGCCGTGTCTCAGTCCCAGTGTGGCCGGTCGCCCTCTCAGGCC
>NZ_BCBX01000076.1:0-6862 GCF_001417795.1 Sphaerimonospora mesophila | reverse complement strand
TCGTTCGACTCGGCCTGGAGGTCAGCCGCCACCGGCCAGCCCGGTTGATCCGCCGCCCCAACGGCCAGTGGGCACTCACGGTCGGCGCCGAAACCGTGTACTGCGCCGGAGCCGAAGGCGTCTACGCCTATGTCACCCACCACGGCCTGATCCTCTCCCCCGCCAACGACGAGGGCATCCTCCGCGCCGCCACTCACCTGGCCGGAGGTTGCACCCGGTGACCCGCAGCCTGTCTCATGCAGTTGCTCTGGCCGCCTGCGTCGTGGCCCCGCTCGTGGTCGCCTTGGCCGTACTGGGCGGGATCGGCTCGTTCGCCACGCTCCGAGCTCTGGCCGAGCCGTGGTTCGGCTCACGTGCTTGGATCGTGCCAATCGGGATCGACGTCGGCATCCTGGCCCTGCTCGCCTGGGACCTGCTGATGGAGTTCGCCGACATGCCCTGGCCCGTCCTGCGCTGGGTCGCCTGGGCGTTCATCACCGCCACGGTCGTCCTCAACATCGCCGCCGCTCACGGCGACCCCGTCGCCGGTCTCATGCACGCCGCGATGCCCGTCCTGTTCGTCACCGTCATCGAGGGCATCCGTCACCTCATCCGCCGTCTGGTCGGCCTGGCCACCGGCACCCGCCGCGAACGTGTCCCGCTGTCGCGCTGGATCCTGGCCCCGGCGTCCAGCTTCCTGCTGTGGCGGCGCATGGTGCTGTGGAACATCACCAGCTACCCTCGCGGTCTCCAGCTCGAATACCTCCACCTGCAGGCGATCTCCGACCTCCACCAGACCCATGGCCGGTGGCTGTGGCGCTGGAAGGCATCCCTGTCCGAGCGCATCGCCGTACGGCTTCAGCTCGCCGGCGCCGCCTTCCCCGCCGCAGTGCCCGCACAGGCCGAGCAGCCAGACGGCGACGAGCAGCTCATTCGGGCCGCCCAGGCGATCGTCTCGGAGGCCGAACAGCGCGGTGTACGGCTCAGCCAGATGGACCTGGCCGCCCAGCTCCGCGCCCAGGGCCATCGCATCGCCAACGAACGGCTGCGCTGGCTCGCCACCACCATCGGGCTCCGCCGCGAACCCGTCTGAGGACACGCCGTCATGCTCATCGCCATACACCGGCACGCCGAGCGCTTCTACCAGGCTCACCTCGGCGGCAGCTGGGTCCCGGACTACCTGCGCAATCGCGGCTTCGACGACGACGTCCAGCGCCAGTGGCGTATCGGCTACGCCCCCAATGAATGGCGCGCGCTCACCCGGCACCTGCGCCGCCTCGGCTACACCGACACCGCCATCGAAGCCTCCGGCCTGTCCCGGCGAAGCACCCGCGGCATGCTCATCGACTTCTTCCGCGACCGGGCCATGTTCCCGATCACCAAACGAGACGAGACCACGATCGCGTTCATCGGCCGTAGCCGCGACAAGGAGCCGAAATATCTCAACAGCCCGAATACCCCCATCTACACCAAGGGGCGGACGATGTTCGGCCTGCACGCATTCACCCCCGGCACAACGCCCGTGATCACCGAAGGTCCGCTGGACGCCCTCGCCATCACCGTCGCCGGTCGCGGCCACCTGGCCGGGCTCGCCTTGTGCGGCACCAGCCTGACCCCCGACCAGGTCAAGACGCTGGACATCGCCCACGACCTGTCTGCCAGCGGTGTCCTGGTCGCCTTTGACGGCGACCGCGCCGGACGACACGCCGCCGCACGCGCTTACCCGCTGCTTAAAGACGCCGGTACGGCTGCGGCCCTCGTCCTCCCGGCCGACTGGGATCCGGCCTCCGTGCTCGGCGACGCCGGAGCGAACACACTCTCAACGCTGCTGCGCGAGCAGGTACGTCCGCTGGCCGACCTGGTGATCGACGCCGCCATCGAGCCCTGGCAGCGATCTCTCCAGTACCCCGAAGGCCGCATCGGCGCGCTCCGTGCAGCCGGCGCGGCGATCGCCGCCATGGCACCCCATGACGTGGCTCGGCAGGTGGCCCGAGTCGCGGCCTGGCTCAACTTCGACCACGCGACCGTCACCGAGACCACGGCCGACTCGGTCACCTCCCGCCTGGTCATCACCGACTTCCCGGTGGCGCCCACATCCGGCGGCACGGCCGCGAGATCTATGGAAAGGAGATCAGATGGAAGACCACTACGCGGACCCACTCCCTGAGGCGGCGGCCTACGGGTTCCAACGCGCCCTGCAAATAGCCCCGGCGGCTGTGACGACGGCGCAGGTCCTGCTGCAGATGAAGACCCAACGCCTCCGCGAGCAGGCCGAACGGCAACGTCAGGCGGCCGAGACGCTGCACGCTCAGGAGCGGGCCGAGCATCACGCGGCACGGCTGCAATGGTTGCCCGCCAACAACCCCGCCTGGCTACGCAGCGCCGACCTCCTGCAGGTGAGCCGCGCTTGGGGAGCCGCCATGCCGTACGCGGCGCACGACCCAGGGGCCGAACGGGCTCGGCTGAAGTGCGAGGAACGGCTCCGGCAGCTCCATGCTTACGGCATGAACCGATACGACCGGCTCCGGGCAGACGGCCTCAACCCTGCCGACGCCATGCGGCAAGCCGCGCCGTTCTTCGCCCGCGAGCCGCACCCTCGGACCGGCCACCCGGCACCTACACGCAAAGAGCTCCCCGCAGCCGTGAAACTCGCCCAGCAGGACTTCCCCCACTCGATCAACGACACCGTGCGGGCGAACCGGTCCGGGACGACGACGGCGACAGCAGTACGCGCATCGACTCAGGGACAGCGACCTGCACCGAATCGCAAACAGTGACGGCTCGATAACGGAATGATGCGAGCATGGACGCTCTGGCGAACAGCATCGTCTTCTGGATCGGACTGATGCTGCTGCTCGTGGTGGTGTTCCTCCTACCGACCATCATCGGCGTTTTACGTGGAGTTGAGAACTTCGCCCTGCTTTTCGCCCTGAACTGCCTCGGCGGGCTGACCTGCATCGGCTGGCCGGCCGCACTGATCGCGGCATTCCTGCTCCCCAGGCGCCAAGACCGATGATGGAGCCGATGTATCTATCCTTCACAGTCGCGGTCTCACATCCGCACCCAGGGGTGACCAGAAGCTGCAGGCGCCCCAACGACGTCACTCCGATCACGAGCCCACGGTGAAGCTCTGGGCGGCGTCCAGTCGACCGCAGATCGACAGCTGCCGTGCGATCCACGCCGGTGCCGAGCGTCCTTCCATGTCGACGATCACCCCGGTGTCGTCGACCGTACACGTGATGCCGTACGGCCAGTCCCCCAGGAACACGCCGAGAATGAGGTCCTCGATGCCGCCGGTGACGATGCGGTGCAGCCGCTCGGCCGCAGCGCCGGGGGTGGCGATGACGTACAACCACGGCAGGTCCTCGGGGACACCTGAGGTGGTCCGCTGCCCCGACCGCCGGACGATCTCCACCTCCAACTCGGTCACCACATCCGGCAAGGTGTCCAGCACCACCAGCCCCGAGCTCGTCACCTCCAGCGTTTCCTCGCCGAGCAGGCGTACGGCGTCATCGCGCGGCATGAGCACCCGGACTGGGATGTCGAGCATGAACAACAGCTCCAGCAGCAGTGCACGCGTCACGTCATCGGCACCGGGACCGGTCAGCCCCATCCCGCCCAACGCCGCCATCGCCAGCGTGTAGCCGTAGTTCGACGGCTTCTTGTCCCCCATAGGACTGAGTTCGAGGTCGCCGACGACGGCCTGCTGCTCCAGAGTGGTGTCTTCCACGTTGTGGACGATGACGGGCATCTCCTGGGTGACCATGCTGGCGCGGATCAGCCGGTCTCCTTCTCTGGTCAGGCGTGCACGCCGCAACCGCACCACCGTGTCGGCCACCAGCTGGCGCCGGCGGCGATAGGCGATCACGAGCCCGAACGCGGCGGCAAGACCCACAGGAATCGTCAGCGGCGACACCGGCCACCAGGAAGCCTCTCGATCGAGGGCGATAACCGTCGATTGTTGTTCGGGTACGGCTGCCGCCGACGCCTGCGGCACTTCCACCTCCTGGGGCGGCAGCCTGCTTTCCACGTGCGCCCGTCCCCGCGGCGGTTCGACAACGACCGCCGACCGCGCAACCTGCTTGCCGTTCCTGGCGACGACCTCCCGGATCGGCACCGAGACCAGCATGGGCGTGGGTGACTCGCTCACCCGCGAGACCAGTGTGAGGTCCTTCGCAGGTCGCTCACGATGGTGCTCTCGATCGCGTCGAACCGGCTGCGTCCGCTCCACCTGCACCTTACGGTCAGAAACGCCGGCGGGCGCCGCGCTGCCAGGCGTCGGCGTGGTCATGACTTCGGGTGGCGGCTGACTCACCGGGGCTCGCGGCACGGGTTGCGCCGGTTTCGGGGGACGGGGAAGCTGCTCCTGGCGTTGCGGCTCGGGCACCGCCTGCGGCTGCTTCCCCCTCACCGAATTCCGCACCGCCTGGCCCAGATCGAACCGCTGACCGGTGACCAGCCAGTTGCGTACCTGCCCCCGCATCTCCTCGCACAGCTTCGCCTCATCGACGTACCGGCCCGCCGTCTCACCCAGATGTGGGCATCCGGCATCGCCGTACGCGCGTACGCTCCCCGAGATCCCCGGCGTCGCCACCGCGGCGCATGACAGCAGCCCGACGACCGTCCAACGGCCTACCTGGGCAAAGCGACCACGGCCCAGCAGACGAAGCTCCGCGGCTGTCACGACGCACCCCCGTTGATCGCGAAGCGACGATGATCCGTCACCTTACGCAACCAGCGGCGCCGACTCGGAGAAGATCGAAGCGCGTCGCGTAGATCAAAGAATGATTTTCCCCCTCGCTCCCCCTATCAAGAAGGACAGCGCCACGAGGCAGGTGCCTACCGGCGCGGACGCCTCGGCCCAGAAGGCCTCGGAGGACCGGCGGAACGACCGGAAGAGCTCGGCAGCGTGCCGGGATTCGGCCGATTCGACTGCGGGAAGTCCGCCGCGGCCAGCCGTACCGGGGCCCTCGCCGGGAGCGCGGTCGTCACGGTTCCGCCGAGGCAGCGGGCCGCCGCCCGCGCCGCAGTCGCCTGAGCCGTCCGCCCTTGTGCGGCACGCAGCTCGGCCACCGCGTTCACCAGCCGTACGACGTCGGCGATGAGTGAGGTCCCCGAGGGCATCCGATCCGCCCTGGCCAGCATCCGTACCGCCCGGCGCAGCCTCACCCCAGACGGCGTGCCCTGAGGAACCCGGGCGTACGGCTCCCGCGCTGCCCGATCGAACGCCTCGGCCGCGTCCCTCAGCCGTCGGTCCTTCAGCACATCAGCGGCCACATGCAGCAGATCAGAGGTGGCGCCGGCCAGGTCGCCCGCAGCTCCCGGGTCCCCGGCGGCGGCGTCACGCAGACGCGCGGCGGCCTGCCCGGCCGCCGCCGACACCTCCTCCCACAACTCCCAGCGCGGACTCACCCTGACGCCCTCACCCAGGCTGTTCCCCTCGGTCCTGGTGGCCGTTCCGCCGTTCCACCGGGCACGGAGTTTCGGAAGAGTGAGGTCGGCCGCCAGCCTGCCTCCGCCGAACCAGACCGGCTCCCCGCTGCGGTTGCGGTGGGACGGCAGCGCGACCGCGTACCCGGTCACCTCGCCTGGGCTCCGCCGGCTCATCCGCTTGCGTACCAGCACCCCGGAATCCTCCAGCGCGCGGAAGAACTCCTCTTCCGAGCCCGCCCCGGCCGCGGCGGTGACCACATGCCGGCGCAGGGCCATGCGCGGGACCTCGGTCCACTGCTTCCTTTTGGTCTGTTCGGTCTCGCTCCGGGTCGGTCGCCGGGCCGCCGTACGGTCCCCTGGCGCGGTCAGCCGAAGCCCGAAATGGCGCTCGACCACCTCGCAGACCTCCCGGACCCGGTAGAAGTCGTTCCAGGTCCTCGGCTTGGTGCCGTCCTGGCGGGCGAGCGTGGCCACGATGTGGATGTGGTCGTCGGCGTGCCGTACCGCCACCCAGCGCACCCCGTCGTCATCCCCGGCCGGAGCGAGCCCGGTCCGGTTCATGATCTCGTGGGCGACCTGAGCCCACTCGTCGTCGTCCAGGACGCGGTCCTCACGAGCGGCCCGGGCGACGCAGTGCCACACCGGCTCGGCATGGCCTTGGTCGCCGAGCGCGGCCAGCGGTTGGTTGAGCAATCCGATCAGATTCCGGAAATTCCGCCCGCCATCCGGCCGGAGAGGCGGTTCCAGTTCGGCCGGATGCCGCCACCCCGCCACGATGTGCGGGTTCACGTGCTCGTTGGCCCGGCCCGGGCCGTACAGGTAGTACAGCAGTCCGCCGGCCCGCCGTCCGCGCATCACCTTCCCGATCATCCGATCACCTTCCGGACCGCTTCCGCGATTCCGTCCAAACGCTGTACGGCCCGCAGGCAGGCGGCGGCGTACGGAACAAGGTTGCCGGGATCGACCCCGGTAGCGTTCAGCCCGGCGACCGCCTGGTTGAGGTTCACACCGATGCGGCGCACCTGGCCCGAAGCACGCATCAGTTCGACCAGCGCCTCACGCAGCGGGTCCGGCATCGGCGGGTTGGCCATCCGCGCCGCCGCCAGCGTCGCCTGTGCCGCGTACGCCCCCTGCGCCAGCCCCAGCCGCTCGGCGGCCTGGCGGAAGTCGGCGTACTCCTGTTCGGTCAGCACGAACTTCACCACCCGCGACCGCGGCACGGCCTGCCGCTCCCGCCGCCGCAGCCTTTTCGCTGCGGCTGGTGGCCCTACCTCTTCTCCCCCGCCCGCCATGCCCCTTGCCCCGCTCCCGGACCGCGCTCGGTCCACAAAATGATCAGAACCCACCCCCGCAGCACCAGCGAGAGTGGGTGGGTCTGATCATGAATGTCCCCCTCGACATCCCGCTGGATGCGCAGGTAATGGGACATTACGAATATCTTGCTCCGCGG
>NZ_BCBX01000075.1:0-10209 GCF_001417795.1 Sphaerimonospora mesophila | reverse complement strand
GAGCGTGTCGCCGCTGGTGGCCAGGTAGAAGTCCCCACCTTGTTGAAGTTGACTATTTCTTGATCAGGCGTCCGCCGCTGCGGGTTCGGGCCTGTCGCATGCGGAAGGACTCGCCTTCGGTGACGACGACGATGCTGTGGTGCAGGAGCCGGTCCAGCAGGCTGACGGCGGTGGTGTGCTCGGGCAGGAAGCGTCCCCATTGGTCGAAGGGCCAGTGCGAGCCGATCCCGAGCGCGCGCCGTTCATAGGCGGCGGCGACGAACCGGAACAGCAGCTGGGCGCCGGTGTCGTCCAGCGGCGCGAAGCCGACCTCATCGATGATGACCAGGTCAGCGCGGAGCAGGTTCTCGATTACCCGGCCCACGGAGTTGTCGGCCAGGCCCCGGTAGAGCGTCTCGACCAGTTCGGCGGCGGTGAAGTACCCAACCCTTGTGCCCGGCCTGGATGGCCGCGATGCCGAACGCGATGAGGCTGTGGGACTTGCCGGTGCTGGCCGGGCCGACTGCGCAGTAGTTCTCCGCGGCGCGTACCCATTCCAGCGAGGCCAGGTAGTCGAACGTCGCGTGAGGAATGGAGGAGGCAGTGACGTCGAATTCCTCGATGGTCTTGATGACTGGGAACGCGGCGGCTTTCATCCTGGTGTGGGCATTGGACTCATCGCGGGCGGCCAGCTCGGCGTCGATGAGGGTGCGCAGGAACTCCTCGGGGTTCCAGCGTTGGGTGCGGGCGGTGACCAGCAGTTCGGGGGCCAGACGCCGGATCGTCGACAGTTTCAACCGGCGAAGGCCGGCATCGATATCGGCGGCAAGGGCGGGAGCGGCGAGCGCGGTCGCCACTGGGCTGGCCGATGCAGATTGGCCGCAGCGGCTCGATGATGAACTCGGCCGCGCCGACGTGCGGGCCTGGTTGCCAGCACACCATAGCTGGACCGACGCCTACGGGACCAAGTGGACGCGTCGCAAACCACGGTGGCTGACCGAACGTGCCGCCAAGCCGTTGGCGCTGCGCACCTCGTGTTGCTCGCCGTCGAGCATGTCTCCGGGCCGGTGAAGGTGGAACGGCTGGACCATGCCGCCCGCAAGGACTACTGGGACCACCACGTCGCCGAGCACATCGACGACGGCGCCGGCGGTTACGTGGACCCCAATGCCAACGGTCTGACGTATCGAGTCAGCACGTGGAGTGACCGACAGGGCAGACGTATGGTGTTGCTCTCGGAGATGTGCTGACCGGCACTGTCAGCGTCGATCTTGCTGCGAACGCGCAGCAGCGACCAAGGCCAGTACACCTGCGCCGAGGATCGGAAGGCCGATGGAGGGAATGCTGAGGATTCCGACCACCTTCAGTATTACGCCCGACACCGTTAGCGCCAGTCCCCGCCAGAGCGCCGTACGGGCTGCGCTGTAGATCGCAAGAAGTGCGGCCAAGGCCAGTGCGCCGAGGAACCAGGCCACCACCTGGCCGTCTTGCTGACGAATGAATCCAAGGTACAGGCCCATCATGACCAGAACGATCAGAGCTGTGATCGCTGCCAGAGGATCCCAACCCGCACGCAATCCGGACGTCATGGTTCATCGTTGCAGATCTCGATCGTGGTCATCGAGTGCAGAACGTCCTCGAACCGGCACGACAGGACACTTGCGCCACCTGGGTTGACCATGGACAGTGATGGTGTCGCTGAGACCGCGACTCGTCGTATTCGCGGCATGAGCGGACGGAGCTTGTCTACATGAGTGCGCGGGTTCTTGGCAGATACTCGATTCGTGGCACAGAGTCAACGACGTACCGGCGCCGAATCGCACCGAGCTGCGGTCGACGGCGTAGCGGCTTACCTGGCAGATGAGGATGCCGATGTCTACAACATCACGGACACGGCTGTCCGTGAGGATGCATTGGCCCTAGCCCTGAACCTCATCGCCCTCGCCGCGACGGCTGTCACTGCTCTGGCCGCAGCAACCGGCCGAACGCCCGAAGAGGTGCTGCGGTCGATGGATGAGTCCCACGTCCGCGACCTGCATCGGTAAGCCGCAGCCGACGCGCCGGTCGCGGCATGAGAGTGAACCCAGTAGTCCGGCATCCGCCTACCTGGTCTCTCGGCTCACCCTGCCCAGGTGGGGCGCCATCGGACGATCACATCGCCGCCCACCGGATGTGGCGCCGCTACGGCGATCCTCCCGAGAAGGCCACTCGGGCCCTGAACGTCCGGCTGTTCATGGCGATGCTGCACACCCAGGTCTACTTCCCGCCGGGCACCTGGTCCTTGACCTCGTCGTAGCCGACCTTGGTGGGTGCCTCGGTCGGCGAGTAGATCACGCGGATCACGCCCGTCGGAAACGCCTCCGTCGCCGTCATTCTCAGGTGGTACGGCGCTTCGCCGTCGTCGAACAGCCTGCGGCCCTTACGCGCCGCCACCGGGTGCACCAGCAGGCGCAGCTCATCGACCAGCCCCGCGGCGAGCAACTGCTGCACCACGGAGATCGAGCCGGGGATGAGGATGCCTCTGATGCCGGCATCGGCCTTGAGCGAGGTGACGGCATCGAGGAGATCGCCTTTGATCAGCTCGGAGTTGCGCCAGGAGAACTCCAGCGGCTGGCGCGAGACGACCACCTTGCGCACGTCCCCGAGTTGCTTGGCGAACGGTGCGTCGTCCCCACCCGCCGCCTCGCGGTCGGGCCAGGCACCGGCGAAGCTGTCGTAGGTCTCCCTGCCGATGAGCAGCACATCAGCGGTATCATAATCCTCGCCGACGGCGCGGCCCATGTTCTCGTCGAAATAGGGGAAGTGCCAATCGGGGTTCATCTCGGCCACACCGTCGGCCGAGATGAACAGCGTGGAGATAACCTTTGCCATCGCGGTGATCCCTTCGAGTCGGGCGGTATCGGTAGGTAGACCGGCGCAGCATCCCAAACTCATCGCCGGCCACAGATCCGTCCCGATGGAGAGTCGGCATTTCGAGGTCGGCGTGATGCATAGGCACAGTCTCGTCGACCGGATGCAGATGGGCGACCGGGTTCCTCGAGCCCTGTCGTTCTGTCCCAACCGGTGATGCGTTCAAGGGATCTCGATCAGCCCGCACCCTCTGCGACAGAAGCGGGCATGTTCGGTGGGACGCGCATGCGTGCTCCGGAGCGTGGATGAAGCGGTGAGTTCAGCGGGATTGGTGGCAGACTGCCTCGACGTTGTTGCCATCGGGATCGCGTACGAAGGCGCCGTAGTAGTCCGGGTGGTACTCCGGCCAGACTCGCGGCTCATGCAGGACCTCCGCGCCGGCGCCGATGGCCGCGGCGAAGAAGGCATCGACGAAGTGGCGGTCGGTTGCCGTGAAAGCGATGTGCGACTCGCGGAAACCGTCGCCGGTCGACTGCTGGCCAATCCAGAACGTGGGGCGGTCAACGCCGTATCCGATGACTGGACCGAATTCCATGATCCGTCGGCCGCCGAGCGGCGCCAGAACAGCGTCGTAGAAGGCCGCGCTCTTGACGAGATCTCCGCACTGAATCGACAAGTGATCAAGCATGGCGGCAGTCTGCCAGGCGGCACCGACAGCAGCGAGGGCATCGGAACAGCAGCACGATGGAGCGCCCGCGTCCTCCGCGGCATCGTCGCGCGTTCGCGCGCACGGCGGCATGGGAGTAAGGGTCGACAGGCTCTAGGATCGGCCGCGTGTCGAGGCCGGGGCAACGGAAGAAACGCCAGCGCAGACCGCGTCGGCGGCTGCCAGAACTCAAGGATCGTGAGACTCCTCGGCGCGGGCAGCGATCTCGGCCTGGGAGACTGCGTTACTGGTTGCGGCGGCCGGAACCGAGCGTTGCCATCTCGGCAATCTTCACGTCGATCTTTTTGCTGATGGCCGCTGTGACGCGTGACTGGGCTCTCCTAATCATCGTGTTGCCGTGCGCAGGCGCGGGTCTGTTCGTGTGGGTGAGCCGGCGTCTCTGGCGCCGTAACGCCGACCGCTGGCAGCAGGGATACGACGACGTCTTCTGATCTCCAGTCCGGCAGCGACCGAACCGTTCGGCGCGGCGCACTTTCCCGCAGGGAGCCCCGGGACGCAGTCTCGGTGCCGCCGCGACAGCTGGAGAACGGCCGCCAGCGGCAGGAGCGATGCCGCCCCGAGCATCAGGACGCCGCCTGAACGCACTGTTCTCGGCATGAGCGGATGCCCTCCACCGCCGGCCGTCGAAGGCCGTCACGCGGCGGTAAGGCGGCTTTCGATCACGAGTTGGCCATCGCGAATCCGCAGGTCGGTTCCGTCGCTGTTCCGTCGCCGTTTCTGGGGCTTCCCCCAGAGAACTCGAATCAGCGTGCCGATCTACAAACTCACTCATTAGCGCAGGTCAGCACTCTCCTTTGTTCTCCGTCGAGACGGAGTATGGGAACCTGCACAGCCCTGGGGGAGCCGTCATCGCCGCGGCGTGAGCGGCGCGTTCAGCCGATGCTGAGGATCCAGCGCAGTTGGTGAGCCTGCTTGGCGCCGATCAGCGGCTCGGCCGCGTCGATCAACTGACCGAGTCGGAGCGCCATCTCCCCGGTCGGCGTGCGGTAGGCGGTCGCGGTGCCGCGGCGTGACCAGTTGATCAGGTCGGCGTGTGCTCGGTTGCCGAGTTCGGTGTCGCGGGCGGCCAGTAGGTGAAGGTCGACGTGGACGCGGGTCCAGGCGTCTTTCTGGCGCAGTTGTTCGTAAGCCCCCAGTCGAACATGAGGCGGCGAGTCGGCGGCCAGCAGTTCCCACAACCGTGCGGTCGGTACGGCGTCCGGCTCGGTGCGTAGTGCCTTGTTGACCGAACGGACGACCACCGGGGCCGGATCGGCGAGCATTCCGGCGATCCGGGTAAGGGATCCGCCCAGGCGGCGAACGGCGCGTACGGCTTCCGCCCGCACCCTGGGGCTTGGGTGCTCCAGGAAAGGCAGGAGCGCAGCCACGTCCTGATGCGTGCCGCATTCGCCGAGGCCGGCGATCAGCGCACGGGCTCGGCCCGTCGCCGGGTCCGCGGCCAGGGCGTTCCGGTAGATCGTGGCAGGGTTGCGGCTCGCGCGGCGGATGGCCCACTGCGCGGTGGCGCGCATCATCGCCGACCGGTGCGCCAGATAGGCCGCACCGGCTTCAGTGCGGCCGAGTTCCACCAGTGCGGTGAGCGCCTCGATCCCGACCTTCGAGCTTCCCTGTCTCAGCAGCTCTTCCAGCACGTCAACGCGCCGGTCTCGGACAGCGTCGGCCACAAGCCACTCCGCGCACCGGAGCCGGCAGACCTGGTCCTGTTCTCGCAGGGCGGCACGCGTGACCTCCTCGTGCGGGGACCGGCCGGACTCCAGCCACAACCGGTACGCCAGCCGCCGCACCCCCATGTCCTGGTGCCTACGGGCTGACGCCAGCACCTCATCCGGGACCGCTCGCAGTGCCCCTGCGACGGCCTCCACAGCATGCTCACCGCGCGCCCACGATCCGATCGCCACCGCGACGCTCGCCGCCGTCAGCAACGCCGATGTCCCCGCGGTCCGCAACGCGGCGGCCAACGATCGGCGTGCGCGTTCACGTACTTCAGGCACCCAATCGGCGGTCCGCAGCACCACGACGGGCAGCAGCAATCCATCCGTACGCATCGCCGGACCGGCGACCGCCGACTCCCGCAGGCGTCCGTTCCGGGAGCAGGCCGCCACCAGTGACCGCAGCCGCTCATCCTCCGGCAGCACGGCCTTCGTCCGGGTCGCGTCACCGCCGTACGTCACCGCGGACGTACGCAGCGCCCGGTCGAGCCCGATCCAGGTCTTCGCACCCGCGACCGACAACATCGCCAGAACCTCATCCGAGGACTCCCGGCCGGCCGCGGCTTCGATGACGCGCATCGCCAGCGGCACGTAGCCGGGAGCATGGAACTCACGGACCACATGGATCGGGCCGACCAGATGAGCGTTGAACTCCCCCAGTTCCTCCGCCGGAACCCACAGCTCCGTAATGGTCCGGCCGCCCGCCTGCCGCGCCGGATAGCGGCGTGCGAAGGTCGCGTCGAGCTCAAAGCGCGTCACAAAACCGGCGCCCGACGCCGGCACGTTCCAGTCGCGAGCGATCTTCATCGCATACGCCTCGTTCAACACCGGATAGAAGATCGGCTGCTCCGGCAGCCGAGGCGGCCAGGCCCGCCATCCCGACGCACGCACCAACGACAACTCCGCCGGCCCGACCGGGCGCCACAACGTCACCGTAGCCCGTCCACACCTACGCGCTCCGCCCTGCTCCTCGGTCACAAAACCGAGTATCACGACATTGCCGGACCTCGACCACCGAATATCCCCCCGGCACTGCCCTCGGGGACCCAGGAGGGGATCAGATTTCAGTGTCCGGCAACACGCGGAGCACTGCATGCAACGTGCGAGGTCATGCCGCAGAGGCGGTAAGTGGGCGGACTGGCCGCGCTGGAGTCGGTACGCGGCAGTTTCGCCGACGCCTGCGCGGCGATCCACCGTCACACCGGCGTCCAGCTGGAAAAACGGCAAGCCGAAGCACTCGCCCAGGCGGCCGCGTCCGACGTGGACGCCTTCTACGCAGCACTGCGTCCCGACCGGAGTCTCGATGATGACGCTTCTGAATCTGCCGCCCCTGTACACGAGAGCATCGTCTCCCTGGCCGTGGGCGGCCAGGCTGCCGGGCGGCTGCGACCAGAGCCCCAGATTCGGCGAGGTTCAGGGCCGGCAGACACCCAGTTCCGTGTCATCGGTGACAGTCACTCACTTAGTCATTCGGCAACAGAAAAGGGCCCGTCTCACCGAAGTGATCTAGGCCCTGACCTGGTAAAACTCTGTCGGGACGGCGGGATTTGAACCCACGACCCCTTGACCCCCAGTCGCGTTCCGCCGTTCATTCGTCACCTTGAGTAATCGAGCCTGATGCGGGAAACTGCAGGTAGACGGCTTGATCGGCTGTCGGATCCTGTCGTCGGATCTCGATCTCTGACGCAGAGTACAGCAACAAATGAGCAACGGATGATCACGGGGAGGATGCGTGGGCCACTCCTACAAGAGGGTCGGAGCGGACGGCAAGACCAGGTACACCGCGATCTACCGCGACATCCGCGGAGACCGGCACTCGGCCGGCACGTTCACGAGCAAGAAGGCCGCCGACAAGGCATGGCAGGCGGCGGAGGCCAGGGTCGCCGAAGGGCGCGTCGGAACCACCGCCCGAAGCCGCCAGACCTTCCGGCGCTACGTCGAGGAGGAGTGGCTGCCGCACCATGTGATGGAGGCCACCACCCGTGAGGGGTACACGTACTCGATCTACGCACACATCATGGACTGGTTCGGGCCGATGCGGATGATCGAGATCCTGCCCAGCGACGTACGCGCCTGGGTGAAGGACCAGCAGGACAAGGGCCTGTCCCCCGCTACCATCCGGCTCAACAAGGCGATCCTCAGCGGCATCTTCACCACTGCCCTGAACGACCAGGTCACCGCGCTGCACCCGTGCAAGGGTGTGAAGACCCCGACCGTGCCGAAGAAGCCACTGCGGATCGTGTCACCCGAGGAGTTCGACAAGCTCTACTTCGCGCTGCCGACCGAGGAGGCCCGACTGCTGGCCGAGACCGCCATCGAGAGCGGCATGCGCTGGGGCGAGCTCACCGAGCTCCGCGTCAAGGACCTCGAACTGCTCAGCCGAATCGTCACGGTGAGCCGTACCGTGGTCGAGATCAACCCCAAGCACCACCCCGAGGGCAAGCGCTTCCTGATCAAGGAGTACCCCAAAGACAAGGAGTACCGCCGCTTCAAGCTCAGCCCCCAGATCATCGCCAAGCTCAAGGCGTACATCGAGGACAGCAAGCTGGAACGCGACGACCTGCTCTTCGTCTACCGCCCGGAGGAGCCAGTTGAGCGGCCGAAGCTGGAGCCGGGAGACCACCTGGGCCTGACCGAGCCGAACGCCGCCGGGCGGCGCTACCGGCACGGCACGCTCAGCGCGTACGCAGCGGGCAAGTGCCGCTGCGCGCACTGCAAGAACGCCTACGCGGTTTATCGCGCCGAGCGCCGTGCCGCCGGCAAGGACGACCCGCGCCAGTCGCGCCGCTGGGACACCGACGACCACATCCCCCGCCGCTGGTTCCGCGATCAGGTCTGGCGGCCCGCGCTGGCCGCCTCAGGCCTGGAGTTCAAGGTCAAAATGCACGATTTGCGCCACGCCCACGCCTCCTGGCTGCTCGCTGGCGGCGCCGACCTGCAGGTGGTGAAGGAACGGCTCGGCCACGGCAGCATCTCCACTACCGAGAAGTACCTCCACACCCTCCCCGACGCCGACGACACCGCCCTCGACGCCCTCGCCCGAACACGTTCTCGCTCCCAAGGGAGCATTAGATGACCTCTTGGATAAGCAACGGCGGTGCGGGCAGCCCTCACGGGGTTTACTCTGAATGACAGCGTTTGCAGCGAACCTCCCGGCTTTCTTGCACTACCGGAGGTCCACTGCAAAATCCCGTCTCAATGGCCCTCTAGACCAGCGCTTGAGCTGCGCCTTTACGATGGGGTCCTCATCGTCCCTACGAGGGGTCGCAACTGAACGAGGGAGGCGATAATTGCCGTCGTGCCGAGGTAGTCCTCATCGTCCCTACGAGGGGTCGCAACACGATCTTTCCTTCGGCGTTCACCAGTACGCTGACGTCCTCATCGTCCCTACGAGGGGTCGCAACAACGAAATTCCAGTCCTTACCGAACGCCTTGCGCGTAGTCCTCATCGTCCCTACGAGGGGTCGCAACGTATCACTGTGTAAGGACACCTGGGTTGTGAGTGACGTCCTCATCGTCCCTACGAGGGGTCGCAACCGGCTCGACCGGCCGAGCGCCGGTCGCGGGAAGCGGTCCTCATCGTCCCTACGAGGGGTCGCAACATCCCTGTACTTCACCTGAATGGACACCGACACACGTCCTCATCGTCCCTACGAGGGGTCGCAACTCGCCGGCGCGGTCGAGTACACGTCGGAGGACGGGTCCTCATCGTCGTCCTCATCGTCCCTACGAGGGGTCGCAACAACCGGTCCGGCCCGTTCCCGCCGGTGGTGTAGGGCGTCCTCATCGTCCCTACGAGGGGTCGCAACGTGGCGTAGCCGGCCCCGGTGGCGTCGAGCACGGCGGTCCTCATCGTCCCTACGAGGGGTCGCAACGTGCGGACGGCAGTGAAATAAAAGCGATCAATAAGGGTCCTCATCGTCCCTACGAGGGGTCGCAACTCAGCGCCCTGCACTGGGGGCAGACTCCGGACATCACGTCCTCATCGTCCCTACGAGGGGTCGCAACCGGGAGCGTGCGGTGCGGATCGGCGCGGAGGAGCGGTCCTCATCGTCCCTACGAGGGGTCGCAACCCGGGCTCGCGGTCGCGTTCTCCAAGGTGTACGGGTCCTCATCGTCCCTACGAGGGGTCGCAACGAGGATCTACGGCGCCTCATCAAGGCCACGTCGGGGTCCTCATCGTCCCTACGAGGGGTCGCAACTGGCGTACGCCTCACACGCCGCCAGAGCGTCACACGTCCTCATCGTCCCTACGAGGGGTCGCAACCAGCGTGGGCGCGGATCTGGCAGGCCGGCGAGCAGGTCCTCATCGTCCCTACGAGGGGTCGCAACGCCTTCACCCGCAGCGTCACGATCACGTGGCCCAGGGTCCTCATCGTCCCTACGAGAGGCCGCGACTTCTGCAAGCGCAAGCCTTCCGGGGCGTCCGCACGGGCCTCCATCGCTCAGGTGAGAATTAGCGACCTCGGAGCTACCAGGGGGCAGGTAGCTGCCGCACTACAACAAGGATCTTGGCGGATGGGCCGAGCCAATGGCGTCCTGACCCATCCGCCAAGATTTCGTCAGCAGCTGGCGACGCGACGGCGACGCGAGCAACGGACGTTCACCGTCTCGCATCGCTCGGTCACCCAGTCCACACCGGCCTGACAAATCCGCCTAACCAGTTCCCGGACTCGAACTTCGGCTTGCTTCGCATCGACGCCGAACTCCATGGCAGCCCATTCGAGCAGCTCCGGGTCGGGCTGGGTAGCGGCTGCGCAGATGCGCTCCAGCACTCTGCGCTCAGAGGAGCTCTCCTCAGCGAGGACGAGGGACAGCTCCCGCCGCGCATCCTCCGTCTCCTCATTGCGGGTGAACACGTCCTCCGGGCTCAATTCCTCTTTCGCCGTCCAGGGGACGAGCTCCCCCTCGCTGAGGTACAGGACGACGTTCGCCATGTAGAAC
>NZ_BCBX01000074.1:0-12191 GCF_001417795.1 Sphaerimonospora mesophila | reverse complement strand
GCTTGCTGGGGAGGAACAGACGCAGTCTTGCGGACCATTCAGGAGCTCCTCTGGATCAATGCCTGGCCTTCGGCGATCCTCAGCGGGAAGGTCGTGGAAGTCGTCCTCGGGGCGAGCGTTCCGCCCGCTCCGCCGGACCCGGTCCAGGTGGCCGTCCACCTGATGGTGACGGTCACCCGATAGTGCGAGCCGGGCAGCCTCGCGCTCGAGCGGGTGAACAGGTATGCGCAGTCGCTCTTCTGCCTGCTTGCGAGCTCCCTCCGGTCGTATGGCTTTCCCGGGCCGCTGCAGACGAACTCGGTCTGGCCGGCACCCGGACTGATGACCAGCGCCGTCGGGGTAGCAGTGGCCTCCGCCCATACCGGTCCCGATGTGACTCGCTTACTGATCGGGTGCCATTGGCTTCGTTCCACCCAGAAGAAGTGCGGGAGACCGACCAGCCCGTCCTTGCCCCGAGGCGGGGCGGTCGCAACCTGCGGGGCAGGGGGCGTGAGCTGCCGAACCGCTTGTTGGAGGAGCATCTCGGGAGTTACGGCAGGTGCAGCCGGATCCCCAGGAGTGATGCCCTGGAAGACGTTCCGCTGGCCGTCAGGCCCGCGCTTGCACTGGAGATAGCTGATCCCGTTTTCTCCGCCGATCGTATGGCACTTGATCAGGCTTCCGTCGCTGCCGCTCTTGTCGGACACAGGTTGATTGGGCTGCCCTATCTCGTGGCGGCCGTAGACGACCCAGCCGTTTCCCCACGGATGGGCGCCGTAATCATCGTCCGAGGGCGTGTGAACCCCGAAGACGCAGGCCGCGAGAAGCGGACTCAGCGCGAGGGTGGCGTGCATGCCGCCTCCTTCATGCTCAGCCCCGTGAGACGCCACCGCCCATCTGAGGACTGCTCCAGTGAGGCTGTGATGTTCGCCGTCGCCATCTTGGCCGTACCGGGGATGAGCTGGTGAGTACGTCGGTCGGCCATCCCCGCCATGGAGGTGTCCTGGCAGTCGGTGACCTCCGCGCGCTTTTCGCCGACACGCACCTCTTTAACCCGCGGGACCACCTCGCCGTACGGCTCCCGGCCCTGTTCGGTCATCTGACGGATGCCGTCAACGAGGTGGTCGAGATAGTCGCCCTGGACATACGGCCTGAGCAGCGCACGACCCTCTTCTGGAGAGGATTTGCCAGCCGCAGAAAGGACCTTCCAGTACTCGACATATGCCTTCAGGACGGCGTCGTGAGGCCTAACCGATGACCGCTGGACGACATCCGGAGTTGGAGTTCCCGAAGCGGGGCGAGGCGGCAGGACGGAACCATCCCCTGCCTGGCAAGCCGCGACGACAAGAACCACCGCCAGACAGGCAGCGCCTCCCCATAGTCGGCCGCCCGGTGAACGCATCACATCAACTCGCGCCTTCACTCTACGCAATTAAATGACTGCTCACAGTAGTTTATGTGTGCGACAAAGGAGATATCAAGGCTCCGTCGATACTGTCTCTTGACGGGCCTAGTCAACCGAAGAATTGGAGCTCCAGATGGTTCGCTGCCAAGACATCCGGCACGAGCCACAAAGACCGTCCATCAAGCTTTCCCCCATGATCGGCAACCTCGTCCCGGCTCAGGATCGAAGATTGCCATCGACCGTCAGATGGGGCATCAGTCGTTTCGCACGAGGTAGTCTGCCTCACCGGTCATCGACGACCCGACCGCTCCGCCTGCGATCAGCGAGGAACGCACGTGGACGGTGCACCGGACGGGGCTGATCCCCAGCATGCCCCGCCCCCCGCCCCCCGGGTCCCGGCCCGGCGCCGCCGCCTCGCACCGGTCGGTGAGCTGCTCCGGGGCACGTGGGTGAAGATCGCCGGTGCCTTTTACACGGGAGGCTGGGCCGCCGCCCACCACGCACAGCTGATCAGACTGCCTGGGACCGTCCTGTGGGCGGTGCCGAGGACGTTCGGGACCGACGCGTACCGGATAGTCGACGTCAACGTCGACGGCGTCCTCGGCCGCCGCCTGCCCGGCCAGCGGTGGTTGTGCAACGAGCGCGACCTGACCCCAGTGGAGGCCGCCGACAGGTGAACCCCCGACCGCGTCCGGGCGTCTTGTCACCGCTCCCCTCTCCGTCCCCCAGGAGGCTCCCGTGGGTCACCCGTATAGGCCGCAACCCTCCGGCCCCGTCCCCGCCGCCGGACGGGGTAGCCGTACGCGCCGCGGATGCCTGCCTGCCCGCCCGTGTCATGGCGGAAGCGCGGCGGGTGCGGGCGCGTGCTCCTCGCGACTGGAGAACATTCCTCACGGTAGCGCGCAGCACCTCGCGGAAATTGCGATAGCTTCTTTTTCGCCGCCTTCACAGCATCGCGGTTCTTGTAGGTTCCCGCGTCGGGGGGTTCTTCTTGGACTTCGCATCCGGAGCCCGGCCGGTCCCGATTCCCCATGCGCAGTTGTCAGGACGTAGTGGACCGTTATGGACAAGTATGTTAAGGGCGGCCACTGCCACGTGGTAGGTACGGATGCCGTCGATGCTGAGGTTGTGGACGCGCTGGTTGCTTCGATGGTAGGTGCTGGTACTCAGAATCTCTAACTTATCACCATAAGACGTTCGCACCCGCATGCCGGTGTGCAGGTCCTTGGCGTTGAACCAGTGGCCTTGGTCCTCAGACCAGAAAGGGTGCTGGTCGGTAGCGATGACGGTGCCGGTCTTGTCTCCGCGGGAGCCGTCGGTGTCGATGGTGATCTGAACGAGCTTCTTTCCGCCTTCACTTGTGATCACTCGACTTTCGCGCTTTTTCTTGATCGTTTGAGATGTCGCTTTTGTGGTGATCGGCGCGGTTTTGTAGAGGTTGTTCCGGGTTGGCCAGGACACTCCCGGATTGCGGGCATACCGGGGTTGAGCGCATAAAAAGAGGAGCATCGGCGCTGTTGAAACCCCCCGGATGCTGCCGGAGAGACGCCGATGCCCTCGTCTGCGACTGTAGCGTTACCGCCCTCGCTTGTGGGCCTGTTGGAGCGATTTCGCCCCTGCTTCACCGCGCCCACGTTCGAGACGTTCTGCATGCTGATGGCCGGGTTCATCGCCTGCGCGGGGACGCGGGCGGTGTGCGGCATGCTGACCGGGGCCGGGCTGGCCAGGGTATGGCCGCACGACCGGGCCCACGCGTTCTTCGCCCGCCGCCGCTGGAGCGCCGAGCACCTCGGCCTGACCCTGGCACGGCTGGTGGTCGACCTGTTGATCGGCGAGGGGGAATCGGTGCTGGTCGCGGTCGATGACACGCTGTTTCGCCGGCGAGGGAAGAAGGTGTGGGCGGCCTCGTGGTTCCACGACGGCTCCGCGCCCGAGGCGCACGCGAGTGGATACGGCAACAACTGGGTGATCTGCGCCATCGTCGTCTGGTTGCCGTTCATGACCCGTCCGGTGGCGTTGCCCGTGCTGGCCGGGCTGGTCAAGAAGGGCACGGTGTCGGCCTCGCGGCTGGAGGTGGCCCGCCGCCTGGTCACCGCGCTGGCCCAGGCGCTGCCCGGCCGGCGGATCGACGTGGTGGGTGATGCCGCCTATGCCGGCGGCGTGCTGAAGAACCTGCCGCAGGCGGTGTCGTGGACCTCCCGGCTGCGGAAAGACGCCGCGCTGTACGGCCTGCCCCCAGCGCCGGCCCCGCGCCGGCGGGGCCGTCCCGCTCTGAAGGGGGCGCGTCTGCCTGCGATGGTCCAGCTCGCCGCCGGTCTGGACTTCACCGAGGTGGTCGTGACCCGTTACCGCCGGACCGAGACCGTCCGCGCGGCGAGCCTGGTCTGCCTGTGGTACGGCGTGTTCGGCACTCGCCCCGTCCAGGTCGTGGTGATCCAATCCGCCAGTGGCGCGCTGGAGGTCGCCCTGGTCAGCACCGACCTTGACGCGACGATCGGGCAGGTGATCGAACGGTACGCCGCCCGATGGTCCATCGAAACGGCGATCTTGGAAGCCAAGCAGATCTTCGGCGTCGGCCAGGCCCGCAACCGCACCGCCCGCGCCGTCCAGCGCACCGTGCCCTTCGGCCTGGCCGCCCAGACCCTCACCGTCTGCTGGTATGCCCAGCATGGCAAGCACGACCGCGACCTGGCCGCCCACCAGAACGCCCGCCCCTGGTACACCAGCAAGACCACCATCTCCATCGCCGACGCCCACGCCGCCCTCCGCCGCGCCCTCCTCGCCGCCAAATATCGGATGGCTCGCCCTGACCAGCCGAAACCCGAAGAAATCCTGGCCGATCTGCTGGCCTGGGAAGACGCCGCATGACCCTCAAATCAAAGAGCGAAAGTCGAGTGATCAGTGCGACGACGGAGCGTGCCTCGGTCTTCCCGGTGACGGGATCGGTAGCGAGAACTTGCGTGACGCCCTCAAGCAGATCCGTGGCCCCGAAGGTGCGCGCACTAACCTCGGGCTTTCGTGCGCCCAGCAGAACGGAGGTGAAGCCGTGATGTAGCGGCTGATCCTGGTGTTCGTAAGCTCGTCGTCGCTCGCCGGTGGAAGTCCGGTCCGGGTAGCTGCCAGGAGGCCCGGTAGCAGACTGGCGACTTCGTCTGGAAACGGGCGGGGTCGAAGCCCAGTGTCAAAGGCCCTGTTTGGGGGAGCAACGATGCGGTCCGTAGCGTGACGCGAAGCCTGCGGCGTCGTTAGAGGTCCGTCCGCAAGGGCGGGAACAGGGAGAGCCGAGCCCTCGAATCCAGGGCGAAGGCCATGGAAGCGGTGAAGAACCTGGAACGCAGCCGCGAAGAACTCCCCGGCGTATGGGGCGCGGAACGTATCGACAGTGACGGCGGGAACTGGGGAGGCCCTCCCCGGCCCGGTGACCTGCGGAAAGTGTCACCGGAGCGTGGCGTCCTATAACCGGTACAAGCCGGGAAGTGGATGGCTGGCCGGGTGGGCGTCGGAGGCGGCCGTAGTACCGCTTGACCTGACCGGACAACATAACCGGCAGGGAGGGAAGGGCCGCTGCTTCGTCGATGCGTCATGATGCACGGAGGTGGCCCGGTGAGTGCCGGTCAGGCTAGTCCCGCCGCGTCGGGATCGCGGGAACCACGGGTTCCACGTGATCCGGTCCGAGCCTTGCAGCATGCGCTGTACCGGGCGGCCAAGGCCGACCCCGGACGTAGATTCCACGCGCTGATGGACAAGGTCTACCGCAGAGACGTCCTGTGGCGCGGGTGGGTTGCGGTGCGCACCAACAAGGGCGCGCCGGGCATCGACAAGACCACCTTGGCGCAGGTCGAGGAGTACGGGGTGGCCCGGCTGCTCGACGAACTCGCCGCCGAACTGCGAGAACAGCGGTACCGTCCGTTGCCCGCGCGCCGGGTGCTGATCCCCAAGCCGGGATCTTCGGAGCAAAGGCCGCTGTCGATTCCCGCGGTCCGGGACCGGATCGTGCAGGCCGCGCTGAAGATCGTGTTCGAACCGGTCTTCGAGGCGGACATGCTGGACTGCTCCTTCGGGTTCCGCCCGAAGCGGTCGGCACACGATGCCTTGCAGGTGCTCGTCAACGAGTGCTATCGCGGGCGCCGGTGGGTGGTTGAGACGGATATCGCCAACTGTTTCTCGGCGATTCCGCATGAGACGTTGATGCAAGCTGTCGAGGAACGTGTCTGCGACCAGACGCTCCTGAAACTCCTGCGGGCGATCTTACGCTTCTCGGGGGTGATGCAGGACGGGCAGGTCCGCAGGCCGATCACCGGCACCCCACAGGGCGGGGTGATCAGCCCCGTGCTCTGCAATGTCTACCTGCACCGGCTGGACCGGGCATGGGACGAGGCGGATGGGGTGCTGGTGAGGTACGCCGACGATGCGGCGGTGATGTGCTGGCCCCGGAGTCAGGCCGAACGAGCGTTGGAGCGCCTGACGGCGTTGCTGGCTGAGCTCGGTCTGGAGCCGAAAGCGGCCAAGACCCGGATCGTGCACCTGGAGGTCGGCGGGGAGGGCCTGGACTTCCTGGGCTTCCATCACCGGCTGGTGCGCACGCTGGGCCGCAACGGGACCCGGCAGGTCACCTTCCTCGCTCGCTGGCCCGCCGGCCGGGCGATGCAGCACGCCCGTGACCGGATCCGGCAGTTGACCGGCCGGTCCCGGCTGCGGCTGAGCCTGGAGGTGATCGTGGAGGATGTCAACCGGTTCCTACGCGGCTGGGCCGCCTACTTCCGGTACGGCAACTCCTCCCGGCACTTCGGCAAGATCAGAAATTATGCGGTGATGCGGATGGCGCTGGTCATCCGGAAACGACATCACCGCTCCCGGGGGGTTCGGCTGGTCGGTGCTGGCCTACCAATCCCCGAACCAACTCGGGCTGGTCACGCTGTCAGGGATCGTCGTCGCGCCCAGGCCCTTCCGGGACTGGCGGGGAACGCCGAATGTCAGGCGGTGAACGACGTCGGTGAGCCGTGTGCCGGAGAACGGCATGCACGGTTCGAGGTAGCGGGGGCTGGAGACGAGGTGAGGAACCTGTCCATGGTCACTGGGGTGGCACACCCGGCCGGGAAACCGACGGTCAGAAGGCCCCAGGCCCTACCGCAGGAGAAGCTATCGCGCCAGCCCCGACCCTACGCGGCGAATTTGAGCGGGCTTGATCGTTTACATGAGAAAAGTGCCTTTGAGCTGCAATGCCAGTGAGTTAAGGCGTTTGCGCAGGTGACAGGACCCTTCGACTTACTTTGATCTTGTATGCGACTTTGCCGGATGGGGCTACCCAGTCGTGTTTTTTGGTCGCGAAGGTGTTCTTTGGGGGCTTCTTCACACGCTCGCATTGCCGGAGCCGGCGGGCAGGTAGCAGGTCCTCAAGGAGATCGAGGACAGCCTCGCGGCGCCTTTGGCTAAGCCCCGCAGGGCTGGTGCGGCCGCCGACATGCACGCGAGCGACACGGATGGCCACCGTGAAAGAGATGCGGTCCGGATCGATCCCAGCGGTCCGGGCAGCCTCAGCTTTGAGACTGCATAACGCCTGGTAGACAGCCAGGAAGGCGAAGATCTCCTGGTTGACGAGTTCAGGCAGCTTGGAACGGAGGATGAAGACGGCCCCGCGGAGCCGGGTCTTGAGCTCGCCGTAGCCGTTCTCACTCTCCCAGCGCTCGTGATAGACAGCGGCGAGCTTGGCCGCCGGCGCCCGCTTGTGGTCCAGCAGCGTCGCGACCAGCCGGAACTGTTCCACCGCCAGGATGGAATCGTTCTGGGGGACGATGCAGCTCCAATTGCTAGAGGCCAGTCACACCCACTGCTCGCGCCCGCTACCAGAGAACCGCCCTGGAAATGCCTCGGCTACCAGGTCACGCTGATCCCGCCTAAACCCGCTACAGTTCGCACCCCTGACCCTGAGGACTCCGCAGTTTGACCCTGAGTAGCCCAGCAGCCGGTCACACCATCACGACCGAGTCGCCAATCCCGCCTGCCCACCTAATTATCCGCTGTCGCGCTGTGGCTGAGACCCAGGTTTCCTCCCAGCTGCAATGGTTGCCGCACACGAGCTAAATATCAATCTCCTGGGGCCCTCTCAATACCAAGGGCATCACTGAGTGCATCATCTAGAAAACCATAACTCATAACTCCAAACATGCCACAAGGGTCTGTCCTTCTGGGCAAGTTGTCGCCATTTTCGTCTACATAGCGATCGAAAGGAATATCGTAGAAGCAATGAACTTTTACCATGTCGGATTTCGTTAGAGGGAAGTTTCCTAGTGTTTCAAAATAACCTCTTATCCAGGGTAGCCGGTTAATAAAGAAAGGAGGAATAAGTAGCCTGTCTGGCGGCAAAGCAGAGACGTCGACTCCTTTGTTCGACGATACAATATCATATATATACAGCATGTAAGCCTCAGAGGTCAGCGGATGACTCTCAGAAATTCCTGCGTAGACCACCCTTCCAAAAAGATAGCCGACTTTAGTCATTCTGAGAGTAAAGATATCGCCGGACTTCGGCCTCTTTCGCGACCGCTTAAGGAGCTGCATGTTCGGAATGTTGAGGTCGTTTGGCATCGTAACCCTCTATAGGTGTGGCGCGTTCTTTCGAATCCACATCTCTCCCCATTGTAACATGCGCTTGTAGTAGATCTTTCGTTGATCGATACTATGAATCCTGTTATGCAACATGCTGACACCTCTCGCCTTGTTTCGAACAATCACCGCTTCTTCAATAGCCCTTGCCTGCCCTCTTGTCAGATTTTTCGCAAGTGGCCTAATAGACGCGAACCTGCCCCCATGCTCTCCGATTCTCCGTTTGAGATTATTTGTTATTCCAACATATATTACTCTACCGCTTTGATCATATCCTAGATAGACGAAGTGATTCTTTAGTCCTCTCGTAAGTCTAGTCGCGGCAGCTGCAAGACTCTTAGCAATGGCGCCAGGAGCAGTGGTGCTCTCTTTTGTCTCGTATTTATCCCAATAAACATCACCACACCACGTCGGATGGTAGCCGCAGACCCATATGTGCAGGAGCGCTTGACCCTGGTCCGTATCAAACGAGCCACAATGTATGCGCTTATTGCACATGTAGGTCTTAGCTCTTTGGATCTCTTTGTTATATGCGTCCGCCGAATCGGGTAGGATTAGATCGCCATAAAGATCAAAGGCGACGGGATCCCAGCAATTCCCCTTTCCGTAGATTTTTTCGCAAACAAGCTTATCCTTCTTTGCGTTCCAATCTTTACATACGGGAGCCTTTCCGCCCTTTTCGCAATCCTCGGGGTCGACCATAAGGCCAGTAGGATCGGATAAACCTATCGGATTATTTCCGGCGTAGCCGTAGGGGTTGGCCCATTGGGGTTTGCGGAGATCGAGAAGGGGGTCGGTGGAAATGAACTTGGCGATGGCCGGGTCGTAGTAGCGCGCGGATAGATAATTTAACCCTGTGGAGTTGTCTTCAACTTTGCCGAGGAAGCCCAGGTCGGTGAAGGGCAGGTCGTCGGTGCCGCGGCGTTGTCCGAAGGGAAGGTAGCGTTCGCGGGAGACCGCGCCGGTGTTGTCGTTGACGGCGAGCTGGGTGGAGCCGTGGAGGCCGGAGGCGAGCCAGGTGACGCCGTCTCCGCCGATACGCATGGCTACGGTGGCGCCGTCGGGGGTCGTGTAGTAGCGCCTTCCGACGATGGCGTCATCGGCTACTGCGATTTCCATCGAGCCCAGATACAGGGTGGCCTTGCCGCCGGGGTCGCGGCGGATGAGGCGTTCGCCGTCGGCGTCGTAGACCATCGTGGTGTCCTGGCCGTCGATGGTGGCCTTTTCCAGTTGGCCGAGTTCGTTCCAGGTGAAGGTGCCGTTCTTGCCTGCGACGGTGCGTGAGGTCAGCTGGCCTGCGTTGTCGTAGCTATAGGTGTCAGTACCGGTGGGGCGCGTGATGGAGGTGACCGCGTTCGGTCGCACCGCCAATGCCCCGGCGTTGGGGTAGGTATAGGTGACGCTCTGCCCGACATCAGTCAGGCTGGTGATGTTGCCGACGGCGTCGTAGGTGTAGGACTGGGCGTAGGGGTCGATGCCCTGGTTGTCGGCCGAGCCGGTGTCCGGCCCGCACTCGGGTGTGGTGGTGGTCCAAGCCTGGGTAAGGCGGTGCAGGTCGTCGTAGGTGAAGCATTCGGACTGACCTGGGCTTCCCTCAGTGGCGGAGGCGGCATCCAAAATTCGAATAATCTGCCCAGAGACGTCGTAGGCAAACTGATCGTCCTGGCTTACAGCGGGACTGCTGGTGTCCGCATTGATGGCAGTAGTGACCCGCTTCACCCATCCGGTCGCGTCATCCCAGGTAAACGTCCGCGCGATCTTCCCATTCTCTCCATATGTACGTTCAGCCAGGCGGGCGGTCGGGGAGTAGGTGGTGGAATGGACGTAGGTAAATTCACCTCCGAGGCTAGAAGTCATTCCCTTGGGCAGGTCGAGATCGGTGTATGTCGATGTGACCGTCTCGTCGGGTAGACCGCCAGCGGCGGGCATGGTGTAGGTGGCGACCTTGCCTGTCGGTGTGTAGGTGTTGGTGAAGGTATAGCTGCCGGCCAGTAGACCTTCGGACGAGGGGATCGTCAAGGTTGAGCCAGTAGGCCGCCCCATATCGTCATAGCCAGTCACCGCGTCGATGTAGGCGTCACCATCCACATACCGGGTGGCGGAGGTCAACTGGCCTTTGGCGATCGTGTCGTACACCCACTCGGCGAGCTTTGCCCCAGAGCCCGCCTCGCCAGACCACATGGCGGTCTTACGCCCAAGGTCGTCATAGGTGTAAGAGACCTTCTGGCCCTTGCCGTTGGTGGACCACAGCAGGTGCCCGGCCGCGTCATAGGCCTGCTCGGAGTCCCCGGCGTCGGGGTCATGGGCGGCAGTCCGTCGCCCGAGCAGATCGTAGGTGAAGGTGCGGACGTTGCCGTTCGCGTCGGTCTGCCTGGTCAGCTGGCCGTTGCGGTCGTAGTTATAGGTGGTGATGTGCGGAGAGCCCGACGGCAGCCACTCTTCGATCTTGGTGACCTGGTCGGCGGCATCGGCGTAATACACCGTCTTACCGCCCGTTGGTGGCGTCACCTCGTACTTGTCCGCACCCAGATAGGTCGTCGTGGTACGGCGCAGCTCGTTGGCCGCCGACATGTCCACCGCGGCGACGGTCCGGCCCAGCGCGTCGTAAACCGGCCGGGACCACTGCGGCAGCGACGTCAAGGCGGGGTTGAGCAGCCCGGACCCCGGACCAGTGGTGTTGTGGACCGGGGCGGAGGTCGCGGCCGTCAACCCCCGTGCATCGTAGGTGGTGACCTGGACAATCCGTCCACCGGCCGGGGAGGCTGTCTGGGTCTCCCGGGCGCGGCCCAGCCCGTCGAGGTAGGTGTGCATGGACACCCACTTGGCCGAGCTGCCGCTGCCCGACTGCAGCCGTGAAACGGCGGTTTTGGCCGGGCCGTTCACCGTCCCGTTGGCATCGGCCGGGATGGTGTAAGCGACCTTGGCCGCCGGCGTCCCACCGGATTTGGGCGCGACCGGCGTCCACAACTGCAATGTCCGGCCGAGCACGTCGTAATCGATGTTGATGTCGTTGTTGTTGGCGTCCCGCATCCCGACGGGCAGGCCGTTGTACGGCGAGGACCACATGGTCGTCGTGTGTCCAAGTGGGTTGGTGACCGTGACTCCACCTGAGGGCCACCCGACTGCCGGGCTGTAGGTCGTGGTGGTCGTCTTGCCCAGCGGGTCGGTCACGGTTAGCGGGCGGCCGTAGTCGTCGAAGGTGCTCTTGGCTGCCGAGTAGTCGGAGGCCGTGGAGTGGGCACGGATCTCGGTGACGTTCCCCTTCGTCGGGGCGTTCGCGCTCGGGCTGGTCGCCCCGTCATACAGGGTGACCGTACGGTCCAGCAGCGTCCCAGACGAGCAGTCGTCCCCGGCGCGTGTCTCCTCACTGGCCGGGTAGGAGATCATCCACGCGCCGTTCGCGGTGTTGCGGGCGTAGGTGGTCGCGGTGCAGGTGTTGTCCGAGCCGTCGCCGCGCTCACCGTAGTCGTTGACCTTGACCGGTAGCCCGTCGGCGTTGTACTCGGTCTTGGTCTCGGTGTACCTCCAGCCGGAGGTCACCTTCTCCCGGGACACCTGCCGGGAGACGTTGACCTGCCGGGGGTCGGCGATGCCAGGGCCGTCACCGGTGGTGACGCGGACGTACTCATAGCGGGTAGAAAATTCTTCGGTGTAGCCGCTGAGCCCGGAGCTGTAGACCGGGCAGGCGCCTAAGTCACTCCAATACTGTGATCCCGGCGCGGGGGCCTTGCCCGTACTGGAGGCGGTGGACATCCAGTTGTGCCCGTTGTGGGAGACTGGCCAGTCGGCCGGATAGCTGGCCGTGGCACTCCACAGCTGGAACGAGCACTTGGGCGTGGGGGCGCTCCATCCGGTGGCCTGCCAGGTCTGCTCCTGCAACGTGCGCCCCGACAGCACCCGCAGGTCGTTGTAGCTGTTGCCGTCGAAGTCGGTCACCTGGACGTGCTTGGGCGTGCCGTCGTTGAACACATCGTCATACAGGCCCCGATAAAAGGTGGCGCTGGTGACCGTGTACCCAGCCGGGTCACTTCCGCTGCCCGTGATCACCCGGACCGTGGGGTAGCCCCGCCAGTCGGTCCAATCCCCCCAGGACTGGCTGCAGTCCTTCGGCATGCCGGGAAACCACCCGCCGAAGCAGGGGAACGGCTCAGGCACCTCATAGATATCCGGGGTTGTCCCGAACTCCGGCCGGCGGGCCCAGGCA
>NZ_BCBX01000073.1:0-13795 GCF_001417795.1 Sphaerimonospora mesophila | reverse complement strand
AGCCCGCGCCGCACGAGAGCGCCGCTCCCACTTGGCCAGGTAGTCGTCGCGGCGGCCGCCGTGGGCACGCTGAAGTCGACACCGACCGCCAGCACATACCCGACCTGCCGCTGTTCCAGGAAGGCGCGCAGCTTGGGATCGCGGCCGTACACCTCATCACCTGCTACCCAGGAGATCTGCACGCCCGCGGCCAGCACGCGGGCGATGATCCGCTGCGTGAGCTGCGGTTTCGTCGCAAACCGCCAGTCGTCGGGCAGGCCCATCGCCTCCCGCGTCGCCGGTTGGTCGACGTACTTGCGCTGCACGTATAGTTCGGTGTCGATCAGGGCGTGGCCATGGGGGCTGGCGTAGGTGGCGTAGACGGCGACGATGCAGTTGGTGACCTTGCCGGCGGTGCCGTGGCGGCCTACCCCGCAGGTGGCGACGCCTTTCTTCTCCTGGCCGGTCTCGTCGAGAACCAGCACCGCATCCGGGTCGGCCAGGTGGCCGGTCACATAGCGGCGGACCACGTCGCGGACGGCGTCCTCGTCCCATACGGCGCGTGACAGCAGCCGCTGCATCACGTCCGGCGTCTCGTATCCGGCGTGTTTGCCCAGGTCCCAGCAGGTCTTGCGGGGGATCTCCGACAGCAGGCCACGCAGGTAGCCGGTCGCGGCCTTGCGGGTTTCGACCCGTCCGAAAGTGCCCGCGATCGCGCTGGTCAGCTCGGTGAACTTCCGCTCCAGCAGTTCGGACTCTACGATGGCGGCTGCGGCCGTCTTCTGATCGTGGTTTCTCACAAGATCTTGATCTTAGAGGCGGCCGTTCGCATGCGCGAGATCACTCAGCGTGAACGATAGTACGAGGACGGCGACCAGGTCGAGCTGCTCACGAAAGGCCTGGCCGCTTGGCGCGGGCTCGGCCCGTTCTCGAGCCGGAGGGCGAGTTCAGGTGGTCGGGAGCGCTGCGGGCCGGCGACTACGACCGGGACGGGCGGGCTGAGGTGCTGATCGCCTGCTGGATGGCTGGCTTCGGCCCCGATCCGCACCGCCACACCGCCGACGGATGTGGGCGGAGGACGGCAGCATGCAGCGTGATCTGCTTCGACACCGAGGGGGCTCGCGGCTGAACGACGGCTCTTCTATCGTGGCACGATGCCGCATGAACCGAGAATCGTGTCCGGGGTTGAGGTAATCCCGCTGTGTGATGCCGTCGGCCCGATGGGGGCCGCGATCCGCAAGCCGCTGCCCGAGATGTTCCGCGGTGCGTCCTTCCCCGAGGACGCCGAGTGGGTGCTCCACTTCCACTGCTATCTGCTGCTGGCCGGCGGCCGTACGGTCCTGGTGGACACCGGGATCGGCGGCGTCGACTCGCCTGCGGCGAGCTGGGCGCCGGTCCCTGGGCGGCTTGTGGCGGAACTGGCCGCCGTGGGAGTGAAGCCGGGCGACGTCGATGCCGTCGTGCTCACCCACCTGCACAGTGACCACGCCGGCGGTTGCGTCGTGGGCGGCGCCCCCGTCTTCCCCAACGCTCGCCACCTGATCCAGCGGGCCGAGCTCGACTGGATCTCCGGGCCGATGCGTGAGCAGGTGGTGGCCCCACTCGGGGACCGGGTCGAGGTGGTGTCCGGGGATGTCGAGCCGTTTCCCGGGGTCCGCCTGCTGCACACCCCCGGCCACACCCCGGGTCACCAGTGCGTGGAAGTGGGGGATCTGGTGCTCAGCGGTGACGTGCTGCACCACCCCGTCCAGCTCGGCGATCCCACCATCACCTATGTGTACGACGTGGATCCGGCGGAGGCCGTCCGCAGCCGCAAGGCGATTCTCGCCCGCGCCCGTGTGCTCGCCACCGCTCACTTCGCCGAGCCGTTCACCTCGCTCTCATCCTGAACCGGTACGTTCCTACTACTCCACCGGCACGTCATGGAATGGGGTCCAGTTGGCGATATGGACGTCCATCCGGGTGACGTCGGCGGGCGGGGCCGCGAAGGTGTAGGTGAGCATGCCCTGCTGGTCCAGCAGGATCGTGGTGAATACATCGTCCGGCTTGAGGGTCTTCCCCTCGGAGTCCTCGACCACGACGTGCCGTTTGACGTTGACGGTGTCGATCAGGGTGACATTGAACGAGTTCTGGCCGAGGATCCGGTAGGGGCTCAGCTTCTCCCGTGCGCCGGAGCCGTCCGGGGCGTGCGGGGTCAGCGAGAAGGTCAGGTCGAGAAGTTGTCCGCGGCGCTTCAGACCGTGCAGGGCCACGTCCACGGTCGCGCCCTTGGCGAAGGGGGCGGGAAAGGTCGCCTCGGCCAGCGCCGGAGTGGGGGCGGCGGCGTCGCCCCCCGCGGCCGTCGAGCCGGTGCCGGATGAGTCGGTGCCAGGTGAGTCGGTGCCGGGTGAGTCGGTGCCAGATGAATCCGAGCCGGTCGAGTCGCCGTCGTTCGGCCCGGTCGCCGGGGCGTTCGCCGCGTCGGCCGTCGAGGTGGCCACCGCGGTCGGCGCCGCGGAGTCTGCGCCGATCGACAGATCGCAACCGGTGGTCACCGCTGCCAGAACGGCGATCGCGGGCAGGGTTCTCTTGAGCGCGTGCATCGATACTCCAATGCGGATTTCCACGGCTGAGTTCATTTCGCGGCGAAGCTGATGCTCACCCGGCGGTTCTTGGCCCGGCCCTCGGGATGGTCCTTGCCGTCCTTCGTGTTGGGGGCGATCGGCCGGGTCTTGCCGTACCCGACGGCGACCGTGCGAGGGGTGCCGCCCAGGATCCGGTCGAGGGCCTTCTTGACCTGCTGGGCCCGCTGCCGGGAGAGCCGCATGTTGTAGGCGTCGCCGCCGATGGAGTCGGTGTGGCCCTCCACCCGGACGACACCGCCGCTGCTCCTGACCCGCTCGGCGAGCAGCCCGAGCCGGCGGGTGGCCACCTCGGTCAGCCCGGCCCTGCCGAAATCGAAAAGGACGTCGGAGGCGATCGTCACCGTGGTCCGGTCGGCCCGGCTGACCTCGGTCTCCAGCGGTTCGATCGACAGCTCGAGGTCGCGGATCGCGTCGCCGATCGCAAGGTCGCGGATCGACTCCTGGACCGTTGGTTCGAGCGCACCTGGCGTCGACCCGGTGGACGACAGGGCGAGGGCCAGGGCCAGCGTCACGAACCGCATCGCCCGCTCCACGGGAAGGTCACCCAATGGGGTGAGAATCCGTGATCGTACGACTCTCGACGATTCCGTGTGATCATCGGCTTGGAAGCAGGCCTGGAACCGGAGATGGCGAGGGCCGCTTCGATTGAATGCACCAATACCCCCATAAGTGATCAAAACCGGCATATTACCGCAGCCGACCATGGGCCGCCGCCCGGAACGGCACACCTTCCGGCGGTCCGGCCCGATGCGGGTGGCCGCCCCACTCTCCGTAAGCGAGAAAAACGGCCGGGGACCGGGGGTGGCCGCCCCCGGCCCCCGGCCGTACCGTGATCAGTTGACGAGGACGGGTGCGCGATCCGCGGGCGCGGCGGCCTCCTCCTCGGTCTCCTCGTCGCCGTGGGAGAGCTGGGGGAGCCAGCCGAGCCAGCGCGGCAGGTACCAGTTCCAGCGGCCGAGCAGCTTCATCGACGCCGGCAGTAGCACCGCGCGGACGATCGTGGCGTCGATCAGGATGGCCGCGGCGAGCCCGACGCCGAGCTCCTTGAAGGTCAGCAGGGACAGCGTGGCGAAGGTGGCGAACACCGCGACCATGATGAGCGCGGCGCTGGTCACGACGGCCGCCGTGCTCGTGATCCCGACCGTGACCGCCTGCTCGGTGCGCATGCCCTTGTCGTACGCCTCACGGATGCGGCTGAGGATGAAGACGTGGTAGTCCATCGACAGGCCGAACAGGATGACGAACAGGAACAGCGGAACCCAGTCGGTGATCGTCCCGATCGAGCGGAAGCCCAGCAGGCTCTCGCCGTACCCGTCCTGGAAGACCAGCACGAGCACGCCGTAGGCCGCCGCGACGGACAGCAGGTTGAGCAGGATCGCCTTGATCGCGATCACCAGCGAGCGGAACGAGATCAGCAGCAGGATGAAGGCGAGCAGCAGGACGAAGGCGAAGACCAGCGGGATGGTCCGGCCGAGCTGGTCGTTGAAGTCCATTGAGGCGGCCGTCCCGCCGGTGACGTGGGCGCCGGGGAGCGTGGCGGGGATGACCTCGTCGCGCAGCGTGTGGACGGCGTGCTCGGAGACCGCGTCGGTGCCGGATCCCTTGATTCCTATGCTGATCTTCGCCACCGTCTTGTCGGGATTTATGGCGACGTGGAAGGGCTCGTTGGCCTCACCCGTGGCCATGGCCTGCCGCTTGAACTCCTCGATCTTGGCGGTGAACCGGGGAGTCGTGACGTCGTCGGCCTTGACCACGACCACGGCCGGCTCGGTTCCCCCGGGGAAGGCCTTGTCGATCCGCTTGAAGGTCTCCGCGATCGCGTAGTCGCCCTGCAGGTCGTCGATGGTCTGGGGTCCCGTCTTCAGACTCAGCGCGGGAACGGCCAGCGCGACCAGCAGGCCGCCGGCGATGACCGTGGAGACGAGCGGATGGCGCAGCACGGGACGGAGGATCGCGCCCCACATCCGGCTCTGCCCGCCCCGGACGCCGAGCACCCGCCGCCAGGTCACGCGGCCGCGGGTGGCGACGCGGACCGTGCCGTGGATCAGCCGGGCGTCGATCTTGTCGCCGATCAGCGAGAGCAGCGCGGGCAGCACGGTCAGCGAGCCGACGACGGCGGTCAGCACCACGAGGATCGTGCCCTCGGCGAATCCCATGAAGATCCCGTTGCCGGTGAGGAACATGCCGGCCATGGCGACGATGACCGTGATGCCGGAGATCAGTACGGCGCGGCCCGAGGTGGCCGCCGCGATCTGCAGCGCCCGCCCCTTGTCGAGGCCCTTCGCCCGCTCCTCACGGGCACGCATGATGTAGAAGAGTGAGTAGTCGACGCCGACCGCCAGACCGATGAGCAGCATGACGTTGCTGGTCGCCGAGTCCACGTGCAGGATCTGGCTGGTGAACGCGAGCAGTCCGGTGGCCGCGGCGATGGCCGTCATCGCCAGCGCGACCGGGACCACCGCGGCCAGCAGCGCTCCGAAGGCGGCGAGCAGGATGCCCAGGGTGATCGGGAGTGAGAGCTGCTCGGCGCGGACGAAGTCCTTGTCGATCGCCTCGCCGATCATCTTGTCGGCGCTCGCGCCGCCGGCCTCCTCGATCCGCAGGTCCGGATGCGCCCGCTGGACCCCGGCCACCGCGTCGAGCACCGGCGTGATCCGCTGGTCGGCCGTGGCGGCCTCGCCCTTCATGTCGAACTGGACCAGGGTCGTGCGCCGGTCCGCCGTCACCGGAGACGGTTGCGCGTCATATGGCGTACGCACGTTCTCGACCTGGCCGGTCGCCTCGACCGCGCTCTTCACGTCCAGCACGGCCCGGCGGAAAGCGGGGTCGGAAACGGTGAGCGACCCCGTGCGCGTCTGCACCAGCACGACCTCGCTCGCCACGTCGGCGAAGTTCGCCGCGTCGAGGATCTGCGCCGCCTGGCGGGAATCGCCGTTCAAGCTCTCGTAGCTCTTCATCTTCTCGGTGCCGACGGCGTTCCCGGCGAACGTCGCGACGGCCACGAAGGCGATCCAGATGAGCAGCGCCGACCAGCGGTGGCGGGCACTCCATCCGCCTATCGAGGCGGCGAAGTTCTTCTTCCGGCGTTCCATAATCACTCCCTTTATCTGCGGTTTAACCGTAGAAAGCGATCACGGCCGGAACATCGGACGTGAAGACCAAATCGCGGGTCCTGCCGACGGCGTACGTTCCTCCTTCTCGCGGGCTAGGGGACATCCCCGATGCCTTCCTCAGGAATTTCCCCGCTCGGTATAGGGGGAGTGACTCGTATCCGGGGCGTACAAGGCGGTGACCTCGGTTAGTTTCCCGTGCTCGTGGAATGTGAGGACCGTACGGATGAACGGAGGGGACGGAGGGAGGGGATCGCGTGACGAGGGACGAATCCGAGCTGAAGGGCGAGCTCGACGAGGTGGACGCCCAGATCGAGAGGCTGACCCGGGATGCGGCGCAGATGCGGGAGGAGATCGGGCAGAGTTGGAACGCCCCGACGGACGCCGCGGAGCGGGCGGCCCTGCTGACCAACGTCGAACAGCAGGAGGCCCTGATCGGAAACCTGCGTAACCGGCGGGAGCAGATCCTGCGGCGCCTCGGCTCGGCCTGAGTCCGGCGGAAACGGGAACGGTAACCTTGAGGTGCCGGGCCTGGCGGGGGCCGCGACCGGGAGGGTCTCGAGGGGCGAGCGGGTCGGGAGCCCAGCAGCGGATCGGGGATGTGCACGCGGAGGACGCGGGGGGCTGCGTGAAGCACTATGGCCGCGGAGTCAACGAGGGCGGTTAAACGAGGACAGAACGGGCTGCCCGTCGAGGTCACCGGCTTCGTCGGGCGTCGGCACGAGGTCGCCGAGGTCAAACGCCTGCTGTCCGCGTCGCGCGTGGTGACCGTCACCGGAGTGGGCGGGGTCGGTAAGACACGGCTGGCCACCCGCGTCGCGCAGGACGTGCGCCGGGCCTTCCCCGGCGGGGTGTGGCTGATCGAACTCGCCACGCTGGACCGGGCCGACCTCGTCGTCCCGACCGTGGCGGAGGCCGTCGGCGTCTCCTCACGAGTGTCGTCGAGCCCGACGGTGGAGGTGCTGATCGAGCACCTGGCGGGCCGGAACGTGCTGCTCGTGCTGGACAACTGCGAGCATCTGCTCGCCGAGTGCGCCGTTCTCGTGGACACGCTGGTGCGTGCGCTGCCGGACCTGCGGGTGCTCGCGACGAGCCGGCAGGCGCTCGGGATCGGCAGTGAGCAGACGGTGGACCTCGCGCCGCTGCCCCTGCCGTCGTCGACCGGCGCGGCCGGCTCGCCGCTGTTCGCCGAGCCGGTGGACGAGTCCGACGCGGTGCGGCTGTTCGCCGAGCGGGCCGCCGCTGTCCTGCCCGGATTCCAGATCACGGAGGCCAATCGGGAAACCGTCGCGGCGATCTGCGCCAGGCTCGACGGCCTTCCCCTGGCGATCGAGCTGGCGGCCGTACGGCTGCGCGCGCTGTCGGTGGAGCAGGTGCTGGAGCGACTGGACGACTGTTTCCGGCTCCTGACGTCGGGGTCTCGGGCCGCGCAGGCACGCCAGCGGACGCTTCGGGCGTCGATCGACTGGAGTTACGACCTGTGCATGGAGGAGGAGCGGCTGCTGTGGCAGCGCGTCTCGGTGTTCCACGGCGGGCTCGACCTGGAGGCCGCTGAAGAGGTCTGCTCGGGCGACGGCATCGCCAGGGAGGACGTCCTCGACCTGATCAGCGGACTGATCGAGAAATCGGTGCTGATCAGGGAGGAACGGCAGCGGACCGGGGTGCGATATCGGCTGCTGGACACGATCCGCGAGTACGCCAGGGAGCGCCTCGTCGAGTCCGGCCAGGAGGCCGCCCTGCAGCGGCGGCACCGTGACCATTTCCGGCGGCGCGCCGCGCGGGCGCGGGCCGAGGTGTTCGGCCCGGACCACCTCGTCACGTCCCTGTGCCTGCTGGAGGAGCAGTCGAACATCAGGGCGGCCCTCGAATGGTCCTTCACCGAGCCGTGCGAGGCCCGGACCGGCCTGGAGACGGCCGCCGATCTCCTCTATCACTGGCGGGTCGCCTATCAGGTGGGCGAGGGCCGCCGCTGGCTCGACCGCGGCCTGGCCCTCGACCCCGAGCCGAGCGAGGTCAGGGCCCGGGCGCTGGCCGCCGCCGCCTGGCTGGCCGTCATCCAGGCCGACCATGAGACGGCCGAGGCCCTGCTCGCGGAGAGCCGCGCCATCGCCGAGCGTCTCGGGCTGAAGAGCGTGCTCGCCTACGTGGTCACCTACTCGGCGATGGTGGCGATGGGCCGAGGGGAGATCGACCTGGGCCTCCGGCTCTACCGGGAGGCGGCCGACGACCACCGCGCCGCGCGCGATCCGGTGGGCCTGGCGGTCGTGCTCAACCGGCTCTGCCTGGTGCACTGCCTGCGGGACGAGGGCGACCTCGCGAAGGCCGTCGGGCAGGAGAGCGTGAAGCTCTGCGAGGAGCACCGGGAACACTGGCATCGGGCGTACGCGATGACGGCGCTCGGCGTCCAGGCCTGGCGGGAGAGTGATCTCCGGGAGGCCGCCACGCTGGAGCAGAAGGCGCTCCGGTGCCTGGACGAGCTCGACGACCTGGCCGGGGCGGGGCTCAGCCTGGAGGTGCTCGCCTGGACGGCGGCGAGCGACAGGCAGTTCGAGCGGGCGGCGCGGCTCTTCGGGGTGCTCGACCGGGTGTGGCACGCGGTCGACGCGCCGCTGTCCGAGTTCGGCTATCTGCGGCGCTACCACGACGAGTGCGCGGCGCTGACGTTGGAGGCCATGGGCGAGACGGCCTTCCAGACCGCGTTCAAGCGCGGCGCCAAGATGTCGTACGGCGAGGCGATCCGCTATGCCCTGCAGGAGGGGTCGCCACAGCGGTCCCAGGCGGAGAGCGTTCCCGGGCGGTTGTGGCCGCTGACCCGCCGGGAGTCCGAGATCGCCGAACTCGTCGCGCAGGGGCTGAGCAACAAGGACATCGCGGCCGCGCTCGTGATCTCGCAGCGCACCGCGGAAGGGCATATCGAGCACATCCTCGACAAGCTCGGCTTCAACTCCAGGACGCAGATCGCGGCCTGGCTCAGCGGCCGGGCCAGGGACGAGGCCTCCTGAACCCTTCCCCATCGGGGCATGAGCACCCGGTTCGGTGATGCGCGTGTGAGGCTGCGGGCGAAATGAAAAAGGGCCCCGCCTGCGGACGTGCATGGCGAAACCCGATCACCTAAGATGGGGTGGCTAAGCGCGAAAAAATACCCACCTCTCAATTAGGAGTCTAACAGACGCATGGAGCAGTGTCAATCCGAGACCGCCCGGGTCGAGGCCCTGGGGGCGGAGCAGGCGTACGTGTCGCGGCTTTACCGACGTCTGGACGTCGCGCGCGAGCGGGCAGAGCGCGCGCTGCGCGAGGTGCTCGCCCGCGGGGGCACCGGGACCAGGCAGGCGGTGGTCGAACGCGAGGTCGCGGCCGCCGAACATGCGCGGCGCCTCGCCCAGCTCTCCGCCGTGGAGCGCGGCCTGTGCTTCGGGCGGATCGACGACGCGGACGGCGAGACCCACTACATCGGTCGCGTCGGGCTGCGTGACGACGACCACGAATCGATGCTCGTCGACTGGCGCGCCCCCGCAGCGCGCCCGTTCTACGTTGCGACGCCCGGCGCCCCCGGATCGCTGGTGCGGCGCCGGCACATCCACACCCGGGACAGGAAGGTCGTCGACATAGACGACGAGGTCTTCGACCTCGACCGGATGAGCGAGCACGACCGCCGTACGCTCGTCGGCGAGGCCGCGCTGCTCGCCACGCTGCGCCGGGGCCGTACCGGCAGGATGGGCGAGGTCGTGGCCACGATCCAGACCGAGCAGGACCGGGTGATCAGGTCCGGGCTGCCCGGTGTGCTGGTGGTCCAGGGCGGTCCGGGCACGGGCAAGACCGTGGCCGCCCTGCACCGGGCGGCCTACCTCCTCTACGCCCATCGGGCGACACTGGAACGGCGCGGCGTGCTGGTGATCGGCCCGAACGCCACGTTCTCCCGCTACATCGGCCACGTGCTGCCGTCGCTCGGCGAGACCGAGGTCGTGCTGTCCAGCCTGGGCGAACTCTATCCCGGGGTGTACGCGACGGCCGAGGACGAGCCGGCCGCGGCCGTGGTGAAAGGCGATCCGCGGATGGCCAGGGTGGTGGAGGCGGCGGTCCGCGACCGTCAGCGTGTGCCGTACGGAGATCTGGAGGTGGCGATCCCGGTCAGGACGTCACTGCGCGGCGGCGTCGAGGTCGTGGTCGAGGAGATGACGCTGCGGGTGGCGCACGAGGTCTGCCGACGCGCCCGTGACCGTGCCCGCGGGCTGCGGCGGCCGCACAACGCGGCGCGCCGGCTCTTCCTCGGTGAGATGCTCGCCGCGCTCGCCCGCGACGAGGCCGAGCGGCTCGACCGGCCCATGGACGCCGACGATCTGCGGTACGCCGCGCGCGGGCTCTGGCAGCACCGGTCGGTCCGCGACGCGCTCGACGCCCTGTGGCCGGAGCTCACCCCGGAGCGGCTGATCGGTGAGCTGCTGTCCGATGAGCGGCGGCTGCGCTCGGCCGCCTCGCCGTACCTGTCGGAGGAGGAGTTGGGGGTGCTGCCGCGGTCGCGTTCGGCCGCCTGGACGCTGGGCGATGTCCCGCTGCTGGACGAGGCCGCCGAACTGCTCGGTGAGGACGAGACCATGGAGGCGGTCGCCCGCCGGTCGGCCGAGCGCATGCGCCGCGCCGAGGAGCGGGCCGAGGAGGAGCTGTACGCCGGGGAGGTCCTGGCGGTCAACGAGCTCGGTGACGTGATGGACGCGGCGGCCGTCGCCGACCGCAACCGCGACACCGGCGCCCACCTGACCACGGCCGACCGGGCCGCCCGCGATCGGCGCTGGGCGTACGGGCATGTGATCGTGGACGAGGCGCAGGAGCTCTCCGCGATGGCCTGGCGGACGGTCATGCGCCGGGTGCCGTCTCGTTCGCTCACCGTCGTGGGCGACATCGCGCAGACCGGGTCGGCGGCGGGCGCACGGTCCTGGGCGGAGATGCTCGACCCCCACGTGGGCGGCCGCTGGCGCGAGGAGCGCCTGCTGATCAACTATCGGACCCCCGCGGAGATCATGGAGGTCGCCGTCGACGTGCTGAACGCGGTCATGCCGGATCAGGCGGTGCCCGAGTCGGTGTGGTACGGCGAGGCGCGGCCGCGTGCCGTACCGGCGGCGGAGACCGACCTGCGCAGGCTCGTCGATTCGGAGCTGGCGGCGATCGGGGAGGGGCGGCTCGCCGTCATCGTCCCCGATGCCCGTCATGCCGAGATCGCGACGCTCTTTCCCGGTGTCGACGACGGTGACCCGCTGGACGCTCCCGTGGCGGTGTTCCCGGTGCGTGGCGCCAAGGGACTGGAGTTCGACGCGGTGGTGGTCGTCGATCCCGGCGCGATCCTGCGGCAGTCCGCCAAGGGCGGCCAGGACCTCTACGTCGCGATCACGCGAGCGACCCGTCGGCTGACCGTGGTCTACGAGGAGCCACTGCCCGAGATGCTCGGCAACCTGGCCCGGCGGACGAGTGTGTGACACAGCTCCGGAACAGCGGCAAGAACCGAGGTTGTCGGTGCGTTTGCCGGAGTGCTCATGGGTGCGCTGTCGCGAGGATGGCACTGACGACGGCCGGGGTGTCGCCGAGGTCGGTGAGGACGGCCTCGGCGCCCGCCTCGCGAAGGGCGGCCGCGTCGTAGGTCCCGGTGGCGACGGCGATCACCCGGGCGCCGCCCAGGTGCCCGGCCAGGACGTCGTTCGGGGTGTCGCCGATGAGCACGGTGTTGCCGGCGGTGAACGCCTGGCCGTACTTGCGGGCGGCCCGTTCCTGGGCCGGGCGGACCAGTTCGGGGCGTTCCTCGTGGTCCATGCCGTACGCGCCGACCTCGAAGTCCACGAAATGATCGAGTCCGAAGGCCTTGAGCTTGCCGATCGCGATCGACTCCATGTTGCCGGTGAGCACGGATTGGATGACGTCCGTACGGTCTGCGAGGGCGGCCAGCGCCTCGCGCGCGCCGTCCAGCGCCCTGCCGTGCTCCTTGAGCGCCGTTTCGTACGTCAGGAACGCCTCGGCCAGCGCGAGGCCGAACGTGGTGAGGAGTTGGTCGGAGACCTCGATGTGGTGCAGGCGGAGGGTGTCGGTCGCGATCGCCCGTTCCGTACGGCCCGCCATGTTCGCGACCTGCCGCAGTGTCCGGCCGGTCGTGGCCTGGAAGGCGTCGGCGTAGATGTTCCTGCTCAGGCCGCCCGTGGTGATCAGGGTGTGGTCGATGTCCCAAAGGACCAGTGTCTTGCCAGTGCTCACCGTTCGAGCCTAACGATCGAGAACGTCCGGTACGTCCCGGCGGCATCGCAGACTCGGTCCCCGGGAGATCGCCGGGGCGGGCGGTCGCTCACCGCGGTCCGCCGATGCCCCTCGCCAGGGGAGCGCGCCAGCCGTACCGCATGGCGAGGATGCGGAAGCCGAAGGCGAGCACGGCCGCGGACAGGGTGGCGACGAACCCCCGCACGTCCAGCGCGTACAGCACGGCCATCGCCGTCGAGCCGAGCATCGCCGGCACGGCGTAGAGTTGGCGGTCGTAGAGCAGGGTCGGCCGCTCGCCGGACAGGACGTCTCGGATGACGCCGCCGCCGACCGCCGTACAGACCCCGAGGAAGACGGCGTGCAGCGGGGCGAGGCCGTAGTGCAGCGCCTTGGCGGTGCCGACCGCACAGAACAGGCCGAGGCCCGCCGCGTCGAAGACCAGCACGCCGGGCATGGCCCGCTCGACCTGCGGATGCCAGAAGAAGGCGATGACGGTGGCCGCGATCGGCACGAGGAGATATCCCGTGTCCCGGAACGCGGCGGGCTGCACGCCGATGAACAGGTCGCGCATGATGCCGCCGCCGACGGCGGTGAAGAACGCGAGCACCGCCATGCCGATCACGTCGAGTCGTTTGCGCACGCCCTGCAGCGCGCCGGACAGGGCGAAGACGAAGATTCCGGCGAGGTCGAGCAGGGGGAACATGGCTGCCCAGTCTCCCAGAAGCCCCCATAAGCCGCGAGAGTGGTGAGGACCGCAGCGGTGGTCTGTAAGAACGGTGTGCGGGTCCCCCGATGGGCATACGTTGGGAAGAATGAAGGATCACTGGGCGGGGAACGGGCGGTCCGGACGTCGGCTTCGGCCCGATGGGCGGCAGGGGCGCCGGGAGGGGCGTCGGCAGGGGTGTCGGCCTTGGTGGAGTCGCAGGCTGCTCGCCGGCGTGCTCGCCGGCCTGCTCGTGCCGATCTCCGGCTGTGCCGGGTCGAAGGTGCATGCCGGGTCAGCCGGTGCGGCCACGCCGGTCTCCGAGAGCGCGACGCGACAGGCGGCGTCCGTGCGGCCGACGCCGGAACCTTCGGCGTCGTCGCCGGAGCCCCCGGCCGCCGATCTGCCCGCGCCGGACGCGGCCATCCCCAAGGACCCCGCACGGCTGGCCGAGGCCCTGCGCCGTACGGTCGCGCTGCTGCGTGACGGCATCGACGACTGGGTCCGTACGGGCGGCCCCGCCAAGGGACAGTCGCCCGAGTCGGTGGTCCTGCCCGCGCTGTACGAGCAGCGCGTCTACCGCTACCTGGCCGGCAACCCGAAGATCGCGTCCCGGACGTACGACAAGCTGCCCAAGGACCTGGCCGGACGGGCCCGGGACAACGTGACGGCCGTACGGGACCTGCTCTCCCTGGCCCACCCCGTCAGCGGGACGGCGAAGTTCCGCGTCGAGCCGCCAGAGCCGGCCGATGTGCTGCTCAAGCATTTCCGGCGGGCCGAGCGCCGGTTCGGCGTGGAGTGGGAGGTCCTGGCGGCGGTGATGTTCGTCGAGACCAAGTTCGGCCGGGTGAGGTCGCCGAGTTACACGGGCGCCGAGGGGCCGATGCAGTTCATGCCGGGCACCTGGAAGGCGTACGGAATGGGCGGTGACGTCCACGACACCCGGGACGCCCTGCTCGCGGCGGCCAACTACCTGCACGCCTCGGGAGCGCCGCGCGACTACCGGCGTGCGCTGTACGCCTACAACCACTCCAATGCGTACGTCGACGCGGTGCTGCTGCACGCCCGCCAGATGAAGCGGGACGTACGGAACTACTACGCCTACTACAACTGGCAGGTCTACGTGATCACCACCCGTGGCGAAC
>NZ_BCBX01000072.1:0-14874 GCF_001417795.1 Sphaerimonospora mesophila | reverse complement strand
GGCCGCCTCGACCGCCGCGCGCACAGCTTTCGCGGTCCCTTCGCTGGTACGGGCGTTCATGATCCACCTCCTGGAACCGACCGTTCACCTGTCCATTCTCGGTACCCACAGAGGAGATCGTCTCCTTCCGGCGACGCAGCTGAAGTCGACCGAATCGACCGGGCGATCATGAAGGTCCTGAACCGCCTCACGTTGGCCACACTCATAGCCGACGCTTGAACCCGACGCCTCCAGTCCATCCAGCGCCGGTCCGCGAGAGAGCAGGACAGCCTGACCACTGAGGACGTCGGTGGTCAGCACCGACAGCGGGAGCCGGGCGTCCTCCAGGTTCTCGATCGGGAGGATGCGCTCCAGGAACCGGCGCGGCGAGTACACACGTATGACGTGTCGCATCGACCTGGTCATCGACGGACCCCGATGCTCCCGAAACTGTCCGGGGACGCACTTGGATCTCGGCCACACCAGCGTCATCGTGACCATCATGTCCCCGACAGCGCCGGCGGGGGAGAGGCGAGTGCAGTCACGCCTAGCGCACTCGTCCCGACGTCGGGACTCGGTACAGCTCTGCTGACCGCGGAGAACCCACGGCGTAGGACGGCCGCCACAACTGCCATCCGTCCGGAAGCGATCCTTGCAAATCCCGGCGGGCACTGGCGAACTCGAACTCATTTGCTCACACCTGCTGACGAACCAGGATTCAACGTCCTACACTGGGTGCTCCTGACAAAGATCATTACTTTTAGTCAAGAATGGATTTCCTTCAGAGCCGGGCGCAGCACACAGCCCAGGGCTGCGGGAGGTCTCATATGAGCTACAAGGAGCGCAGCGATGGTGACAAAGCCGCGAGTTCTGCTGGTGTCCATGGTGACGGGCGGCCTTCTCACCCTGACCCTGGGTGCCGTCGGAATAGAGCGGATCGTCTCGCGCGCCTGCGGATGAGCTCTGGATCTGGCTCAGAACACGCGAGATGCGAGCCGGATCCAGATCCACTTCCCACCCATGAAACCAAGTGGTGCTGAAACTGACGTTCAGATCATGCTCCGGTGATCGCTAAGTGGCTCCCGAACACGCTGATAATCGGTGCCGCTTCAAAGTGTCAAAACCAGACAGCCTGCCATTGGTGAGCGTTGACGGCTTCGCCTACCCCGCCAGCCATCCGACCGTGGTGCGAACAGGCGGTTGCTGTGCTTGCTCAGTCGGGATGAGCCGTGAGGGTGGCGCCGATGGCTTGGGCGAGCTCTATCGGCAGGGGATATGGACGTTCCGCGGGAAGCATGTCCGTAACGTCCCGGCCGTCGCGTAGCGTGTGTCGGATATCGCGGACCCGCTCGGTCAGGTCATTGATCGCCAGGATCCACAGATCGAGGTAGCGGGCGACGGCGGCGCCGGACAGGCTCATCTGGATCGATCGGTACGGTAGAGGATTGTGGTGCGGGTCGCGTTCGGGATCCCGCTGGATCCGAACCGGACTTTCGCGCAGACGTTTCTTCCACACCGCATGGTCTTTGGCGAAAAGGCTCCGGGTATCCAAGACCTGCCGGTGCACGTGCTGCGTCACAGCCGGTCTTGATCGTGAACGGACGCCGAACCCTGGAAACTCGATTGCCGTGCCCGTGCACGTGGCCGGACCATGCCGGAATGAGCCAGGAAGTGCTTCCGTCCCCGCCGCCCGCGGAGGGCGTACGGATCCCGTGGTCGGCGATGCCGGAGGACCTGAGGCTCGCCGTCGAGCGGCACCTCGGCGACCGGGTGGCCCAGGCGATCACGCAGCGCGGGGGCTTTTCACCGGGGGTGGCCGCCCGGCTGCGGCTCGCGGGCGGCGGCCGGGCGTTCGTCAAGGCGGTCGGGCCGCGGCCCAACCCCCGCACCCCCGACATCCACCGCGCCGAGGCGAGGGTGGCCGCCGCGCTGCCGGCCGGTGTGCCGGCACCCCGGCTGCTCACCGCGTTCGACCGGGACGGCTGGGTGGTGCTGCTGTTCGAGGACGTCGAGGGGCGCATGCCCGCCCAGCCCTGGGTTCCCGGCGAGCTGGCCCTCGTGCTCGACGCGCTGGCCGACCTCGCCGAAGCGCTCACCCCCGCCCCGGTGCACCTCCCGCCCGCCGCCGAGCGGTTCGACGACCAGTTCCGGGGCTGGCGACGCCTGGCCGCGGACGACGGCGACCCGGCCGCCGCCCTCGACCCCTGGGTCGTACGGCACCTGCCGCGGCTGGTGGAACTGGAGGAGTCCTGGGGCCGGGCGGCCGAGGGCGTCACCCTCGCCCACGCCGACATGCGGGCCGACAACCTGCTGCTCACCGCTGACGGCCGGATGCTCGTGGTCGACTGGCCCCACGCGTGCCTGGCCGCGCCGTGGTTCGACCTGCTCGGGATGCTGCCCAGCGTGACCATGCAGGGCGGGCCGCCGCCGGCCGAGGTCTTCGACGGCCATCCGGTCGCCAAGGGTGCCGACCCCGACGCGGTCACCGCGGTTCTGGCCGCGATGACCGGATACTTCCTGCAGCGAGGGCTCCTCCCTCCGCCGCCCGGTCTGCCCACATTGCGGGCGTTCCAGCTCGCGCAGGGCAGGGCGGCGCTGGAGTGGCTACGACAGCGAACCGGCTGGAGGTGAGGCGGCGCCGCGCCCCCTGGGTGAGTCCGCTGGACAACCACCACCTCCGGCCCGCATCGGCATCGGCAGCAGGCCCGAGCCATCAGTCGGCCCACGAGAGAACGAATCGAGTCCGGGTCCGAACCAAGACTCGGACCCGGACTCAACCTGGAGATCCTGCGGGATCGCGGCGGCATCCGTACTTCTCACCGTCATCACGTTCGAGGGCAGCCATCACCGCCAGTACAGACGTCGCCCCTCGGCCTTCGGCCTCGTGGTCAGGAGCCGCCGTATGCGGCTACGTCCGCCGACCACGAGCAGTCCCGGCAGGCGTAGGTGGCGGAACCGGACCGGGACGCGACTCAGGGATCCCCCGACGCCGCGGGAGTCCGTTCGAAGAGGCTGCCGGTTGATGGCCGGCCTCGATGATCGCTGCGAGATCAGCCTCGGTGAATCGGACGTGCTTGCCGAAGCGAGTATGCGGGACCTGTCGCTTGGCGACCTTCTCCCTGAGCCACGACTCGGGGATGTTCAGCCGCTCTGCGGCCTGCTTGAAGTTGAGCAGCGGCTCGGTCACACAGCCCCACCTCGCCATCTCGCTTGCCTGCGGAGACGACGCCGCTCGTCTTCAGTAGTGCCACCCCAGATCCCGTAGATCTCTCCGCGGGCCATGCTGTACGCGAAGCAGTCCCCGCGAACCGGGCAGGAGGCGCAGATCCGCTTGGCGGGCCGACAGGACCCTCCCTGCTCCGGATAGAACAGGCCCGGATCCATGTCCTTACAGGCGGCGAATCGCCACCAGTCCTCACGTCGATCGCTATCGGTCGCTGTCGCCACGGCTTCCCCCCGCTGCTGATTCGCCACTGACTGCCACGGCCGCATCGGGCACCCTGATCTCCCACAGGACGCGGGCGGCGTCGCCGTCTACCGGCGAGCCGTTGCCGCTGATGGACCCCCGTCCGAGGGGGCTGGGGACGATGCGGAAGCCGGCGTCCCACAGGCCGGTACCGGGCACGTCGATGCGCGTGTAAGTGATCAGGCGCCGGTAGCCCATCGCATGCACCTCGCGCCATGCCGCGCCCAGCAGCCTGGAGTTGACGTCGGACCTGCCGTCGGTGGCCAGGCAGAGGAGCTCGGCCGTGTCGCCGTCGTCGAAGACCTCAGCGGCGGGCCAGCCGATGAGCGCGACCCCGAGGAGTGTCCCCTCACCGGTCTGGACACCGATGGCGAACGCAGCCTCGACCAGCGGGACGAGGTGGGGCTGGGTCCAGGCGATGAATGCCCGTGCGGTCTGGATTGCCACCGGTGAAATCACCAGCTGGCGGTTCTCCGGACGCTCCGGGCTGTTCAGGCCCTCGCGCTCGTTGGCGATTGTCTGGTTCTCATTCCTGCTCTCCATGATGTTGTCGGGACACGTTTCTCCGGATGCTGCGCCACGGGCCTGCGAGGCGGGTCCGTGGCGCATGACCAGGACAGCAGGGGGCTCAGAGACCGCTCAGAGAGCCCACCTCAAGATCGGCCTCGGAGGTGAGTCCTGCGGGCTCTGAACAGCTCAGAGATCGCGAATGGCGGATTATGTGAAAACTCTGAAGCGGAACTCTGAATCGGCTCTGAGCAAATTCTGAGGCGGTGCGTACACCGGTTTCGAGACCAACGAATTCCTCTCGGACTGGAGTAGGGAAATGAGCTCCGAACTCACCGCCGGCTCACCGCTCGACACCGCGGAGACCTCGTTCCGGCTGCTGGCCACCGGACCGGGGGCCCTGTCCCTGAACTGCGCCACGCTCGCCCCCGGTCGTCTCCCCAGAGGTGAGGTGAACCTGCTGGAGCTGCGGATGTTGCTGGCTGCCCGGCACGTCAGCGACGAGGTCCGCGACGCCGTCTGGCGGGAGCTGGTCACCCGGTCGCGGGAGCGCAAGGGCGCCTGGACGGTCGCCGCCGTCGGCATGGCGATGCCCGCCCTCCGCATGATCGCCGCCTCGTTGACCCGCGACCTCTCCTGCGGTGACCCGGCTGATGTCGACTCCGAGATCCTGGCCGGTTACCTGCGCGCCCTGCGCCGGATGGACCTCGACATGCCCGACGTCCGTCCCCGGCTGTGCCAGGCGGCCCGGTACGCGGGCGAGCGTGCCGTACGGCACATCGCCGCGAAGGTGGAGCGGCGGCAGCCGCCGGACGAGTCGCCTCCCCCGCCACGGCCCCGTCCCCACAACAAGCCGTATTCCGACCTGGTGCTGGTCGACGCGGTGGCCACGGGCGTGCTCAGTGAGCTGGACGCCGAACTGATCCTCCTGACCCGCCTGGGCGACATGCCGCTGTGGCAGCCGTCCGGCACGACTCCCCCGCCCTCCGCTTCCTCTTCCACAGGGTGTGTGGACGAGGAAGCGCCTACGGCTTCCGCGCGGAGCCAGGGAACTCCGGATGCAGAAATGGCAACCGACCCGAAGGGAGGCAGGGACACCACCCCTGACTCCGCGCGGATCTCCTCCCACCCCCGGCCACCCTTCGCTCGCCGCATCCCCCGGCCGTACGGCAGTGGGGCGTGCTGCCCTGCAGCAGGCAGCACAGATGGCACCAGACGGCGCGGCTGGTCGCCTTCCGCCTCCTGCCGATGCTGGCCGGCACGGTGCCGTTCGTCACCATCGCGGCGACCAGCGCCATGGCCTCCTCCATCGTCGCCGCCACGCCGTCCGACCTGAACACGGTCTTCAACAACCTGCGGAACTGGCTGATCGGCCTGCTGGCGACGCTGGCCACGCTGATGCTGACCCTCGGTGGGCTGCGCTACCTGGTGGCGGGCGGCGACCCAGGCGAGGTCCAGAAAGCGAAGGCGGCGTTGAAGGCCGCCGCCTTCGGCTACGCGCTCGCCATACTGGCCCCGCTCTTCGTGAGCGTCCTCAAGCGGATCGTGGGGTGAGCCCCGTGATCCCAACCCTCGAGAAGCTCCCCGAAGTCGGCAGACAGCGACCAGAAACGGAAACACCCATTGCCGCAGCCGCGCTGCCAGCCGCTTCCCCTGCCGCTGCCGCGTTGCCCGACCAGCCCGCCGCCGCTTGCAGTGCACCGAAGGTGGCAAGGCCGCCTGCCCCCGCGGCCGCGCGGGTGGCAGCACACCTGGTCATCGCTGCCGCCGCCGTCATCGGCGTCTGCGCCGTAGTAGCCGTCGTTACCGCGACCGCTGCCGAGGCTGCCACCCCGATACCCGCGCCTTCCCCGATTCCCATGCCCTCCCCGATGCCTGTGCCGTCCCCGTCCATCCCCGGGGAGCTGCCGCCCTCGGAGGGTACGGGGATCGGGTTCGGGTTCGGTGACTGGATCACCGGTCAGATCAATTCCTGGTTCGCCAACCTGGTGTATCTGGCGATCAAGCCGCTGCTGGACCTGCTGGCGGTGACGCTGCTGGCCACCCCGGACGTGGCCGGCAGTGGCCGGGTCTTCGACCTGTGGAAGGCCAACGCCGCGATCGCCAACACCGGGTTCGTCCTGCTGGCCACCATTGGTGCGATCAGCGCGATGGGCCACCAGACCGTGCAGACCCGCTACGCGGTCAAGGAGGTCCTGCCCCGCCTGTGCGTCGCCATCTTGGCCGCGAACACCAGCTTCCTGCTCTGCGGCAAGGTCATCGCGATCGCCAACGCCCTGTCCAAAGCCCTGCTTGGGCAGGACTTCGACGGCCACCGCGCCGCCGCGACCCTCCAGCTGTGGATCATCGCGCCGGGCATGCAGCACCAGATCTTCTTCATCCTGCTCGCCCTGGTCGCGGTCATCCTGCTGCTGCTGTTGCTGGTCACGTTCGTCATGCGGGCGGCGCTGATCCTGCTGCTGATGGTCGCGTCCCCGCTCGCGCTGGCCTGCCTGGCCCTGCCCTACACCGACGGGCTGGCCCGGTTCTGGTGGCGCGCCTTCTGCGGGCTGTTGCTCATCCAGGTCGCCCAGTCCCTCACCCTCGTGCTGGCGGTAAGGGTCTTCTTCAACCAGGACGGCCGGCTGCTGCTCGCCGTCGCTCCGACCGGCCAGCTCGTCAACCTGGTGCTCGCCCTCTGTCTGCTGATCATCTTGATCCGCATCCCGGGCTGGATCTCCCGCCGGATCTTCGCCCAGACTGGCGGCCGGGGCTGGATGGTCACTCGGATGGTCAAGTACGCCCTGGCCTACAAGCTCACCTCGCCCGTTTTGAACGCCCTGCACCTCGGGCGGGGCGGACGCGGCAGCCGGACCTCCGGAACTGCCAGGACGGCAGGGGGCGTTGCCGCTCACGCCATGGCCGGCAAAGCGATGGCCGGCAGGGTCCTGCCCGCGATTGCCGCCGGTCCTGCCGGTACGGCTGCAGCTGCCGCCGCAGGGAGTGCCGTTGCCGCGGCCCGTGGCGGCGCCGGTCCCGTCAAGCACGCGCCGGTGGCGGCCCGGCGTCCGATCCGCGCGGAGGACTGGCAGCCCGGCCCGGTCAAGCATGCGCCGTCCGCTCCCGCTGTCCAGGGCAAGTACCGGATGCCGCCGCGGCCGTCGGCCCCGCTACCCCGTACCACTCCGGTGTACGGGTACCCGCGCGAGGCCTACTACGCGAACGGCCCGGCCGGGCTCGCGCAGATGGCCCGGCTGCGCAACCCATCCACCCCGCCGCCCACCGCCACGGATGGGGTCCGGCCGATCGTCCCGCCGAATGCTCCGACTCCGGGCAGCGTCGACTGGCCCGAGAATCCCGGGGCCCGCCGCACCCCACCCCGGCGTGGGCGTGGTGGCCGCCCGTCCGGTTCCGGTGATAACCGCCCGTCCGGCTCTGGTGGAGGTGGCCGATGAGCTGGGTGCAGCCGGTCCGCATCCCCGCCGACGTGGACCAGGAAGACAAGATCCTCGCCGGGTTCACGGCCCGCCAGGTCGCCATCCTCGCCGGAACCGGGGCGCTGATCTACGCCGCCTATCTGCTCGCCGGTGAGCGGGTGCCGCCGGTGGTCTGCGCCGCTGTGGCCCTGCCGGTCGCGGTGGCCGGGATCCTGCTGGCCGTCGCGCAGCACGACGGCGTGTCGCTCGACCGCTACCTGCTCGCCGTGGCACGCCACCTGCGCTCACCCAAACGCCTGGTGTCCACTCCGCAGGAGGTTCCGGCGCCTCCCGCCTGGATCGGCGTCAAGCCCGGCCCCCTTCCCGCGCCGCTACGCCTTCCCGTCCGGGGGATGGCCGGGGATGGGCTGGTCGATCTCGGCCCGGACGGCATAGCGGCCGTCGCGGAGGTGTCGACGGTCAGCTTCGCGCTGCGGACGCCGGATGAGCAGGACGCGCTGGTCGCGGTGTTCGGACGCTGGCTCAACTCACTGTCGGGCCCTGCGCAGATCCTGGTCCGCGCCGAACGAGTCGATCTCAGCCAGACCATCGCCACCCTCGAGCGCAACGCCCGCCAACTTCCACACCCCGCGCTGTCGGCCGCCGCGCTTCAGCACGCCGACTTCCTCGCCCAGATCGGCGAGCGCCACGACCTGCTCCGCCGACAGGTCCTCCTGGTCGTTCGCGAGCCCGCACCTGGCAAGGCGCGTGAGGCCGCGGCGGCCCGTGCCCTGCGGCGGCTGGAGGAGGCGGCCCGGTTGCTGTCCGCGTGCGGGCTGACCGTACGGCTTCTGGACGAGGCGGCTACCTGCGGTTTGCTGGCGGCCTGCTTCGACCCGTCGGCACCGCCGTTGCCCGCCGCCGAGATGGCGGCTCCGGGCGAGGTCATCATGAGAGGAGAAGGCTGGTGAAGCTCGCATTCCGCCGTACAGCAGATCGTGCGCACGGGTTCGGCCCGGACGCGGTCGAGGTCCAGCCCCGGCGTCTCCACGTGGGCGGCAGCCAGTGCGCGACGCTCGCCATCACCGGCTACCCGCGCGAGGTCACGCCGGGCTGGCTCGAACCGCTGCTCACCCACCCGGGGCGGTTGGACGTGTCGTTCCACATCGAGCCCGTGCCGTCGCTGGTGGCCTCCGACCGGCTGCGCAAGCAGCTCGCACGGCTGGAGTCCGGGTTGCGCAGCGACCAGCAGCACGGCCGGCTCGCCGACCCCGGGGCGGAGGTCGCTGCTGAGGACGCCCAGGATCTCGCGTCCCGGATCGCGCGCGGTCAGGCCAAGCTGTTCCGCACCTCGATCTACCTCACCGTCCACGCCACCACGACCGAGGAGCTGGAGGACGCCTGCGCCCAGGTCCGCGCGCTGGCCGCCTCGCTCCTGCTGGACGCCCGCGTGGTGACCTTCCGGCAGCTCCAGGGCTGGGTGTCGGCGCTGCCGGTGGCGTACGACAACCTCCAGATGCGCCGTACCTTCGACACCCCAGCGCTCGCGGCGGCCTTCCCCTTCACCTCACCCGACCTGGCCACCGACCTCGGACCCACCACGGTCCTGTACGGCGCGAACGCCGCCAGCGCCTCCCTGGTCGCCTGGGACCGGTTCGCCCAGCCCAACCACAACTCGACCATCCTCGGCTGCTCCGGCGGCGGAAAGTCCTACCTGGCCAAGCTGGAGGCGCTGCGCTCGCTGTACACGGGGGTCGAGGTCGCCGTCATCGACCCCGAAGACGAGTACGCCCGCCTGTGCACGGCCGTCGGCGGCGCCTACCTTCACCTCGGCGCGGCGAACATCCGCCTCAACCCCTTCGACCTGATGCCCACACACCAGAGAGAAGGCGCCCAGCGGGAAGGCGACGCACTGACCCGGCGCTCGCTGTTCCTGCACACGTTGATCGCGGTCATGCTCGGCGAGCCGCTCGACAAGACAAACAAGGCGGCTCTCGACCGCGCCATCATCGCCACCTACAAGGGCGCGGGGATCACCTTCGACCGGCGAACCTGGAAACGCCGCCCGCCGCTCATGAAGGATCTGGTAAGCGCACTTACCAACGATGGTGACCCCGCAGCAGCCGAGATCGCCGCCGGACTCGCACCGTACGTGACCGGCACACACCGCCGGCTCTTCGACGGCCACACCACCACCCAGCCCGACTCCCACCTGATCGTCTTCTCACTCCGCGACCTGCCCGACGAACTCAAGGCCATCGGCACGCTACTCACCCTGGACGCTGTCTGGCGCCGCGTCTCCGACCCGGTCAACCGCCGCCCCCGTCTCGTGGTGGTCGACGAGGCCTGGCTGCTCATACGCGATCCGGAGGGCGCAAAGTTCCTGCTGAGGATGGCCAAGGCCGCCCGGAAACACTGGGCCGGTCTGTCGGTGGTCACCCAGGACGCCGCCGACCTGCTCGGCTCCGACATCGGCCAGGCGATCATCGCCAACTCCACCACCCAGATCCTCCTTCGCCAGGCACCCCAGGCGATCGACCAAGTCGCCGAGGCGTTCCGCCTGTCCGACGGGGAGCGGCAGCTCCTGCTGGCGGCAGATCGCGGTTTCGGCCTCTTGGCCGCAAACTCCGGCGCCTCCCGCGTGGCCTTCCGAGTCCTGGCCAGCGAACAGGAACACCGCCTGGTCACCTCCTCACCCGAGGAGCTGGCGGCCTACGGAGAACTCACCACCTACGAGGAGGACGATCTGTGAGCACGTCAGGGTCAATTCCGCAGCCGCGCACGCCACGGATGATCTCCGTACGCGACCGCGAGAGCCTCATCCAACCAGCCACGCCGTACGCGATCGAGCACGGGCAGCACCTCGGTGAAGTCGAGCTCGTCCTTCGGGCGCGGGTCCTTGGCTTTGAACAGCAACTGCACCTCGGGCGCGATCCGCGCAACCCCGTTATCCACGATCGTCAGGGTCGACAGCGGGCGGCGGATCCGCGGATCACGCCGGTACACCCACATCTCGCCGTCGGCCTCATCCAGCATCAGCTGGAACCGCCACGGCCCACCGGGATGCTCGCGCACCCAGATGTCGTGAACGTGGCCCGGCAACACCTCGTCCATCGGCCACGGGCGCAGTCCCGGAGGATCGGCTGCGTGCACATCCCACCCGGCCAGCAGCGCGCGTACGGCCTGCTGGTCACGGCGCAGCACCGAGATGTCCACATCCGCGTGCTCCCGGTAGGAACGGCCGACCGCCAGCTCGATCGCGTACCCACCGCTCACCCACCACGGCACGGCCAACCCCTGAAACAGCGCGACCACCTCAGTCAGCGGCGCCGGCTCCCACGGCCCCCACAGTGTCTCGATACGCGGCACCCCGTCATCATCACCGATCGGCGCGAGGCGGGTGAAACCCAATGATCCACGACCTTCTCTACGACCCCGACCGCTTCCTCGACCTGTTGCTGGCCTGGCTGGACGGCCACGTCTGGCAGGCGACCTTCATACTCTCAGCCGCCGCGTTCGTCCTCGAGGCGCTCCGCTCCCTGGTCGTACGGCTCCGCCACCGCGCCGCGACCAACGGGGCTCGGTGTGTGGAGATCCTCGCCCCTCCGGTGGCGGACATGCCCGGCGCGGAGGCGCTGTGGACGAACCTGATGGGGTTGCTGCGCCCGGCCTGGAAGCGTGTGCTGTTCGGCCAGCCGCATCTGGCCTTCGAGTACGTCTTCGGCGTCGGCGGCGTACGGATCCGGCTGTGGGTCCCCGGCACCGTTCCCCAGCACCTGGTGGAGCACGCGATCGAGTCGGCCTGGCCATCGGCACGCACGGCGGTCGTGGAGGCGGCCCCGCCGGTGCCACTGACCGGGCAGGCGACCGGCGGGCACCTGGTGATCGCGCGCAGCGAGTTGCTGCCGATCCGCCACGCTCACGACCGGGATCCGCTGCGCGCTCTGCTCGGTGCCGGGGTCGGCATGCCCACCTGGCAGCACGCCGCCGTCCAGATCCTCGCCCGCCCCGCCACCGGCCGCCGCCTGGCCCAGGTGATCAGCGGCGGGCCCGCCGGAGTGACCACTCGGGGCGGCCTGACGGGTGCACTGGCCGTACCGCTCGGGCTGGTACGGGGCCTTCTGGATTTCGTCACGCCCGGTCCGATGCACCCCCGGCTCCACCCAGCGCATCTCCACCCGGCCAATCGCGTCGTCCGGCTGGAGGAGTCGGCCGAGGCCCGGGCCATCCGCGATAAAGCCCAGCGCCCCCGGTACGAGGTCGCGATCCGCTACGCCGTACACGCCAACGACCTCGTGATGGGCGACGAGCGCAACGCCAAACAGTCGCGCGAGGCCCGGCGGAGCGCGATCCGGGGCCGGGCGCATGCGATCGCTTCGTCGTTCGCGCTGTTCTCCGGGCACAACCGGCTGGAACGGCATCGGCTTCCGCTGCCCGCCGCCAGGCTGGCCTCCCGGCGGTTCGGGCGCGGGTTTCTGCTGTCGGTCCCTGAACTCGCCGCGCTCGCGCACCTTCCCCTGGACGTCGCCGTTCCGGGTCTGCCCCGTGCCGGGGCCAGGTCCGTCCCGCCCGCACCACAAGTCGCCTCGGCGGGCAAGGTCCTCGGGTTCTCCGATGCCGGGCATGAGCGGCCGGTCGCGCTGCGGGTGGCCGACTCCTGCCACCACGTGCACGTCCTCGGTCCCAACGGCACCGGCAAGAGCACCCTGCTGGCCCAGATGATCCTGTCCGACATCGAGGCCGGCCGTGGCGTGGCCGTGATCGAGGCCAAGGGCGACCTGATCACCGACCTGCTCGGCCTCATCCCCGAACAGGCGGCGGACAAGGTCGTGCTCATCGACCCCGACGACCGTCATCCCTGGCCGGCGCTGAACGTTCTCGGCGGTTCCAACGAGATCGGCGTGGACAACCTCGTCGGGATCTTCCACAAGATCTACGCCGACTACTGGGGGCCACGCACCGACGACATCCTGCGCGGCTGCGCGCTCACGCTGGCGCACCACGGGGGCACCCTCGCCGACGTCCCGCTGCTGCTCACCAACTCGGCCTACCGCGCCGACCTCGTCGAAGCGCTCAACGACCAATTCCGCTGGGCTTCTGGCACTGGTACGACAACCTGTCCGAACAGGCCCAGGCGCACGTCACCGCGCCGATCATGAACAAGCTGCGGGCCTTCCTGCTCCGGCCGTTCGTCCGCAGCGTCATCGGCTCGGCCACGTCGACGTTCGACCTCGGCGACGTCCTGGACGGGGGAATCCTGCTCGCGCGCCTGCCCAAGGGCGTCCTCGGCGACGACAGCGCCCGACTGCTGGGTTCGCTGATCCTCGCCCAGGTCTGGCAGGCCGCCGCCCGCCGGGCCCGGCTCGGCCACGCCCGCTCGCCCGCAGCGCTGTACGTGGATGAGACGCAGAACTTCCTCAATCTGCCGCACACGCTGAGTGAGATGCTCGCCGAAGCCCGCGCCTACCGGCTGTCGATGGTGCTCGCCCACCAGCACCTGGCCCAGCTTCCCCGCGATCTGCGTCAGGCGATCAGCTCCGATGCCCGCAACAAGGTGTACTTCTCGCTCTCACCTCAGGACGCCCGCGAGGTCGAGCACCACTTCAGCCCGCACCTGACCGCGCACGACCTGGCCAACATGGACGCCTTCCAGGCCGCCGCACGTCTCGTGGTGCGCTCGGCGGAGGTCCCGCCCTTCACCCTGCGCACCCGGCCACTGCCCGAACCCGATCCCGGCCTCGCCGAGCGCGTCCGGATCGCCGCCTCCCGGGCGCACGGACGGCACCCGGCCGCCACGGATCCCCTTCCGGAAGGAGACCCCCGCAACCAACCCAAAGGAGAATCGTGAACCAGCACTACACGCCCCGCGTCCTGGACTCGCTCGTCATCCGGCTCACCGACCACGACCGGCGGTTGCTGCGCCTGGTCTGGACGCATGAGGTCCTGACCACCCACCAGCTTCTGCAGGCGGCGTTCGGCAACGACCACACCGGCCGTCACCGCCTGGTGAAGCTGACCCGCTTCGGCGCGCTCGACCGCTTCCGCCCCCGGCCGCCCCTCGGCTCCGCGCCCTGGCACTACGTCCTGGGCGAGGCCGGCGCCGCCGTACTGGCCCACGAGGACGGCGTCACCCTCTCCGAGTTCGGCTACCGGCGCGGCCAGGCGCTCGCGATCGCTTACAGCCAGCGGCTCGCGCACACCGTCGGCGTCAACGGCGTCTTCGCCGCCCTGTCCGGCCACGGCCGCCGCGCCGGGGGCTGCAGTCTGGACAGCTGGTGGACCGAAGCGCGGTGCAAGGCCATGTGGGGCAAGCACGTGCGCCCCGACGCCTATGGAAGGTGGAGCGAGAACAACCTCACGCTGGACTTCTTCCTCGAATACGACACCGGCACCGAATCCCTCGACCGGGTCGCCGCCAAGCTCCGCGGATACGCCTCACTCGCCACGGCCAGCGGGATCGACACCCCAGTCCTGTTCCTGACCAGCACCCCGCGCCGCGAAGCCAACCTGCATGAACGACTCCGGCTGCGCGGCTCGCTCGTGTCGGTGCCCGTCGCCACCGCCACTGTGGACCAGGAACCGCACGGGGCGATATGGCTACCCGGCAACCGGACCGAAGGACGGCTCCGCCTCGCCGACCTCGCGCGCCACTTCGGCCAAGAGGGGCGGGAGGGGCAGCCGTGATCGCGGAATTCGGACTCGGCAAGCTCATCGCCACCGGCGGCGGCCTGGTCTGTAGCGTCGTCGTCATCGCCGGACTGGGCGGCGGAGCCAAGTACGCCCTTACGGCCTCCGACACGACCAAGCTCAGGTCCGCCATCTGTGCCTACGCCGCCTCGCCCGACGCGGTACGACAGGTGCCCGCCCACCTCGGGCTCTCCTCCCAGCAGGTGGCGAACGCACGAAAGATCGTGAACATCGCCGCCGAGCTGGGACTGTCCAAGCGGGCCGCAGAGATCGCCCTCGCGACCGCGATTCAGGAAAGCAGCCTTACCAACTTAACGAGCGGTAACGGATCGTACGGCCTGTTCCAGCAGCAGCCGTCCCAAGGTTGGGGGACGAAGCAGCAGGTTACGGACCCGTCCCACGCGGCCCGGTCCTTCTACACGCGCCTGATCAAGGTTCCCGGCTGGGAGAACATGCCGCTCACCAGGGCCGCAGCGCTCGTCCAGCGCCCCCGCGAGGACCTGCGCGACGCGTACGCCAAACACGAACCGCGCGCCAAAACGCTCGTCGCCCGGTTGTGGAAGGACAAAGCCCCCGGGCGAGCGCCTGTGGACACAGCCACGAGCAACGACGTACGAGTCAGCATCCAAGCTGCGGCCGGCCTCGGCGTTCCACGTGACACAGTTGTGGCCAGCCTCGCCGCCGACCTCGCCCGCCAACACTCAGGCGAGCAACCCGGCGCAGACAAGATCAGGAAACGTGCCGACGCCATCGTGACCACGGTCGCCGGACAGCTCTGCAAGGAGCTGAAAGCCCAGCTAAGTGATCCTGCTGACGACACCGCTTCTCGGGGAGGCGCGA
>NZ_BCBX01000071.1:5117-15792 GCF_001417795.1 Sphaerimonospora mesophila | reverse complement strand
GAGGTGCCGGAGGAGATCGAGGATCGTGTCGGTCATGGTCGTCGACGCTAGAAGGCCGAGACGGGCGGGCACCGTGGACGAACGGCATCGATCGACCCTTACCTTCGACAGGGTGCGGCTGGTCCTCGGGGAGGAGGAACGAATCGCCCGCGCCCTTATAACCTCGCAGACGTGATGCGGTGGATCCGGCGTTCGAGCGCCCGGGAGGTGTCCGCGGACCTCCTCCTGTGGGCCGTGCTGTGCCTGCCGGTGGTGCTCGTCCCCGGGGACCCCTACGACTGGTCTCCGCGTAGCGGCAACGCGCTCGTCGGGCTCGTCGTCGCCGGCGTGGCCGTCGTGACGCTCGCCGTGCTGGTCAGCCGGGCCGCCCCGCTGGCCGCGATGCTGATCGCGCTCGTCATGGGGCCGTGGCGGGCGACGGAGGCACTGGCGACCGTGACCCTGTGGCCGCTGAACACCGTGGTGAAGGTGGGCCCGCTGAACGGGTTCACCCTCGCGATCGTGATGTTCAGCTATTTCGCGGGGCGGCGGACGGCCAGGCCGCGGCCCGCGCTGTACGTCTTCGGGGTGATCTTCCTGTTCGGGGGGATCGCCTGGGCCGTCACGACGTCCGGGCCGGTGCCGCGCGAGACGGTCTGGATCCCGATCCTGACCGGGGTGCTGATCAGCAGCGTCTTCCCGTGGACGGTGGGACGTTATCTACGCCAGCGGGTGGAGCATCGCGAGCGTGAGCGGCGGATGGTCGCCGATCAGGCGAGACTGCGCGAGCGCGCCCGCATCGCCCAGGACATGCACGACTCGCTCGGTCACGAACTCGCCCTGATCGCGTTGCGGGCGGGTGCGCTGGAGGTGGCGCCCGACCTGCCGGAACGGCACCGGGCCGCCGCCGGCGAGTTGCGCCAGACCGCGGGCGCGACGACCGAGCGGCTGCGCCAGGTGATCGGGGTGCTTCGGGAGGACGGGGAGTCGCCGCCGATGGCCCCGTACGCCGAGGGCATCGCGGCGCTGGTCGAGCGGGCCGCGGCCTCCGGCATGGCCGTCGAGCTCGATGGCGGGTCCGCACTCGCCGGGTCATGGCAGGGCGACGACTGGGGGCGTTCGCTGGTGCACGGCGCGGCGTACCGGGTGGTGCAGGAGGCGCTCACCAACGCGGCGAGGCACGCGCCCGGCGCACCCGTCTCGGTCCGCGTCGAGGACGCGGGCGGCGTCGTCACCGTCTCGGTCTCCAACCCCGCTCCGGCGGGGGCGACCCGTCCCGGCATGGGGCTCGTCGGCCTGCGAGAGCGCGTACGGCTTGCGGGGGGTGCGTTCGACGCCGGCTGGCGCGATGGCCGGTTCGAAGTGATCGCCCGACTGCCGTTCGAGCAGCCGTTTGATCAGCCGTTCGAGCAGCCGTATGAGCGGCCGTACGCGTCGCCGTCCGAGCAGCCCTACGAGCTGCCCTAGGAAGGGAGAGCGACGTGATCAAAGTGCTGCTGGCCGACGACGAGGCGATGATCCGGGCCGGGGTGCGGGCGATCCTGGCGACCGACCCGGAGATCGAGGTGATCGCCGAGGCCGCCGACGGGCACGCGGCGGTCGAGCTGACGCTGGCCCACCGCCCCGACGTCGCGCTGCTCGACATCCGGATGCCGAGGCTCGACGGGCTGGCCGCCGCCGCGGAGATCCGCCGGGCGGCGCCGGACGTCGGGGTGGTGATGCTGACGACCTTCGGCGAGGACGAGTACATCGCCCGCGCCCTGGGCGAGGGCGCCGGCGGGTTCCTGCTCAAGTCGGGCGATCCCCGCGAGCTGATCGCCGGGGTGCGGGCGGTCGCGGACGGGGCGGCATACCTGTCTCCCCGGGTCGCGCACCGGGTGATCACACAGCTCAGCGGGGGACGGATGCGTCGGGCCGTCGACGCGCGGGCGAAGACCGATGGCCTGACGCCGCGTGAGCGTGAGGTGCTGGCGCTGCTCGGCTCGGGGCTGTCCAACGCGCAGATCGCGAACCGGCTCCATCTCGTCGAGGGGACGGTGAAGGCCTATGTGAGCGCCATCCTGGCCCGCCTCGGGGTCGGCAACCGCGTCCAGGCCGCGATCGTCGCCTACGAAGCGGGCCTGATCGGCTAGGGAGTGTCAGACACGCCTAACGGCAGATCTTCTCCTCGACCGAGCAGTGCTCGACCTCGGGATAGCGCGCCGACGGCTTGTCCAGCAGAGGCTGGCGCTTCTTGCGCAGGTGCAGGTCGAAGAAGGCCGCGACGTACCTGCGGGTGATCTCCATGGAGCGGAGGCCGGGGATGTCGGCGCCGAGGTCGATGCCGAACTGGTCGCCCAGCACGCTGAGATCGGTGAAGGAGGTGTGCGCGGCCCCGGTGACGAGCAGCCAGCGCTTCCATCCGGTCATGAGCTTCCAGTCACGTTCCCAGCCGGCGACCTCCGGCCTGCCGGATCCGGGGGTGTACGAGGACGACTTGCCCAGGAAAAGGAACGGCCGCGACAGCCCACTGGCCGGGATCGAGGCGTACGTGCTGCCGTCGATGTCGATTCCGGCGCGTATGCGGGAGTCCCTGAGCATGGCCGCGATGCTGCTCGCTCCGCCGATGGAATGGCCGGCCATCGCGATCCGTGATCGGTTGATCAGGCGCGCGCCCTTCCACTTGGGGTGTGACCCGGTGAGCTGGTCGAGCACGAAGGAGACGTCGGCCGCCCGGCTGTTCACCAGCTGCTCCCACCACGCCGGCTCCTTCTTGATCTTGCAGGTGACGCAGGTGGTCACCCGGCCGTCGGGGAAGGTGGTGGCGACGTTCTCGTAGGTGTGGTCGATCGCGGCCACCACGTAGCCCCTGCTGGCCAGGTCCTCGGCCAGCGAGGTGAGTTCGGAGCGGGGCTTGGAGTGGCCGGGGGAGAGCACGATGAGGGGCAGGCCGTGCTTCTTTCCGGCCGGTTTCGCGTCGGTGAAGGCGTTGGTCCGCGTCCTGCTCAGGACGTCCAGCGGCACTCCGGTGATCCCCCCGTCCTCCAGGAGGAGCTGGGACTCCTTCGGCGTCATGTACTGGGCTCGGTGGCGTCCGGGAGACTTCGCCGGGTACCACAGGGAGACCATGAGCTCCCTGACCTTCATCTCCGGGACCCATGGGTCGGGACGGGAGGTGTCCTTCAGGTAGAGGGCCGTGGTGCCGACCGCGTGCTCGCCGGTCGGCTTGGGCAGGTACGGCGTGCCGCTCGGCTCGCTCGCGGAGGCGGCGGCGGGCGTTGCGGTGGACGTTGCGGTGGACGTTGCGGCGGATGCGGTGGCGGATGTGGCGGCGGCGGGTGCGGACGCGCCCGCGGTGGTGGCCGCCACGGTGAGCAGCCCGGTGATGACGGCTCGGCCGATGCCGACATGCCGGCCGGCGGCAGGACGCGGTTCGATCGCATGGCTCATGGAGACGGTGGTCCTTTCGAAAGGGGACGGCGACGGGGGACGGGTCAGGACAGGCGGCTGCGGGTCCACCTGAGGCAGAGCCAGGCCAGCAGCGCGGAGAGGGCGAGAAAGATCGCGGTCTCGACCGCCTGCAGGGCCCAGAAACGGTCGGCGGGCTGGTAGGTCACCCGCTGCCGGTAGCCGAGGTCGGCGAGCCTGGCAAGACACTCTTGGCCGACCACCGGACCGGACGGGGACGCCCGCTCCGGTGGCATCGGTGGCAGCAGGCAGGCCGCCGCCCAGGACGGCACCGTGGCCGCCCTGCCGGTGGCGTCGAAGGTCTCGTTGGCCAGGACCCACGCGCCCGGTGGCCCGGCCACCTCCAGCTCCTCCACCTCGCCGGTGGAACCGTTCACTCCCAGCTTCGTGATGTTCGCCGCTGTGATCGTGACGGTCTCCTGGGCTGCGGGGATCACGTACGGGCGCACAGCGAGGGGCACGGAGATCTGGACGGCGGCGAACACGGCGAGCGTGACGGCCATGGCGAGCACGGTGCGGCGCAGCAGGATCCCGGCGGCGACACCGACGACGAAGGCGAAGGCGGCGTGGCCGACGGGCACGATCCCTCGGGCGCCGAACAGCAGCGGCGAGATCCGCGCGGTGAAGGACTCGGCGTCGGCCACATCAGTGAAGACGTCGACCCTGACCGGGACCGTGGACGGTCGACTGGCGGCGTCGACGGGACCGGCCCACCAGGTGACCAGAAGACTGAGCGACCCGGCCGCGGCCACCGCGGCCAGGCCGGTGAACGCGAGTTTGGTGGCCAGCCACCGGGCCCGGGTGACGCTCTGGCTCCACACCAGGCGGTGGGTGCCGGCCTCCAGCTCCCGGGTTACCAGCGGCGCGCCCCAGAAGACGCCGATGACGGCGGGCAGGAGGTACGTCACCACGATGCCGCCGTAGTACAGCCTGCTGTCGGCCGGGGCGAGCCGTACGACGCCGGACGGGGGACGCCCGGCGATCACGAGGATGGCGGCGAGCACGGCGAGCAGGCCGTACACCGCCGCGGCCTGGGCGCGGAACTGCCGCCAGGTCAGCCAGATCACCGCAGCACCTCCAGGGCGGGGCGCGGGCCGGGGCCGGCCTCGGCGGGACGGCTCATATAGGCCAGCACAAGATCTTCCAGGCCGACCGCGCTGACGGTCCAGGCAGGATCGAGGATGGGCGCCTCGGTGCGGATCACCAGCGTGGACTGCCGCTCGGTATGGCCGGCCGAGATGACCTCCTGGTCCGCCGGCAGCGTGTCGACGTCGCGGCGCGGCCCGCTCAGCCGGTGATGGGCGGCCAGGAGCTCCTCGACCTCGCCTGCCAGCCGCACCTGCCCGGCGACCAGCACGACGAGGTGATCGCAGACCCGTTCCAGGTCGGCGACCAGGTGGGAGGACATCACGACGCTGAGTCCGTGCTCGGCGACGGCCTCCATCAGGTCCTGCAGGAACTCCCGCCGGGCGAGCGGGTCGAGGGCGGCGACCGGCTCGTCCAGGATCAGCAGCTCGGGCCGTTTGGCGATGCCCAGGGTCAGGGCGAGCTGGGCGCGCTGACCGCCCGACAGCTTCCCGGCCCGCTGGCCCGGGTCCAGGCCGAGCCGCTCGATCCGGCGGTGTGCCAGGGCATCATCCCAGTTCGGGTTGAGCCGGGCCCCGAGGCGCAGGTGGTCGGCCACGGTCAGGGTGGGGTACGTCGGGGTGTCCTGGGCGATGAAGCCGACCTTGGCTAGCTGAGCCGGGCCGCTGCCCGGCACGCCGCCGCACACCTCGATGGTGCCCGTAGTCGGGGCGAGCGTCCCGGCGGCCAGGTTCAGCAGCGTGGACTTCCCTGCGCCGTTGGGCCCGACCAGGCCGGTCACATGCCCGGCCGGGATGTCCAGCGTGCAGCCGGTCAGCGCCCAGCGCCCTCGGTACTTCTTGGTCAGTCGCCGGGCTCGTAAGACCGCCGTCACGCTATCTCCTCTTCAGCGATGGTCCGAAAGGTGGTCATGAACAGGGCCTCGATGCTTTCGTCGTCGAGCCCGGCCCGGCGGGCCCTGGCCAGCCAGCGCCGCAGGTCCTGCCGCAGCGGTCCGTGCGCGGCGAGCGTGGCGTCGGTCAGCGTCCGGGTGACGAACGTGCCGACACCGGGGCGGGCGGCGACGAGCCCGTGGTGTTCGAGTTCCCGGTACGCCTTGAGCACGGTGTTGGGGTTGATCGCCAGCTGGGCCACCACGTCCTTGACCGTCGGAAGCCGGTCGCCCTCACGCAGGAGGCCCAACCGCAGCGCGTGCCGCACCTGCTGGACCAGCTGCAGGTACGGCGAGAGGCCGGACCTGCCGTCCAGATGGAACTCGATCACCGATTCCCTCCGATCCTTCATTTATCTAGGATGCTAGCACTTTAGGTAAATGGAGGAAGTCGTTCAACCGCACCCTCTCCGTGATCTTGCAATTACTCCCAGTCGACGTCGGGAGCGGGCGCTTCGCTTTCGTGATCTTGCAGTTTCTTGTGGCTCACTGCGGTGAACTGCGGAAACGGTATTGGTGATCTTGCAGCGATGACCTGGAAACGTGGACGGCGGCGCGCACGAAGATCGCAGTCGGCGAGACCTCCAGACCGTCCGCGAGCGTCCCGGGCCCCGCTCCTGCCGCTGCCCCCGTCCTCGCCACATGACCGCCGTCCTCGTGGCCGTCCTCGTGGCTGTCCCGGTGGCCGTCCCGGCGGGTCGTCGCCGCTGCCGCGTCGGCCATCGCTCTCATGGCCGGGGCGGGTCTGGCCGCCGTCGGTCTCGGCGGTGGGTTCCAGGGACGTAGAACAGATCGATACCGACGTACACGTGCTGTCGGCCACCGTCTACGCCCATGGTTGATCCGTTGCCATAACTGGGAAACCCGTGCCGGACTTCTACCCGAATGCCAGATGATGTCTCCAGGCAAACGAAAGGTAGCTCAGTGGGCGGTTTTGGGAGAATCGGGGTCCTTGTCGTCGCCAACCTGCTCGGTGGCGTCGGCGTCGCCTCCGGGGTCGCGGTCGGGGCGTTGCTGATCGAGCAGGTCGGCGGTACGACGATGGCGGGGCTGGGTTCGGCCGCGAACGTGCTCGGCGCGGCGATCGCCGCGGTGCCGCTGGCCACCGTCGCCTCCCGGTACGGGCGGCGCTGGTCGCTCACCCTGGGCTACGTGATCTCCGTCGTCGGCGGTGCTCTGATCATCGCCGCCGCTGTGCTCTCCAACATCGTCGTCATGCTGGCCGCGCTGGCCCTCTTCGGCGTCGCGCAGGCGGTGAACCTGCAGACCCGGTACGCGGCGGTGGACGACACCCCGCCCGCCACCCAGGCCAGGGCGATGTCGACGGTGATCTGGGCGACCACCGTCGGGTCGGTGGCCGGGCCCAACCTCAGCGAGGTCGGGGACAGGCTCGGGATCCGGCTGGGGCTGCCCGAGCTGTCCGGCCCCTACCTGTTCTCGGTCCTGTCGTTCGCGTTGGCGGCGGCAGTGGTCGCGCTGCTGTTCCGGCCTGCCGTACGGCCCCAGGCGGCCGCGGCGGCACGGGCCGCGCGGGCGCCGGGCTCGGTCGGCGCCGGATCCGGTCCGGCCGAGACCGGGCGGACTGAGACCGGACAGACTGAGATCGGGCGGACTGAGGCCGGGCGGACGGTGGGCGCGCTGGCCGCGCTGCGCTGGGCGGCGGCGCATCCGGTGGCCCGCTTCGCCGTGGTGCTCATCGCTACGGCACACGCGGTGATGATCACGGTGATGGTGATGACGCCGCTGCATCTGCAGCATCATGGGATGACGCTACAGGTGGTCGGGCTTGTGATCAGCCTTCACATCATGGGGATGTACGCGTTCAGCCCGATTTTCGGCTGGCTGGCCGACCGGTTCGGCGCAATGCGGGTCGCGTTCGGCGGCATCGTGATGCTCTCAGTGGCCCTGGTGCTCGGTTTCCTGGCCGCGACCCTGCCGGCGGGCGGAACCCTCACCGCGGTCGCGCTGACCATCCTCGGCGCCGGCTGGTCGGCCTCGCTGATCTCCGCTTCCGTGCTGCTGGCGAACACCTCGTCGGCCCGGGTCCGGGTGCCGCTGCAGGGCGTCACCGACGCCGGCATGAGCTACGCGGGAGCGGCCGCGGCCGCGCTGGCCGGACCGATCCTCGCCCTCGGCGGCTTCCGCGCGGTCAACATCGCCGCGGCGATCATCCTTGTGCCGGCCGTGCCCGCCGGGATCGCGGCGCTGCGCCGGTGGGATTCGGGTCGGCGGGGCTCCGATGCCGCCGACGCGGCGCCGGAGGGCCCGCTCGACGAGGGGGAGCGTCAGGACGCCGCCTCGCCGCACTGATCACGGGCGGCCGATCGCGGGTAGCTGATCACGGGCGGGCTCGGCCGGCGCCCGCTGATTGATCAGACGGCATGATCAGAAAGGGCGATCGGACAGGGTGATCGGACAGGGTGATCGGACAGGGTGATCAGACAGGGCGATCCGGCGGTTTGATCTCGATGTGCGGAAAGGGTTGATTGTGCAGATTGTCTTGTGCTGATCGACACGGCGTCGATCGGTCTGGGCACATTGCCAGGTACGGAACGGGTGCGGCGAGTTCGCGCTGATCAGCGGGGGGAAGCTCCATTAGCATGCGATCGTGGACAGCGACGAGGTGACGTTCTCCGGTGGCGAGGCCCTGTTCGCCTCGCTGTTCGACGACGCCGCGCTCTTCCCGCCCGGCGACGCACCGATGGCCGAGGCCGTACCGGCGCATCGCCGCCATCGCACGTCGTGGTACGCCGGTTTCGTCGGGCCGTTCATCTGCGCGGACACCCGGCTGGCCGAGCTCCCGGCGGATCTGGTGATCAGCGTCGTGGTGACGGGCGGACCGGGTGCGATCGAGCGGCTCGGCCCGCTGCCGAACGCGGTGGCGCTGGAGGTCTCTGGTGTGGCCGACCCGGCGGACGCCACGGCGGCCGTGGCCGCGCTGCGCGGCCGTACGGGCGGCGTTGGGGACACGGCCGGGTTCGTCGAGGTTCCGCGGACGGCGTGCCTTCCCGTGCTCGACGCGCTCGCGGGCACGGGGTGCTTCGCCAAGTTCCGCACCGGCGGCCTCCAAGCGCGGGCGTTCCCGTCCGAGGCCGAGCTGGCCGAGGCGATCGTCGGCTGCGTCGGCAGGGATCTGCCGTTCAAGTGCACCGCCGGACTGCACCATGCCGTACGGCACACCGCTCACGACACGGGCTTCGAGCACCACGGATTCCTCAACGTGCTGCTCGCCACGAGCGCGGCCCTGGACGGCGCGACGGCCGCCGAGGTGTCCGGGGTGCTCGCACTACGGGACCCCGCCGCTGTGGCCGACCGGATCCGCGCGCTGGGCGAGGACCGGGTGGCGGCGACACGCCGGATGTTCCGTTCCTTCGGCACCTGCAGCATCGACGAACCCCTTGAGGATCTGGCCGCGCTCGGCCTGATCGGCATGCGGACCACGACGGCGACTGTGACTACGACGACGACCGCGACCGGACAGGAGCGACCTTGACCTGGCTCGATCTTCGCCCCGACGATGCCGGATGGGGCTTGGACAACCTGCCCTACGGCGTGTTCTCCACCCGGTCCGACGGGCTGGATCGCCGGGTCGGTGTGGCGGTCGGCCGGCACGTCCTGGACCTGGCCGCCGTCGCGGAAGAGCTGTGGCCCGCCATGGCCGGCACGTTCGCCGAGAGCACACTCGACCGCTTCATGGCGGGTGGCCGGGCCGTGTGGGACGAGACACGCGAACGTATCATCGGCTGGCTCACCGATGCCGCCCACGAGCGCGCCGTGCGTCCGCACCTGGTCGGCCGGGACGAGGCGCGGCTCCACCTGCCCATCACCGTCGCCGACTACGTCGACTTCTACGCCTCCGAGCACCACGCCACCAACCTCGGCCGGATGTTCCGTCCGGGGCAGGAGCCGCTGACCCCGAACTGGCGGCACCTGCCGATCGGCTACCACGGCAGGGCGGGGACGGTCGTGGTCTCCGGCACGCCGGTCGTACGGCCACGCGGGCAGCGCCGTACTCCGGACGGCGACATCGTCTTCGGCCCGTCGACCCGCCTCGACATCGAGGCCGAGCTGGGATTCGTCGTGGGCGCCCCCTCCACACTGGGCACGCCGGTGCCAATGGAGGAGTTCGCCGAGCACGTCTTCGGGGCCTGCCTGGTCAACGACTGGTCGGCCCGGGACATCCAGTCGTGGGAATACGTGCCGCTGGGGCCCTTCCTCGGCAAGTCGTTCGCCACGTCGATCTCCCCGTGGGTGGTCCCGCTGGCCGCGCTGGAGCACGCCCGGGTGGAGCCGCCGGCACGCGAGCCGAGGCCGCTGCCGTACCTGGACGACACCGATGCGGGGCCGTGGGGGTTCGACATCCGGCTGGAGGTGCGCCTCAACGGCCACGTGGTGTCGCGGCCGCCCTTCGCCGGGATGTACTGGACGGCCGCGCAGCAGCTCGCCCATATGACGGTGAACGGCGCCGGGTTGCGCACCGGAGACCTGTTCGCCTCGGGCACGATCAGCGGGCCACGGCCCGACGAGCGCGGCTCCTTGATCGAGCTCTCCTGGTCGGGCGAGACGCCGATCGAGTTGCCCGACGGGAGCAGGCGCACGTTCCTGGAAGACGGCGACGAGGTCGTCATCACCGCGACCGCCCCGGGATCGGGTGGGGGCGTCGTCTCCTTCGGCGAGGTCAGCGGCACCGTCATGCCGCCCCGCTCAGGCTGATCCGCTCGGGTTGAGCGCTCAGGCTGATCCGTTCCGACTGATTCGCTTCCGTTCCGACTGATTCGCTCGACTTGACCTGCTCAGAGTTATCCGCTCGAGTCGACCCGCCCGGATTGAGCAGGCTGGTCCGTCCGGGCTGATCCTCCGGGCTGATCCGCTCGAGTCGACCTGCTCGGACTGATCCACCCTGACTGACCTGCTTGAGGGAGCCCGCGGATTCCTCCGGGATCAGTCGGGTGCGCGCCTGCGCCGGGCGGCGTAGGCGCGCGCCTTGGCCCGGTTGCCGCAGACGCTCATCGTGCACCAGCGCCGGGTGCGGCTGCGGGTGCCGTCCCAGAACACCCACTCGCACGCGTGATCCGGACACTGCTTGAGGCGCTGCCATTCCCCGGCGGCCACCACCAGGGCCCATGCGACGCCGATCGCGGCGAGCAGGCCGTCGCCGAGCAGGGGACCGCCGGGCTCGGGCTCAGGCCCCAGGCGTGCTCGTAGGGGCACCGTGTCGAGCACGGACTGCGC
>NZ_BCBX01000071.1:0-4714 GCF_001417795.1 Sphaerimonospora mesophila | reverse complement strand
TCGATCGCCCGGGCGGCCTCGGCGGCCTCCGCGGTGTCGGGCACCCCGATGTTGTTCAGCAGCAGTCGTGCACGCAGACCGGCGCGCAGCGATATCGCCCGGACATGGGTGGTCTCGTCCACCTCGCCGGGCAGTCCCCGATCCCGCGCCCAGGCTGACAGCTCGTCCACAGTGGTGATCACGTCCGTGCCGGCTTCGACGTCGAGCGTGTTGGCGAAGTCGAGGATCAGGGCCGCGTGGGCGGATGGCTCTGTCATGACTGTGCACGCTCCTCCGAGCCGACTCTATTCCAACCGCCTGCCTATTCCACTTATCACGATAGCCGGTTAGTCTCTCACCATCTAATCCGATAGCCGGTTGGAGAAGGGGGCGGCATGACCGAGACGGTGATCCGGGCAGAGCGGGGGAGCGGCAGAAACGAGGCCGTGCTCGTGGCGTTGACGGGCATCACGAACCTGGCCGACGGCGTCATCAAGATCTCACTGCCCATCCTCGCCGTGGCCGCCGGAGGCTCCGCCGGGCAGGTGGCCGCGGTGGCGCTCACGCTCACACTGCCGTGGCTGCTGGTGTCGCTCCCCGTGGGCGTGCTCGCCGACCGGGTCGATCGACGCCGGCTCGCGGTCGGGGCGAACCTCTTCCGGCTGGTCGCCATCGCCGCACTGCTCTCCGCGAGTACGGCGGGGGCGCCGACGCTGTCGGTTCTGTACGCCGCGGGGCTCGTCGTCGGTCTCGCCGAGGTGGTGGCCGACACCGCCGTCAGCGCCATGATTCCCGCCGCCGTCCCTGTGGAGCGGCGCACCCGTGCCAACGCCTGGATCGCCGGGACCGAGACCGTGGCCAACGAGTTCTGCGGGCCGGCGATCGGCGGCCTGCTCGTCGGCATCGGGGCGGCCGTCGCGCTCGGCTCCGCGACAGCCGCCTTCGCCGTCGGCGCGGTCCTGATGACCCTGCTGGTCGGCCGCTTCCGAGCCCATGGAGAGCACATCGCCGTCGGAGATGCCGGGGCCGCCGGAGATCACTGTGCCACCGGAGACTCCAGGGCTGGGGGAGACTCCAGGGTTGAGAGAGCCTCCAGGGCCGGAAGGGCGAGCATGGTCGCCGACATCCGTGAAGGGCTGGTTTTTCTCTGGCGACATCGGCTGCTGCGCACGCTCTCGCTGACGATCGCCGTGCTGGCTGGGAGCTGGAGCGCCTGGCTCGCCCTGCTGCCGTCTTACGCGACGTCCGTACTGGAGTTGGATCCAGCAGGGTACGGCCTGCTGGTCGGCGCCATCGGCGCGGGCGGCCTGGCCGGCGCCGTCTCCACCTCGGTGGTCAACCGACTGCTCGGCGTCCGGTGGGCGCTGTTCGCCGATCTGGTCGGGACGTTCCTGATGATGGTCGTGCCCGCCGTGCTCCCGGCGGCCTGGGCCGTCGGTGCCGCCGCCTTCGTCGGTGGCATGGGCGGAACACTGTGGACGGTGAACGCCCGCACCATCTCCCAGTCCCTCGTCCCCGACCGCCTGCTCGGCAGGTACGGCTCCGCCGCCCGGCTGCTCGGCTGGGGGACCCTCCCGCTCGGCGCGGGCCTCGCCGGGGTGCTGGCCGACGCCTTCGGTCTCCGGCCCGCTTTCGCCGTCTTCGCCGTGGCGGTCGCCCTGCTCGCCGTGCCCTTCCTGCGTACGGTCACCGCCGCCGAGCTCGCCGCGGCGGACGATCCGTACGGTCACGACCAGGACAGGATGTGAAGGACCTCCTGTGCGCTCTGGCCGTCAGGCCGGCCCTGCCGATCCCGATGTGATCGACCTGCTCGACTCGTGTGTGAGAGGGCGATCAGATCAAGGGAGTCGACGACCCGCGGCAGCCTCAGGGCGAGACGGGGGCCAGGACCGCGGTCACCGCGGGGTTAGCCGGACCACGGGGTATTCCCGGTCGGATTTGCTCTGGTACTTGGCGTAGCGAGGCTGGGCGGTGATGATGCGCTGCCATGCCTGTTCGAGATCGCTGCCGTCGAGCCGGTGCGGTGTCACTGGCAGGGGTTCGCGGCCGGGCAGTTCGATCGACGCCCGCTCTGGGTGTGCCATCAGATTGAGGTACCAGTCCGGGTGCCGGTTGTCACCGCCCGATGCGACGATCAGCCACGCGTTCTCGCCGTCGGCGAACCACGCCAGAGGCGATTCCCGCGGTTGCTCGCTCCGGCGCCCCACCGTGTTCAGGATCAGTACGTCCATGCCCATGACCCTGTCGCGGCCACGTCGGATCTTGCGGTTCACCCGGGCGTTCATCCGGTGCAGGATCCATCGTGACACCGGCCCGGGTGAACCGCGTCCACGCCCTGAGCGGCTGCCTGCCTGCTGGTTCTGTGTCATGTCGCCAACGCTAGGACGGCGGCGGCGCGGCCCGCTTCTCGAATCCTGACCGATCGCAGGGCCGGCGCCACCGGTACCCGTGCCCTGCTGTGACCAGTGCGGTCCGGTGCTGGAGGCCGCCGACGACAACGATCGAAACATCTGAGCAGAACCCTTCCCGTTCTTACGATCATGAAGAGGGGTCAGGGTGGCAGGGATCGTGGCGGCAGGGATCGAGGCGGCGATGCCGTATCCGGCGCAGGTCTTGGAGGCCGCCAACGACAAACGGGTATCTTCACGTTCTGGGAGGGTTGGGGTGCTCTTCGAAACGTTCGGATCATCCTCGTCGAGCACACCGGATGCTGATCGCAGTGCAGCGGTAGCTCCACTGCCAACGGTTTCCTGATGCTGCCCAGATCTCGGACCCAGACCCCCTGTGGTGCGGCGGTATCCCAGGGGATCGGCCTTCAGGTCAGTTTTCACGATCCGGCAACTGTCCCCGCATCTCCCTGAAGTCTTCGCCCCTCAGGCGGGTCTTGCCTTTTTAGGCGTTGTTGCCTCTTGGGGAAGTGTCCCTTCGGGAGGCGCCTGCTCTTCCCTTACCGGAGAGGGCGCCTTGGCGTTGGTGTTGGTGACGGTCCTTTCCGACTTCTCCGGCCTTTCCGACCTCTCCGATCTTTCCGGCGTCTCCCAGTCGAGAGGCCGAACCCCGCTTCTGCCCACACGGGAGGGGCCGATGTAGATGAACTCCCAGCGGTCGGGGCCGATCTTGCGGCGTTGGTAGCGGTCGGGGTGCAGGTAGCGGTCGCGGTTGTGGAATTGGCAGGCGGGGCCGAGTCTGGCCAGGTCGGTGCGGCCGCCTTCGCTCCAGTTGTCGATGTGGTCGATCTGGCACATGCTCGCGGGGAGGGGGCAGCCTTTCACCCAGCAGGTGTCGTAGCGGGCGGCGATGGCGCGGCGTTGGGCGGGGGTGGCCAGGCGGGTCTTGCGGCCCATGTCCAGGACCTGCCCCTCGGTGTTCATCACCAGGCGGACCAGGGTGGAGGTGCGGGCCAGGCGGTGGATGTCGGTGATGGGCAGCAGGTGTCCGGTGGACGGCAGCAGCCCGGGCAGGGTGCGCAACACCGACTGCCACCGCCAGTCCCCGGCCCCGAGTCCGCTATCCCCGAACCCACCGTCGACGCTCCAGAAGCGGAAGCCTGTGCTCCTGGAAGCCGCACCCCCGGGGTCCACACCCCCACAGGGATCGCCTCCGCTGGGGTCTCCGGGGTTGCCGCTGCCAGGGGCGCTCCTGCCGGGATCGCCTCCGCTGGGGTCGCCGGGGTCGCCGGTGGCGGGGTCTGCTGGGTGCGTGCCGAGGTCGGCACCGGCGGGAGTGGTGTCCGCGGTGTGCTCGTCTTCACCGGCCCGGTTGCGGATGCCGGTGCGGGTCCCCGAGCCGCTCTCGATCTCCGGCTCCTCAGCGCTTCCGGGCTCGTCAATGCTTCCGGGCTCGTCGACGCTTCCGGGCTCGTCAGTGCCTCCGGTCCCGGCCGCAGCGCCGAGCTCGGCCAGTGGGCTGGCCTCGGCCGCGGGGCCGGGCTCGTCGTCACCTGTGGTGGCCGGACGGATGGGGGTGCGGTCTTCGCGTGAGTTCTCGGCGGGCCACTCAGAACGCTGACCGCAGGTGGGATCACCGCCTGGCGCCGCGTCCCCTTGGTCGTCCCCTCGGTCGTCTCTGTGACCGGCCCTGGGGAAGGTCCCAGGACGGAACCCGGGAGCAGGCTCGGAAGCGGCATCGGGAACGGGATCGGATTCGGGGGCGGGCGCGGGCACAGAAGCGGCGCCGGGAGCGTGATCAGGATCGAGGTCGTCACCGGCGTCCTCGCGGGTTCCCGGGCCGGTCCCTTTGCCGGTCGCAAGCGCCGGGCCGTCGCTCCAGACGGCGTCACCAGGCGCGATGTCACCGGGCACGGTGTCGTCGGGCATGGTGCCATCAGGCACGGCGTCACCATGCAGAGTGTCGTCGGGCATGGTGACATCAGGCACGGTGCCGCTGGGCGCGATGCCACCTGGTACTGCATCGCCGGGCACGGTGTCCTCAGACGGAGTGTCCTCAGACGCAGTGTCGTCGGGCGCGATCTTGCCGGGAGTGACGTCGTCAGACGCGGTGCCGCCGGGCGTGGCGTCATCAGGCACGGTGTCACCGGACGTGGTGCCCTCGGAGGTGCCGTCTTCGGAGGTGCCGTCTTCGGGCGCGACATCGCCAGGTGCGGCGTCGCCGGGAGTGGCGTCGCTGGGAGGAGCGTCGCGGGGAGTGGTGCTGTGGTGGGTGGATTGCCCGGGGGCGGTGCCGTGTTCGGAGTCGTGGGGGGTGGGGTCGTCGGGGAGGGATTCGGCGTTGATCA
>NZ_BCBX01000070.1:0-15945 GCF_001417795.1 Sphaerimonospora mesophila | reverse complement strand
GAACGCTCGGCGACCAGATCAGCATCGACCTCCAGCATCGCCGCCAATATCTCGCGCTCATCGAGCTTCGGATCAGCCGGTGCCCACAAGATCGGCATCCCGGCCGGCGTGCACACCAGATACAGCCGCAGGCCCCAAAAGAATCGTGAGTGGGACGCGCCGTAACTGTAGTTCGCCCAGCCCGCCTACTCCGAGCGCAGCACCGTGGGCCGTGACATCCCTCACGGCACGGGGGTCGAGTCGGTGACCCACATCGTGTCGTGCCAGAAGTCGGTATCCCGCGCCAGCACCCGTGTGATCCGCTTCGGGGCACAGATATGAAAAGGGCTCACGCCACCCTTGTGTGTGGCCGTGAACCCCTTCGACCCGCCGTTGCCGCAGCGAGCCCTTGCCTGCTCTGGTGTGGTTCCACGTGTCAGTTCGGAGTCTCACCAGCTCATGAACGCTGTCGGTACCTACCCTTGGTGGAGGTACTTAGCGTCGCTTCCTCATTAGACCGCAACAAACCGCAACCAGGAATCCGATGCATCAGCTTTGAACACCAGTGGACCCTTATGGACGACAACGTGCAGACGGGAACAGCTGTGAACACCTAGGAACGACGCCGTGAGGAGAGGGCCAAGTGACTGCGAGCAAAGGCCATCATCCGGACGGGGGATCAGGTCATCATGGTTTCGGCGGTTCACGTAGGCCACGCCCTCAATGCCGGTAGTTGCCGCTGCCGGGGGGCTGGTGACTGTTTCCCCTATGTCAGGTTCCACGTGTCAAGCTCGGAAAGCACTAGTTCCAGGAGGTAGGGCATCTTGCTCTGCATCAAGATCGACGTCCCCCCGCCGGACAACCGCGTCGTTGTCCCGCTGATAGTCCTCGTCCTTGTCTTCATTTTCGTCCTCACGCTCCTCCATCGCGGCTACAACCCACACGACGTCTTGCTCCTGGTCGGCTGCGGGTGCGCGGCCGCAGCCACCACTGCCAGCCGGCTCCTGCCCCGTACCTCGGGAGCGTGACCGGATGGCCGAAGCGTCCTTTTCAGGACGGCTCCATCGTGAAGGGATGGTCCTTCGTCGCGCGCGCGAGGTCCATGAGTGCACGCGACAGATGCCCCTGCCCCTGGGGGAGTTCTATGAGGCTGTCGCCGGCACCATCTTGATGAACCTGAACTCCCCCGGGGAGTACGAGGTAAGCGCGCTCCTGGAGCGCCTCGCCAGGGTCCTGACACAGGGCCGGACGCCATCGCCCGCCTTCCTCAAGGAGGTCATGGCACTACCACAAGCCGACGTAGCGCTCCTGCGTCGCCTCCGGGCTCATGCGGAGGGGCGCATGTCGACTTGGGTGGAGGTCACGGCCCCGCAGAAGCCTGCTGTTGCGGCGGTCGAGCGCGAGCCAGCTCGTTCGAAGCTGACCCCGCGACGTCGCCGTGTCCAGGTTCCCCGGCAAGTTGAGGATGTGGACGGGTACCAGCTCAAGCCCGACCCACTGACGGCACAATCGCCGGCCGAGCTGGTCGACCGGATGCGGCACTACCGGATCTGGGCCGGTGATCTCGCGCTGCGTGAGCTGGTCCGCCGTGCGAACGGCGCGTTCGCGCTTAGCACGCTGAGCAAGGCTCTGAAGGAGCGCAAGCTCCCGCCGTTGGAACTGCTGCTCGCTTTCATTCGGGCCTGCGGCGGGAGCGACGACGACGTCCAGCGCTGGGGCACCGCTTGGCGGCAGATCCGCATGCCGCGGCTTTGCGCCGAGCCCGGACGATCGTTGTCGTCGATTACCCCGCTGCCCCGTGCCCGCACCGCGGGCTGAGGGTGAACGTGAGGCCGTGCCTCTCGTCAGGGGCGGGAGGCACGGTCTGCACGGGCATCCAGGTACGGACAGGCGGCTCCAAGGCCCTACTCGGCTGCCTTGAAGAGGGCGACCGCTGGACGATAACGCCGTCACCGGCCTTTGGCCCGCCTACTCCGGGCCGACGCAGTGCGAGGCGTTCCGCCTCGGCCGCAGGTGTAAAGGGTGCCGGATTCCCTTGGTCTGCTAGCTCACGGGGTAGGGCGGAAGACGACCGGCAGGGTGCGGTTGCCCTGCGCGATGAACGACTCCAACGGCACCAGCTCGTCGGCGGCAACGGTGAGGGAACTCGCAGCGACCAGGCACCGTATGAGGCCGTAGTGCTCGTCGCCGCTTAGGCTGTCACCAGCTATTTATCCCACCTGCTCCTCCACGTTGCTGGGGTCGAGAGAAAGAATGCGGAGGACTTCGACGGTGGGGACTCGGTAGACGTCACCCGCTTGGATGACTCGGCAGGGGAACTCGCCGCGCTTGACGAGGCGGTAGGCGGTGTTACGGCTGATTCCCAGGGCGCGAGCGGCAGTCAGCAGGGGAACGACGGCCGGGAGAGCGCGTACCTCCTCGATGGTCATGGGTGTCACTCTGCTTCTCCTCCCATCACTGCTCCTGACGCGAGCAGCCTGGCCTTGGCCAGTGCGCAGTGGTCGATGTTGAGCTCGATGCCGATGAACTGCCGGCCGAGTTGCCGGGCGGCAAGAGCCGTTGTTGCCGCGCCAGCGAACGGGTCGATCACGACGCCGCCAGGTCGGCAGCCGGCGGCAATGGCGCGGAGCGGGATGTCGATGGGGAATGGGGCGTAGTGAGCGCCGCGGTATGGGCGTGTTGAGATCGTCCAGACGTCACCGGGGTTACGCCCGGGTGGTTCAACGATGTCATGTGTCTGGTCTCCGGCAGGCGTCGCCGGACCGTGCTGGGCGTCGGCTGATGCCGTCGCGCTGTTCTTGCCGACCGGGGGCCAGGGCGTCGAAATGGAGTTGCGCTTCCTTCCACCCCGGCGGGAGCGTCTGGAGAGTGAGCGGTCGCCGGTGTACTGCTCACGGATGGCGTCGAGGTCGAACCAGTAGAAGCGCTGCTTGACGAGCAGGAAGATCATCTCGTAACGGGTGGAGAGCCGGTCGACGACGGACTGGGGCATCGCGTTGGGCTTGTGCCAGACGATCGCGTTGCGCAGAATCCAGCCGTCCTGCTGGAGAGCGAAGGCCACTCGCCAGGGCATGCCGAGCAGGTTCTTCGGCGGTACGACCAGTCGCGAGCGGGGGCGCACTATCGGCTGCCGCTGGTTGTAGTTGACGCCGCGCGCGTAGCCATCGGAGTTGGCGGCGTAGACGTCACCGAGATTCAGCCAGCAGGTTCCGTCATCGGCCAGCACTCGCCGGGCCTCGGCGAAGGTCGCCCTGAGGTTCTCCACGTAGTCCTCGGGTGTGGGCTCCTGGCCGTACTGTCCGGGGCCGTAGTCCCGGAGTCCGTAGTACGGCGGGCTGGTGACCAGGCAGTCGACAGACCGGTTGGGCATCTGGGAGAGGACTTCCCTGGCGTCGCCGGCATATAGGGTGGCGTGCTCGTCACGCCAGTAGGGGGCCCTCGCCATGATTCCTCCTGCACGCAGGAAGTCCTCGTGAGAGCTCCCGCTCCGGTAGTCCCGGAAATTACAGGTGCCGGAAATCGACGGGCCTGAAGTCAGGTCATGCTTGCTGTTTTCCATTTCTTTTCGGGGCGGAACTCAGATACGCGGTCTGAGTTCAGCAAGAGTCCCTGGCAGGGCTCTGGCGTCGACTGTTCTGCCCGGTAAGAGGCATCCCCGACCTCTGGCGTCGCTCTGGCGCGGCTGCGCGCGGACACCGGTAGTGAAATACGCCAGAGGACACTGGAGCCGCCGAGTCTGCGGTCTCTCGAGGAGTCTGACCTGCCCGACTTCCTACGGTAGGCATGGGGCGAGCCTCGTCGGTTGCCAGGAGCGTCGCGGTCGGCGGGGTGGGCGCCTTTGTGTCCTTCCTGGCCCTGACCGCCGAACACCTGCTTACCGCGACTGACTGCCCTGGCGCGGAATCGGCATCACCGGGAGGTCACTCGTCGGTCATGAGATAGACCGAGTGCTTCCAGATGTCCAATGGCTCTTCGTCACGCACGCGCGTGATCACACAATGTGTCATCAACGCGGCCCTGGTGGCCTTGCGCGGTGCTAGTCCGAAGCTGAGGGAGAAGAGCCGGAGCCTCAGCGTGAAGGCCCCGGCCCGCTCAACGGCTACTTGCCGCTCTTGTTCTTGCTCGGGTCAACGCATACCCACGACTTCCCCGGCTTGGGGGTGGGCGGCAGGCGGTGGCCCTTCGGGACGGTGACCTCGGGGCCACCGCCAGCAGGCCGGTACTGACCCGACACCGGAGCCGGCTGACCCGGCTTACCCTTGGCTGCTGCCATCTGCTTCACCTCCCCCCCCGAGCTGGGCACTTCCTCGAAGAGGGGGCTTGCGCACGCTCACGAAGCCGCTACTCTGGTGAGTCCAACCATCACGAAGGACCCCGATTGGTGCCACCCCGACAGGCGGTACCCGATCGGGGTTTTCGTGCTCTGAAGGTAGATCGTAGCGGGAGAGCAGCCGAGCGTCTACCTTCAACCACAACATGTGGGGTCGGTCTACCTCTCGGACTACTACATGATGTGGTTGAGGTTAGGTAAGGCAAGCCTTCTAACCCCTCTGAGGTGGCCCTCACCGCGCCCAGCTCTTCTCTGGTCCCGTCCGGAATTTCGACCGCTGCTTCTCGGCTCCATCGTCCGCGTGGCTCTGACTGTGATTGCCACGAGACCGGAGTGACGGTCATGACCATGATGGTGATCGCGGGCGCCTTGAGAGCAGTAGTCTTTCTGACTCGAATCGCGTAGCTGATTTCCATCCCAGCGGAAGTGGAAAACAGCAAGTATGGCCCCTAGCAGACTCCGGCATCGATTGTTTTTCCTGGTAGAGGGCACTCCCGACCTCTGGCGTCGCTCTGGCTCGGCTGCACGCGGACACCGGCAGTGAAATACGCCAGAGGGATGCCGGAGGCCGTCAGGAATTGGCGCCGGAGGCATGCCAAAGGCGGGTCATAAACCGGGTTCGTCAAAGCGGAATCCCTCTCGCGTGGAGAACCCGATGAGCACCAACGACGACGCGCTCGGCATCGACCGATCGCCCCTGGACATCGCCGAGCAGGCCTTCCAGATGCTGGCCTGTCCCCCCAGCGGTCTCACCATCGACGGCAGGAAACTGGGGCAGGAACTGCCACGCCGCCGGCTGTCGCTGATCGAGGTGAGGGATCTCCTCATCACGGTCACCTACTCGAACACCACGCGCGACGCCGTCTGGCGGACGCTGCTGAGCCGGGCTCGGCAGGACGGGCCGCAGTGGCTGGTTGGCGCTGTCGGCGTGGCCGTACCGGCGTTGCGTGGCATCAGCGGCAGGATCTGCCGCGGCTACGTCGCCGGGGACCCGGAAGACATCGACACCGAGGTGCTGACCGCCTTCATCGAGGCAGTCCGTACGGTGGACATGGACCGGCCGAACGTCTTTCCCCGACTGTGCACGATGGCCAAGCGGGCCGGCGAGCGAGCGAGAGAGAACGCCGAGGCCGGAGCCTCCCGACACTTCCCGCTCCAGGAGTCGGCGCCGCCGTCCCCGCCGTGGGGGCATCCCGACCTCGTCCTCATCGATGCCGTCGCCAAGGGCGTCATCAGTGAGGTAGACGCCGAGCTGATCGGCATGACCCGCCTGGAGAAGCGCACCCTTACCGACGCCGCCAACGAACTCGGTCTGAGCATGGAGGCCGCCAAGAAGCGCCGCCAGCGTTCGGAGCCGATCCTCGTCGAGGCAATTCTCAACGGGGAAGTCGAGGCGGCCACGTCCCTAACGATCTCTTCCGCCATCCCTAGAGGGGTGGGGGAGGGAATCCCGAAGACTTCCGTGCGGAGCCGGACCTCAGATACGCAACCTGTCACGACGACAACGAAGGGAGGCTGGGGCAGCCTCACCGGCTCCGCACGGACCCCCTACGGCCTCATTGGATGGCCGAGAACTTTCCTCGCTCACGGCGTCGTCTCTCAGCCCAACCTGCCGCGGAAACCACGCAGGCAGCTACGGCGGCACATCGTGCGTGCTCTGATCGTCATCGGCATCACGGCAGCCGTCATCGCCGCCGTCGTCGTCGTGGCGCTGGCCGACAACGACAGCCTGCACGTCGCGACGATGTCCTGGAGCGGCGGCACGCCAGTAGCCGCTCCACCAACCAGCCCGGATCAACTCGGCAGGGTCTTCACCAACCTGCGCAACTGGATCATCGGCCTGCTCGCCACGCTCGCGACGCTGATGCTCACCCTCGGCGGTCTGCGCTACCTCGTGGCCGGCGGCGACCCGGGCGAGATCCAGAAAGCGAAAGGCGCTTTCAAGGCCGCCGCCCTCGGCTATGCCCTGGCAGTGCTGGCCCCGCTCTTCGTCAACGTCCTCAAGCGCATCGTAGGCGAGTGATCAGCGATGACGTTCATGTTGCTTATCCACATCCTGTGGAAAAAGTCCACGCCCTCGCCCACCCCTGAACTGCCACCGCTGCTGCCCCCTCCCGGTGATACCGGCATCAGCGTCGGCATCGGCGGCTGGATCACCGGCCAGATCAACGCATGGTTCGCCGAGCTCGCCACCCACGCCATCAAGCCCTTGCTCGACATCCTGGCCACCACGCTCCTCGCCACCCCGAGCGTCGACGAGCAGAGCAGGATCTGGGACCTCTGGCACGCCACACTGATCATCGCAAACGGCTCGTTCGTCCTGTTTGCCACCATCGGCGGGATCCTGGCGATGAGCTATGAGACCGTTCAGACCCGGTATGCGGTCAAGGAGATCCTGCCTCGTCTTGTGCTGGCCTTCCTGACGGTCAATGCGAGCTTCCTGATCGCCAGCAAGGCTATCGAGACCGCGAACGCCCTCGCCCAGGCTCTTCTCGGACAGGGCTTCGACGCTCGGCGGGCCGCCACCGCGATCCGCTTCCTCATCTGGCTGCCCGGCAACTCACAGATCTTCTACATCCTGCTCGCCTTGGTGGCCGTGGTGCTGCTCGTCACTCTCCTCATCACGTTCGTGCTCCGAGTGGCCCTCACCACACTGCTGGTGGTCGCCGCACCGCTGGCCCTCGCCTGCCACGCCCTGCCTCAGACCGAAGGCCTGGCTCGCCTGTGGTGGCGGGTCTTCACCGGCCTGTTGCTGATCCAGATCTGCCAGTCGCTCACGCTCGTTACAGCCGTACGGGTCTTCTTCAATCAAGACGGCCGGGAAGCCGTTGGCCTGTACGGCACCGGGCAGCTCTACAACCTCCTCCTCGCCCTCGTCCTTCTGATCATCCTGGTCCGCATCCCCACATGGGTGTCGCGGGCGATGTTCCTTCCCTCCGGCCGCGGGCTCGGCGTGGTGCGCATCGTCAAGTACGCCCTGGCATACAAGATCACCAGTCCGCTTCTCAGCGCCCTGCATCTCAGGAAGGGCTCCCGCTCCGGTCCGAGCAGGCGAATGCCGACCGGCACGATGGTCAGCAAGTCTCTTCCCGCCCTGGCCGCTGGCCCTGCCGGTACGGCTGCCACCCACGCTGCCGCCGCCACAGCCACCGGCACTGCGGCAGCGGCAGGTGCCGTACCGGCAAAGCATGCGCCTACCTCGGCACGTCGGCCGATCCGCGCCGAAGACTGGGAGCCGGCGGTCGCCAAGCACGCTCCCACCGCACCGCCGGTCCAAGGGAAGTACCGTCCGACTCCCCGGCCCCAGCAGCCCGTCCCTCGTAAGACCCCGGTCTACGGCTATCCCCGGGAGACCTTCTACGCCGCGGGCCCGGCAGGCCTGAGTCAGATGTACCGGCTGCGGAACACCGGAACGACCTCGGGCCAGGCGAGCGAACCTCCGCCGACCCCCAACCGTCCCGTACGGCCGATCGTGCCGCCCACCAAACCGGTCCCCGGCTCTATCGACTGGCCGGAGAACCCAGGACGTCGCACACCCCCACCGTCATCGCGCCGCCGTACCCGCGGCGGTCGGGGAGGTGACGGACGATGAGCTGGACGGACGTCGTTCGCATCCCCGCCGACGTCGAGCAGCCCGACAAAATCGTCTGGGGGTTCACCGCTCGGCAGGCGGCCATTCTCGCCGTCACCGGAGCCATCCTCTATCTGGGCTACTCCTACCTCGGTGAGCGCATTCCGCTCACCGTGTTCGCGGTGATCGCCCTGCCGGTCACGGTGCTGGGAATCCTGCTGGCCGTCGGCACCCACGACGGCGTCAGCCTGGACCGCTTCCTGCTCGCCGCGCTCCGGCACACGCGATCCCCGAAGTACCTGGTATCCGCACTGGACAATGTGCCGCCGCCCGCATGGGTGGCAGCCGATCCGGGCCCGCTCCCGGCACCCCTCAAACTCCCCATGCGATCAGTGGCAGGGGATGGCCTGGTCGACCTCGGCTCGGAGGGAGTCGTCGCCGTGGCCGAAGTCTCCACGGTCAGCTTCGCGCTGAGGACTCCCGAGGAGCAGGACGCGTTGGTCGCGGCCTTCGGGCGCTGGCTCAACTCACTGTCCGGACCGGTGCAGATCCTCGTGCGCGCCGAGCGCGTCGACCTCACCACGACGATCGCCACCCTCAAGGCGAGCGCGCCCCAGCTTCCCCACCCCGCGCTGGCCTACGCCGCTCGCGAGCACGCGGCCTTCCTGACCGAACTGGCCACCTGTCACGAGCTCCTTCGGCGGCAAGTTCTGCTGGTCATCCGCGAGCCACGCGTCAGCGCAAGCGGATCCGCCGCGGCCAAGGCCCGTGCTTATCGACGTCTGGATGAGGCGGCCCGACTCCTGGGCGCATGCGGGCTCACCGTACGCCTGCTGGACGGGGCGGCGGTTACCGCGCTGCTGACCTCCTGCTTCGATCCAATGGCGCCGCCCCTGCCGACGGATGAGCTCGCCCTTCCCAACGAGGTCATCAGCAGGGGAGGCCGTCGATGAAGTTCCGCTTCCGCCGTACGGCCACCGCTCCTTCGGGCATCGGCCCCGACTCGGTCGAAGTCCGCCCTCGTCATCTGCACGTCGGCGACGGGCTGTGCGCGACGCTCGTCATCACCGGATTCCCCCGCGAGGTCGGCCCAGGCTGGCTTGAGCCGCTGCTGGCCTACGCCGGCCGACTCGACGTCTCGGTGCACGTCGAGCCCGTCCCCTCTCTGCTCGCCGCCGACCGACTCCGCAAGCAACTCGCTCGCCTGGAATCCGGGCTCAGGGCCAATCAGGAGCACGGGCGGCTCCTGGACCCGGGAGCGGAGGCCGCCGCCGAGGACGCCCAAGAGCTGATGTCGAAGATCGCTCGCGGCCAGGCCAAGCTCTTCCGTGTCGCCATCTACCTGACCGTTCACGCCGGTAGTGAGCAGGAGCTCGACGACGCTTGCGCCCATGTCCGTGCCCTGGCGGCCTCGTTGCTGCTGGACGCCCGGCAGCTCACGTTCCGGCAGCTACAGGGCTGGATCAGCACGCTGCCGCTCGCCTACGACAACGTGGCGCAGCGCCGGACACTCGACACGCCCGCGCTTGCTGCCGCGTTCCCCTTCACGAGCCCAGATCTCACCACCGAACTCGGTCCCACTGCGGTTCTCTACGGTGCCAACCCCGCCAGTTCCTCTCTGGTCGCCTGGGACCGCTTCGCTCAGGACAACCACAACTCGGTGATCCTCGCCCGATCGGGTGCGGGTAAGTCCTATCTCGCGAAGCTGGAGGCCCTTCGCTCCCTCTACACGGGGGTCGAAGTCGCCGTCATCGATCCCGAGGACGAGTACGCCCGGCTCTGCTCGGCCGTCGGGGGCGCCTACATCCATCTCGGCGCGCCCAAGGTGCGGCTGAACCCCTTCGACCTTCCGCTGAGAAGCCGCCGCGACAGCGACCCACTCACCCGTCGTGCGCTGTTCCTGCACACCCTGATCAGCCTCATGCTCGGCGAGCCGCTCGACAAGGCCAGCAAGGCCGCGCTCGACCGCGCCATCATGGCCGCCTATCGCAAGGCCGGGATCACCTTGGAACCGCGCACGTGGAACCGCCGCCCGCCCCTCTTGCGAGATCTGGTAACCGCTCTTACCAATGACGCAGATCAGAAGGCGAAGGAGCTGGCCGCCGGGCTCGCTCCGTACGTCACCGGAAGCCATCGCCAGCTCTTCGACGGCCACACCAGTACCCGGCCCGACTCCCACCTGATCGTCTTCTCGCTTCGTGACCTGCCCGAGGAGCTGAAGGCGGTCGGCACGCTACTGACCTTGGACGCCATTTGGCGCCGCGTCTCCGATCCCCGTGACCGCCGCCCGCGTCTCGTCGTGGTCGACGAGGCATGGTTGCTCATGCGCGACCCCGAAGGCGCCAGATTCCTCCTGCGCATGGCCAAGGCGGCGCGCAAGCACTGGGCCGGGCTGTCCGTCGTCACGCAGGACACCGGCGACCTGCTCAGCTCGGAGACGGGCCAGGCCATCATCGCCAACTCCACGACCCAGATCCTGCTGAAGCAGGCACCCCAGGCGATCGACAAGGTCGTCGACGCTTTCCAGCTCTCGGATGGTGAACGGCAGCTCCTCCTGTCCGCGGAACGCGGGGCCGGCCTTCTCATGGGTGGGGCGGGCGCCCAGCGGGTGCCCCTGCAGGTAATCGCGAGTCAGCGCGAGAACGACCTCGTCACTTCCTCACCTCACGAGCTGGTCCAGATCGACAACAGCGAGGAGAACTACCTGTGATCGACGACCTCATCACCGACCCGTCCGCCGTGCTGGACATGGCGTACGCCTGGCTCGAGGCCCACGTGTGGCACCTGATCGCGTTCTTCGTCAGCCTGGACGTGGCGCAGCTGGTGCTCGGACAGGCTCTGGTGCGACTGCGCCACCGGAAACTGGCCCGCGGTGCTCGCTGCGTGGAGATCCTCGCTCCACCGGTCGCGGACATGCCCGGCGCCGAGGCGCTCTGGGGCAACCTCATCGGCCTGCTCCGGCCGTCCTGGAAGCGCCTCCTCTTCGGGCAACCCCACCTGGTCTTCGAATACGTCTTCAGCTCGGACGGCGTGAAGATCCGGCTCTGGGTGCCCGGCGTGATCCCTCAGCATCTGGTGGAGCACGCCATCGAAGCCGCCTGGCCGTCCGCTCGCACATCGGTCCAGGAGGCTGCGCCGCCCGTGCCGCTCACCGGGCGTTCACATGGTGGACAGTTCAGGATCGCCCGCAACGAGCAGCTCCCCCTCCGGCACGACCACGGGGTCGACCCGATCAGGGCGCTTGTAGGAGCTGCCGTGGGGATGCCGACCTGGCAGCACGCCGCCGTACAGATCCTCGCCCGGCCGGCGACCGGCCGACGCCTTGCACTCAAGCTCAGGAGCGGACCGGAGTGGCTGGTGCGAGCCACTCTCGACATCCTGACCCCGGGACCAACGCACTCACGCATCCCTCCTCAGCGCCTCCAGCATGCAACGGATCGGGCCGTCTATCTGGAGGAGTCCGCCGAGGCACGCGCCATCAGGGACAAGGCCCTCCAACCGCGCTATGCCGTGGCGGTCCGGTACGCCGTACAGGCCGATGCCCCCACCGGGGGCGACGCCAGGGCGATGAAGGTCGCCAACGCGGCGCGCCGTAACGCGATTCGAGGACGGGCGCACGCCATCGCATCGGCATTCGCCCTCTTCTCCGGGCACAACCGGCTGGAGCGGCAGCTTCTGGCCATGCCCGCTGGGCATCTCGCGGGGCGGCGCATGGGGCGAGGCTTCCTGCTCTCAGTGCCGGAGCTCGCGGCACTCGCTCACCTTCCGCTTGATGTGGCGGTTCCCGGCCTCCAGCGCGCTGGCGCCAACACCGTCCCGCCCTCACCGCAGATCGCGTACGGCGGAGCGCACGTCAAGACCCTCGGCTTCTCGGACTCCGGGCACGAGCGACCGGTCGCCCTCCGCGTTGCCGACTCCTTCCACCATGTGCATGTCCTGGGTCCCAACGGCACCGGCAAGTCGACCCTGCTGGCGCAGATGATCCTGTCCGACATCCAGGCGGGACGCGGAACGGTTGTGATCGAGGCTAAGGGTGACCTGATCAGCGACCTGCTGGGCCTGATCCCTGAGTCCGTCACCGACAAGGTCGTCCTGATCGATCCCGACGACCGCCACACCCGCCCGTCGCTCAACGTTCTCGGTGGTGCCGACCTCGAAAGCGGCGTGGACAACCTTGTCGGCATCTTCCACAAGATCTACGCGGACTACTGGGGACCGCGCACCGACGACATCCTTCGCGGCTGCGCGCTGACGCTCGCCGCCCATGGTGGAACTCTCGCGGACGTCCCCACCCTGCTTATCAACGCCGAATACCGGCATCGTCTCGTGGCCAGCGTACGGGATCCGCTGCTGCTCGGCTTCTGGCAGTGGTACGAGAGCCTGTCCGACTCAGCCCGGGCGCACGTTACCAGCCCGATCATGAACAAGCTGCGTGCCTTCCTGCTCCGCCCGTTCGTCCGTGACGTACTCGGTTCCGCCCGATCGACCTTCGATCTCGGCGCCGTGCTGGACGGCGGAATCCTGCTCGTCAGGCTCCCCAAGGGTGTACTCGGCGAGGACAGCGCCCGCCTACTCGGCTCCATGATCCTCGCGCAGGTCTGGCAGGCCGCCTCCCACCGGGCCAAGGCTGGCCGGCCCCGGCCTCCGGCGGCCCTCTACGTCGACGAGGCGCACAACTTCCTCACCCTGCCGCACGCGCTCGGCGACATGCTCGCGGAAGCCCGGGCGTACCGGCTGTCCCTGGTGATCGCCCACCAGCACCTGGCCCAACTTCCCCGGGACCTTCGCCAGGCCGTCTCTTCGGACGCGCGCAACAAGATCTACTTCTCACTGTCGCCCCAAGACGCCCGAGAGGTCGAGCACCACTTCACCCCTTACCTGCGCGCTCACGACCTGGCCAACCTGAGTGCCTTCCAGGCCGCCGTCCGGCTCATGTCGCGATCCACCGAGGCACCTCCGTTCACGATGCGCACGAGGCCGCTTCCCGAACCCTCAGACGACGTCGCGCGGCACATCAGGGCCGCAGCCGCCAAAGCGCATGGCCGTACCGCCGCAGCCGCGCCCGAAGCCCGCCGGGACGACCCCCGGCTTCGCAACTGAAGGAGAACCAGATGCCCAACGCCCGATTCACCCCTGCGGTCCTGGCTCAGCTCGCCGCCAGGCTCACCATGCGCGACCGCCAGCTCCTGCGGCTGATCCAGGAGCAGCGCGTCCTGACGTCGGCCCAGATCGCCGAGATCGCATTCGACACGGACGACACCGCCCGGAGACGCCTGTTCACCCTGCACCGCATGGGCGTACTGGACCGCTTCCGGCCCAACCTGCCGCCGGGCATGGGAACCGCGCCCTACCACTACGTGATCGGCCCCGCAGGCGCGGCCGTGCTCGCCTCCGAGGATGGCGTGGATCTCAGCGCGTACGGCTACCGCCGGGACCGCGTCCTGTCGATCGCCTACAGTCAGCGGCGGCTCGCCCACACCGTTGGCACCAACGGTTTCGGCGCTGCGCTCCGGGGCTTCGCCCGGCGACACGCGAACGCCGAGCTGGTCACCTGGTGGGCAGAGACTCGCTGCGCCTCAGTGTGGGGCGACACGGTCCGCCCGGATGCGTACGCCCGCTGGCGCCAGGACGAGCAGACGATCGACTTTTTCCTTGAGTACGACACCGGCAGCGAGCCCCTCGACCGCGTCGTACGGAAACTCGACGGTTACGCGGCCCTGACCCAGGTCAGCAGGGTGGTTACCCCCGTGCTCTTCTGGGTCCAGAGCGAGCGTCGCGAGGCCAACCTCAGGCGCAAGCTCGTGCAGCACTCGGCACAGGCTTTCGTCCCCGTGGCCACCGGAACCCCGTCCGCGCTGGTCGGTCCGGTGGACGACGGGCCCGCAGGAGAGAAGTGGCTTCCCTCTGACGCCAAAGGTCCTCGGCTCCGCCTGGCCGGCCTCGCTTCGCACTGGCCAAGCCTCGGGCCTCAGGAGGCCGCCGCACCGCCTGTCACCCCGCTCCTGGAGGACGGCGAATGATCCTCGAAATCGGGCTGGGGGCCAAGGCAGTGATCGCTGGAGGGAGCATCGTGTCAGGTATCGTACTGATCGCCGGTATGACCGGCGGCGCCAAAATGGCTGAGACCTCGGCTGACATCGCCAAGCTCGTCACAGCGGTTTGCTCGTCCCGAGGGCGGCCATTGATGGGGACGAATACGGTGGCCGGCCTGGACCGCGAGCAGGCTACGAATGCGCACGTCGTGGTGGATGCGGCCCAGGCGCTGGGGCTTCCTCCCCATGCTGCGGTCATCGGCGTCGCAACGGCACTGCAAGAGTCCAACCTGAGGAACGACGCGGTAGGAGGTCGCGGCACGTCCTTCGGGATTTTCCAGCAGCAGCCGGCAAGCGGGTGGGGAACCAGGGCCGAGGTGACCGACCCCCGATACGCGGCCCGAGCGTTCCTCACTCGGCTGGTCAAGGTGCGCGGATGGGACACCATGCCGCTGACGAAAGCGGCGGCGATCGTGCAGCGGCCGAGGGAGGACCTGCGCGACGAGTACGCCAAGCACGAACCCGCGGCCAAGAAGATCGTCGCCGCGCTGTGGGGACCACCGGCTCACGACGAGAAGCGCCGACATCTCGATGTCTCTCCGGAATTACTGGAAGACGTGCGTACGAGCGTCTGGACTGCTGCCGCTCTCGGCATTCCTCGGGACGCGATCGTCGCGGATGTTGGTGCTCATCTTGACCTTCAGGTGAGGGGAACGGACCCCTTAGACGCCAGAGGGAAAGCCGAAGAGATCGTCAGCACTGCCGAAGAGCAGCTGTGCGCCGAGTTGGAAGGCAAGCAGGGCGAGCCTCCTACCAGCGTCGCCGCGGGATCCGGCCGAGGAGCGATAATCGTACGGGCCGCACTCGGGATGCGCGGGGTGCCCTACTCCTTCTCTGGCGTCCCAGCCGGGGGCGCTGAGTTCATTCTCCGCGTTTGTGCAGATCAAGCGGCTGATGCTGAGCAAGGTACTTCTGCAACAGATGCAGTCCGAGGATCACACGGGCGTACCGTATCGTCGCGCTGCCGGGTGGTGGCGAACGTGGTGGGGTTCGCACTGGCTCAGACAGGCAAGCCGTACCGGTGGGGCGCGACGGGGCCGAGTTCCTTCGACTGCTCGGGCCTGGTGATGAAGGCGTACGCCGCTGCGGGGATGCGGATCCCTCGGACCACTTTTGAGCAGTGGCCGTTCGGCGTCCGCGTTCCGGCTGGCCAGGAGCAGCCCGGGGATCTGGTGTTCTTCAACAGCGGACCGGGTAGTTCGCCGGACCGGCCGGGCCATGTCGGGATCGTCGTGGGCGACGGCAAGATGGTCGAGGCCCGGTGCACACGATGCGGGCCGATCACGGCTGCGTCCTACCGGAGCGGGCGGCCGGTGATCGGGTTCACCCGACCATGGGTGACTGCATCGAGGGATCAGCGGCGCATGGGCCGGTAACCCCAGCCGAGGACGAGAGCTCATCAGAGCTGTCCGTCCCGGCCGAGTCTTCCCTTCTTCTTCACTGCCGACATCGGCTCACAACGTCGTTCGCTTGGATCCATCGGCACAGGCTGGAGAGCTCCAACTAAATCCGACATAGCGGACGTATCGCCCCAAGGTTGAAACCCATTCAGGGGAGCCCTGGCCCCCGTCGTAGGACCACGGCTTGCCAGCCAAGCCCGGAGAGTGGCCTTAATCGTGAACACGAACATGCGCGCGCACCCCTTGCCCATCGATCTTGTTGATGGACCCAATGGCCTGCTCTACCTTCTCCCGCGTGCGCCCCTCACACCCGATGACTGCGATGCGTTGTCCGCAGTCCTTACTGCCTGGGCCGCCACCGCCCGTGAGCAGGACCAAGAGGCCAATCAGCGAGCCACCCACGAGTAGGTGGATCGCGAGACTCACCAACTGATACGCCGAGCTCGCGGCTTCGTTGTCGTTCGGCTCTGTGTGAGCGTAGGCTCACTGCTGACCGCTCTCACCGTTTTCTTGGTCGATTTCGATGAGGCAGGTCGGGGGCCGGTTCGTTCGCGAGCCGGCCCTCCTTACTTA
>NZ_BCBX01000069.1:0-16525 GCF_001417795.1 Sphaerimonospora mesophila | reverse complement strand
TAGGCGGCCATCACTTACGTGACGTCGGCCTGGTAGGTGGCCAGTGCGGTCGGCAGCGGCAGCCCATACTTGTCGCACAGGAATCGGGTCTGGCAGTAGCGCTGGGCGTCGGCGGACACGCTGCCGAGGACCGCGGCATTCATACTGGCACCGAGGAGGACACCCACGACCGGCACGACCTTGGCGACGTCTTGAACTGACACCCTGGAGCCGGCCGGGCCTATCTGCTGCATCAACTTCTCAAGGACGGCCAGGAGACGGTGGTCCTTGCGGAGCTTGTCTGACCACCTTATGCGTCCCTTGGCCGCGTCCGCCGCCCGTGCGGCCTCACGCAACGGCTTGACTTTGGCCGCCTGTGCAATGAAGGACCGGCGTACCATGCGTTGGATGAAGATCTGCTCGCCGGGGTCTTTGGCGTCGTAGCCGTAAGAGTACGCGATGCGCGCTGCGATTGACGTGCTCAGGACCTGGATGACGAGGATGTCCGCTGTCATCACGACGGGGATCCCGGCGACAGGGACCATTGCCAGCAGGCCCATGGTGCCACCTTCGAGCGCGCCGGCGGTCCGCCACTTAAGGTTGCTGAGGGTCAGGAGCCGGTCGCAAACCTTGAGGTCCTGCTGCCGCAGTTCGTTGAAACTGTTGAGTTCGAGGCCACGCTTGCGAGCGAGCTTCTCGACGCCCTTCGGGTTGTTGAGTTCCAGGGCCCAGTCGTTGGCTAGCGCGAGCAGCGCTGTCGCGGCTCCGAGCGCCGGTTGCACGGCCGTGTTGGCGACCGCGTCGCCTGCGCGACGGATCGGTTCCATGACCGCCTCTGGCGCAGCGTCCGTAACCCGCCTTACGACGTTTCCCGCGACCTCACCGGTGCGACCGAGCGCGGCGCTCGCCCAGTTCGACAGACTACGGCGGTTGCTGCGGCGCTGCCAGTGCTCGTTGAGCGTGTCCCATACCTGCCCCTCGTACGCGCTCATCGGGGCTGCGCCGTCGACGAGTGGGTCAGTGAAGGTGCTCATCGAGGCTCTCCATTTCGACTGCGATCGCTGGGGTCATGATGGCACTACCAGCCGACACGTGGGTGATCCCGTTGCTGCGCGCAGTCGCAGCCACCGGTTGCTCAATGCTGATCAAGGTTGACGAGGAACGAATCGACGGCGTCAACCCGACTCACAGGGTAATTCTGACCTTGGCAAGATCACTCGCGACCTAAGTCTGACATTCGCAACCTTTGGCGATACAGGACAACAGTCGTTGTCCTGACTCACTGGATCTGATCTCTGCTCATGCTGCTGACCTGCAAGGGATCAGTTTCACTGAGCCGGTTCGCACGCCTTCGGCTCAGTGAAACTGATCCATGCAGAACCCGAAGCGTGGTCATCGGCTCCCGTCCACCTGCGAGGCGTCACTTCCACTGAGCCGACGCATCAGATTGTTCCTCACTTTGGATCAGGTTGGCTGAGCCGGATCAGTTCCGCTGAGCCAGGTGAGCTTCCCCCTGTTCTCCGGACACCTGACCTGAGGTCACCCTTGATCATCAGGAAGGATGTCCCTCATGCCCGCACCACACCCTCCAGAGTTCCGGCGCCGCGCGGTCGAGCTGGCGCGTCAGGGCGACAAATCCCTCGTCCAGCTCGCCAAGGACCTGGGCATCAGCCGCTCATGCCTGCAGAACTGGATGAATCAAGCTGACGCCGACGATAATCCCGCTGCCGGCGACCGGCTGACCAGCGCCGAGAAGAAGGAACTGGCGGAACTGCGGCGGCGTAACAAACAGCTTGAGATGGAAAATGACATCCTCAAGCGGGCTGCCGCCTACTTTGCCAGAGAGAACGTGCTCCCAAAGTAATCTACTCGCTGGTCCGTGAACTCGCCGACGACGGTATCCCGGTCGCGGTGGCCTGCCGAGTCCTCAACGTATCGACATCGGGATATTACGACTGGCGGGGCCGGCCCGAGCCGCCGCGGGAACTGCGCAACAAGGAACTGATGAAGATGATCCACCGGATTCACGGCGAATCGCGGGGCAGCTACGGGTCGCCGCGCATCCATGCCGAGTTGACGCTGGGCCTGGGCGAGAAGGTCAACCACAAGCGCGTCGAGCGGCTCATGCGTGTGGCCGGCCTGCAGGGCGTCTACCGGCGCAGAGGCCGCCGCAACCTGGTGAACCAGGCAACCGAGGAGGACTTGGTCCAGCGCCGCTTCGCCGTCGATACCCCCGATGCGCTGTGGCTGACCGACATCACCGAGCACCCCAGCGGCGAGGGGAAGGTGTACTACGCGGCCGTCATGGACGCCTATTCCCGGCGCATCATCGGCTGGTCCATCGATTCGCGGCAGGATACCGACCTGGTGGTCGGAGCACTCGCGATGGCCGTAGCGAGGCGTAATCCGAACCGGGAGTCAACTATTCTGCACTCCGACCACGGAACTCAGTACACGTCCTGGGCGTTTGGAAAGCGTCTGCGGGACGCTGGGCTGCTCGGCTCGATGGGCACGGTCGGCGATTGCTATGACAATGCCATGATGGAATCGTTCTGGGGGACGATACAGCTCGAGCTGCTCGATACCCGGACCTGGGAAACCCGCGAAGAACTCGCCAACGCTATATTCGAGTGGATCGAATGCTGGTATAATCCATACCGCCGCCATTCCAGCATTGGAATGCACAGTCCCGTCACGTTCGAGAGCCTCTACCTGCCCTCAGACACCACCGAGTGACCACACTGTAGGTGTCCGTGCTACGGGGGGAACCTCAGGGTCGGGTTAGTCCAGAGGGTGCGCCGGTCAGGCCGCTCATCTATGTTGATCCGCGACGGCCGCCCGCTCCCTGGGATCGGTCTTGTCGCGGGCAAGTCGGGACTGTTGGTCAGTGGGCACGAAGCTCTCCGCTCGCCGGGGATTTCTATCTGATCGTCCTGTTCGTTCGTCTGTGGCCCCGCAGATCTGCTCGACCTCGGCGCCCATCATCCGCTGCGCGAACTCGCGGATCATTGTGCGCAGCAGGTCCGGGCTCGCCGCGGCGAGGATGTCTTCGAAGTACTCCCCGGCAGCGGGAACAATGTCATTGACGGCCACTTCGTCCCCTTCGTGTTGATGTGAGCGAGTCGGAGTGGCCGTCTCTTGTCACATGGATCTCACCGGTACCAGTCCTAGGGCTTGATCACCCGCACACCATCTCCCTGGACATGAACGCCCGCGCGCGCACCGCAGTCAGGCGGGAGGCCAGCAGCTCCGGGCCAGGATTCGCACCGATCGCGTTCTCCAGATCCCACAGCACCACGGCGCGTTCGTTGTCCACGCCGCCATCCTGTCGTGGCCGGAGGGGTCGGATCAGGGTTTTTACCGCTCTGCTCACCGAACGTGCTCTCTGTGTTTCGTACGGTGCGCACATCACGAGATTTCGATCAACGCTGCCCACAACCCCTCAACCTGTAGCGAGGCGATGCGAATACGCCTATTTGCGGCTCCAACCACTAGAATCGGCGCGGCTGCAGTGGTGTCTGAATCTTCGCGTGAACTGCGGTTCTATCGGACTCGGAGTCGAGGTGAGTGCGAGATGACAACGGTTGGCGACCAGATCCGCAGTGTGGACCAGGCGATCTGCCGGAACATCGCCTCACTCACGGACCAGCGTGCTCTGCTCTCACAGAACGTGCTCGCTCAACTCCGCAATCTGGTCGAAGGCGTAGCAGTCCGTCTTCACGCTGGGAGAGATGACGCCGAGTTCAACTACGCAGCAGTTGAGCCAGGGCTCGACTTCGTCAAGGCCAATGCCAAGCTGAACTTCCTCGGCAAGTTCCACAAGCTGATCCAGACGAGTGCCTCCCACTACACCCTGGACGGCGATGCGTCTGAGCGCTTGATGCTCAAGTACTACGAGTATCTCCATCGCATCCGCAGCCTGCTCCAGGACAGGTGTGGAATCGCCGTGCTGACGAACCTCGAAGCGTTCCCGGTCGACCTCGATCCGTCGCTGCGGGAGTACCACGAGAAAATCGCCGCGAGGATCGAGGCGGTTTATTCGACTCCGCCCGACAACAGCGCGCGGGCCCGGTACTACATCCACAAAACGCGCCCGTTCTACGTCAGCGGGCGCATCTACTACGAGGTCACCTTCTTCCGCGCCGTCAACAAGGTCAGCAAGTTCGACCGCATCATCGCCTTCACCGACATCGACTTGACTGACAAGTACGCGGCCATGCTGACGCTCCAGCGTGACTCGATCGACGTGCTCGACCAGACCATGCCAATCACCATCATCCGCGAGTGGGAAGTCTCCATCCGCCCCTGCGAGTTCGATAACTTCGCACGTCTCCTCGGCATTACCAGGAGAGTTCGGACTGACTCCGCGGAGTATCGCTATCTGATGAAAGGGCTGACGGTGGGCTCGGGCAGCCTGCTCGACCTGATCGACATGCCCGACAACAAGTACGAGGCGACGAAGAGCGCAGGTACGGCTGGCGTGACCAGGCCTCAGATCTTCCCTGTTCTCGATGAGGCACGCCGCATCGTGCGGTCGGGCGCACCAGGCCACAACGTCATCCGCTACCTTCTGCTGCGGATGTACAACCAGGTTCTCAAGGCTCAGCACAGCTGGGATGAGTGCGCCCGACTCTCCGGGCTGAATCTACGGTACGGCTGTATCCCGTTCGACACGATGCCGTTCTGTACCTCTCTACCGGGGCACAACCCGCGGTACTGGGACCTTGTCGAGAGCCTCGAGGTGGCCGGACGTGACCATGAGCTGCTGGCTCGCCGGGTGAAGAACAACGTCGAACGCCACGGGCTTCTCTACACGCCTGTGGCCGATCTCGGGAAATTCGGAGACGTCAACGGTCCGATCGCCACTTACAACAACAAGCTTTACTACCGACACACGGAGCGCCGGCTGGTGCTGGACAAGGGGCACGTCTTCATCAAGGGATACGAGGACGACACCGTCGCCATCGTTGAGAAGCTGCAGGAGTACGCGTCGTCGGGGATCGACGGGTATGCCGATGCCGTCGAGCGCTGGCTCGACCAGACGCCTCGTGGCGTCGACGACGAGGTGAAGAAGGATGCGCTCAAGCTGCTGTTCGGCCAGTCGCGTGTGGCGCTGATCTATGGCGCGGCCGGCACGGGCAAGTCGACGATGGTTGACCATATCGCGAACTACTTCAACGACAGGACGAAGCTCTTCCTCGCCCACACCAACCCGGCAATCGACAACCTCAAGCGCAGGGTCACCGCGCAGAACTCGACCTTCCGGACGATCAGCAGCCACATCCACCGGAGCGCCTCCGACACGGAGTACGACATCCTGGTCATCGACGAGTGCAGCACCGTCAGCAACGGTGACCTGCTCAAGGTGCTGGAGAAAACGCCCTTCAAACTGCTCGTGCTGGTCGGTGACGTGTACCAGATCGAGTCGATCCAGTTCGGGAACTGGTTCGGCATCATCCGCTCGTTCATCCCTAGCACGTCGGTGTTCGAGCTGACAACGCCGTTCAGGACCAAGAGCGAGTCACTCCTGGGATTCTGGGGCAAGGTCCGCAACATCGACGACGACATCGCCGAGGTCATCGCCCGCAACGGCTACTCGACCGTGCTCGACAAGTCACTGTTCGAGGCGCAACGCGATGACGAAATCATCCTGTGCTTGAACTACGACGGTCTCTACGGGATCAACAACATCAACCGATTCCTCCAGAGCAGCAACCCAAGCGCTGCGACTACATGGGGCGCCTCCACCTACAAGGTCGGGGATCCGGTGCTGTTCAACGAGACCGAACGGTTCCGCCCCGTGATCTACAACAATTTAAAGGGCCGGATTGTCCGCATCGAGCGCATCCCAGGTCAGATCCAGTTCGATATCAAACTCGACCGACCACTCAGTGAGTTCGACGTCGACGGCTACGAGCTCGAATGGGTGGAGGACTCGACAGTGCGCTTCTCCGTCTATGAGTTGGACACCAGCGACGAAGACGACGACTCGCTGAATACCTCCGTGCCGTTCCAGGTAGCCTACGCCGTCTCGATCCACAAGGCGCAAGGCCTTGAGTACGACTCTGTCAAGATCGTCATCACCGACGCCAACGAAGACGACATCACGCACAGCATCTTCTACACGGCCGTTACCCGGACACGTGAAAACCTCAAGATCTTCTGGACCGCAGAGACTCAGCAGGCCGTGCTCAAGAGCCTCCAACGGGGCAGCAGCCCGAAGGACGTCGCCCTCCTGTCCAGCAGGCGTGGCCTGACGCCGGCAGCTGGGTCTAGACGTCGACGAGTCTCCTAACCGCTCCGTACGACGGGTCAGGCACTACACAACACGAAGAACGAGATCGCGGAGGTCCGTGGTGCGCCCCCCGCCCCCCCGAACTGGCTCATTGAGCGCTGTCGTCGCAGGCCGAGGCCATCGAAGCCGAGGTCAAGCCGCTGGTCGAGCCTCTTGCGGCCCAGCTCCTTGCCGTGACTGGCGTCAGCGTGCTGACCGCTGCCAAGCTCGCTTGCGGGGCACCCCTCAGACCGCTGGAAGCGCGCCTTTGCCGCGAGCCGCATAGCGCAGGGGGTAGCCGCTGCCGGACCTGACGCCGGAGGCCGTACGGTCCTCCCCGAGCTTGGCGTCCAGCCCGCCTCCACCTGATACTCGGCCTTCATGCCGTCGAGCGCGGTGTATCGGGCGATGTGGTCGCGCTTGAGCAGTCCTTCGGACCATGCTCGTCGACGAAGGTCTACCGCGTGGGCGCGGTCGCCGACCTGATATGCAGGTGGAAAACATCCCTTCGCTCTCGTGAGTGATGATCCTCGCGTAGGACAGGCCGACGAGGAATGCCCGTCGGGTCGGCGTCCGGTGATCCGCGCCTGCTGGTCGGTCACGCGTTCCTCCTCCGCCTTGGCCTCATAGGCGGGGGTCGTTGAGCAGTGTGAACCCGTCCGCGTCGTCCATCCCCAGGCGGGCGACGCGGAACCGGCGGCCGGGCAGATCATTCGCGGGCAGCCCGGCCTGGTCGGCGATCCGCTGCGCCGGCAACTGTAGGGGCGCGGCGGTCGGGTGCATAGCGGTGACGACGTGGGCAGTGTCGCCCACGGTTAGCAGCACGAGGGCTTCGCCGTCGGCCACGGTGAGCGGTCTGGTCATGGCGTCGGCGGCGAGGCCCTTCTCAAGGAGGTGGAGGACGTGGGCGTTGACGGAGCGGTGGCTGGCTTTCGCCGAGGCGGCGATGCGTGCGTATAGATCGTCAGGGATGCGCAGAGTAAAACGAGTCATGACACCATGATAGTGTCATTTTGATGTCAAGTCCCTGCGAGTGCCCCATCAGTCACCGGCACGAGCAGCGCGGCCGCGACCGAGATCTCCCGCACCTGCTCAGTCGGGATCGTCGCCAGCAGGACACGTAGCCCGTCGTTCGATCGGGGGCGCACCCTCGACGCGTGCCCTGTTGTAGTAGAACAAGCTGGGGGCGACGAGCGCGTCGTGCGCGAGCCTGCCGAGGACGCGCTTCGTGTGGCCGCGCCCGAACGCCGTCGTCTGCGGAGAATGCTCGTGGATCGTCGCGAAGCATCCGCAGATCGCTGAAGCGCCTTGCTGAGAATCGGACAATACGGCGGACAGGTGCTGCCGAGGCCTGATCCAGGAAGTCGTACGGCCCTGCTGGGCGTGGCCTTTTCCAGAGGTCTCTGCGTTATTGCCGTTGGTCACCGTAGGCGACAGCCCCATCCCGGCGGCTGACTATGCGCCGGCTTAGCCCGTCCCCGCAACCCGGGTTCTCGCCCGCGCTCCACCGCGGGCCGCGGAGGGCGAGTGGTGGCCGTTGAAGATCTTTTGCTGGCGCAAAACATCTTCAACGGCCACCAGCACCCGGGTTGCGGGGCCGGTCACGCCGTCGCTCCGTCTGCCTTTTCGCCGGGACGGGGCAGCCGCCGAAACAGCTCCCCCCCGGTCAAGACGCAAGAAACCCGTGTGGCGGCAGGCCACAGCGAAGGGGGAGGACCCGTGCTCGACATCCACATCAGCCTCACCGGCAGGATCGCCTACGACCCGCGATTCTTCCCGCCCGACCACGAGGCGCCGGCCATGTGGTCGGCGGTGCTGGAGGTCAACGGGCCTCCCACCCCGCGCCGCGACGGCTCGACCTACATCCCCACCCGCCAGGTGGAGGTCGTCGTCTACGGCGTCGCGGCGATCCGAGCCCAGGAGTCGTACCGCAAGGGCCAGCTCATCATGGCGCAGGGCTGCGACCTGATCCCGCGCACCTACGAGACGAAGGGCCGCGAGGGCAAGCCGACCGTCCGCGCCACGGTGAAGGTGATCGCGGCCAATCTCGGGCTGGCCTCCCGCTACAGCCCGGTGCACGAGGGCACCGCCAACTGGCCGGTTGACGCCTCTCCGCGTCGCCTGGCCCAGGGCGCCCCCGCGGTCGTCGCCGAGGAACTCGCCCCTGCTTCCTTCGCCGGCTGACCTCCCCTCGCTCGGGCGGCCCGCGACCACCGGGCCGCCCGAACGGGGTTCACGTCCATGGGTGACCCCTCCCGACCTGGACGGCACTACCCGCCCATCTTCATCCCGTACTGCTTTTTTGAAAGGAGTCCGTATGTCCACGACCACCGTTGCCGAGTGGGAGACCGACCTGCGTGAGGCCGAGGGTCTGCGCCTGGTCCGGATCCCGCTGAAGTTCCTCGACCACCATCCCGACAACGTCCGCTCCGACTTCGCGCTGACGGGGGCCTTCTGCCAGTCCCTGGCCGCCGAGCAGCAGGTGCCGGTGCACGTCATCCCGATCCCCGCCGACCACCAGCGGGCCGAGGGGGAGGAGGACCACCGGTTCTGGGTGACCAAGGGCAACCGGCGTCTGGCCGCCGCCCGTAGCACGCAGCTGCCCGACCTGCTGTGCCTGATCGACCTGGCCAAGGCCGGTGACCGTGCCGGCCAGTTCATCGACATGGTGGTGGAAAACGACGACGAGTTCCGGCACGGGCTGACCGCCTTCGAGCAGGCCCAGGCGCTGTTCGAGGCACACCAGGCCGGTGCGAACCGTACCCGCCTCCAGAAGGCAACTGGCCGCAACCGCCGGCAGATCAGCGAGGCCCTCACCGCCGGCGGCCTGTCCGCGACCACCCGGCAGGCCGCCCGCCAGATGGATTATGAGTGGACGCTGGAGGACTTGGCGCTGCTGGCCGAGTTCGACGGCGACGAAGAGGGCCTGGCGGAGATCCACGAGCGGCTCCGCTGGGGAGGCAAGGTCCGCTACGTGGTCGAGCGCGTCCGCACCGAGCGGGCCGAGGCCGCCGAACAGGCCCGGCTGCGCGCCGAGCTGGAGCAGGCGGGCATCACCGTCACCGAGCAACTGCCGCCCGGCGCGCTCACGCTCGCCCGCCTGATCGACGCCGTCGACGGCTTCGACCCCGACACGCACACCACCTGCGGTGGGCACGGGGTGTACTTCCGCTCGTTCGACAAGACCACTCCGGTGGCCTACTGCACCACCCCGGACCAGCACGGCCACGCCGCACCGATCCCACCAGTGGAGGCCGGCACGACCGAACCCGAACCCGGTAAGGCCGATGACCTCGAGCGCCGGCTCGTCATCGAGGGCAACCGGGCCTGGAAGGCCAGCGCCGTCGTACGCCAGGAATGGGTGACTGCCCTGCTGGCCCGCAGCACCGCGCCCAAGCCGGTCCTGGCCTGGGTCGCCCGGCAGCTGGTGGAGATGCCTAATCCGCTGCGGGACAAGCTCACCGCCGCCCGGCACAGCACCCTGTGGGCCACGCTCACCGGGAACTTCAGCGTGGACAGTGCCGTCACCGTTCGGCCGGGACGGCTGCCGCTGCTGGCCCTGGCGCCGATCGTCGTGGCGTACGAGCACCAGCTGACCGTCCCGGACACAGCCCGATACACCTGGCGGCAGGACCGCTCCGGCCCGGTCAGCCGCGCCGACGCCGCCGCGTACCTGTCTCTGCTGGCCGAGCTCGGCTACCTACCCACGCCGATCGAGCAGGCGATTATCGACGGTGTGCCGTACCGCGGCGACGCACCCACGGGCGAGGGACTGGAGTCCGACCCGTCGGCCGACGACACGGACGTCAACGACCGGTCGCAGCACCCGGATGAGGCGGAGACGAACGGCGGCACCTCCGCCGGCGAGAAGCCGGAACCCGACCCGTCGGCCGAGGCCGCCGACGTCGACAGCTGGCCGCAGAACCCCGCTGCGGCGCAGCCGAGTGGCGCGCCCGCGACGGACGTCGACGCCTGGGTGGACCCCGAAACCGACCGCGACGCCGACGCCGACGCTGACGACGGCACGCCGTACTCGGCGGCGGCCTGACCCACCCCCTCCTCCAAGGGCACGCTCCGCGCCCGCACCACGCCTCACGGGCCCGGCCTCACAACGAGGCCGGGCCTTCCGCTTATCACCCGGAAGGACTCCCGATGACCATCGCCTCTCCCGTTCCGCTCACCACCCGCAACGCCGACCTGGGCGACCTGCACGCGCTGCTGCGCGACCAGTACGCCCGCAAGGTCGACGTCCTGGTCGGCGCCGCGCAGATCCGCGCCGTCGGCACGCACTTGGAGCTGATCGGCACCCCGCCGGTGCTGTCGGACTTCGGCGTCACCGACAGCAGTGGCCTGTACCTGCCGACCGAGATCTGCGACCAGGGCCTGGCCGACAAGCTCGGCATCCCGCCCGCCTACCTGCGGAGGCTGCGCGAGCAGCGGCCCGGCCTGTACGAGGCGAACGTCAACGGCTGGCTGGAGACCGACGACCGCCGCTTCCTCGTACGCGCGCTGCGCGGCACCGGCGACGGGGCCGATGTGGCCCGGGCGTTCCTGTCGGACCGCTACAAGCTCATCGACAACCTGGACGTCCTCATGGCCGCCCTGGACGGGGTACGGCTCGCCGGAGTCGAAGTCCGCATCGACGGCTGCGATCTGACCGAACGGCGCATGTACGTCCGCGTGGTGTGCGAGCAGGTCGCCGCCCTGGCCCCCGAACTGCTGGCCGACTACCGCAGCCCGTTCACCGGCGCCTCCGGTGCTGACAACCCGCTGGTCTTCGCCGGATTCGTGATCAGTAACAGCGAGACCGGCTGTGGGGCGTTCACCGTCACCCCGCGGCTGCTGGTACAGGTCTGCAACAACGGCCTGACCATCAACGCCGACGCCCACCGCCACGTCCACCTCGGCGGCCGCCTCGACGGCGGCGAGACTGACGGCGGCATCATCCGCTGGAGCGGCGACACCCAGGACAAGAACCTGGCCCTGATCACGGCCAAGACCCGGGATGCCATCACCACCTTCCTGGACATCGACTACGTCAAGGCCAAGATCCGCGAGCTGACCGAGGTCGCCGGTGCCGAGCTCGCCGACCCGGAGAAGACCATCCAGACGGTCGCCACCAAGTTGCGATTCACCGAGGAGCAGCAGCGCGACATCCTGCGCCACTTCATCCGCGGCGGTGATCTGACCGCCGGCGGCGTGATGCACGCCGTCACCAGCGTCGCCCAGACCATCGACGACGCCGACACCGCCCACGACATGGAAGGCCAGGCACTGCGCGCCCTGCACTTGGCCGCCACCGGCACCTGATCGGCGCCCTTTCGCAGACCCCGCGCGGGCTCCCCCAGAGGCGAGGGGCCCGCGCGATCCTCTGTCCTGTTCCGAACCCAGCGCGGATACGACGAGTTCGGACGTTTCGCGGCCGGATCCCGCAGGTGAGGGTCATGTCCTGCTGCGCATCGGTGAAGCCCCCTGCTGCGTGTTCTGGCCGGTCAGTCTCGCAGGCACGGTCGTTCACGCAACCAGGCTCTCGCTCCGCTCGCCCCGCACGTGCATGATCTTTTGCCGTCTGGAGTCGGCTCCATCCGCCACCCGTCTATCGAACTCACCGCGGCAAAACATCGTGCCCGTACGGGGCCGCCCGGTTGCCCTCTCTCCCTTCCGCCTGCGTCCCCTCCCTCACCAGAACACGCCACGGACGCCCGGCAGGAGTCCCAGCGAAGGAGCAGGACATGACCCTCATCCTCGACCTCCCCCTCTACTCGACCGACCTCACCGCCTGCGGCCGCTGCGGCGAGACCGCCCAGCTGGAGCAGATGTTCCGCTGTTCCGGCCGGACGTGGATCTGCCTGGGCTGCATCACCGAGGCCGTCGAGGCCCACCGCCTGGCGGTCGTGGCCGGCCGCCAGGTCTAGGAACTGCACGCGTGCGACGCGGGGGCCCACGCCTCCGCGTCGCCCTTTCCGATCCTTATTCGACATATCACGATCTACTGGAGGAATCCCATGGCCAACGAGACCGCCATCACCATCGTCGGCAACCTCACCGCCGACCCCCGTCTGTTCTTCAGCCGGCAGGGCGTGGCGGTGGTGAACTTCACCGTCGCGGCGTCTCGCCGGGTGTATGACAAGGCCACGGACCGCTGGCTCGACAGTGACACGTTGTTCCTGCGGTGTTCGGCGTTTCGGCAGCTGGCCGAGAACATCGCTGAGTCGCTGACCAAGGGGTCGCGCGTGGTGGTCACCGGACGGCTGCGACAGCACGGGTACGAAGACAAGGAAGGCATCTGGCGCACGTCCGTCGAGGTCGATGTCGAGGACGTCGGTCCGTCGCTGAAGTGGGCCATCGCCAAGGTCACCAAGGTTCCGGGTGGTGTCCAGACGGATAGCACAGCCGCCCCGGTAACCGATCCGTGGGCGGTCGTGCCTGCTTCACCGTCACCGGTCCCCGCGTGGTTGGCTCCTGCGGCACCGGCTGGCGGCTTTCCGGGTAACCCTTCTGATCTCGCGGCGTGAAATCCCTGCGAGCATGCGCATGCAGGCAGCACGACTTGCTGTACACCTCCGAGCTGTTCGATCCAGAGGCAGGCCCGATGGCGGTGAGAGCCCCGGATCTCCACTTTCTCGTTGCGTACATCGTCCGCGGGGTCTAGCTCGCCCTATCGCGAACTGTGCGACACAGCCTCATCAATGCTTGAAGTGTTGAGGTGAATACGTAGAGTAGCCAAGCGTGAAACGATCAAGGGTAAGCATGAGATCGAGAGCGGGAACGACTGTCGCGCTACTCGCCACGACGCTCCTTCTCGGGACGGCCGGATCGGCGTCGGCGGGAACATCTGACTGGAACGACGCCTATGGTGATGCTCGTGTGAGCGTGCCGGCCGACCGGTCGGTGATCAAGATTTGCGACGGCAGGGTGGACCGCGTGGCTTACAAGGCCGTGTGGCATAACGACAACCCGATCGACGCACGGAAACCATTCGAGGTGCGGGCACCGCAGGGGGGTTGTGCGACCGACAGCTCTCTGTTGGGGTCGGTCAAGGTCTTCAAACTGTGTCAGGGGAAGGTCGACGCGAACAACCACATCCAGTGGGGTGTCTGCAGGCCCCCGGTGTGGCCGGGAGGGCGCTGACGGGCTCGCCCCCCATACGCAGAGGAGACGCCGACAGCGGCGGTCGGTGCCGGGACCAGGTCACGCCCCGGCGCTGCCGCCGCTGAGGTTGGCTTGGATATCGCCCTGCTTCTGTTCCACCACGCTTTTGATCAGAGTGGCCAGGCCCAGGGCGACCCCGGCGATGATGGCCGTGATGATCACCCACTCCACGGCTGAGGCTCCACGTGTCGGGGCCATCCGGGCGCGGTAGATCCGAACGGACAGACAGGCTCGCAGGTAGATGATCCAGGGGTGGTTCACGGGCCTCAACATCTTCCATGGAGGGCGAACGAGGGTTCACGTACGGAGCCGCAGAGGTGGCGTAGCTCTCCGGGGCAAGCAATATTACTGTAAGGAATCGACCATGTGCGCATTGTGTTTGATGGAGTTGTGAAGGCGTGGGTGAACGAGCCGAGAACCTGGAACTCCATTCGATGCTCCTTCGGAGCGCACCGTCCGCAGTGCGCGCGCCATTCAGGGGCAGCGGTTGAGGTCTGCTGATCGAGTGCTCCGCCGAGGGTGAGGGGTCACTCTGGAATGGCGGTACCACCGGGACGGTGTGAAGACCGATAACCGTGGCGTGCGCGGGAGGGCAAGGCGAGGACGGAGGAGCCTGCCAGCCATGCGGCGAGTTGCACGCGGTTGATCAAGATTAGTTCGGTGCTCGCTGCGGACTGTCTGGCGGGGCCGGTGAAGTCGGCTGTGGTGACCAGGACGCCACGATGACCGGGGTAGGCGTGCAGTGCGCCGAGAAGGTTGCGTATCTCCGGAGAGCCAACTGATTTCGCCCACCTCTTGCACTGGACGACGAACCGCTCTCCGGTGGATGCGACTGCGACGATGTCGACGCCTCCGTCGCCGCTGCCGCCGATCCGGTGCACCTTGTGGAAGCCGTCACGCTGGAGTAGGGCTTCGATGAGGGCTTCGAACTGACTGCCGGTCATCCGGTCGGCTTTCTCCAGACGGGCGTTGTCTCTCAGCCATTCCTGTCGTCGTGCCTCGATCACCCGGGCTCGCAGGAGCAGGGCCCCTATGATGCCGATCACTGTCACGATCGTGATGACGATGACGAGCGGCCAGTTGGCGGTGATGAACTCAATGAGCCGTTTGACCATCACGATCAGGAGGATTGCGGCGATCGGCCATAAGAACCAGGCCGGGTCGTTCCTCCGTCGCCGGGAGCGTCGACGGACGGGGGGACGTCGTCGTGCCATCGCATGCCTCCGAGAAGCTGGGGAGAGTTACCGCCTACTCTGATTCCTCGGACTGACAATTTCCGTGAATCGAGCACTTATATGACAGTTGGTGCGGAATGCTCCCGTCTCCCGGTTGACGGCCGTCTTTAGGTCCGCCGTGACACTGCACTGAAGAGCGGCGTTTCTCATTTCGGTCACGATGGAGAAGCAGCGTGGGATTCGTGTGCACCGCCGTGATCCGGTAGCCGTCCTTGTTGTCGACCCGGTATGAGCCGCCGGGGCGAGGCGAGGGAGGGCGCCGATGAGGGAGTATCGGTTCAATGTGCCGCCGGGCTGGCCGGTCCCGCCGCGAGGATGGCGCCCTCCGCAGGAGTGGCAGCCGGATCCGTCGTGGCCGCCTGCTCCGGCGGGTTGGCAATTCTGGGTCGCCGAGACAGATGCTCCCGCCCCCGCTTCGGCTGCCGCGCGTGGTCGTCATGCCGCACCGTTCGCGAAGGCTTCCGTACCGGAACGCTCCAGTGGTGGTGGGCTGTTCAGCGGTAAGAAACGCCTGAAAGCGCAGAACGCGGAGCTGGAGGCAGAGAAGACCCGGCTGGAGGCGCAGAAGACCCGGTTGGAGGAGCAGAACGCGGGTCTGGTGGCGCAGAAGACCCGGTTGGAGGAGCAGAACGCGGAGCTGGATGCGGAAAAGATTCGGTTGGGGGCGGGGAAGGCTCGGTTGGAGGCGGAGAACGCGGGGCTGCGTGAGTGGGTCGAGCGGTTCGGTGTGATGGACGCGATGCAGATCTCGGCGGCTACCGAGGATCTGCGTGTCGAGCAGAGCCGGTTGCAGGGGGCGATCGAGGACGCGAACCGGCGGTTGCGGGAGATCGAGGCCCAGGTCGTGCAGACCGAGGACGTCGCGCTGCTGCAGGAGGTCGGCGTCTACGAGTACCAGCATCCGCTGGGTGATGCGGTGGCGTACAAGGCGAAGCTGGCCGAGATCAAGGACCAGATCAAGAGCATGGCCCGCAACAGCCAGGCCGTGCTCGGGGCGACGAACTGGACGGTCAACGGGTCGGCCGCCGAGGGACGCCGGATGGTCCGGGATTTCTCCAAGCTGATGCTGCGGGCCTACAACGCCGAGGCCGACAACTGCGTGCGGACGATGCGTCCGTACAAGCTGCAGTCGGCGATCGACCGGCTGACCAAGGCCGGTGATGCGATCGTCAAGCTCGGCAAGACGATGGACATCCGTGTGAGCGACGACTACCACCGCCTGCGGGTGTACGAACTCCAGCTGACCGCGGACCACCTGGCCAAGGTCGAGGAGGAGAAGGAACAGGTCCGGGCCCAGCGGGAGCGGCAGCGTGAGGAGGAGGCCGCACGCCGGGAGTTCGAACGTGAGAAGGCCCGCCTGCGCAAGGAGGAGACCCACTACCGCACCGCGCTGGCCAAGCTGATCAACAAGGGCGACACGGCGGGAGCGGAGGAGCTGAAGACGAAGCTGGAGGAGATCGGCGCGGCGGTCGCCGATGTGGAGGCGCGCCAGGCCAACGTCCGGGCGGGCTACGTGTATGTGATCTCCAATATCGGGGCGTTCGGGGAGAACGTGGTGAAGATCGGTATGACCCGGCGGCTGGAGCCGGAGGACCGGGTGCGGGAGCTGGGGGACGCTTCTGTGCCGTTCCGGTTCGACACCCACGCGTTGATCTTCAGTGAGGACGCCGTCGCGTTGGAGGGGCGGCTCCACGATGAGCTCGCCGACCGGCGCGTCAACCGGGTCAACCTGCGCAGGGAGTTCTTCTACGCCACTCCCGCCGATGTCCGGGGCCTGCTGGAGCAGATCGCCGGCCAGCACCTGCTGGAGTACCGCGACGTGCCCGAGGCGTTGGAATGGCGACAGTCGACACAAGGGACCGCACCGATCACCTGAAGTCCCGCT
>NZ_BCBX01000068.1:14259-18554 GCF_001417795.1 Sphaerimonospora mesophila | reverse complement strand
AGGTGGGCGCGCACCTCAGCGGAGTGGTCCTGCGCAGTGAAGCCGACCACTCCCAGGCGCTGGCCGTTGAGATATATCTCTCCCGTGCACGTCTTGTGTAGTTGCTTGATGAGCCGCATTGAGCGGAGTAAATCCGACGGACTGGTCTCGGCCATGTTGTATGCGTATGAGAGCGTGGTCGGTTGTTCCTCGTTGTGGGGAAACATGAAGACCAACTCGGCAACGTTGTAGAAGGTGGCCTTGAGAGAGCGCCCCTCATAACCGGTGCTGCCATGCTGCACCTTCGCGTGGTGCGAGGCTAGAGTACGGCCGTTATTGTCCAGGATTCTGAGCTCCATGCGGACGTCTTGGTCGCTTGGTAGCATATGCGGGAGCAGCTCTACGTGAACGTGCTCTACCGTCTCACTCAGCCATTCGGGACCCTCGATAGTAAGTCGCTCAACGATCTCCGCTGGCAACACAACCTTCTCATCGGTTCCGTAACCGAGGGTCCGTCGTATTTGTTTGCTGAGCTCTGAGTCCTCGCTGAGAGAGTGTTCTAGAGTGATATGGATGGGGCTTGTCTGGTGTGCGCGTGGATGTTTGGCGCGGAGGATGCGAACGACTTGATTACCGTACCGAGCGAAGTCAAAAGTCCAATCCCTATCGCACTTGTCTACGACGTTGCCGAGGCTGAGGACGCGGTCGTCTAGGTCGCGAACGCCGCCCAAGAGGATCGCCTTCTCCTGGTTGAAGATCTTGGCGTCTTCCTTCAGGTGGTCGCGCTGGTAGTAGCCTTCCAGATCGGGAAGGTCGATCATCTGTGAGTCGAGTTCCACGCGGCCTATTACCGACAGTCGCACTTCATGACCGGTTGCCAGTCCGTTGACGAACTCGCGCTCGTTGGGGCTGAGGTTGCAGGGGACTACCAGAGTCCACTCGTACGGGTTGTGCTCCATGGCTCGCACGAAGGAGTCTTTAATCTGGCGCCGTCTGGTCCGGTTCTCTTTAGGGAAGCCTTCGGGGAAGAACTTGAGTTGAAAGATCCGGACACGGGAACCTTGAGTGACCACGATGTCGCGTCCACCGTCGCCGCCCCGTCCATCCACAACTTCAACAGGGGCAGTTCCGGAGTACATGCGATGGATCATGGATTCCACTATGCGGTCGAAGCGCTTCTGGTCCAGGAACTTCCACTCGATCGCCATGGCTACCTTCCCGTAGGCGTGTTCGGAATAGTATTCCGAACCAGGAACAGGTCTGCATCCCGAAAGTCTGAGATGTTGCCCTGGTCTTGGGGCAGATGAGCGCTTGGGACGATGTGCCCCGAGAAGAGTTCACAAGAGCTGATGTCACGCCCGCCGTACCCGCCGGAGCTCTGGTGCCAGATGATGGAACTGGTCTGCACTGGACCGGAGCTGGAGGAACTGGTCGAAGAAGTTCGAGCCGACCGCGATGAGGGTCGCCGCAATGACAGTCTGATCAGCGCTGGGTGGGGGCTGACCCGTCGTGACCACGCGGTGACTCCAGGCGAGGACCTGGTGTTAAGGGCTTTCTCCTGCTCCTAGGACCTGAGCCTTTCTCCTGCCAGCCTCTCCGTCGGCTATGCCACTCGCGCCTGGTGGGAAGCGGCCAAAGCATTACTCGCGTTGTGGCGGTTTGGTACGTGGGCCGGCCCGAGGTGGTGAGATGCATCTCGATGTGCTCTCGTATACCAATAGATCATGGTAGGACGTCATCGCCCGCCTATGCCATGAGGCAGGATAGCCAAAAGTGGCGACTCGTGTGGGGAGCGGCGATGACGCAGGTCGTGGCTGAGACGACGGCGCTGCCTGCCGTTGGCCAGGTGGTGACCGTCAGGAACCGCCCGTGGGTGGTGGCCGACGTCCGCCAGGGCAGTGTGGCTGGCTCTGGAGATGCCGACCTCGCTGCTCAGGCACCCCATGTAGTGAGCCTGGTGAGCATTGAGGACGACGCCCGTGACGAGCGGCTCCGTGTTGTGTGGGAGCTGGAGCCGGGCGCCGCCGCCTACGAGCGGCATGCACTGCCGGATCCCGCGCGCGGTTTCGACCCGCCCGGCCACCTCGACGCCTTCCTCGACGCCGTGCGGTGGGGCGCGATCGCCACGGCGGACACGACCGTGCTGCAGGCGCCCTTCCGCTCCGGCGTCCAGATCGAGGAGTATCAGCTCGACCCAGTCGTGCGGGCGCTGTCGATGCCCCGTACCAACCTCCTCATCGCCGACGACGTCGGCCTGGGCAAGACGATCGAGGCGGGGCTGGTCATGCAGGAGCTCATGCTTCGCCATCGGGCCCGAACGATGCTGATCGTCTGCCCGGCGGGGCTGACCCTGCAGTGGCGCGACGAGATGCGCGACAAGTTCGGCATGGAGTTCCGGATCGTCGACAGCGCGCTGCTGAAGGAGCTGCGCCGGACCCGCGGCCTCTACGCCAACCCGTGGACGCACTTCCCGCGGCTGATCGTGAGTGTCGATTGGCTCAAGCGTGACCGGCCTCGACGGCTGCTGCGCGACGTGCTGCCGCCGGTCCCGCGTTATCCGCGGGCCTTCGACCTGCTGGTCGTGGACGAGGTGCACACCTGTGCGCCCGCGACCCGGGGCAAGTACGCCGTGGACTCGCTGCGCACCGAGGTCGTCCGCGAGCTCGCCCCCCACTGCGAGCACCGGCTGTTCCTGTCCGCCACTCCGCACAACGGCTACCAGAACTCCTGGACGGCCCTGCTGGAGCTGCTGGACGACCAGCGATTCGCCCGAGGTGTCCCGCCGCGCCCTGAGCAGCTCGCTCAGGTGATGGTCCGCCGGCTCAAGAGCGAGCTGCCGCCGAGGTGGGACGGCTCGCCGCGCTTCCCCACCCGGGTCATCCACGACCTTGAGGTCTCCTACTCCGAACCCGAGCGCCGCGCGCACCGTGCGCTGGCGGAGTACGCCGCCTCCCGCAGAGGGCCGGCCGGCGGCCCCCATGTCAACGTCGCCGACTTCGTCACCATGCTGCTGAAAAAGCGGCTGTTCTCATCCCCGCACGCCTTCTCCACCACGATCGACAAGCATCTGGCCACCATGCTCCGGCGCGAGGACGGCGAGATGCCGCTGCCCGCCAGTACCGGGGAGCGCGTGCTCAGGCCGCTGGTGAGTCGGCTGGAGGAGACCGCCGAGGACGACGCCGCGTACGGCGAGGCCGAGTCGGCCGCCCTGACGACGGCCCGCCGCCTGCTGCCGCCGCTGACCGCCCGGGAGAAGGAACTGCTGGAGGAGCTGCGCGACTGGGCGAAGGACGCGCGCTTGCGGCCCGACGCGAAGTTCGACGCTATGCGCGACTGGCTCGACCCGATCGTCCGCCCCGGCGGGGAGTGGAACGACGAGCGGGTCATCATCTTCACCGAATATCGCGACACCCAGAGCTGGTTGCGTGACCGGCTCATCGGCGCCGGTTACCCCGCCGAGCGGATCGCCTGCCTCTACGGCGGTATGGACGACGACGAGCGCGACCGCATCCGCAAGGTCTTCCGCGATTCCCCGAACCTCGACCCGATGCGGATCCTGCTCGCCACCGACGCGGCCAGCGAGGGCATCAACCTTCAGGACAACTGCCACCGGCTGCTGCACTGGGAGATCCCCTGGAACCCTAACCGGCTGGAACAGCGCAACGGCCGCATCGACCGGCACGGCCAGCCGGCGCCGCAGGTGGATGTCTTCCACTTCGTCCCGCACGGCTGGCAGCACGCGCCGGAGGGCTCCCTCGAAGACGAGCTGCAGTTCCTCAGCATCGCCGTCAGGAAGGTCGACCAGATCCGGGAGGACCTCGGCAGCGCCGGCGACGTGATCGCCGCCAACGTCGAGCGCAAGATGCTGGGCCGCGCCGCCGACTGGCAAGCCGCGGAGACCGAGATCGGTAAGCGCCGGCGCGGCACGGCCGAGCTGCGGATCCGCCGCGAGCTGGCCGCCGACCTCGCCCGGCTGACCGAGACGCTGCGCGGCAGCCGTACGCGGCTGCACCTGTCGCCGGAGACGTTGGAACGGGTGGTGCGCACCGCGCTCCGGCTGGCCCACGACCTCGACCTGATCGACGCCGCCTCGCCCAAGGGACTGAACGCGCGCTGCTTCCGGCTGCCCCCGATGTCCAAGCGAGCATGGGCGGCGGCACGCAACGACGGACTGCTCCACCCGGTCACGCACGTCGAGCGCGTCGTCACCTTCGACCAGGACGCCGCCGCCGGCCGTACCGATGTGGTCCTGCTGCACCTCGGCAGCCGTCTGGTGCAGATGTGCCTGCACCTGCTCCGCGCCGAGCTGTGGTCGG
>NZ_BCBX01000068.1:0-13935 GCF_001417795.1 Sphaerimonospora mesophila | reverse complement strand
GCGGCGCGAAGCTGAACCGGGTCACCGCCCGCCTCGTGCCCGGCGACCTGATGGCCGTCCCCGCCGTGGTCGCGCACATGCGCATCGTCGTCACCGGCGACGAGGGCACCCGCCTGCACGAGGAGGTCATCGTCGGCGGCGGCACCCTGGAGGAGGGCCGGCTGACCCGGGTCAACGCCGAGACCCTGGAGGGTTGGCTGGAGGCCGCCACCGACGAGCAGCCGCCTCCGCCCGTGCTCGACCGGCTCGTCGGCACCTGGCGGACTCTCGACCTGGAGCCGAAGATCGCATCCATCCTCGCCGATCGGGCGAGGCGGCGCACCAACCGGCACGCCGCCGACCTGGAGGCCCGCTGCCAGGCGGACATCGCGGCCATGACGGAGGTCCTGGATGAGCTGCGCCGTACGATCACCGCGGCCTTGGACGACGACGGCTACTGGCAGCCCAGCCTGTTCGAGGCCGACGAGGAGCGCAGCCAGCTCGCCAAGGACCGCCAGGCCCTGATCGAGCGGCGCGAGTCGATCCCCCGGCAGCTCGCCGAGGAGGTCGAGGCGATCACCCGCCGCTACGCCAACCCGACCGTCCGCTGGTTCCCCGGGGCGGTCACCTTCCTCGTGCCCGCCGCGCTCGCCCACCGAGGTGCCTGATGCCGCCGCGCCGCAGAACCACGACCCCGTCGGTCGCCCGCCAGCACGCCGACTGGATCAGCCTACTGAGGCCGGACGGCCCGTTCATCTCCGTCAAGGTGCTCGCCGAGGCGCTCCCGCAGGGACTGGCGACCGTCCCGGACACGAAGCTGGAACGCCTCGTCCAGGCCTGGGATGAGGTGCAGGCCGCCCCCGGCGAGCTGAACTCCGCCTGGCAGGGCTTCGTCCTCGGCGAGTTACTCGGCCTGACCGGCCCGCTGCTCGCCGAAGGCCCGAACCTCCCCGACGGAGTCCGCGCGTACGGCCCCGGAGACACGCGGGTCCGGCCCGACGCGGTCGCCTTCGGCCCGGACGGCGCGGGCGGCCGGGCCGAGCGGCTTCACGTCTACCGGCGCGGCTGGCGCGAGCCCCTCACCAAGGCGACGAAGGATCACCGCTCCGCGGTCGAGGAGGCCGCCGACCTGTGCCGCCGCCGCGGGGTGCCGCTGGCCCTGCTCACCAACGGGCAGCTCTGGATCCTAGTGCACGCCCGCGTCCAGGAAGCCTCTACCGTCGCGGTCTTCGACGCCGACCTGTGGCTGGAGGAGCGTGACCTGCTGCGCGCCTTCGCCACGCTGCTCGCCGCGACCCGCGTGCTCAAGCCCTCGGTGGGAGCGGACGGCACGCCGACCGACAGCCTCGCCGCGCTCTTCGCCCGCAGCGCCGCCGCCCAGGCCGAGGTCACCACCACCCTCGGCCGGCAGGTGCTGCGCGCCGTTGAACTGCTCGTCGGCGAGCTGTCCCGGCTCGACCGGGAGTCGGGTGGAGAACTGCTCGCGTACGTGCCCGAGCGCAGGGTCTACCAAGGCGCGCTGACAGTGATGATGCGCCTGGTCTTCCTGCTCTACGCCGAGGACCAGCGCCTGCTGCCCGTCGACGCCGAGCTGTACGCGTCCTCCTACTCGGTCGGCGGGCTCTTCGACGAGCTGGAGGAGGCGGAGAGCAGGTACGGCGACGTCATCGTCGACCGCCGCCAGGCCGCCTGGCCCCGGCTGATCGCCCTCTTCGGCGCCGTGTACGGCGGATGCGAGCATGACGACCTGCGCATCCCGCCGTACGGCGGCACGCTCTTCGACCCGGAGCGGTTCCCCTGGCTCGCCGGGATGAAGGTCACCGACCGGGTCGTCCAGAAGATCCTCCGGGCGCTGCTGCTCCTGGTCGGGGAGAGCGGCGCCCCGGAACGGCTCAGCTACAAGGGCCTCAACGTCGAGCAGATCGGCCACGTCTATGAGGGCCTGCTGGAGTTCTCCTGCCTGCGCGTGGCCGAGCCGTACGTCGGGTTGTTCGGCAAGGCCGAGCCGGAGCTGCCGCTGGCCGAGCTGGAGCGCGCCCGCCGCGAGGAGCCCGACTTCGCCGCCTGGCTGGTGCGCACCTGCGAGACGACGGCAAACCGGGTGACCAAGGCCCTGGCCGTCGAGCCGAAGCCCACCGACCGGGAGCGCCTGCGCACCGCCTGCGAGAACGACGACGCACTGACCGAGCGGGTGCTGCCGTTCCTCGGCCTGCTCCGCCAGGACCTGCGCGGCTGGCCCACCGTCTTTCCCGCCGGCTCGCTGGTCATCACCCAGGTCGGCGACCGGCGCGCCACGGGCACCCACTACACGCCGCGCAGGCTCGCCGAGGAGGTCGTCGAGCACACCTTGGCCCCGCTCTGCTTCTCGCCCGGCCCCGCTGAGGGCGCCGAACCGGGTGTGTGGCGGGCCAAGCGCTGGGACGAGTTGTTGAAGCTGAAGGTGCTCGACCCGGCGATGGGCTCAGGCGCCTTCCTTGTCTCCGCCTGCCGCTACATCGCGGACCGCATCGTCGACGACTGGGAGCGTAACGGCGTCCCGGGGGAGATCCTGGACGCCGTCGGCCCCGACTACGACCGCGACGGCCTGCTGCTGGAGGCCCGCCGCCGGGTGGCTGCGAGCTGCATCTACGGCGTGGATCGCGACGAGCAGGCCGTCGAGCTGGCCAAGCTCTCGCTCTGGCTGGTGACGCTGGCCAAGGACAAGCCGTTCTCGTTCCTCGACCACGCCCTGCGCTGCGGCGACTCCCTGATCGGTGTGGTGGACGACCGTCAGCTTCAGGCCTTCCACCTCGACCCGACGGCGGGGGATTTCCAGAACTCCCGGCTCTCCAACACCTTGGGTGAGACGGTGGAGACGATCCTCGCCGAGGCCGAGCGGCTTCGCGTCTTGATCGAGCAGGAACCGGTCCGTGACGCGGCCCACGGCCGCGAGCTGGAGGCCAAACTCACCACCGTGGAGGCCCTCACCGAGCGGCTCCGTTTCGCCGCCGACGCGGTCGTGGCCGCCGCGCTTGCCGCCGCCGACGCCAAGAAGCAGAACCGCCGCCCGCACTGGGAGGAGCAGGAGAACGCCGACGAGTACGGCAGGCTTCTCTTCGACCTCGCTGAGGACGTGGAGAAGGTCCTCCTCCCACTCGCCCGGGCCATCGCGTTGGCCGGCGACCCCTCCGAGGAGTCGTACGGCACCCGCCTCGCCGAACTGGTGGCAGATCCCTGGTCGGTGGAGGACGGCGAGCTGCATCGGGCCGCGATCGAGGCCGAGGAGGCGGAGAAGCGGATCCGGGGGCTGGTTGAGCCCATGCTCACCGGCGGCGGGCGCAGGCCAGAGCCGATCCGGCCGCTGCACTGGCCGCTGGAGTTCCCCGAGGTGATGCGGCACGGCGGCTTCAGCGCCGTGGTCGGCAACCCACCGTTCATCGGCGGGCAGCGCCTCACCGGCTCCATCGGAGAGGACGTCCGGGAGTTCCTCGTCACGTACGTCGCCGAGGGCAGGCGCGGCAGCGCCGACCTGTGTGCGTACTTCCTCCTGCGCAACCTGGAGGTGGCCCCGGTCGGGAGGGTGGGCATCATCGCTACCAACACGATCTCCCAGGGAGACACCCGCGAGGTCGGCCTGGACCAGGCGTACGAGCGGGGCTGGCGGGTCTACCGGACCGTCAAGTCCCAGCCGTGGCCGGGGACGGCGTCGCTGGAGGTCTCACTGGTCTGGGCCGGGCACCCGGGAGATCGGGAGCCGCGCGTCCGAGACGGGCAGGAGGTGCCGTCGGTCACCTCGTCCCTCGACCCAGAGGGCCGGATGGAGGGGCAACCATATCGCCTAACGGCGAACGCGGGACAGTCGTTCATCGGCTCGTACGTCCTCGGCCTGGGCTTCATCATGGCGCCTGAGGAGGCCGCCGTCCTGATCGAGGCAGACCCGCGGAACAAGGAAGTGCTCTTCCCCTACCTCAACGGAGAGGACCTCAACTCCCGGCCGGACTGCTCGGGACGCCGCTGGGTGATCAACTTTCGTGACTGGCCTATCGAGCGGGCGAAGGAATATGTGGAGCCGTTCGCCATTGTCGATCGCGAGGTCAAACCTTTCCGGGAGAAGAACAACCGCAAGGTCTACCGCGACTACTGGTGGCAGTACGGCGAGAAGCGTCCCGCCATGCAGGAGGCCATTGCGGGTCTCGAGCGGGTGCTCGTAATCACGCTAGTGAGCCGCCTAGTGATGCCGGCGTTCGTGTCTGCACAGCAGGTTATCGCTCATAAGATCGCAGTGTTTGCCACCGACAGATCCGCAGACCTTGCACTACTCTCCAGTGTTTTTCACAACCAGTGGGCCTGGAAGTACTCGTCCACCATGAAGGCCGACCTCAACTACTCGCCATCGGACGTCTACGACACCTTCCCCCAGCCGACGAGGACCGAACGGATGGACACGGCCGGAACGGAGCTGCACGAGGTGCGGAGCAAGCTCATGCTGGAGCGGGATCTCGGGCTGACCAAGCTCTACAACCTGGTGAACGACCCGGCCGAGGCCGACCCGATGATCCAGCGGATCAGGGAGTTGCACGTCGAGATCGACGAGGCGGTCCGGGAGGCGTACGCGCTGGATGAGGAGCGGGAGTCGGCTATCCGCGACTACGAGGCCCGCAAGGCGAAGGCACCACTGCCTGCTTGGCCCGTAGTCGTCCTGGACCACGGCTTCCACGACCACGGCCAGGGTGTCCGCTGGACGGTCGGCCCCCAGGCCCGCCTCGACATCCTCGACAAGCTGCTGGTGCTCAACCATTACCGCCACAAGGAGGAGCCGCAGACGGGCGTCCGCAAGCCGAAGAAGACCACCCGGCAGAGGACGGCCACCGGCCACACCACAGTTCCCGCCTCACCGGCTGCATCGGCTGAAGGCCGTACGGAAGCCCCGGACGCGGCGGAGGGGGAGTCCGCCTCTTTTCTTGACGACGGCATCTTCCCTCCGGACGGAGCCCTCTTCTGACCCGCTTCTCGCCTGGAGAGGTCCAAGGCGCGTTCACCGGGTGCCGAAGAGTGCGAGCCGAGGCTCCATAGGCTGTATCGTCTTCGTCCCTGCCTGGTAGCGGAACGAGTTTGCTCCAGGCAGGGGAAGCCGTCCTGCAGTGGTCGGGACTCTCTTACGGGACGACCTGGAAGGTACGAGCGAGGATCTTTCCCAGCGGCTCGCGCTCGGTGAGGAGAACGAGCGGCTCAGAGCGGGCAGTCCACAGAGTGATCCTTACGTAACCGGGGTATTCGGCGTCTGGCCGTATCTCGATGTACCAGTCGTCGATCGGCGCGTTCTGACCCGCACAGAGGGAGTCCCGGAGAACGTCGACCTCGTCCGTGAGACCGGGGACGTTGAGGCGCACGACGTGTGGGTCGGTCGAGTCGTAGTGGAGGAACCCGGTAAGGGGGATGTCATCCATGAACAAGAGGATGCTGTCGCTGATCGTGAAGTGGCTCATCAGGTCTCCCAACGCTGTGGCAGATGACGGACGGAACAGGAGTGTGCGGGGGACGGCATGCGCCTGTGCTAACAGGCATGGCTGATAGAGCGTGCACCGCGATCATTCGCAGTGCACATGGAGAGACGCGGAGTCGGCCGCGGGCGGGCCTACCTGAGCAGGTTCTCGCGGAGGGTCTTGAGGCTTCTCCCGTCGGAGACCCGGTGCCAGGCGGACCAGCCGTCGGTTTCCTGCCCGGAGATTGCCTTGCACGCAGGCGAAGGCTTTTCGAAGATCTTGCCGTTGTCGAGGCGGATGCATCCCCCGGGAAGTACCGTCGCGAAGTGAACCTGGCCAAGACGGGGCCTGCGCCACTCAAGGCGCTCCCCGGCCTGGAGCAGCCCTTTGATGATCAGATGCTTGAGTACGCCTTCCCGCTCGCTCTCTAGCCCTTCGCCGATCCTGGACATGTTGCCAGCCTCAAGCGTGCCCTCGACGAATAACCGTCGCAGAACAGCGTTCGGTGTGGTCTCGATCCAGGGCTTGGCCAACACATGAAGCGCGTTCAGGACATCCTCATCCAGGTACACATTGGGTTCTTCAGGCAATACCGCCTCCCGTCGTAGTAGATCTCTACGGAGCGCGCCCATCGTATATTTCAGTTCAGACGGATGCAAGAGCTTCTATTCTGGACGTCCAGCGGAGACTGTGCAAGGCGTAGACATACCGTCCTTGGCCTCCCCGGTTCGTCATGTCGTTGGCGGCGCTTGCCAGCACGCGCTTCTCGCTGGGGCCCAGCCGTAACGCATCAGAAGGGCGTACCGACTTGCCTTTAAGAGAGCCTTGTGCCAAGGCCCCGGAGAGCGAGTGGGTACCGGGGGGTCCGCTCGGCCGCGTGCATGAGGAGGCCGCAGATGTTTCCGGTTGAGGCCCGGATACTGGCTGAATACCAAGCGCTCAGCTGTGCCACCCGCGAGGTGCCAGCACTCGTCGCATTCGCCGCGGTGAGTAGCCGGCGTGCGCGAGCTGAGTGAGCCAAGGGGACCGGGCCCATCGCGCGGGACCGTCCCGCGGGTCGGTAGGCATTTCCCTCTTTTCTCCTGGTGCGGTCCTGCGGAATGTCGGACTCCACCCCTACAGTTGCCGACGTGAGCGGTGAGACGGTGCTTGAACGTCCGAGCGAAGCGCGGATTCGGCGGGAGCTGGAGGAGATGGTCGTCCGGGATCTCCACGGTCCTTTCGGTGACGATGAGGAGGAGTTCAAGGAGCGGCCGACCGACCGGTACATCCTGGGCAGGCTTGCCCCGGACGGTGAGGTGGTCGAGCCCGATCTGATGGACGATGCGGCGGACGGTGGCGCTGCCGACGTGGGGGAGGATGAGGCCGAGCCGTCCGCGCTGACCACCGCCAGCCTGATGCCCTCTGCTCTGGGCTGCACCGTCATGGTGGACGGGGGGATGGCCGAGCTGCTGGTCAGCGGCCACTGGGCGCGTTACAAGCGAGTCGAGGCAGCCGACGATGACCGGGAGACGGCGGGAGGCGGCAGCGGGCGGGTGTGGCGCCGGGTGGCCAGCTCCGGCACCGTACGACTGGAGATCCGTGAGGGCCGACTGAGGCCGGAGCGCATGGACTCCGACGAGCACGTGGTGGTCCGCGGCCGGGCACGCCGCTACAACGGCCACTGGCTGGTCTCGATCTTCCTGGTCAACGCCACGCCCAAGCCGCAAACGCTGGAGGCGGCGGCCTGGCTGTTCCAGGCGCGTATCGCCGTCGCCGCCCCGCACGGAGGGCCGGTCTTCCTAGCCCGGCCCGACGCCTTCAGCGGTGGCGACGAGATCGACCGCGCCGAGCAGCGACGGCTGGCCATGGCCTACCGGTTCCACCCGGAGTTCGCGGTCGGCCACGGGGCGGGCGTGACGGCCGAGCGGTCCCCGGATGACCCGCTGCGGGCGGTCAGGGTCGAGACGCAGGCCGTGCCGTCCTACGAGATCCCGTTCACCGACGTGCCCGACCCGGAGAGCGATCCGGACCTGCCGGAGCTGGCCGACCTGGTGCTGGACATGAAGGTCCTGCGCGACCTGCCGGCGGACGCGCTCCGCGCCGGGCTGATGCCGCTGGTCACCGGGTACCGGGCGTGGATCGCCCGGCAGGAGAGGCGCCTGGCCGACAAGGGTGAGCGGCTCGCGCCGTACGGGAGGACGCCGCGCGAGACGCTGGCCGTGGCGCGCAGGGCGGCCGACCGGATCGAGGCCGGAATCGAACTGATCACCGGAGACCAGGGCACGCGCGACGAGAACGCGCTGAGGGCCTTCCGCTTCGCCAACGATGCGATGTACCTGCAGCGTGTGCACACGCTGGCGGCGGCCGTACGGCGCAAGACGCCCGCGCTGCCGCTGGAGGAGACGCTGCGGCGGGTCGAGAAGCCGGACAACCACAGCTGGCGCCCGTTCCAGCTGGCGTTCATCCTGCTGAACCTGCCCGCGCTGGCCGATCCCCGGCACGCCGAACGCCGCGCCGACGAGCGCGACGGCGAGGCCCTGGCCGACCTGCTCTGGTTCCCCACCGGTGGCGGCAAAACCGAGGCCTACCTCGGTCTGACCGCGTTCACACTGGCCATCCGGCGGCTCGGCTCAGGGCTTGGCGGCTATGACGCGTCGGCGGGTGTGGCGGTGCTCATGCGTTACACGCTCCGGCTGCTCACGATCCAGCAGTTCCAGCGCGCCACCGCCCTGATCTGCGCCTGCGAGCGGCTGCGCCGCGGGGACGAGGCGACATGGGGCACGACACCGTTCCGGATCGGTCTCTGGGTGGGCGCGCGGGTGACGCCGAACAAGACCGACGACGCGGCCGAGTGGCTCAAGGAACTCCGCAAGGCGGGCAAACGCGGGTTCGTCCGCGCCGCCGGCTCGCCGCACCAGCTCACCGGCTGCCCATGGTGCGGCGAGACGCTGGACCCAGGGATCAATATCACGGTCGACCCGACCCGCCGCCGCACCCAGGTCTTCTGCAACAACCTCTACTGCGACTTCAACGACATCAACGATCCCGAAGGCATCCCGATCGTCCTCGTCGACGAGGAGATCTACCGGCTGCTGCCAAGCCTCGTCATCGCGACGGTGGACAAGTTCGCCCAGATGCCGTGGCGCGGCGAGACCCAGGCGCTGTTCGGCCGAGTCCGGCAGCGGTGCGAGCGGCACGGATACGTGACCGAGGACACCCGGGGCAATGACTGGGAGCTGTCGTCGCCGTCCGCCCGGCATCCCGCCAAGGGGATGCTGCCGCCCGCGAAGATCGTCGACGTGTCGCGGATCCGGCCGCCGGATCTGATCATCCAGGATGAGCTGCACCTGATCTCGGGCCCGCTCGGCTCTCTGGCGGGGCTGTACGAGACGGCCGTGGACCGGCTCGCCACCTGGGAGTTGCCGGGCGGCAGGCGGGTCAGGCCGAAGGTCATCGCCTCGACCGCGACCGTGCGGCGGGCGCAGCAGCAGATCGGCGCGCTCTTCGACCGGCGGACGGAGATCTTCCCGCCTCCGGGGCTGGATATCGGCGACAACTTCTTCTCCCGGCAGCGCCCGGTAGACCCGGCGGAGCGGGGGCACCGGTCCGGCCGCCGCTATGTGGGCATCTGCGCGCATGGCGTCCGCAACAGGTCGGTGCTGATCCGGGTGTATGTCGCCGTGCTCGGCGCGGCCCAGACTCTGCACGAGAGGTACGGCCGCAGCCGCGTCACCGACCCCTACATGACCCTGGTCGGTTACTTCAACAGCCTGCGCGATCTGGGCGCGATGCGCCGCATGGTGGAGGACGACGTCTCCACCCGCCTGTCCCGGGCCGAGGGCCGCGGGTTCGCCCGCCGCTGGGACCCCGTGGTCAAGGAGCTGACCTCACGGCTCTCGTCCGCGGACATCCCGGCCGTGCTTGACCACCTGGACCAGGCGTTCACCGACGATCAGGAGGCGAGCCAGCGCCGGCCGATCGACATCCTGCTCGCCACCAACATGATCGCCGTCGGGGTCGACGTGTCCCGCCTCGGCGTGATGGTCGTCTCCAACCAGCCGAAGTCCGCCGCCGAGTACATCCAGGCGACCAGCCGGGTCGGGCGTGCCGCGCCGGGCCTGGTGTTCACGGTCTACAACTGGGCCCGGCCACGCGATCTGTCGCACTACGAGACGTTCGAGCACTTCCACGCCACCGCCTACCGGCATGTAGAGGCGCTGTCGGTGACGCCGTTCGCCGATCGGGCGGTCGACCGCGGACTGACCGGGGTGCTGGTCGCCCTCGTGCGGAACCTGGAGTTCGCCTACAACGGCAACATGGGGGCAGGGCAGTTCGACCGGGCCGGGGAGCTGGCCGACCACGTGGTGCGCTTCCTCAAGCGGCGGGCCCGGGAGGTCACCGGCGACAACCGGGTGGGCGTCGAGGTCGAACGCCACCTGGACGCCCGGCTCGACCACTGGCACACCGAGCGCCGGGTGCCGGGCCGCCGACTGGGCTACAACAAGCGCACGCCCGGCACGCCCGCAGACGCCGGGGAACTGCTGCGCAGTCCCGACACGGGACGCTGGCAGCCGATGACGTGCCCGACCTCGCTGCGGGACGTCGAGCCGGGCGTGCGCCTGCTGCTCCAGCTCGACGACGACCCTCTTGCCATCACCCAGGAACCGCCGTTCACCGCTGGAGGGAACGCTTCATGACCGGATCGATCCTGCGGGTCGGCGAGCTCCGTCCCAACCAGCTCCTGCACACCTACGGGGTGGGCTCGGTCGCCGACATGCCCAACCTCTCGGTAATGGTCTGCGGGCTGGACGAGTGGGACCGGAACGGGAGCCGGGAGGTTCCGGAGGCGCGGCTGCTCGCGGCGGTCCGCGCGAAGCTGCGGGCGCCGGTGGAGAAGCTGCTCACTCCGCCCTACACGCCCGAAACGGCCGACCCCTTCGACGAGTGGACCCGCGTGGGTGTGCCCGTCACCTTGTTCCCGCGCTGGCTGCGCTGCACCAACACCAAGTGCGGTCTACTGGCCCCGGTGGAGACCGGAGTGTTCGAGCTCGTCACGCACCCGTTCTCCCCGGACCGCATCCGCTACGTGCACGGCTGCCGCGGCAGGGGAGGAGGGCGGCCCACCGCAGTGCCCGCCCGGTTCGTCCTCGCCTGCGCCCAGGGGCACCTCGACGACTTTCCCTGGCTCTTCTTCGCCCACTACGGGTCCGTCCCCGAGTACAGCGGGCACACGCTCACCCTTGACGAGCAGGGCACCACGGGTGACGCGGCGAGCCTGTGGGTCAGGTGCTCCTGCGGGGTTCCGCCCCGGTCGATGGCCCAGGCGATCGGCGAGAAGATGACCCCGAACCTCCCGCGCTGCCGGGGACGCCACCCGCACCTGCGCTCCGCCCAGTTCGCCGGCTGCGGCGAGGAAACCCGGACACTCGGTTTGGGCGCCACCAACAGCTGGTTCGGGATGCAGCTGTCCGCTTTCACCCTGCCGCAGGCCGACGCCGAGGTCGATCAGCGGGTCGCCGAGCTGTGGGAGACGCTGGAGGTGGTCGCCGATCTCCCCGAGGATCGAGGCAAGAAGCTTATGACCAGGCTGGCCTGCTGGGGCGAGCTGGAACAGTACGGGGTCGACGAGGTCTGGAAGGCGGTCCAGCGGCGCGCCGAAAGCTCCGGCGACGACGACCAGGGCGACGAGTCGGATCTGATGACCCCCGAGTGGAACGCCTTCACTGACCCCCAGCCGGTCAGGCTGCCCGACTTCACGACCGAGAAGGAACGCCCGCCCGTCGGCACCGAGCGGTGGCTGGAGGAGGTCGTCCTGGTCACTCGGCTGCGCAAGGTATCGGCCCTGTACGGCTTCACCCGGATCGACGCCCCCGAATGGGGCGAGGACGCAGGTGATGGTGGCTTCGCTCCGATCTCCATCACCCGGCCCACGTGGGTGCCGTGTGCGGAGATGCGCGGCGAGGGCATTTTCCTGCGCTTTCGCGATGACGAGCTGGCCGCCTGGGAACAGTGTGAGGACGTCCGGCGGCGGTGCGAGCAACTCCGCGCCGGACACGACCGTTGGCGGGCCCAGCGCCGGCTCGAACCAGGCCACTGGCCGGGCGCCCGCTACCTGCTGCTACACACCTTCGCCCACGCACTCATCCGGGAGTTCGCCTTGGAGAGCGGCTACAGCGCCGCCGGCATCGGCGAGCGGATCTACGCCGGCACCGACACCCAGCCCATGGCCGGAGTGCTGCTCTACACCGCCGCCCCCGACAGCGAGGGCACGCTGGGCGGCCTGGTGACCCTGGGCCGGCGGGACCGCCTCGGCACGCTCATCGAGCAGGCGCTGGACGCCGCACGGCTGTGCAGCTCCGATCCGCTCTGCGCCGAGCGCGACCCGCGTGAGCACGGCCACCTGTACGGCTCGGCCTGCCACGCCTGCCTGTTCGCATCCGAGACATCATGCGAAAGGGGAAACCATTACCTGGACCGGGCACTTCTCGTCGACACCGTCAGCGATTTAGGCATCGGCTTCTTGGCCGCACCATGAGCAGCGACCCATCCGACATGGTGAGTGACACATTTGGCGTGGGAGGCGCGCCACGCGACCGGGGCAGCGCCTTCAATGCCGTGGGCAGGGTGTTCAGCGCCCTGGGTGGTCCGTCGCCGTCATGAGCGACCTGCCCGCCGTCATCGCCGCGCTCGCTCGGGAGCTTCCATCTGCGCACGTGCGGGCATGGGCGCGCGTCCTGCGGACTCACCCCGCACCGCATCCCGCGCTGCGAGTGCTTCTCGCCCGAGCCAGAACCGGGATTGGTATGGACGCCCGGGCGTCCCGGCTCCTCGCCACCTGGTCAGCGGCCGACCCACCGCCTTCGGGCGCGGCGGTAGCGCTGGCGCTAGAGACCGCCTCCCGAATTCATGATGAGGCACACCGCTACAGAACCGACATCGTGGTCAGTGGGCCGCACAGTGACGAGGTGCCGGTCCGGCTGACCAGCTCAGTCATCATCGAGGTGATCCGCGCCAGCCGTACGTCGTTGCTCGTGGTGAGCTTCGCCGCATTCGGCGTCGCCGAGGTAGTGGGCGAACTGGTCAGAGCGGCCAGACGGGGTGTCCAGATCGACCTGGTCCTGGAGGGCAACGCTGAGGATGGCGGCGCGTTGCGTGGTGGTGCCGCCGCCACTGAGGCTTTCGAGGAGCTCCGGCCGCTGGCCGAATTTTGGACCTGGACAGACAGGCCGATGGCCGGGGGTTCGGTTCCCGCACTGCACGCGAAGGTCGTCGCCGCGGACGAGGACATTGCTCTGCTCGGCAGCGCGAACCTCACCGACCGAGCGCTCGCCCACAACCTCGAGATCGGCGTAGTCCTCCGAGATCCCGAAACAGTGCGCAGGCTGGTCGGACACTTCCGGTCCATCATGCAGCCTGAATACGGTCCGTTACGCCCCGCCAAGTGATCCCCGGTCAGCTGAAGTCGGTCTCGCCGGCACCGCTCCACAATGATGACCGCCACGCTTCCACGCTTCAACCCTTGGTAAATCCTGGAGACGGGGAGCAATGCCGCGGCCCGAAGGGCAAGATGAAGGATCCAATGCTGATCTGTGGCCAGTAGAAGCGTGAAGAGACGACGAGGGCTGACTGCATAACTCCTCTGTAGCGGTCCGGTATGCCCGTCTGCGCCGAGGGTGTGCCGTAGGCACGGGGTTCGCGATTAGGGATACGGCCCGGCACCTGCAGGGTGCGTCAGCGAGAAGTTCCTCCCAAGCACCTCTACGAGATGTACGCTTCGACTATAAGAACCACTTCCAGATCACGGGAGAAAGACCATGCATGGCAAAACGCGAATAACAACGGTCAAGGTATGCAGCATCACCTGGGAGGATGCGCTCGATGAGGTTGAACGGCTCACCTTGTCTCGCGTCTTGAATTCATGCCTGGTGGCCCTCAGTAGTAATTGTCCCTTATATATAGTGACTCCGTTTGGGGGCGATGATTATACTCTTCGACTCCTGTCTGGTTCCCGCTCTCAGTCCGAGCGTCGAAAGAATCGCCGACATGGTAAATATGCCAGCTATTATGTGCCGCGGTCTGTGTGTGTTGATCGGCAGGCATGGGATTCATTGAGAGAGAAAGGTAACAACTGCTCCGCATTAGCTGAGGCCATAATTCAGGCGGTAGCTACTTGCTCTCGAATTTTTGCTGAAGATCCAAAATCGGGGGACTGGCATATGGTGTACGCGCCAACTGGCCGGTGATCTAGCAGGATCTTTCTTAACTTGGTAGGCGGGCCCCGATAATTCGGGGCCCGCCGCTTTTGGGGTGGCTTTGAGTATCCTTTGCTGCCTGCTCGTTGCGGGGCCGTATTCTCCTGGTCAAAGCTGGCGGACCAGCGGGATACGGGCGGCTGTTGTCACCACGATCGGCACTGGTGACGCTGGCCGACTGCGTTAGGTAACTCAGGTTGGTGAGAGCAGTCGTGTGCCGCTGTCGCATCGTGCCGCGAAGTCGGCGGCATACTGGTTTA
>NZ_BCBX01000067.1:0-23561 GCF_001417795.1 Sphaerimonospora mesophila | reverse complement strand
CCCGGCGGCTCGGCGGCGGGCGTTAGACGCCAGCTGGTGTGATGGGCGTCGGCGACGACAAGACAACCGCTCGCCTCCGCGAAGAAGGCGGCGGGGCATGGAGCCGCTCTGCCACCGGAGAGCACGGACAGTCACCATCGAACTCCGTCTCAACTCGCGACAGTTGAATAGGCGAGTTCCACCAGTAGGCCATGTCGATCTCCCCTGAACGGTCACAGGTCGTGCAATCGGCTGTCGGTGTCCTTGCTCCGATGGTCCTCCTCAGGAGGGCGGGAAGGGAGGGAGGCACCATGCCGTACGGCTCCTGCCGGAACGACGCATTGGGGTACGGCTTCGGCGCCGTGATCGCTGTTGTCCTCCTGGCGGCGGGTTGCGCGGGCACCACGGGCACTTCGAGAACCGGAGGCGCCGAGGCGGAAGGACTGCAGCCGTACCAGATGGACACCGCCAGGAGGCGCGCCACCAAACTGGGCGACTCGGCGGCGGTCGCCGCGGCGTACGTCATCGCCTCGAGCGGTGGCGGCGATCCGGATGAGGCGGAGCGCCGCATCAGGTCGCTGGTCACCGAACGGTTCGCCCACACCACGGGGCGAGTTCCCGCCGACGGGGGGACGGTTCGGGTGGAGCAGGTGTTCGCACCCGACGGGGCCCCTTCCCCCACCGCCGATCGGCGCTATCTGACCGTCACCGGATATCGGGGCGACCGGCCGCTGCAGGTGTCGCTGCGCCTGGTCCGCGTCGGCGGGCGGTGGCTCGTCGACGAGGTCTTCCTGTTCTGATGGGAGGGTGGCGCTGGGCGGTGGCCGTGGCCGCGTTCATGACCCCGCTGCTGATCGTCGTGTTCACTCTCGCCCAAGCCCCCGTCGACGACGCCGGGAAGGCGGTGCCGAGCGAGTTGGCGCTCAAGGACATCCCGCCGGAGTACCTGCGCTGGTACATGGACGCGGCCCAGACGTGCCCGCGCCTGTCGTGGACTGTGCTGGCGGCTGTGGGAAAGGTCGAGTCCGACCACGGCCGCGACCCCGCCTCCCGGCTTCCGAACTCGGCCGGGGCGCATGGGCCCATGCAGTTCCTGCCGGCCACGTTCGCCGCCCACGCGGTCGACGGAAACGGCGACGGCCGTACCGACATCGGCGACCCCGCGGACGCGATCTACAGCGCGGCCGCCTACCTGTGCGCCACGGGGGCGGCCACCGATGTGCGACGGGCGCTGTTCGCCTACAACCACGCCTGGTGGTACGTCGACCGGGTGCTCGCCAAGGCCGCCGCGTACGGCACTGCCACCACCGCTGTCGTCGCCGGCGACCTCGTCGCGGTGGTCATCGCCTACGCCCGACGGCAGATCGGCAAGCCGTACATCTGGGGCGGGACAGGCCCGGTCGGGTACGACTGCTCGGGCATCGTCTACGCGGCCTACAAGGCGGCGGGGGTGACGATCCCGCGGACGACGTTCGAGCAGTGGCCTTTCGGCGTTCGCATCCCGGCCGGGCAGGAGCAGCCCGGCGACCTGGTCTTCTTCTCCTCCGGCCCCGGCAACGGCCCGGGCCGTCCAGGGCACGTCGCTCTCGTCATCGGAGGCGGTCAGGCCATCGAGGCCCGCTGCACCCGGTGCGGCCCGATCAGAATCACCGCGTACGGCTCACGCGGGAACATCGTCGGATTCACGAGACCCCTCGCCAAGCCCGACCTGAAGCGTCGGCTCGCGGCGAAGTAGCGGGGTGATCTCGTACACGGCAAGCGGAGGAAATTTTTGCGACACGCGGGGCTGTAGGTGGTGGCGGTGATTCTGATTCTGGTAGACCTGTCGTTCGTGAGTGGAAGCAGGCCTGGACGCAAGTCGAAGGGGCGGCGGAAGGCGCACACCATCCGCTTCCCGGAGGAGCTGTACGCCGATCTGCAGAAAGACGCCGCCGCGGCGGGCTATACGCACTTCGGCGACTTCATCGTGGACGTGGTCGCAGCCATGCGCGACACCAAGCACTGGCCCAGACCGGACCACCAGCAGGAGCGGCTGAAGCTGAGTGCCTGAGTGGCAGGCTGCTTTCCCCATCCCTGGTAGGAGGATGCCCAGACCAAAACGAAAGCCCCCCGTTGGCCCGGGGGGCGTCCGCTAACCGCATGTGGGCTTCGGTCCAGGACCCGACTCGATGCGCCTGACAAACGTAATCCGAGTCGGATCCGAGGCCGTGGCCCTGTTGGAACTACAACCGGAGATGACGATACCAATGAGTCGTCCGGCTAGTGAAGCACGCCCTTCTATCGGCGTGTCGGCCGTGTCCCCATATGTCCGAGCCCTGCCCGTACGGCCCAGGGCCGGTACGGCTTTGCCGCCCGCGGGCGTCTTGTGGGCCCTCCCCAAGGCGGGGTCGGCCACGCATTGCGTTACGCGACCCGTCCGGGCGATTACCCCTGACACACTTCGGCATTACCCAGCGTGCAGGGGTCGTGACGTGGCAAAGTGTCTCGTCGTTCTCACTATGACGAGCGAGGAGGACCGGCCTGTGATGGGCTGCGAGAAAAGGGCGCTGCCCCCCAGAAGGGGGGTGCGCGCGGACTACACCCGAGTAGTGGCCTAGTTCCAGAAGGTTTGGCAGCCAGAACGAACTAGTGACCACTTCGAACAACCCCGTACAAGAGCAACCGAGGGCCCAGAGCTACCGAGATCTAGGGCTACCGATTGAGGTCTAGAGCTACCGAGATCTAGGGCTACCGATTGACTTTGTAAGAGTTACCGGAGACGACGATAGCATCCCGTCCTTCGGCTGGTAGAGGTTTGCCCGGAGACGACACGCCGGGGTACCAACTTCTCCTAGCCGACATACCAGCCCCCGGCTCCCCCGATGGGAGTCTCGCCGCCGCACGCGCGCTGGCCGCCGAGCAGTGGCGTCTGCTCGCGCCCGTGATCGCCCAGGCGCCGCGGATGCGGCTGTCCCCGGACGGCGGCGTGAGCTTCCCCAAGTGGCACAAGGGGCGCGGGTACGAGCACCCGCTGGACGAGGCCCTGCCGTACCGGCCTGCGACGGTCCCGGTGTTCCACACAGAAAGCCAGAGCGGCCGGCTCTTAGTGGCCGACTTCGACACGAAGCTCGCCCAGCACACGGACTCCCCCGAGACCCCCCGGGAGCAGGTCACACGGGAGGCAACGGCATTCGTCGAGCTGCTTGAACGGCTTGGCGGGCGTTGCATCCACGACTGCTCGCCCTCCGGCGGACGCCACGTCTACGTGCTGTTCGCGGCGGCGTTGCCGTACGAGGAGTTAAGGCGCGTCGCGCACGCCCTCGCCCGGCGCTACACGACACTCGACGCCTCCCCCATGAGCAACGTCTTCGGCCAGATCCGCCCTCCCGGCGCTCCCCACAAGATGCGGGCCGGTCAGCTGACCGGCTGGATGCGGCTCGACATGCCGCTCGACGCGGCCCTGGACGCCGTCCGGCGGCCATGCGGCCCGAAGGTGTGGAACGGACTGCTCACCGAGCTCTCCGCCGAGCTCCACGCCGTCTCCCCCGTACAGCAGGCCACCTTCGACGGGCCGCTCGACGCCGGAGGGGAACCGTGGCTGCCCCTGATCGGGGGCCGACGTCCGATCAGGGCGGACCTCGACGCGATGGCGCGGACCGGCGACCACCTTCGGGCCGGTTATCCGGACAGGAGCCGCGCCCGCCTTGCCGTACTGAACTCCGCGGCCGCGGCCGGCTGGCGGCTCTCCGAGGTGATCCAGGAGATGCGTTCGGGTCGCTGGCGGGGCCTGGCCGGGTTCTTCGGCAAGTACGGCGCACGCACCAAGGAACGAATCACCTCGGAATGGCGAAAAGCGGTCATTGGCACGGCCGGCGATAAACTTGCTTCGAAGACCTACACCAGGCGCCAGGACTCCACGCCCCCTGAGCTGCCCGAAGAGGGCTCGTGCCCGGAATCGATTGTGGCAGGGTCTGCTTCCATGAACCCCAGGCAGTTTCCTTTACGCAGTAAAGATGGACGTACCGACTACCAGCGGATCCGCACCTGGTGGAACGCCGTCTGGTTGGCGGAGCGAGACCCCGACCGGCAGGCGGAGTGGGGCCGGAGAGCCGTCACCGTGCGGCGCGTGCTCCGGGCCCTGGGCAAGGCGGCCCAGATGAGGGGGTCGACGACGGTCGAGTTCGGCGTACGGTCGCTGTCGCTCGCGTCGGGCCTGCACTGGACCACGGTGGCGGACGTTCTGGTGCTGCTGCGCAATGAAGACGATCCGCTGGTCGATCTGGTGATGAGCGGAGAAGGAGTCCGGGCCGACGTGTATCGGCTGCGCGTCCCCGACGCGTACCGCAAGGACGCCGCCTGGCGACGTTGGCGAGCCGGCTTCATCGAGGGGATTCATCCCGCGTTCTGGGAGCTCAGCGGCCCGAGCGCGCTGCTGTACGAGGTGCTGGGCGCTGAGGAGACGAAGGCCGGCGAGCTGGTCCGGCTCAGTGCTCTCGCCGACATCAGCGTCTGGCGGTCGCTGAAGGAGCTGGCGGCGTACGGCCTGGCGGTCAAGGGCGAACGCGGCTGGCGACGAGGCGAGGCGACCCTTGAGGAGGTCGCGAAAGAGCTCGGAGCGGACAAGCGGATGGCCGAGCTCGTCGAGCTGTATCGGGAGCAGCGTCGCGAATGGCACGAGCTGCTCGGCATCCTGAAGGCGACGAAGGAGGACGAACGGGCGCGGGGCGTGGGCCCGGATGAGAGGTCCCTCAGCGAGCTCGCCGACCTGCTGGCCCAGTTCGAGCCGCCGCCCTGGCTGGGCGACGAACCCGACCCGCCCGACGAACTACCGCTCAAGATCCCCGATGAGGACCCCGAGTGGCTCTCCCTGTGGCGTCATCAAGTCGAGGACCTCGGCCTGGTGACGATGACGCATCGGCTCATCCGTTCGAAGACGTAGGGCAGTGGCGGCTGAAGGGTACTCCCACGGCGATATCTCGCACCGGTCCCGAGATCTCTTCCGGTAGGCCCTCCCGCCCGAAGCTGACCCCAGCCCCAAGGTAGAGGCGGGCTAGGGCTCGAAGCGCAGTCCGCGCAGGAGCAGGTCGATCAGGCGGCGCGGGTCGTAGTCAGGGTCGTCGTCGCGACCAATGCAGAGGTTGCCGATGCCCCGCATCAGCTCGTACGGCCGGGTGCCGGGTCTGATCTCGCCCGCCTCGACCGCGGCGTCGAGCAGTCGGGCGGCGACGGGCAGAAGCCGGTCGAGGAACTGGGCGTGCAGGGTGGCGAAGCCGGCGCTGTCGGACTGCAGGGCGTCGGCCAGGCCGTGTTTGGTGACCAGGAAGTCGACGAACAGATCGACCCATTGGCGGAGCGCGGCCAGGGGGCTGTCGGCGCTGGCCAGGAGGGCGGGGCCGGCCTCGGCGCAGGCCTCGATCTGGTGGTGGTAGACGGCGGTGACGAGGTCAGCCCGAGTGGGGAAGTGGCGGTAGATCGTGGCCAGGCCGACGCCCGCCCGCGCCGCGATCTGGCGGATCGGTGCGTTGACGCCCGAGGTCGTGAACACCTCGGCGGCCGCGGTGAGCAGCGCCTGCTGGTTGCGGATCGCGTCGGTGCGCTTGCTTCGGGCCGCCGTCTTCCCGCCGGGTTCCTGGCTGGCCATCGGACTCCTCGCGACAGAATTGACAAAACGGATCGTTGTTCCGAATATTAAGGGGAACGATGTTCCGCTTCAGTTTAGCGAACGTCCCGACCCCCCTGCCCAACCGAAAGGGATCACATCGTGATCACATCCCGCACTCTCGACCGACCCGCTGCCGTGCTGTCGTACAGCCCGGTGGTGCTACCGGTGCCCGGCCGTCCCGTGGACCTTCACTTACGGGTGTCGGTTCCCCAGACGGGCGCCAAACTCCCGGTGATCTTGCTGTCGCACGGGCACGGGCCGTCGAACAACCTGTCCTCGCTGAACGGTTACGCGCCGCTGGCGAGCCTGTGGGCGCAGCTGGGGTTCGCGGTCGTGCAGCCGACCCACCTGAGCTCCCGGACGCTGAGCTCCGTTCTTGAGGGCGAGCCAGGTGGGCCGTTCTTCCTGCGGTCGCGTCCCGAGGACATGACGCACATCCTCGACGCGCTGGAGGAGATCGAGAAGACCATGCCGGGGCTCGCCGGGCGGCTCGACCACGACCGGGTCGCGGTCGCCGGGCACTCGCTCGGCGGCTTCTCCGCCAGCCAGCTCCTCGGCGTCCGGCTCACCGACGACCCCGACTCCGACCTCCGCGACCCGCGGATCAAAGCCGGAGTGCTGCTGGCCGCACCGGGCCGGGGCGGCGACGTCCTCAACGGGCCCGCCGCCCACTTGGTCGCCGACTTCCACAGCATCGACTTCTCCACCATGACCACGCCCACGCTGGTCGTCACCGGCGACAAGGACAACCCCGCGCACTTCACTGACATGGGCCCGGCCTGGCACGCCGATCCCTACCACCTCGCCCCCTCGCCCAAGACCCTGCTCACGCTGTACGGCGCCGAGCACGGGCTGGGCGGGATCGCCGGCTACGATGCCGCCGAGACCACCGATGAGAACCCCGCCACGGTCACCGCCCTGGCCCGGCTTACCGCGGCCTACCTGCGCAGCGAGCTCTACCCCGACGACAACGCCTGGGACGCCGCTCAAGCAGAACTGACTACCGGAGCAGACGCGGTCGGGCGAGTCGAGGCCAAGTGAGGCAGGGACGGGAGCCTGGGCATTTGACGGCCCGGGCTTCCGTCTACCTCCTACCGGCGGGATCCGCCACCCATGGTTCGGCCGCTGGTGTCGGTATTAGAAGGTTTGACGACACCATCTGATCGAGCCCTGCGGACCCCCTCGGAAACCGGGCATCGAGCGACGAACCGTGACGTCAAGCGATCGGTTCCGCACCGAAATTGACGACAGGATTTCCCGACGGGAGGATCGAGCTCCACCCGTCCAGAGGAGAGCCCGGTGCAGATCGTCTACTCCCGCGTCTCCACCGCGACCCAGTCTCTGCTGCGGCAGCGACATCCGGGAGTGTCAAGAAGGAAAAGGGCTCTGTCCCGTAATCGGTGGTGGCGCTGAGTGACCACCTGCCAGCCTGAGGCGTGCTGAAGATCAACAATCTGGTGGGCGTGGTGTTCTCGGGGCTATCTGACCTGGTCATCGAGGATGTGGTGGACGAGAACGACCTCATTCGGGTCATGGCCCGCACTCGGGATGAGCCTGTTCCGTGCCCGGTCTGCGGGGTGCTGACCGCCCGTGTACACGGCTTCTGCGGCCGGACGGTCACGGACGTCCCGGTCGACGGGCGGACAGTGGTGGTGTCGGTGAGAGTACGGCGCCTGGTCTGCCCGGCACTGGGGTGCCCACGGCAGACGTTCCGTGAACAGGTGCCGGGGCTGCTGGAGCGCTACCAGCGCCGCACCAACAGGCTCACCGGCCGGCTGGCAGCGGTGGTCAGAGAGCTCGCGGGCCGGGCGGGCGCGCGTCTGTCACATGCGCTGGACGTCGCGATGTCGAGGTCCACGGCGCTGCGGCTGCTCATGCGGTTGCCGCTACCGCCACCGCGGGTCCCCCGAGTGCTCGGGGTCGATGACTTCGCTCTCAGCCGGGTTATCTTGAGCTGATCACTTGGGCAGAGGCTGTGACCTGCATCCTCTTGTTGAGGACGATGTCTTCGACGAGGCGATGCAGGTCGTTTTGACGCTGTGTCAGCAGGGGCCGATTGTGATCGAAGAGTGTCCTCGGGCTGCCTCGGGTCCATCCAGGACCGGGAGGCCGGCGGCGCGGAGTTGGCCGAGGGCGTGGGCGAGTTGCTCGCGGAGCCGCTGGTTGTCGGCGGTGAGTTCACGGTTCCGGATCAGAGCGGTCTCCAGACGGCGAGCGATCGAGGCGTCGCTGCCGCGTTGGGCAGCCGGAGCGGCGGACGGTAGCGGCCTGCGAACCAGGGTTCGGAGGCGTTCGATCTCGGCGCGGATGTCCGGCTGGGTGTAGAGCCAGGAGCGTGAGACCTGGGCGGCTCGGGCGACGACCTCGAAAGTCACCGGGGCGCCGGCGGTGTCGAGTTCGCGGAGGGTCTTGATGGCCTTCGCGCGGGCAAGTTCGTGGCGTCGCCGGGCGGCGGTCGCGAGGTGGGTGCTGTTGTCAGCCCGCATCGGCTGCCTCCGCTTCGTCGTCCTGGTCGAGGGCATGGATGATGCGGTTGAGGTTGCCCAGGACCTGCTGGTTCATCTCGGCAAGCCGCTGCTGGCCGCGGGCCTCGGCGGCGGAGATGATCTGGATGACGTGCTCACGCTGCTGGCGATGTTGGGGCAGGAACTCCCGGGTTGTGATGAACATCGGGCAGGTCAGACAAGCGTTCGCGTGTGGGCAGGTCTTCACCGCAGGCAGGCCGCAGTAGCCGTTGGGCAGGGTCTGGGTGGCGCGTCCGACGCGGTGCTTGGCCCAGGCGGCCTCGGCGAGGGGGCCGTCGGGGTCGAGCGTGACGCGCTCGCCGCTGATGTTGACCTTGCGGGCCTTCTCCCAGTGGCGGCGGACGGTGGTGTCGTGCAGACGTCGGGGGATGCGCGCCCCGGTGCTGGCCGTCGGGGACGGTGCACTGGGGTTTTGGGCCGCGCTGGGTGAGGTGTTTCCGCAGACCAAAGCCCAGCGGTGCTGGTTCCACAAGATCGCCAATGTGCTCGGGTCGCTACCGAAGTCTGCCCACCCGGCGGCGAAGAAGGCCTTGGCGGAGATCTGGAACGCCGAGGACAAGGACCACGCCCTGACCGCGGTGAAGGAGTTCCAGAGCACCTACGGCGCCAAGTACGGCAAGGCGGTCGCGAAGATCGTCGATGACCTCGATGAGCTGCTGGCGTTCTACGACTTCCCCGCCGAGCATTGGGTGCATCTGCGCACAACGAACCCGATCGAGTCGACGTTCGCCACTGTGCGGCATCGGACCAAGGTCACCAAAGGCCCCGGATCGCGGGCGGCTGGGCTGGCCATGGCCTTCAAGCTGATCGAGTCGGCCCAGGCTCGCTGGCGCGCGGTCAACGCACCCCACCTGGTCGCCTTGGTCCGCGCCGGAGCCACGTTCGTCAACGGCAAGCTCGTCGAACGACCCGACGAAACCCCCTCCGAGGACTCATCCTCGATAGCCGCCTAAAGAATCTTGATCCACAGGTATTGACTATTGCTCGACCGGCAACTCGAAGAAGCCCTCGCTCACGGCCCTGACCCACTCCACCTCGCCGCAGTCTTCGGCCTCGATCCCAAGACCGCCATCCGCTACGCCGAGAACGCCCGCACCCTCCTCGTCACCACGGCCGAGGAACAGGATCCCGCCAGTCGAGACGAACCCAAGGGTCCACACCCCATATAGAGCCTGAAGACCCTTCGGTTCATCCCGAGGAACCTTCAGTTCACCTGAACTCTGGGATTTCTCGGGCCGTGAGCAACAACGGAACGGCCAGTGGCGATAGCGGGCTGAAGTCCGGCGAATCGTCCCGTAAACCCGTCCCGGAACTCAACGTTGCAGGCCGAGTTTCGAGATGGCTTTCGGGACGGCTCGACCTGGGGATCTTCAACAAGATCAGCATGTCTCGTATTCGAGCGTTTCCGGGACGCCTGTCGTCGCCGAACCCACACCCTGACCCAGCCACCCGCATCGGAACGGCCAGCGGCGGTAACCCGCCGGGCTTCAGCCCGCTATCGCCACTGGCCGTTCCGATGTTGCTCACGGCCCGTCACCGTCCGCTGGCGCGGCTCGTACGGCTATCTGACCCGGCCACTGGGACGACGACCAAGACGATGTCGGCTTCCCGCTGGCCCGCATCGAACACCTCGGCTCCTCTGAAAGGTTGGCGTTCGCGATCTATCAGGCGAGCAGTGACAGCTATCAGGAGTCGGTCCTGCTGAACGGTCAACCCGTTGGCACGCCCAACGAAGCACTCGACTGCGCGTGCACCATTCATCTCGCCCAGATCGACGATCACACTCAGTGATCAACCGAACCCCTTAGGAATCTTTGAGGCGCTGCACTAGGTTGTCGGCATGCATCCTCGCTTATGGGGTCTTGGTCTTTTCGGCGCGGTGAGCATCGTCGTCGGTGCTTTGGCACTGGGGGCGTCCGGGGGGCAGAGCCACTATGTAGCGTTCGGCCTAGTGGTCTGCGTGGGCGGTGCGCTGCTGGTGTTGGTGGCTGTCGCCGCTCTTCGGATCGGTCGGATGGGGTGGCTGGTCACGATAGGGCTGACCCTCGCCGGGCTGTTCTTCAGCTTGCTAGTGGCACGCGAGGACGTGTGCTGCATGTACGGCTACCATCGTGGCCTGGGCTATCCCTGGGGATGGCTGGACAGTTACATAGTCGCCGAAGACATGGCCGTTATCGACGCGGCGAGGTCCGACCCCGCCGTGCTGGAAAAGAAGGTCGACTGGCTGAAGGTGGTATTGGACGGGCTGTTCTGGTTGCACGTCGCACTGCTCTTCGTAGTGCCGGTCACGTGGCTGCACCGGTACGTCCAGGCGCGGCCGAAAGCACAACCCCCGGTGCCGTGAAGCGGAAGCCATTGTGGGGCACTAGACGATTTGGGCTGATCTGGCGCACTCGGCTATGTAGCGTCGGGTGCGGGCTCCAGCGTCAATCTCTTGTACGGTCTCAGAGAGCCAAGACGGACCGACGTCGGCGAGCAGCACGCGCACCTGATTCTCATCCACGCGAGCGCGCCCGAAGGGCCAATCCAAATTTCTTGTCACATTGATCTCACCCGCATCAACCGCAGGACTTGATCACCCGCACACCATCTCCCTGGACGCGAAAAATGTATGCCCGTGCCCGGCCACTTCGCTTGCATGGCCGGGCACGGGCTACGTCAGAAAATCAGGTCCGGTGTGCGTAGTACCAGGCGTCGGAATTCGACGCGAGGAAGCTGCTGAGCGGCTTGTTGTGCGTGTTGTTGGAATGGTAGGTGAGATACAGTTCGTCGGCGTACACACCGGACCCCGACCGGCCCGTGACGAAGATTGAATGACTGAGGGTGCCTGTTTTGAAGAAGTCGACCTGCAGCACGTCGGCGGTCAGCATCTTCCAGATGTTGTCCAGATGGCTTGTGCGCTTGGACTCGATCTGGGCGAACCAGTACCAATTCTCCGCAGCCGGCCACGTGTAGCTCGTTGTAATGGTGAGGCTACCGTAGTACCAGTTGGCGTTGTCGGAGCGACTGTCCCCTGGGTAGGAGCCTACTTCAGCCCATCCCCCCGCCTTGACTATCTGTGAGATGAAGTTCGTGCAGTCACCCCCGACGCCGTCGTATGTTCGATAATTCGAATTGTAGTTGTTCCAATACTTGTTGGCGTAGTCCAGCATCGCGGTGTAGTCGTAGACAGCGAGCGTCGCGTTCCGGGTCGCCTTCGTCTTGTCAGGAGCCGCAGCGGTGCTGTGGTTGGTGGGTCGATCGGTTGCGGAGGCATCCTTGTTGGGGGAGACAGCCGACGTGGTGGGCATATCGACCGCTATAGTCGGCTGGGTGTCGGGTGCCAGTTCGCCGACCGCCAGTTCTGGACTGGTCTCTTGCAGCACCCACCGGTTTCCCCTTCGCTCGAAGACGAAGCGGTGTCGAAGGCTGTACTCCTCGAATGTCGGCGCGTCGGGATAGGTTCGCGCGAAGTGCAGCTTGGCGTGCTCGGTCGCCTTCAACTCGATGGTGCCACCATGCAGTGTGGTTTCTTCCACACCGGAGATCGTTACTTCGGCCCGCTTGTGGCCGCCGTTCACCTTCCGGAGGAGATCCCGTCGAGCGTCGATCGCTGATATCTCCGAGGCCAGTTTGCCTGCGAATCGATCCCCGATCTCCACCGCGGTGATGCCCTGTGCCGCCGACGACTCGCTCGCGAGACGGTCTGCGCGGTACTGCAGGTACCGCTGTGCCAGGTCGGAGAGCTCCGGGGCGGCTTGCGGCGCTGACACGGTTGCCGCACGGGCGTCGTTCGACATGGTCAGCGTCGTGATCGCCACCAAGAAGGCGACGGTGCAACTCAGGAGACGATGTATAGGAGGGGTATAGGATAATTTCATGTGCGTCTGAACCCTTCTCTGCCTGTTGACTCCGATAAAGCACGCAGGCGGGCGACCCCTTCGTCGCCCTAAGCGGGAGAGTGTGATCGGCACCGAGGTCTGCATCTCTCCGCGATCACCAAACAATCTTTACTGGCAGAAGTCAAGTGATCGTGTAAGATTCAATCAATTTATTATCAATGTGGATCTTCACGCCTGACTGGATGTTGTAGTCGGACGTTCACGATTAGTGGTCAGGGATGCTTGTGGGTGGTGATGTCATATCCGGACTGCAGTGAGTTGACCTTGGGAATTCGCGGAGATGGGGCACTGAACGTAACCGGAGATGAACCACTCATCGTAATCGAATGAACACAATTTTCGGTCGGCGTGGGGAGCTATCAATGTGGAGGCAAGCTCTCTCGATTCTTTCAAAATTGTGTGCACTCGATTACGAGGAGTGCGAATTTTGGTTGTGTCCAATCTCGACTTTCCGCCGAGAACGCCCGCACCCTCCTCGTCACCACGGCCGAGGAACAGGATCCCGCCAGTCGAGACGAACCCAAGGGTCCACACCCCAGAGCCTGAAGACCCTTCGGTTCATCCCGAGGAACCTTCAGTTCACCTGAACTCTGGGATTTCCCGGGGCATGACGAGCATCGGAACGAAAAGTCCCGTTAGTGGAACAGAGTTGAGCGGCTTACCGTGACTTTCCGTTCGAATGCGCTTCGCGGGCGCGTCCCCGCAGGTCAAGACCACAGGTTGGGGGCCAGTGGGCCGTGACGCGATTCAGACGGGGAAGCGATCCACGCGCAGCACAGCGACCTCACCTTGCCGATCGAGCAGGACGTAGGTCACCGAGATGCCCTTGTAGTCCCAGACGTACATGTTGCCGGTTGGGCTGAGCTTGCGGCCGTTACCGGGAGTCAGCCGGAGGACTTCGTAGATCTCCAGCAGGACACTGATCTCGGCGTCGAACAGGTCGTCGATTTGGGCTTCGGCAACGTCGCTGCCCATTCGGATGGTGTACACCTACCGCTGGACTTCGCGGCGGGCCAGCACCTCGGCCAGTGTCGGGCCTGCCGTACGCGCACCGGACTGCAGTTGCTCGGCCTCTCGGTGCATTCGCTGCCAGTCGGCCGGATCGGCGGCGGCGCGGGTGGCGATGCGCCACCACGCGGACAGGAAGTCATCCAGCGCCGCCAGGTTGACGACGGGCGCGTGGGTGATCTCTTCGAGTTCGGCGTCGAACGCGGCGACGTTGGCCGGGGGCAGGGCCGCGCGCACGGCGGTGAAGGTCCGCTCAATTTGCGGATGGGGACTCTCGTGCCGCTGGACGGTCATGACGACGCCTTACCTTTTGCCCGGTTGCCACGGTCATCTCAGCTTATCGAGCGGGCTGGACAGAACGCGGCACTCCCAGGACGCCTGTTCCACCCTTGGAAGTGCCCGGCCAGGTGGCTGGACGACGTTCCGTCGTGTCGGCTTGCATAACTTCTAGTGCCAATATCCGTCGTAGTAGTCGACCAGGTGCTGGGCGTCTGGGCCGGCCGAAGCGGCGGCGACTGTGAGGTCGGCCTCTCGGAGGATCTCCGACCGCACCAGTGGCGGCACCGACGCCGCGGGCACCTTCTGGCCGTCGCGGTGGAAGGTCATTGGGTTGGTCGCGCACAGCGCGTCCAGGTCCCAGCCCTCGTCGGACATGCCCTCGACGACGCGCAGGAGCCAGCGGGCCTGCCAGCCCGCAAGGTCGCGCACCACCTCGCCCTGCCCCTCGTGACAGTCATGCTCCCAGTAGCCGATCGACACGCCGGTCCAGCCGTGCCGGATCAGCTCCGTCCGGGCCAGGTTGTAGCGCACGACGTGACCGGCGACGCGGTCTGGCTCTTCCACGTACACCTCGCGGAAGACTTGTTCGAACGGCTGCGTCAGACCCCTCTCGCGCCACGCACTCACCTCCTCGGCGCTTGCGTCGGCCGGGTGCCATAACGCGACAGGGCCCTCGGGGCGGTGCCCGGCCAGTTCCCAGCCGTCGACGGTTCTGACTGGCAGGCCAGAGGGGCCGCCGGGGATCCGCCACACCAGGGCGCGTGCGTCGGGGCCAGTGACGGGGTGGTCGAGGAGGTACTCGCCGACGTCATGCCAGGTCCATTCGCGCTGGTGGATGAGCGCCTGCTCCAGGCGGTGGCGCGCGGCCGTGCGCGCCTGCTCGATCTCTCTGGGCGTGGCGGCGGCGGGCAGAGTGCGGTCGAGGAACTGGTCGCGGGTCAGCGCGGCCGCGTCGGCGAGCGCGTCGAGCGCGCGAGTGACATTCTCCTGTACGGACGCCGCCCGCACCCGCGTCTGAATGAACGCCAGCGGGGTGACTGTCTCGGGTCCGCCACGACGGGCCAGCACGCCGACAGCCCCGTTGGCGACGGTCTCGCTGCGGCAGGTGGAGCCGGGGCCATCGTGGCCGGTGCCGCAGGTGACGGCGGCGTCGGCGAGCAGCGACGGGATCCAAGGTTCGTCAATGACCTCGCAGGTCCAGATCAGGTCGCGCGCCGCCGAGACGGTCCGGCCCTTCAGGAAGCGGTCCTCGCTCCAGCTGATGTCGGCGTGATGGCAGACGAACGGGCCGCCCCGGTAGGCGGCCAGGCGGGTGACCAGCTCGTGGACCAGGGCGATGGCCTCAGGAGTGAGCAGGTCGCGGACGACCGGCAACCAGCCGTCGCCTGGGGCCGGTGTGTCAGCGGTGGCCCAGTGACGTAGCAGCGGCAGCATTCCGGCCAGGCGGAGGCCGTACTCCTCGGCCAGCATCGTGGCGAAGGGGTCGGCCTCCCCGATCACGTTTCTGACCGCACCGTCTGGACCATCTTCGGTGAGCAGGCTCTCCAGGAGCGGCTGGAGCTCTCCGAGGTCCGTCAGGTGGCCGAACAGGTCGCGGCGCTGTTGCGGATGGAGCAGATGGGCGGCTGACAGCGGAATCCGATAGAGCTCCTCGTGGCGAGTGTGGCCTTGGCGGGCCCAGTAGCCAGCGCGTTCGGCCAGGTTCCAGGCGTCGTCGGGAGTCCAGTCGACGGCGCGCGCGGCCACGGTGCGGACCAGGCGCAGGACGCGCTCGTCGTAGTCGTGGCCGCCCTGCGGGCTGAGCCAGAGCTTGGTGTGGGCGTAGGTGCCGTAGAGGCGCCAGTCGGTGCCAGGGCCGGGGTCGAGGCCCTGCTCGGTGAGGGCGTCGAAGCGCTGGTAGGCCTCTTTGGTAGCCGGTTCCAGATGATCCCAATTTCCCGCGAACGTCACCCGGTGATCGTAGTCGCACGATGTCCGAATGAAGATCGCCGTTCTGGACGGCTACCGATGGGTTGCTCGAGACCTGGGTGTCCGGCGTCCTTCTCTTGGAGGTGGCCCCAGCCGGCCATCTAGCGACACAGCCCTGTTCACAGAGGTGCCGAGCTGGGGTTTTGCCTCTCAGCTGTGCGTGTTCTCAAAGTCGTGACCGTCTCCGCTCCCAAGAACACGATCTTCTCGGAAACCGTTGACCTGCGCAGATCAGCTTAGTTTGGGGTTAGGGACATGTTCGGGAGGAGGAGGCCTTGATGGAGCGTCTCGCCCACCTATGGGCGGGCCGCGATCGCTAATCGTCCATCGTTCAGCTTCCGCACCGTAAGCAAATCGAGATCCAACTCGCGAAGCTTCTGCATTACCGCAGGTCAGCGGCATATCCGTTAGAAATTTCTTCATTGCTACCGGGACCCCATGACCCCGCCATCGAGTTCTTCGTCGACGCCCTGGGCTTCGACCTGGTCGAGGACTCGCCCTCGCTGACGAACGACGGCCGTCCGAAGCGATGGGTCGTCGTCCGGCCGCCGGGTGGTGGAACCGCCATCCTGCTCGCGCGGGCGGATGACGAACGCCAGGCCGCTGTGGTCGGGAACCAGGTCGCCGGGCGGGTCGGGTTCTTCCTGCGTGTGGAGGACTTCGACGTCGCCTACGAGCGTATGACGGTAGCCGGGGTCGAGTTCGTGACCTCGCCGCGTGCCGAGCCGTACGGGCGGGTCGCCGTGTTCCTGGATATCGCCGGCAACCGGTGGGACCTACTCGGCCCTCCGCTCCCGGACATGCCACCGGCCGCCGGGTAGCGGAGTGAGGGACCAAGCTTGAGTTCGAACCCGGCCTGTGCGCGCCGGGGGCTTCGGTGGCCCTCACTGCGGCTGAACGGCGATCGATTCGGCGGAGAGCGTGACCTCGACGGTGATGTGCGGATTGTCCAGCCGCGGGAGCCGAAGCCCACGCTTGAACTCCTCGGTATCGTCCGGCATCACCTTCGGCTGAACGGTGACCTTGACCTGGCCGGTCTCGTCATCCGGGTGCGCCGTCATCGTGGCCACCTCGGGACGGGATCGGAGCCAGGAGACGATCGTGTCCTGGGCCCGCCGGAGCTCCGCGGTGGAGAATTCCTTGCCGCCGATCAGGGTGACCTCCATGGGGAGGGTCCTGGCCAGCTCGATCGCGCGAGCCGGGATGGGACCCTTGAAGCCGACGCGCAGCCCCCGATGGTCGTCGACGTATCCGACGCCGGAGATCTCGTCAGGGAACTCCGCATTGAGTTTGTCGATCACCCGGCTGTTGGACGACTGTGCGCCGAAGCGGTCGATGGCCTCCTCATAGGAGATGCCCTCCGATTTGGCGATGGTCCCGATGTCGACCAGCTCGGCGTAGGGAATGCCGTCGATCGTCACGTCCGGTTCGGTCACCGCGGGGTCGTAACCGTCGAAGTCCGTCGGCCTGGGGGACGAGGTAGCGGCCACCCGGGCCGCGTACCGTTTGACGACCTCCTCCAGGGGTCGGCCCGACGACGCCGCCTCTCGTTTGAGCCGCTCCAGGGTGGGCCGATGCGGTGTGGGCTGATCGGCCCGCGGCAACACGATCGTCTCGGTCGAGGCCACAGCGAATATCGGATCGGCACCGGACTGGCCGCAGGCGCACAACGACGCGAGCAGCGCGATGACGGTCAAACGCGATCTCTTCATACCGAAGGGACGTGCCACCGACCTGGAGGGTTCATCGGGCACCCCCTTCAGGACGGGGGGCGTAGCCCGTTCATCCGGGTGCGCCGGCCACGTAGTCCACCGCGGCCTTGGCAGCTCACCGATGTGCCGCGGGAAACCGGCCCTCCTGCTCCGGCTGGGGACATGTTCGGGGACGGAAGGCGTCATCGCAGCCGTTTTCGCGCGGGGAGGCTCGCTGCTGATGCGAACACGGAGTCTCCCGCTGAGTTCACCGCCGGCTTACGGCCTGAGACGACCGATGAGGGTCGGTGCGTACATGCGAACGCACCCCTTGCAGGCCGAACAGGATGAGAAGCTCGACCACGCCGCCGTCGGCGCTGCCCAGCCAGTGCGGCAAGGACGTGTCGAACTCGGCTGCTTCACCGGGCGGCAACGTCAGGTCGCGCTCGCCGAGCACGAGCCGCAGGCGACCGTTGAGCACATAGAGCCATTCGAAGCCTTCGTGCGTCTGCGGGGTCGGCTCGAGGGGTTCCGGCCGGGCAGGGATGATCATCTTGAACGCGTGCACCCCGCCGGGCCGCCGGGACAGGGGCACAAAGGTCATCCCGAACCGCTTGATCGGCTTGAGGTGTATCCGGGGGTCGCCCGTGCGCGGGGCACCGACCAGGTCGTCCAGCGGAACGTCGTAGGTACGGGCCAGGGGCAGCAGCAACTCCAGGGTCGCCCGGCGCTGCCCGCTCTCCAGCCGGGACAGGGTGCTCTCTGACACACCGGTCGTCGCCGCCAGGTCGGCGAGGGTGATGCCACGGTCACGGCGCAGCGCACGCAGCCGCGGCCCCACCGCGTCGAGCACGTCGTCGTCCGTCCTGTGATCCATCAGGCCATCTTGCCAGAACTGCAAGATTTCGTGCCAAGTGTGGCGTGTCTGGCAAGACTGAGCACATGTCACAGAGGAGTCCTGATGAGCACACTGATGCGATCACGTTCTGGGACGGCGTCCACGCGGGCCGGCCGGCGGCCACCGCCCCGCAGCCGAATGCCCGCCTCACCGAGACGGTCGCGAGCCTGCCGCCGGGCGACGCACTGGACCTCGGATGCGGCGACGGCGGCGACGCGCTGTGGCTCGCCGGCCGGGGGTGGCGCGTCACCGCTGCCGACATCTCGGCCGTGGCGGTCGAGCGGCTAGCGGCCCTCGCCCGTTCATGCGGCCTGGGCGACCGCGTCATCGCCGTACGGCACGACCTGCACACGTCTTTCCCGCAGGGCGGATTCGACCTGATCTGCGCCCACTACCTGCACACCCCTTTCGACCTGGACAGATCAGCAGTCCTGCGCTCCGCCGCGCACGCACTGCGCCGGGGAGGGCGCCTGCTGGTCGTCGACCACGGCTCGACCGCGCCGTGGTCGTGGAACCAGGATCCCGATGTCCGGTACCCGAGCCCGCAGGAGGTCGCCGCGGGTCTCGAGCTGGACCCGGCGACATGGACGGTCGAGCGGGCCGACGCACCCCGCCGGATCGCGACCGGACCGGGCGGGCGCACCGCCGAGGTCATCGACCACGTTCTGCTCATCCGCCGCACCGCATGACAGGGCGGCCGGCGCCGCTCCCGACGCAGGAAGAAGATCACTGTGCCCAGCACCACGCGCCGCGACCGTCGCGGCGACACCCCGCCGCCCCGGACCGGAGGCAGCGAGACCGAGACCCTGCGCGGAATCCTCGACTACCTCCGGACCTCGATCGCCGCGAAGGTCGACGGCGTACCCGAACCGCAGGTGCGGACAGCCGCGGTGCCGTCGGGCACGAACCTGCTCGGCCTGCTCAACCACCTGACCTCTGTCGAACGCTCGATGTTCCTCGGGGACGACGTCACCGACTGGCCGGCGACGTTCCAAGCCGCACCGGCCGACAGCGTGGCCGATGTCCTCGCCCGCTACCGAGAGGCGGTCGAACTCGCGAACGAAGTGCTCGAAGGGTGCACCGATCTCGACGCACCGATCCCTCGACCGCGGCCGGGACGCCCCGCTCCCAGCGTCCGCTGGGCCCTCACCCACATGATCGAGGAGACCGGCCGTCACGCGGGTCATGCGGACATCCTCCGCGAACTGATCGACGGCACGACCGGGCGCTGACCCCGATATCGCCCCGGTTACATCGAAGACCTGTAACCGGGGGCGATATCGTCTCGGCGGTCACCCTCGTGGTCCACGGGCTGGCGCAGGTGGTGTCGTGTTCGCGGCCGGGCCGGACCTGCGAGGTCCACAGGGGCCACCCGTCGGGGTCGGATCGGCCGCCAAGGCGATGGGTGCCGCTCTGCAACCTCGCTGCAGCGACGACTCGTGCATCATCTGGTAACGAACAGACGCCAGATTTCTTTCCGAATTCTCCCAGTTTGAGGTCTTCCCGTATAACTGCGGGAATACGTCAAGGAGGGTGGATGAGCGTTCGGGGGCGACGCCCTGTCCGCATGGTGCTGGCGGTCCTGGCGGCCGCGCTGGTGGCAGGTCTGATGGTGGGATGCCTCGCCCGCCTGCTGATGCGCGCGATTTCGCTGGCCATCGGGACGAGCGCGGGAGGCTTCTCCATCGCCGGGACAACGATGATCATCGTCGTGTTCGTCGTGCTGGCCGTACCGGCCGCCGCGACCGCCGGATCTCGCCGAGCGATCAGGATCGGCGGCCGGTGGGTGACCGCGGGGGTAGCGGGGTGGGCTGCGGCCCGCGCCGGTTTCGCCGATGCACAGGCTCTCGTTTTGGCCGATGAGGGACGCCTGCCGCTGCTCGCGGCGCTGACCACGGCTTTCGCGGCTCTGGTGGTGGCTTACGGGCACTTCGCACAGCACATGATGCGCAGCTTGGCGAGTCTGCCTCATCAGATACCGCGGGACGAGGAGCTGGCATAGCAGCACAGGGACCGCCAGTGGCCTTCCCGGCAGCAGCCCGCACAGCGGCAGACCAGACCAGCCTCACGGGCGCCTCGGCGAACGCCCCGCCCGCCGATGCCGAGCCGACCCCTGACGACGAGGCCGCCGTCGCGACGTGTGTCGGTTGTCAGCGTGTCGAGTCGTCGTCCAGGAGGTAGGCCTCGATGGCGGCGGAGACGAGCTGGCTCACGGAGTCGGCTCCGGTCTCGGCCACGAGATCCCTCAGCACCTGGTACTCGGCCTGGGTGATCTGGATGGTCCACAGTGTCCGGGCCTGCTGCTCGCTGATCCGCCTGCGGCCGCGGCGGGCGGCCCGGCGGGCGGGGAACAGGCTTCCCTCGGCGCGGGGGGCCACCTGCCGCGCTTCGACCAGATGCTGCAGGACGTCCTGGGTGGAGTCGATCGCGTCGAAGGCGATCTCGGCGTTGAGACGGCCGGTGCTCTCCCGTTCCCGGCGGATCGCCTGTACGGCCTCAGGAAGCACATAGACCGACAACTGGGAGGTGACCTCCACGTCGAGGTCTTCGACCGGCACGGAGGTCCGTGCGGGCTGCGCGCGAGGCGTCGGCGTGGCCGTCGGCCGTACGGCGCGCGGCTCCCGGACGGCGGGGGCGGCGGGAGCCGTACGGGATGCCGCGGGCCGCCTGGGCTTGGCCGGCGTGACATGAGAACGATCAGCCCCGGCGGGCGCGGTGCGGGCACGTTCCTTGGCCGGGGGAGCCGTGCGAGTGGGGCTCCCGTGATCCTCCTGGGTCCGCTTCGGCACGGTGGACGTGCTCGCCGGCTCCGGCTTCGCTTCGGGCTCCTCACGTACGGCAGGAGCGTCGTTCTCACCCGTTTCCGCAGGCGCTGCGGGTTGCTCGACGGGAGGCGCCTCTTCGGGTCGGGTCCGTACGGCTCCCGCCTCCGGCTGGTCTTGACGCGCCGGCGACGGAGACTTCCTGGAGAGGATGCCCCCGAGGGCGGTCGCGGGCGTTCCGAAGATCGAGGACAGGTCGTCGCTCATACGGCGGCCTCCTGCTCGGCCGCGGCCAGGACGCTGAGAACCTCGACCGCGAGCGCCTGGTAGTCGGAGGAGACACTGGCCGCGGTGGGCGAGATCCGTTCGATCCGCTTGCCTTCACGCAGGGCCTGCCACCACTGCGGCTGGTCCTTGGCGGCCTGCTCCAGCTCGTGGGCCAGGCGCCCCTTGCGCGAGTCGACCGCGACCCGCTCCGAGTGGCGGATGAGCGTCTGGAACATCGGGGACTGCCCGCCGAACGCCGCCGCGACCTTCTCGCGGACCTGCGCGTGGATCTGGGTGGAGGTGGTGCCGGTGGCGAACAGCACCACGCCGAGGAGCCCGATCGACGGGTTGATCTTTCGGGCTTTCACGAAGCGCTGGGCCACCAGCCGCATGCCCTCGACGCCGCCGTCGTCGCTCTTGGTCGGGATGAGGACCCATCGGGCCGCCCCCAGCGCGAGGTCGTCCAGGATCGTGTTCTCGGGCGGGCAGTCGATGATCACCAGGTCGTATTCGGTGGCCGTCTGCGCGAGCACCTTGGCGAGCGACAGGAACGCCGTCTCCCCGTGGTTCTGGATGCGCGTCAGCATGACCCCGGTGAGGTTCTCCAGCTGGGTCCCGCCGGGAATCACATCCAGGTTCTCGCGAATGCCCTTCACCGGGGTCATGGGCTGCCCCGTCATGATGGCCGTCAGCAGTCCCGCCCCTTCGTCATCGACCTCGGGCTTGTGCCGGTACCCGAGGTCCTGCGCCAGATTGGCCTGTCGGTTGAGGTCCACCACCAGTACGCGGTAACCCGCCGATGCCGCCTGTCCCGCGAGGTTGCCCGTGATGGAGGTCTTACCCACCCCTCCCTTCTCGTTGACGACCGCGATAACGCGCTTCAGTGCTTCGGCTCGCGCCGCCTCGTCCTCAACCCATCCAACGGGGCTGCCCATATCGGTTTCCTTTATCTCTGGTTGTAGTCCGCATCCGTGGTAGCAGAGGCGCGATGGGGCGTTCAAGCACCGGAGCGGTTTGAGTCTCCGGCGTGTCCCTGGTTCCGCGTCATATCCCCGGGTTCTGCTACTGAGCACACATCTGCCATTGCGGGCAGGGGACCCCGGCCCGCCCTGCTCCCGTGACCTTGCCGCTCCGCCTGTACCTATCCTCGCGGGTAATCCTGTGCTGGTCCTTGCCCACTCACTCCCTGGCGCTCTGACGGACAAGCTATCGGTCCACCTATCGGTCAAGCTGAAATCCTGTCGTAATTACTATTTATTTCCCATCTTCTAAGCATTGTAATTTACGATGTATATAACTACTGGTTTGCGTATCTAAATTACTATCATAAGCCAATCTTATATCCCATCTATTCTCCAATTTATTTACTTATCTAATTGTCTATTGATTACCTATCGATCTATCTATCGGTCTCTACCTGCGAATATGCTCTCCGGCGTGCGTTGAGGTGATCTAGCGAAGAGTCATTATACGATCTTCGCTTGAGTGGCCTCAGAACCGAGATTCATGGCCGATTCGTCCGTCGGCGAGCATGGAAGGAGAAGGCTCGATCCGAGTCTGGGTACCGTCTCTCCCCGTCGCTTACTTACTTTGTAAAGGGGCTTGCCGGTTGCCTGACACCGACCCGGTTGGACGGCCTGATTCCGCCAGCGCATCCGTCAAGTCAGCCGGTCCCACATCCCGATAATCCGGCTCACCGAGTGGCCGACGTCATCACCGAGGCCATCCCGGCCGCCTGTCTGACTCGACCGCGCTCGTGCGGCGCTCCCCGACCTGGCCGCCTCGCCGCTCTGACAGGCGAAGGCTCATATTCAACCGGTCGCGCTCGACGTCACACCTGAGCCCATGCTCACACGCCCCTGGCTGAACCGGTGACCGAGCCCGTCGCGCCGGCGCGAGCCGTACGGCGCGCGACCGACACGCTCGCATCCCGGCGTGACGGAACAGGTGAGCTCCACGGTGGTCGCTCTCTTCTGATAATGGTGATCGACCGTGTACAGGTCGCATGCATCCCGCCGGGCGTTCGCAGCGACGCCGGCAAGGCTTTCCACATACGGAAGCTAGATTGGTCGGTATGACCGCTCAGCCTCTGGAGTCCTCCGGACCGCGTGATCCCGGTGAGGATCCTGCCGCGATCTTCGAGGCGCTTCCACCGTCGCATCGTGCCCGGTTCCGGGCGGAGTACGAGGAGGCTCTGGAAGCCGCCCACGACTTGGCCCGCTTCAAGCAAGTGCAGATGCTGTTGCGTCAGTGGCGCCTACGGGCGATCGCCTACTCCCGCCCGGGTTACGAGGAGGCCGTCCAGGACGCGCTCCAGCAGCGAGCCGAGATGTTCACTCGCTACACCCCGCCGGAGTGGGAAGGCCGGGTGTGAGCTACAAGTTCGACGGGTTTCACGGGCGCGCACTTTACGAGCTGAACGGTCTTCCCGAGGAGGTCCGGGACGCCCGCTGCTGGAGCGCCTCATCGAACTCCTCCGTGATCCGTGGGACGCTGTCGCGGAGCGTCCCGGCCAGTCCGTGGTGAGACAGGCTTTCTTCGGAGACAACAGTCAGGGGATGATCACATTCATCCTCGATGAGGAGACCCTGTCCTTACGGATCATCGACATCCTCTGGGTCGGCTGACCTTGAATTTCTGCCGCGGTTACCCGTCGTACTCC
>NZ_BCBX01000066.1:0-25597 GCF_001417795.1 Sphaerimonospora mesophila | reverse complement strand
GCGCGGCGATCTGGGCGGCCTGCCAGTCGACGCCCTCGCACCGGACCCGGGCCGTGCCCGCGATCACGAGCACATACCCGGTCTGCCGCGCTTCCAGCAGTGCACGCAGGCGCGGGTCTTGGCCGTAGACCTCATCACCGGTCACCCAGGGCGCGTCGATCCCGGCGTCCAACGCCGCGGCGATCATCTGCGCGGCCAGGGCGGGTTTGGTGGCAAAGGCGATCTCGTCCGGGACACCCGCCGAACGGCAGCGGCCCTGGTCGGCCAGCCAGGAGCGCTCGGGCAGGTAAAGACGGCGATCGATCAATGCCCGCCCGCGTGGGGTGGCATAGGCCAAGAACACGCCGACCTGACTGTTTTCGATCCGGCCGGCCGTACCGGTGTACTGGCGTTGTACCCCGGCCGATCGGCAGCCCTTCTTGAGGAAGCCGGTCTCGTCGACGATCAGGACACCGTTGCCGCCGAGGTGTTCGCTCACGTAGCCGCGCACATCGTCGCGTACGGCTTCGGCGTCCCAGCGTGCGCTGCGCAGCAGGCGTTGCATGGTCTGCGGGCCGCTCAGCCCGGCGTGCTCGGCCAGGTTCCAGCAGTTCTTCCGCTCGACGTCCGACAGCAGGCCCCGGACGTAGGCATTCGCGGCGCGACGTGGCTCTACTCGGCCGAACCGGTGCGCGATCCGTGTCATCAGCTCGTTGAGGGTGACGATCCAGCGGTCAGGGTCTACGCTGTCGGCCACGGCCATCACGCGATCTTCAGATGTCTTCACAAACTCCGAATGATCACGTGATGGCCGTTCTCATGCCACCCCAACCGCGAAGATCGCGAAGTGTCACTGGAGTATTAGGCGGTGACGGAGCATTTCAAGCCGAGATCAACTCCGCCATCTATCGTTCACAGCCGCCAACTACAGATCACAGACACGCGGCTATCGCGGGGATCATCGGCTCAGCTCCTGCGCGGCCAGTCGACGACCAGACGGCTGTAGGTCTTGTCGATGACGAAACGCGGTTCGGTGGCCGTCAGTTGGTCGCGGGCGTCGCCGACGGCCATGCGGAATCCGGGTTGTGGGGCGGTGTTGCCCCAGCCGCGGTCCCATTCGCCGATCTCGGTGGCGACCTGGTCGGCGAGTTCGGCGGCGCGCCGGCCGTGGCCGATGACGCCGATCTCCCAGAACCTGCCCTGCTCGTCCTCACCTTCGCGGACGGTCAGATAGGCCAGGGTGGCGCCGTCGAGCGCGGCCATGGAGCCCCACCCGAAGTGCGGGGTGAAGCCGGGGCGGGACCCGGGCATGCGGGACAGTCCGTTGGGTAGCACGCAGGCCAGGTAGAGGTACAGCCACTGCCAGGGGTCTCCCTGGCGGAACTTCACGCCGGAGTAGATCTTGGCCTGCGGCTGGTCCAGGACGGTGCGCATCGCCTCGCGGTCGACGTCCTGCTCGCTGAAGGTTTCCAGGCGTACGTTTCCCTCCCCGGCGAGGGGCACGAGGGTGTAGATGTCGTCGCCGACGCCTTTGCGTAGGGGCACGAACGTCGCCATCTCGCACGAGACGGCCTTCCAGGTGTCGCCGTCGCGTTCGAAGGCGAAGGATCGCGAGATGCTGCCGCGGATCCGCATCGGGATGACCAGCCGTCCGCCAGGGGCGAGCTGGTCGAGGATCCTCGCCGGGATGTCGCCGGTGCCGACGGTGAACTGGATGCGGTCGAAGGGCGCGTGGTCGGGAAGGCCGGCGGCGCCATCGGCCAGCACGACGGTCACGTTCGACGCCCCGGCCTGCGCGAGGTTCTTTCGGGCGCCCTCGACGAGGTCCTGGTCGACATCCACGGTCCACACGTGGCCGCCGGGGGCCACGAGCCGGCCGAGCAGGCGGGCGTTGTAGCCGGTGGCGGCTCCGGCTTCCAGGATCGTGTGGCCGGGCTCGGCGCCCAGTTGCTCCAGCTGGGTGGCGATGATCGAGGGTGCGGAGATGCAGGAGATCATCTCGCCTGTCTCGTCGTGCTTGATGGGCACGGCGTCGTCGGCGTACGCGGTCTGAAGGTCGATGCCGGGCAGGAACCGGTGGCGTTCGGTGTTCCGGAAGGCGGCGATGGCTTCGGGGGTGCGCAAGTGGCCGCTGTCGATGAGGCGGGTCACGAGCGCTTCACGCAGCTCGGCGGGGCCGGTGGCCGGGGTCACGGCGGTCTCCATTCGGGTGAGAGTAGAGGCCAGGGAGGATGACCGGTAGGTAGACACGTCGGCTGCCTCCCTCCGTGGAAAGGCGGCCGGATCCCAGGAGATGACGGCTGCTCATTACCGCGCGGCCCGGCCCGTCAGCGAGGTTCATGGCCGGATGCGTCACCGATGATCTGTACTGCGAGATCGGCGGCCTGGGCCGGGGTGAGCGTGGTGGTGTCGATGATGTGCGCTTCCTCGGTAAGCCATTGGACGTAGGCCTCGTCGTAGCGGGGCAGGTTCTCCAGCCGGAAGTCGATTACCCGCTGTGATCGAACGGGGTCGTCCGGGAACATCAAATGGCCTGTGATGCGGTCGCGCACGGTGGCGGTGTCGGCGTGCAGGACGATGTGGCAGACGGCGATGCCGCGTTTGTCGAGCGCGGAGAAGATCTCGTGAGCGTAGTCCCTCCGGAGCAGGCTCATGGGGGCGATGAGCGTGCCGCCGGTGTAGGCGAGGATCTCGGCGGCCGTCGCGGCGACCAGGGGCCGCCAGGGCGGGAGGTCCTGGAAGTCCTTCTCTCGCCCGGGCAGGATCGTCCGGAGCATGAAACCGACTTCTTCCGGGTCGAAGAGCGTGCTGCCCGGGATTCGCGGTAGGAGTTCGTCGGCGACGGAGGTCTTGCCTCCGCCGAAGGGTCCGTTGAGAAAAACGATCATCGCGGCTCCTCGTGTGCTCATGGTGATGTCATCCGCGTCAGCATCGCAGGCGGGGAAGGACTGGCCGAGCTGAACTGCGACCGTCGATGGCGCCCCGCATTCGGTTCGACAAGGAGGTGAACAACGACCGCGGGTCCTCGGCCGGTGCGCACCGTGATCCGGTGCTGCTGCCGACCGGTAGCGTTCAATGGTGCCCGGTCAATCGATCCGGGCCGGTGCGCTGGCCGCTCGCGCGATGCGGTGCCCGACAAGGCGCTCGGCCACGGCGAGGGGGTACCAGCCAGCACCAGTCACCTCGGACTCCTGGATGCGTCCCACGTCCGCATGTGCTGTCTCGAAGGAGTACCCGATATCGAGGTGGTAGTGATCCGGTTCGTCCTTCTCCGGTCGTGTCGGGACCCTGCCGTACTCGATGTAGACGGGGGTCTGCGACGCTGGGAAGACCTTGCCGGGGTCAACACCGGTCTCCTCCGCCAGTTCGCGCACCGCCGCGTCGATCAGGGTGGTGTCGGTTGGCTCGAGGTGACCTCCGGGCTGCAATGTGATTCCGTACGCGCGGTGTTCGACAAGCAGGATCTCGGCGGCGTCGCGAACCAGCAGCGCACTGGCGGTCACGTGCATCGGGAAATTCCGCCGCGAGGCGAAATCCCTTCCCTGTGACAGCAGCCGCGCCGGCTCGGACAGCAGCGCGGCCTCGTCGGGGTAGTGCTCGAGGTAGGCGGAAAGCACGATCGAGATGTCCGAGTCACTGATCGCCACGGGGCGCCTCCACACCAGCCCGAGAGCGAAACTCTCCGTGTCCGACTGTCCGGATGCGAGCGACGAGCACTGACACGGTCAGCTCCTTCGAAAGCGCGTGGCGTACGAAAGGGTTCGGTCCTTACAGGTTGGGCCCGGTCGGTGCGCGCGTGCCACGCAGAGGAGACACACGGCAGGTACCCACACTCCGTCCACGGCGTGATCGAGACAGGGCCCGTCAGTCGCCGGAAAGGCTGCTCCGACCTTCGGGGTTGCCAAGCAGCACGAATGGACTCGGGTAGACGAATACTCTCAAAACGGCCTCTCTCAGGCCTGCGGGTCGGCCCAGTAGTCCTTGAGCATCTCGCCGGGCCAGTCGGGCTGGCGTACTTCGCCGCGGGGGCCCATTTCCTTGAAGTACGGCGCGAGGTCGTAGACGGGGCTGCCGTCGATGGCGTCCAGGTCGGTCACGTGGAGGTCCAGGCCGTCGACCTTCAACAGCCGGGGGAAGGACTGGGCGAGTTGGTTCGGGCGGCGGTGGTTGCGGTGGACGAAGGTGCCGGTGGCCGGCCACTTGGGGTTGTTGCGGGGGCTTCGGGCGTGCAGGGCGACGTCGTCGGGGGAGGCCTTGTGGAAGTGCCACACGACCAGCAGGTGGGAGAACTCCTCAAGGCCCTGGACGACCTCGGGAGGGAAGTCGGAGTTCAGGCGGATGATCGCCGTGCCGCTCCAGTGGTCGTCGGTGGGATCGGCGCGTCCGCCGACCACGACGCCGATGGGCTTGATCGTCAGAGATTGAGTCATGGTCGTCCTCGTCTCTTCGCCGTTGAGGTGATCAATGTACGCGGGCCAGGTAGGTGGCGGCCCGGGCGTCCAGCTCGGTGACGGCTGGGATCTTGCGGCGCCGGTAGGGGGAGAGCAGGGTGCGCATGTCGAGAGCCGCTTGCCGGCCCCGTCCGGAGGAGATGCCCTCCTCCAGCGCGTCCAGGGCGGTGCTCCAGGTGGCGCAGGCCTCTTCCACCCCGCCGTTCGCGATCTGCGTGGCGCCCAGGTATCCGAGCGTTACTACGTGCGTGCGCCGGAAGGCCTCTCCCCGGGTCCGTACGCTGCGCCTGAACTGGCTGATGGCTCCCCTGTGGTCGCCGCAGTCCCGCAACGTGCACGCGGTCTCGTGGGCGAGGGAGGCTTCGCCGAAGAAGAACGTGCGCTGCGGTTCCTCGATGCCCTCGCTAGCCGATGCGAGGTCGTCTTCGGCCTTGAGCAGGGCCTTGGCTGCGGACTGCTTGTCGCCGTTGGCGGCCAGGGCGCGGGCGTGGACGACGCCGAGCAGCGCCCGCTCGCGCGGGGTTGCCGAGGCGTAGCGCTGGCCCTGCATGGAAGCGGTGGACAGTTCAAGCCCCTGGGGGAAGAACCCGAGGTCGATGGCCTGATGCGCCATGGCACGCAGGATGTGACCGGCCAGCGGCGGGTTTCCGGCGCGTGCGGCCAACTTCAGGGCCAGGATGAGGTACCGCTGGGCCAAGGCGTGCTCGCCGTTGTCGAACCCCATCCACCCCGACAGGTAAGCCAGCTCCCCGGCGGCGGAGAACATGTCGCGCCGTACCTGCTCGTTCGGGAACGTCCCCTGCAGGAAGGCGGCGACGTCCGACTGCAGGTACTGCACCAGCGCCTTTCTGCCGTGGCCGCCGCCGCGCCGCTGGTCGATCCGGGAGAAGGCAGCGGTGAGCTCCTGGACGGCTACCACGTCACCGCGTCCGACGCGCTGGGGCTTGGCCGGCACGGACGGTTGCCCGGCCACGGTCTCCCACCAGGCTTGGCCGGGGAGTGCGAGGGCGGCAACTGAGTACACCACGCCACTCAGCAGGCTTCTGCGGTCCGCGTCCACGTCTGTTCTCCCCAGGTCGGTCAGCGTGGTCAATGGGTCGGTGTGCCACTCCAGCGCCTCCTCTGCCGGGGCGTGGGGCACTGTGAACCCGAGTTCCTCTGGCGTGACGGCACGCCTCAGGCGACGGGACAGCGCCTGGGACAAGATTACGGGTGCCGCGCCGGACGGTTTTGTCCCCGCGACCCACATGCTGACATGGGATCGACCAATATGCGCATAGTCGAGCAGGTTGTTCTCCTGGGCGATGCGGTTGAACGCGCTCGCCGCCTGCGCCCGTGACCAGCCCGCCTCGTGCAGGAGCGCGGCGAGCTGTTCATTTCGTTCGCGTGCCATGATGCGCCTCCGCGTGCCAAGTAGTTTTGGCAACTTTGACCCGATTTGCCCGACCCGCTCTGCGGCTGGGCCGGTCATCGCTTCGTGCAGGTCACCGTAGTCGCCAGCATCGGCGGTCTCCAGGCGAATAGCCAGAAGCTATTTCCCTGCCTGAGTGGCCGGACGTAACCGCTGGCGATCTTTGATCACTTTGACCACCTCGCAAGCCTTGATCTCATACCCAGCGCGCTTCGATTGCGGTTCTCTGGAGGCGTCCACCTACGAAGCCGGTTGAAAGGCGAGGGGCTGAGCTGTGCGGGACTCCATCGCGACATCGGTCCGCCCGCGTTGCCGGGCATAACCGGTGGCGGCCGAAAAGCTGACCGGGAAATCCGTCAGTTCAGCAATAACCGGCAGATAACAGACAGGGAGCGGCGCATGACCGAGACGGTAGACATGTCCGAAGACTCCGAGCGGGCGGTGGAGATCCGTAACGCCCTCACGGACAAGCTTCGCGCCGACGGCATGATCACCTCTGAGGTCGTGGAGCGGGCCTTCCGCACGGTGCCGCGGCATCTGTTCGTCCCGGCGGGCACGTCGTTGGAGGTGGCCTACAACGCGGATGATTCGGTGGCGACCAAGACCGACGAGCACGGTGTGATCATCTCCTCGGTCAGCGCGCCGTTTATCCAGGCCCGGATGATTGAGCAGGCGCGGCTCGGCCTGGGTATGAGCGTGCTGGAGATCGGATCTGGCGGCTACAACGCGGCGCTGCTGGCCGAGGTTGTCGGCCCGACCGGCCGCGTGGTCAGCGTGGACATCGACCCGGAGGTGACGGAGCGGGCCCGCGCTCTGCTGGAGTCGACAGGGTACGGGGACGCGGTCATGGTCGTGCTGGGCGACGCCGAGCAGGGGGTGCCCGAGGCCGGGCCGTTCGACGCGATCATCGTGACGGTCGGGGCATGGGACATCCCACCGGCTTGGCTGCAACAGTTGGACGACAGCGGGACCCTCGTCGTGCCGCTGCGGATGAACGGCATAAGCCGTTCGATCGCCTTCCGCCGCGAGGCGGACCACCTGGTGAGCACCTCCGCGGAGGTGTGCGGGTTCGTCGCGATGCAGGGCGAGGGCGAGCATGCTGAGCGGGTCTTCCTGCTGCCCGACGCCCACGGCCGGGCCGTCAAGCTGCGGTTCGATGACGGGGCGCCGGAGGATCCGAGCCTGCTGGACGGGGTGCTGGCGACCGGGCGGACCGAGGCGTGGTCCGGCGTCACGATCAAAAGCGGGGTGTCGTTCGCCGACCTGCACCTGTGGTTCGCCAGCTTCCTGCCGGGTTTTTGCAAGCTGGCCGTGGACGAGGGGACCGACCTGGCCGACGAGCGCGGCACCTGGTTCCCGTTCGGGGTCGTGCGTGGTGACTCCTTCGCCTACCTGGCCGTGCGCCCGGCACTGGAGGGCGCGGGCGTGGAGTTCGGAGCGCGCGCCTACGGGACGCACGGTATCGAGGCCGCGACCGCGATGGTCGAGCAGATCCAGGCGTGGGACCGCCAAGCCCGCGGCGGCCCGGCCCCAACGTTCGCCTTCTGGCCGTCCGGCAGCGACCACACCCACCTTCCCCCAGGCACGGCGGTCTTCCCCAAGACCCACGGCCTGGCCACAACCTCCTGGCCCGCGCTGGGCTAAGCGCCACGCGGCCTGCGCGGGCCAGGTGCACCACCCTCACACCCACCCGAACAAAGGAGAGTGATCCGATGGCTCCATCGCTGACCCTCGACGCCCCCGAGACCCTGAACGTGGGGGACGTCACGGCGGATGAGGAGTTCGAGCTGGACATGCGCGTGGTGGAGGCCACCACCCCACTCGTGATCATGATGTGCGACACCAGTGACGGGTGTGGCAACAGCTGTAGCACCAGCGCGTGCGCCACCAGTTCCAACGACCCGGCCTGAACCAGCCGGCCTGAACGAGTCGGCCCAATCCCGTGCCGCCGGCGTCCGTGCCCTGCCGTGGACGCCGGCGGCACGGTCCCCTCACCCCGAGGAGGCGGATCACGTGAGCATTCCCCCGCGCTATCGGCACACCGGCCTGGTGATGGTACGTGCGACGACCGACCCGGGCGACCTGGACGTGCCAGCGCACCTTGACCCGTCCGATCCGGCCGCGATCGAGCGCGAAGGCCGGGCCTGGCTTGCGAAGGCATGGTCCCGTGATGATGTCCGGGAGGCGCTGGCCATGGCCAGCCCCGTCCTCGCGGCGCGCATCGACGACATCCTCGGCCCCGCTGACACCGACCTGCCCGCCACCAGCCTGCCTGCCACGGGTCAGTTGCGCCGCGTGGTCGTGTCGATGGCCTCCTACCTGCTGCGCTGGCAGCGGCGCGCCACCCCGTTCGGGCTGTTCGCCGGGGTGACCACGGCCGGTGTCGGGCCCGCCATGGCGAAGATCGGCACCGGGCATCGCGCGCTGGTGCGCGCGGATGCCGAATGGCTCACGATGCTGATCGATCAGCTTGAACGGCACCCGGAGCTGCGCCCCCGGCTGATGGTGGTGGCCGACAACGCGGGGGTCGTGCGGGACGGGCGCTTCATCGTGGCCGCCCGGCCAGCGCTGGGGGGCCGGGCTCCCGGGCCTCTGCGGGAGATCTCGGTACGGCACAGCCGGCCGGTGCGGTTCGCGCTGGCCGCTGCCGCGTCGCCGATCCGGTTCGGGGTGCTGGCCGCCCAGTTGAGCGCCCGTTTCCCTGCCGCCGCGCCGGAGACGATCCACACTCTGCTGCACGCTCTGGTCGACCAGGGCATCTTGATCACCAGCCTGCGTCCGCCTATGACGGCTGTCGACGGGCTGACCCACCTGATCGGCGCGCTCCACGCGGCGGACGGACACCGGATACCCGAGATCGCGACGCTGTTGCGCCGCCTTGAGGAGATCGGCGAGCAACTCGCCCGCCACAACAGCGAGGCCGACCCACGGCAGGCCGCGGCGATCCGTACCTCGGTGGCCGCGCGGATGACCGCACTCGCCCCCGGGACCGGGCACGTGCTGGCCACCGACGTACGGCTTGACGGCCGGATCGACATTCCCGAGCGGGTGCTCCAGGAGACCGCGCTTGCCGCCGGCGTGCTGCTGCGCCTGACCACGCAACCTTTCGGTTCCGTGGCCTGGATGGACTACCACCAGCGGTTCCGCGCCCGGTGCGGCACCGGCACCCTGGTGCCAGTCCGGGAACTGGTCGCCGACTCCGGGCTCGGCTACCCCGGCGGCTATCTCGGTGCGCCGCGCGCCCGGCCCGCCTGGCGGATGCTGACCCAGCGCGACGCCGCCCTGCTGGCGCTGATCCAGAAGGCCGTTTTGGACCGGGCGGAGGAGATCGAGCTGACCGAGGCCGACATCCAGGCGCTGACCGTGGGCGAGCACGCCGACATCGTGCCGCCGCAGCGCGTCGAGCTCGGCGTCACGCTGCACGCCAGCTCAATCGAGGCGATCGACCGCGGCGAGTTCGAGCTGCGGGTCACCGCCACGCCCCGCGCGCACACCAGCATGGCCGGCCGTTTCGCCTACCTGCTCGGCGACACCGACCGCGCCCGGCTGGCCGCGACCTACACCACTGCCGGCCATGACGGCGCCGAAGACGGCGGCGAGGACGCCGTGGTGGTGCAGCTGTCGTTTCCGCCTCGCCGCCCGCACAACGAGAATGTGGTACGCGTCCCGCGGCTCGTCCCCGACGTGCTGTCCCTGTCGGAGCACCCTGCTGCGGGGTCTGAACATCCTGGCACCAGTGTGATCAGCGTGGATGACCTGGCGGTCACCGCCGACGCCGAGCAGATGTATCTGGTTCAGCGCTCCACCGGCCGGAGGGTGATTCCTCGGATCCCGCACGCGTTGGACACGTCCATCCAGAGCCCGCCGCTGGCACGGTTCCTCGCCGAGGTCGCCGACGCGCGCAGCGCGGTCTTCGGACCCTTTGATCTCGGGGCCGCCCGTACCTTGCCGTACATCCCGCGCATCCGTTACCGCCGTACGGTGCTGGCCCCTGCCCGCTGGATCCTCACCCTGGATGACCTCCCGAGCACCGCAGGCAGCGCTGAGTGGGATGCGGGGCTGGGGTCCTGGCGGCAGCGGTGGCGGGTGCCAGCGCGGGTCGTGCTGTGTGAGGGGGAGCTGCGCCTGCCGCTCGACCTGGACCAGCAACTGGACCGTACCCTGCTGCGGACGCGGCTGGAGCGAGGCGGACGGATCGAACTGCACGAAGACGGCGTGCCGGAGGGCCAGGGGTGGATCGGCCGCCCGGCCGAGCTGCTGATCCCGATGACCGCGATCACTCCGCCGTCGCGCCGGCTCCCGGTGACCGCACCACCGGGCGATGTCCTTCGACCGGGCGGTTCGGCCATGATGTACGCACAGCTGGTCGGCAACCCCGCGCGGTTCGACGAGATCCTGACCCGCCACCTGCCCACTTTCGTCGGCGACCTCGCCGGCATGGTCGAGCGCTGGTGGATACGACGGCATCGCGACCTGATCCGGCTCGAAGCCGATCAGCACCTCGCCGTATTCCTGCGCCTTACCGCTGTGGAACAGTACGGGCCCGTCGCGGCACGCCTGGCAGCCTTCGCCGCCAGACTCCAAGTCTGCGGTCTGCCCGCGCAGATCAGCTTGGCTTCCTACCCGGAGCATTCCGCCCGGTACGGCGAGGGCCCGGCGCTGATGCTGGTCGAGCAGGTGTTCGCCGCCGACACCAAAGCGGCCATCGCACAGCTCACGATGGCCGAGTCCACCGGGCTTCCCGCCCAGGCCCTGGCCGCCGTGTCGATGACGCAACTGGCCGCATCGTTCGCCCCGAGCGCGGAGTCCGGATGCCGGGCGCTGCTCGGGTGCCTGAAACAGGAGACCGGGACGCTGGATCGCACCCTTCGTGACCACGCGCTCCACCTGGCCGACCCCGCCGGTGACTTCCACGCGCTGCGCTCCCTGCCGGGCGGCGAGGCGGTGGCCGCCGCATGGCAAGCCCGGGATATCGCCCTGGCCGCCTACCACCGAGCACTCGCCGAGCAGCGTGACCCCGTCACGGTGCTGCCCGCTCTGCTGCACGAGCACCACGTACGGGCCCTCGGCGTCGACCCGGCCTTCGAGAAGACGACCGGCCGCCTCGCCCGCGCGACGGCGCTACGCCGCCTGGCTCTGGCAGGCGCCCTGTGAGCACCAGCACGGCGACGCTCACCATTGAGGACGCCACCCGCCAGTCCCTGGCCACGGGTACGGCCGGGACCGCGCTCCTCCACATCGAGAAAGCCCTGACCGGCTCGACGGACTGGGTGATCGCGCACGCGCACGTCCGGCAGGCGGTGGCCGGGCCGATCGACGCCGGCGCGCACGCCGGGCTGTACTACGGGGCACCGGCCATAGGTTTCATGCTGCACGCCGCCAGCTCGGGCGGATGTTCCCGCTACCGCTCGGCCGCCACAGCCCTGGACGCATCCGTGCTACGGCTCGCCCGTCGGCGAGTGGCCTTGGCGACGGCCCGGATGGAGCGCGGTGAGAGCGCCACTTTCGGCGAATATGACCTGTTCTACGGACTGACAGGCATCGGCGCCCTGCTGCTGCACCGCATGCCCGGCAGCGACACGCTCGCCGACATCCTGCGCTACCTGATCTGCCTGACCCGCCCGCGTCATGACGACGGGATTGACTTGCCCGGATGGTGGGTGGCGCACGACCCGGACCCGATCCTGCCGACCCCCGGCGGGCACGCCAATTTCGGGATCGCGCACGGCGCGGCGGGACTGCTCGCCCTGCTCGCTCTGGCCGCCTCACGTGGCTGCCTGATCGACGCCCAGCACGAGGCGATCGAAGACCTGTGCGCATGGTTCGACCGCTGGCAGCAGGACTCATCCGTCGGGCCGTGGTGGCCGCAGTGGGTCACCTGTGAGGAACTGCGTACCGGCCGACTGGCCTGCACCAGCCCTGGCTGGCCGTCCTGGTGCTACGGCGCGGTCGGGATCGCCCGCGCCCTGCAACTCGCGGGCATCGCCACCGGTGACCCGCGGCGACGGATGGCCGCGGAGGACGCCATGGCCGCCTGCCTGACCGACCAGCAGCTCGACCGGATCACCGAGGCGGGACTATGCCACGGAATGGCCGGGGTGTATCAGACCGCCTACCGCGCCGCCCAAGACGCGCACAACCCCGCCATCGGGCAGCGGCTCCTCGCGGTAGCCGAAGCGCTGACCCGGCACGCCGCGGCCCAGCACCGCAAGACAGGCCAGCACAGCAAGACGGCCCAGGACCGCAGAGCCGGCCAGAGCGGACTGCTGACCGGAGACGCCGGGGTGGCGCTGGCACTGGAAACCATGCGGCAATCCAAGCCGCCACGCTCGGGATGGGACGCATGCCTGCTGATCACCTGACCACTGCCTCTTGTCCGGCCTCGCCGTACCAGTTCGCCTCCGCCGTGCTCGCCGTACTCGCCGGCTCCGACCTTGAGACCACCGCTGCCGACAGCGGCATGGACCCCGCCGACCTCCACGACGCCCTGCAGGCGTATCAAGCCGCGGGGCTCGCCGCGCTGGAACAGCGCGCGGAGCAGCAGTGGTACCAGGTGCGCGTCCAGTTCCCCGACTGGGACACCGCCGAGGCGGACGCCGCCGCGCGGCTCGGGCCGCGACTGGACCAGCTCGAAGCCAACGGAGCCGTGACCGGCTGGTGGTTCCTGCGCAAGCACCCATGCTGGCGGCTGCGCCTACGCGCAGCGGACACCGCGGCAGTGGACCACGTACTGGACGAGCTGACCGCAGCCGGGGTGCTCTCCCGATGGTGGCCGACGGTATACGAGCCGGAGACCACAGCCTTCGGCGGACCCGTCGGGATGCACGCCGTCCACGAGTTGTTCTGCGCCGACAGCCGCGGCGTCTTCGACTACGCGCGTCGAGACGCCCCGGGCCTCGGCCGCCGCGAACTGTCCCTCCTGCTGATCAACGCCCTCCTGTACGCGGCGAGATTGGACGGATTCGAACGCGGCGACGTCTTCGATCGAGTGACCCACCTGCGTCCCGCACCCTCCGACGCCGATGCCGCGCGCATCGACACGCTGACGGCGAACGTGCGCACCCTGCTGGCCGTACCCGCGCAGCCGGGCAGCGCGCTGTTCGCACCCGACGGGCCGGCCGCGTTCGCCGCACCCTGGCTCGCCGCGTTCACCGCCACCGGCCGACTACTCGGCCAGGCGGCGGCACAGGGCAGGCTTGAGCGCGGTCTGCGCGCCATCCTCACCCACGTCCTGATCTTCCACTGGAACCGGCTCGGCCTGTTGGCCACCACCCAGGCGATCCTCGCCCGCGCAGCCGGCACAGCCCTCCTGCCTCGGAGCTGACCATGGACACCATCACGCTGAACGCTGCCGTGCGCCGCTTCCCGCTCCTCGGCCGCCCTCGGCCCGCCTGTCTGTCCCTCCCCGAACGGATCACCGAGATCGCCGAGATCGCCCACACCGCCGAGTGCCAAGGCTCCGAGGGCATGGCCGAAGCCGCGCACGCTCTGAACAAGGCCGCGCTGCTGGCCAGCGACTGCGGCATGGCCGACTACGCCCGCGACCTGTGCTGGCGGCACATCGACGTCTACCGCACGGCCGGAGCACCTCTCACCGTGCTCCAGGCCAGGTACATGCTCGAACCCGTCATCAACCTCGCCCGGCTCCAGATCCGCGCCGACGCAGGACAGCAGGCCCTACGGCTGCTCGGCGCGGTGTACCAGGCCGTCACCGCTGGAACCGATCTGCTCGTCGACGGGCGCACGCTGCCGCTGACCAACCTCATCGGCACCCGGCAGGAGCACCACAAACTCCGCGAGTGGGTCTGGCTGCAATATCTCGGGGATGGGATTCGCGCCCTGACCCTCGCCAGCCGATGGGATGACGCGGTCGCTCACGCTACGGCGCACAAGGGGATCGGCCTGCACCTCATGGAGGGACGGCAAGCCGCGATCATCGCCCCCCTACTCCATGGAGAACTGCCGCTGGCCCGGGCGGTCCTCGCGGACAGCACACCCACCCAACCGTGGGAGCGACAGGTCGCCTCCTGCCTGAACGTGATGTGCGCCGACCCGAACAGCGCATCGGCGGGTCAGGGAATCGCAGCGGCGATCCAATGCTTCGCCGAGCACACGCCGATGGTCGGCTACGCGGTCTTCCGGGTACGGCTCGGGCTCACCGTGGCCACCCTCGCCAGTGCCACCGAACCGAACGCGGCTGCCCACGTGCTCGCCCAGGTCGCCGCTGAAGCCATCGAGGCAGGCGACGGATACGCCGCTCGCGACGTGCTCGGCTACCGCAGCACGCTGACAGGACTGACGGGTGAGCACCGCGAGGCGCTGTCCGTGCTGGTGTCCGGCTCTGGTCTGGGTTCCAGGACGCTGCCGGAGCCCCTGCTTGATTCGCTGGAGAACTCGGTGAAGGTCGCCGAAGAGGCGCTGGCTGCTTCGACCTGCCCCGAGCGGGCTTGATCTCTTCATTAGCGGATGGAGGAAGTGCGGCATGGGTGAGCAGAGGAACACGCTGTTGGGCGTGGGGGTGCGCAGTGGGCTGGAAGCGGAGTACCAGGCGCGCGCAGGAGTGGTCTACGTCCGCGATCCAGATGACGAGGAGCGGGCGGCGGTACGGGTGAGCATGGCGCGGTGGAGTCGCTTCCTCGCCTCTGTCAAAGCGGACCAGTTCGTCCCGCAGCAGGAGGGTGACGAGGTCACGATTGCGATCGGCGACCTGTCGCATACCGGGGTCGTGCAGCGCCTGAGTTTCGTGACGACCAGCCGACACGCCTGGGAGATCTTCGTCAAGGCCGTGAAGAGTAGTGAGTTCGATCACCTGGGCGCCCAATGAGCCTGAGAGAACTGTTGGATGCGGTGTCGGACGGTGATGACGTACCGGAACTGACAGCCGATCACCTGCTGGACATGTGTCAGACGCTCGTGTGCCTGCAGGAGGCTGTCGCCGAGGTGGCGGTGCGTGAGAGTCGGCGTCCGCAAGGGCTGGTCAGGGCTGATGGACGGCTGACCCGCACGGGGGTGGACACCGCGCTTACGGTGCTGGGTCTGCCGCTGGTCTCGGATGAGGAGTGGTGGGAGATCGGCGGTTAGTCGTCGCCCGGAGACCTTGAATTGATTATGCGGTGTGAGGTGCCCCGACACCGCCGCATATAGACGGCTCGATCGGGATTGGGTCCGTACAGCGGTGGGGTGCTGCTCATGATGATCGGGAAAGCGGCATTTTAGATATGACTGGGTGATATGGCATCGAGTAAGCGTTAAATCTCTTTGAATCTGTTTTCGCCACCAGGGCAGACCTTGGTGGCTACTTCAGTGTGTCCTGCGGGTTAGTTTTCTCTGCTGGCCTCTCTGAAATTCGCCATCTATCCTGTAACTCTGCGCAATGGTTTGATTGCTTTTGGTAAAGGGTGCTGGTAGTGGCGGTGATCCGGCTATGTTCCAAACGGCTCGCGCTGATCGTGCTCGCGCTGTCGGCTTCGGCTTGCGGGGCGAACGAGGGTGCACTGCCGAAGTCCTCTCCCTCTGTCGCGACGACCGTCTCGCCCCCGCAGCCGGCCCCTACGCCTACTGGAATGGCGGCGAAGGAGGCACTGGTCGCTGCGTACAAGGGCCTTTACTCTGCAGGCCAGCACGCTGAGCGCATTCCTGACGGGCAGCGCAAGTCGATCATTTCCCCGTACGTGACCGAACCTCTCCTGAGCAGAATGCTCCGCGGCATCGTCGCTCTCCGGGCCAGCGGGAGATTCACCTGGGGGATGCCGGTGTTCCACCCGTTCGGCGTGAAGGTCAAGGGGCAGAAGGCCACGCTGCACGACTGCCAGGACAACCGGAATACCGGGCAGATGGACGAGAAGACCTCGAAGCGGGTCCTTCACGGGAGTGAGAACACGCATCTCGTCGCGACACTGCACTTGGTTGACGGCGCGTGGAAGGTCTCGACGCTTGAGCATGTGAGGGAGCCGTGTTCGGTCGGAGCCTGATTGCGAGTGTGCTGCCCGCCGTGACGGTGTTCACGCCCTCGCCACCGTTGGACAATGTCGGGGTTCAGACGTCGCCTTGGGGCTATGTCCTGACAGCTGACAAAGATCCGAGTTCTGGCCAGCAGGTCATCAGTGGGAGTGCGGCTCGTCGCGGGTCAGGTGTGACCTGCTCCTACACCCCCTGGCATGCCGACGGTACGGAGAACGGCGGCCTGGAATGGGTCGATCCGGCCTCGAGCCCGAGCGGCGTATCCAGGGGCAAGGGCGCCTATTACCTGGTGGACTGTTCCGACGGCTTCCGCGATGTCCGCTGGATTCGCGATCGTGCGCTGGCAGCTGCACAGATGACGCCCGAAGAATTGGCCCGGCAGGCGTGGGCGATGATTCCGGTACACGAGCCGAAGGTTCTCACTGCTCCGCCGCGCGGCTCCAACGGTCTTGTCGGCTTGGATGAGTGGGTCTACCTGGCCCAGGGGGAGTGGAGCCCGAAGCGCAAGCGGGTGGAGACGGCCGGTGCCTGGGCGGAGGCGACCGCGCGCCCCCAGAAGATGACCGTCGATCCGGGTGACGGCCGCAAGCCTGTCTCATGTGACGGGCCCGGCAGGCCGTACAACCCGAGGCTCCCCGCGAACCGTCAGAAACCGACGTGCTCGGTGAACTACCTCCAGCCGTCGTTCCGCAGCCAAGGCCAGGGGAATGCCTACCGGATCACCGTGACCGTCACGTGGAGCGGCACGTGGACCGGGTCGGGCGGGACCGGGGGCACGTTGCCGTCGATCGTCCGATCGACCTCGTTCCCCCTCCGCGTCGCGGAAGCTCAGGCACTCATCACCAAGGACTAACGCATGCTCCAGCGATCGTTAAGGGCTACGAACAGCCCGCCGCCCGCGCGGCCCGTACCGGGCAAGCGTCGCCCAGCCATGGCTGTCGTCGGTGTCCTGGCGGTCGTGCTGAGTGCGGTCACAGTGCTGCAGCTGTATCAGCTGGCTGCGCATCGCACGCAGGTCCTGGTCATGGCCCGTGACGTGCCGATCGGCCAGGTCATCGAAGCCCAAGACCTGACGAGTCTCGCGGTCGGCGTGATGCCGGGGCTGCAGTGGACCCGCGCGCAGGATCGGGACGGCGTCATCGGCAAGCGGGCCACCGCCGACCTCAGAGCCGGCACGCTTCTCGCGCCCTCCCAGTTCGGCACGGTCGTCACCCCCGACGACGGGCAGCAGATCGTGCCGATCGCGCTCAAGGCGTCCCAGCTCCCCGTGCGCGGGCTCAAGCCCGGTGACCGGATCGTCGCGGCAGCCGTACCGGAGGAGGGGCGGCAGGGCGTTGAGTATCGCGCGCTGGTCGACAGGGTCGGGCATCCCGACGTCGACGGGACCGTGGTCGTGGACCTGTTGATGCCGGCCACGACGGGTACGGCTCTGGCCCGGCTGGCGGCGGAGGGGAAGATCGCGATGGTCCTCGGGACGAGGGTGCGCCACGCTGCCATCGCCTCACCGGAATGTCCACCCGCATCGGCATCGCAGACCGGCAGCTCCACCCCGACAGGGGCGCCATGCTGAACGTGATCTGCTCAGGTGGACATTCCGCCGGTTCGACCACCAGCTCGCTCGCGCTCTTCCTGGAGTGGCCGCGCCCGGTGCTGCTCGCCGAGGCCGACCCCGGGGGCGGCACCATCCTGTCCGGCTATCTCGCCGGGACGCCGCGCGACCGCGGTCTGGCCGAGTGGGGCCTGAAGATCCGCAGGGGAGTCCCCGCGGCCGAGGCGCTGCCCAACCAGCTCTACGCCATCCAGGAGGGGAAGCTGATTCTCCCTGGTCTGGCCGAGCCGAAGCAGGCCGAAGCCTTCCAGCCGCTCTGGCCGGAGATCGCGGGCTGCCTGGCCTCCCTCGAAGAAGACGTGATCGTGGACCTGGGCCAGGTAGGGCGGCCAGACACCCCGGAGCCCCTGCTGCTCCGAGCTGATCGGGTGTTCGTCGCCACCCGGCCGACCCTGGTCCACCTGCACGCCACGACCTCCGTCATCCGCGATCTGAAGGAACTGCGAGGGCATCTACCGGATCCCGAACTGATCGTCGTCGGGGATGGCCAGTACCAGCTCAAGGAGATCGCCGAGACACTCGGCGCCACGGTCGCGGCCTGGCTTCCGTACGACAAGTGGTCCGTCCCGGCGCTCGCGTACGGCATCGGGCAGGTCCGGCCGCTGTCGCCGCTGATGCGCAGTGCTCGAGCGCTCGCCGCCGCCCTCGCCGAGCAGGGTGGGCAGGTGACGGCGTGATGGACGACCACGACTTCCGCCGTGCCGTACGGGAACTGCAGCAGCAGGTCAACAGAGCTCTCGATGAGTCGGGCGTGACCGGGCCGGAGGCGACCCTGCAGTACGGCAAGGCCGCCATTACCAACGTGGTCCGCGCGTACGCGGACAACCTCGTCCTGCTCGGCAGGCCCGCCCCCACCCTGGACGAGGAGGAAGCTCTCAAGAAGGCCATCGAGAACCGGATCTTCTACCTAGGCGACCTGCAGCCGCTCGTGGACGACCCCCACGTCGAGAACATCGACGTCAACCGGTGGGACATCGTCTGGGTGACCTACAACGACGGCCGCAAGGCGCTCGGCCCGCCAGCCGCCGACAGCGAGGAAGAGCTGATCGAGAACGTCCGCCGCTGGGGCATCTACCAGGGGCAGAACGCCCGCGACTTCTCCACGGCCCGGCCGATCCTGCACAAGGCGCTGTCCAATACCGTTCGGCTCGCCGCCGCCACCGGCATCACCCCGAACACGGCGTTCTCCATCCGCAAGCACGGCATGCTCGACGCCACGATGTCGGATCTGGCCGCCCGAGGAACCATGTCCTGGCCCGTCCGGCACTTCCTGCGCGCGGTGATGAACGTCCCGATGAACGTGATCATCGCGGGGGCGATGAACTCCGGCAAGTCCACACTGGTCCGTGCCCTGGCCGGGGACATCGACCCGTATGAGCGGATCATCACGGTCGAGAACGAGCGCGAACTTTTCCTGCACCTGATGCCCGACCGGCACCACGACGTGCTCAGCTTCGAGGCCCGCGCCGCCAACTCCGAAGGCGAAGGCGCGGTCACCATGCGTCAGCTGATCGACGACGCGTTCCGTTTCAATGGACGCCGCATCCTGGTCGGCGAGGTCAGAAGCGACGAACTGGTCCCCATGCTGGTCGCGATGAACTCCGGCGGTCGCGGCTCGATCTGCACCATGCACGCCGACTCCGCCGAGGAGATCTTCCCCCGGATGGAGATCCTCGCCGGGACGATGCCCGCCGACGCGCTGTTCCGCCTGGTCGGCAAAGCGGTCGACTTCATCGTCTACCTCCGCCACGAGGTGAGCCATGACCCTGACGACCCGGTTAACGCCCGGTACATCTCGGAGATCTTCGAGGTCCTGCCGCCGACCGATTCGGTCGTCCCGGCCGTCAACCGGGTCTTCGTACCGGGACCGGAGGGACGGGCCGTCCCCAACGTCGTGCCCCAGTGCATGGACAGGCTGGTCAAGGCGGGCTTCGATCCCACCATGTTCATCCCGAGAGCGGGTGCGGTATGGAACTGATCGCCGCACTTGCCGGAGGCGTGTTTACTTCCGGGATCATCCTGCTCGCCGCCGGCCTGCAACGGGTCCCGGTACGGCAGTCCCGCCGCCCACGACGTCACTTAAATCTCCCGACCGTCCCCCTCGCGTTAGCTGTGGGGGCGGCGGTCGTCGTGTTCTGGCTGACCGGATGGCCGGTAGCCGCCTTCTCCGCTGGCGCGGCTGTACTGCTCCTGCCTCGGGTCCTGTCCGGCCGCGAGGCCGCGCGCAGGATCGCCCGGCTGGAGGCCATCGAAGAGGCCCTGGCCATCAGCGCCCGCAACGCCCCCGAGCCGATCGCCGCCGAGGTCAGCGCGCTCGCCCGCCGCCTGGCGCTGCGCGTCCCGGCCGACACCGCCCTGCGCGCCTTCGCCGACGAACTCGACGACCTGGTCGGCGACATGGCCGCCGCCTCCCTGATCCTCGCCGCCGAATCCCGGGGACGCGGCCTGCGGGAGGTGCTCCAGGGACTCGCCCGGACCATCAGCATGGACGTCTCCGCTCAACGCGAGGTTGAAGCCGAACGCTCCCGGCACCGCACCACCGCCCGCTGGGTCATCGGAGCGCTCCTGGGATACACCGCCTTCGCCCTGCTCAACCAGGAGTACGTGGCACCGTTCGGCACCGGCTTCGGGCAGCTCGTCCTCGCCGCGGTCGCCGGACTATATGCCGTGACGTTCTGGTGGATCCACCGCCTCGGCAGCGCCCCGGAGGCGGACCGCTTCCTGAACGAGGAGGCCACCGGGTGACCTGGGTGATCCTCGCGGCCGGGGGCACGATGGGCCTCGGGCTCTTCCTGATCCTGCTCGCCGTACGGCCCAGCCCACCCGAGCTGGCCGCCTCGCTGGCGCGCCTCCAACCTGGCGGCGGCCCCGTTGAGGTCTACAGTCTGCGCGATCGCGTCCGACGCTCTGCTGTCGGGATGTTGGGCTCCTCCTGGCTGGGCAACCATGCCACCGCTGCCGATCTGGCCATCGTCGGCCGGAGCCGGGAAACCCATCTCGGCCGCAAGGCGCTGCTTATGGCGACCGGCCTGTGCGGACCGGCGATTCTGTGGACGTACGGCTGGCTGCTCGGTGTCACCTTCCCCGCGATCCTGTTGTGGGCGGCTTCGGCCATCTTCGGCGCCGTGATGTTCACCGCGCCCGAGCTGTCGCTACGGGTAGAGGCCGCCAACGCCCGGCGGCGTTTCCGCCGAGCCCTGGTCTGCTATCTGGACCTGGTCGCCCTGTGCCGGCTGGCGGGTCGCGGGCCCGCCGACGCGCTGGACTCCGCCGCCCGGGTGGGAAAAGGCCGGACGTTCAAACGGCTCGCAGCTGCGCTCGACCCGGCCTTCCGCGGTACCGGATCCGCCTGGGACGAGCTCGCCCGCCTGTCGCAGGAGATCGCCGTTCCCGAACTGGCCGAGGTCGCCGCGATCGCCCGGATGGCCGGCACCGAGGGGGCCAGCATCCTCGACACCCTCAAAGCCAAGGCGGCCAGTCTGCGCGAGAGCGAGCTGGCCGCGCTGCTCGCGAGGGCCAAGAGCCGTACCGAGACCATGACCGTTCCCATGTCTCTGACCATCGTCGGGTTCATGGTCTTGCTGGGCTACCCGGCCCTGGCCCGGATGACCGGCGGTGGTTGACCGCATGAGAAAGGGGTTCTTCGCATGCTGCGCACGTACGGCCGTCTGTTGGCGCTCGGCGCCTGGATCAATGACAACGTCCCGCTCCTGCGGTGGTTCCGTGCACGACGGGGGGACGACGCCGGCGAGGGGCCGCTGGGGTTCATCGTCGTCGCCGCGGCGATATTCCTGCTGGCCATCGCCGTTGCCGCGAAGATCACGCAGGTCGTCAACGAGTACCTGGCGAAGATCAAGTGATCGCGGGTCGGCACCTCTGGAGGCAGCCATCCTCTATCCGATCGTCCTCACCCTGATCCTGCTCATGGTCAACACCGCGCTGTGGTTCCACGCCCGTGGTGTCGCGCTCGCCGCCGCGCAGGAGGGCGTGCGCGTCGCTCGGGCGTACGGATCCAATCTCTCGGCGGGCACGGTTGTTGCCGAGCGGTTCGCTCGGAAGGTCGGCGGGTCGCTCCTGGTCTCACCGCAGGCGAGCGTCGGCCGCAGGGGCGACACGGTGTCGGTGACCGTACAGGGCGAGGCACTCGCGTTGGTGCCGCTACTCAAGCTGAGGGTCTCCCAGGTCGCCCACGCCCCGATCGAGCAATGGTCGACGCCCGGCCAATGAGCGCTTCCATACGAAATCAACGCGGTCGCGTCAGCCGCTCCCGGTGGGGACGTAGGCGTGCGCTGGGCAGAGCCGCCGCCGAGCGTGGATCGATGACGCTGGAACTGGCCATCCTCGCGCCCGTGCTCACCCTAACGCTCGTGGCGATGATCGCAGCCGGCCGGATCGTGATCGCCCACGGCTCGGTGGAGGCAGCGGCACGGGACGCTGCCCGCCAGGCGTCCATCTCACGCGACGCCGCCTCGGCTCGTAAGGCGGCTCTGTCGAGCGCACGAGCGGCACTCGCCCGCGAAGGGCTGCAGTGCACCCCGACCGTCTCAGTGGACACCGGTGGGTTCTTTGCTCCGCTGGGGAGAGCGGCCACGGTATCCGCCACGGTCACCTGTGACGTACGGCTCAGCGACCTCGCCATGCCGGGAATCCCCGGCTCCAGGACTCTGACCAGCCACTTCACGAGCAGCCTCGACCAGTACCGCGCCAGAGGAGACCGGTGATGCCCGACCGCGACAGGGGATCGATATCGGCGTTCGTCGTGGTGCTTATGCTGGCCGCCCTGATCTGCCTTGGGCTGGTCGTGGACGGCGGGCAGAAGATCCGCGCCTACCGGGAGGCGTACGCGGTCGCGGAGGAGGCAGCACGAGCGGGGGCCGGTGTCGTCGACGTCGACCGCGCCTACGCCCAGGGCGGCCGATTCGAAATCGACACGTCACAGGCGCTTGCCGCGGCACGCGCCTACCTCGCCTCGTCGGGCAACCGGGGCAGCGTCGCGATGACGGGCGGGCGGACGCTGCGGGTCACGGTGAAGGTGTCCCGGCCGACCGCGCTGCTGTCACTGATCGGGGTGGGCGACGTCACGGCCACGGCGAATGCCTCGGCCCGGATGCTCCAGGGAATTGAGCAGGGAGAGTAAATTGCACAGCCGTCGCCCGATCGCCGCCGCTCTGACCTCGGCGCTGGTGCTGGCAGCGCTGATCGCCGGGCCACCCGTGATTCTCCTCGGGTTCCTCGACCCTCCGCATATCCCCACCCGGGCGGAGCTGGCCTCCCCGGGCGATCCGGTATTAGTCGTGAACGCGTTGCTGGCCACGGCTTGGTTGTGCTGGCTGATGTTCACCTGGTCGGTGCTCGCCGAGGTAGTGCAACGCCTGAGAAACGCGCCCGAGCGTGCTGCGATCCGGACGCCGTTCCAGCGGCTCGCCGCCCACCTGATCACCACGATCGCGATCTCGGCGGTCGCCCCGGCACCACAGGCCTTCGCCGCCACATCCACCGTCGCCGCCGCCCCGGCGGACGCTCCGACGAGCGCGAAGGAGGACGCTACGGCGAAGGCGGAAGCCGGCCAGCAGCACAAGACGTATCGGGTCAAGCCGCACGACACCCTCTGGGAGATCGCCAAAAGGCATCTGGGTGACCCTATGCGGTACCGGGAGATCGTGAAACTCAACGAAGGCCGGGTGATGACAGACGGGACCACCTTCACCTCCGAGGGCTGGATCCGGCCCGGCTGGCTGATCCGGATGCCGACCGACGCCACTGAACTGGAACCAAAACACCCGCAGAAGCCGACCGCACCAGAGGCTGACGACGAACCGGTCCACGTCGTACGACAAGGGGACAGCCTGTGGAACATCGCTGAGCGACACCTGCGGAACGGCAAACGCTACGGAGAGATCTTCAAGCTCAACAAAGGACGACCCCAACCGGACGGACGACGGCTTACCGACCCCGGCCAGATCGAAACCGGATGGCACCTGCGACTACCGGGCCGAGTGCCATCCTCACCACCGGAACCTCCGCCTACCGCCGAGCCCGTCAAAGTTCTGAAGTCCGTTCCCGATGCTGAAACCCAGGGGAGTGCGACACCACGGGTCACACAGACTCCGGCGGGCCTGCCCGCGCCCGCCGTTCCCGGCGTGAGCATCGCCCTGCCCGGCGGCGGCATGGTCGGGCTGTCGTTCGCCGCGGGCATCGCCATCGCCTTGGCCGCCGCTCGAGTACGGCAGCGTGTCCGGCGACGGGTACCGGAGGCGACGGAGGCCGTGCAGGTCGTACCCGTGCCGAAGCCGGAACCCGCCGTACAGGCGGCTGAGGAGGCGTACCGGAAAGCCAACGAGCCGGTTGCGGATGACTACGACCTGGTCAAGGACTCCTTCACCACCGAGCCCCCTGCCACATTGGATGTCGGCGTACGCGCAGGCGAGAACGTGACCATGGACCTGCCCGGGCTGAACCTCTGCCTGACCGGGCCCGGCGCCGAGGACGTCGCACGAGCACTGTTCGTCGCCCTCATCGCCCAAGCCGAAGCGCAACGGGTTGAGCTCGTCGCACCGCGGGATGACGCGATCAAGCTCTTCGGGGATGACCTGGAGACGCTGGCCCTTCACCTCCCGGGGCTGACCCTCACACCTACCTTCGACGACGCGGTAACGCACCTCGCCAGCGAACGCATCAACCGCGCCGAGCTCCTACAGGACGCCGAAGCCAACGACGTGACCGAACTACGTGAAAACAGGCCGGACGAGCTGATCCCGGCCCTGGTAATGGTCGGCCAACTGACCGAACGGGATCCGTCGTACCTTGAGTCGTTCCTGGAGGACGCTCCCCGTTTCGGGATCGGAGCAGTGCTACTCGGCGATCGACTCCCAGGAGCCAGGTGCGAGGTCGGAGCGGACTTTCGAGCCTCCGCCGAAGGCGACTTGGACGGTGTGGACCTGTTCCGTCTTCCACAGCAGGAGGCAATCACCTTCCTCCGCCGAATCGCCATCCAACACGGTCACAAGGACCCGGCCACTGAGGCCACAGGGGAGGCCGCCGAAGTCCCGGAGGTTGAGGCACCCGAGGTTGAGGTTCCCGAGGTCCAGAGCGCCTTGAACACCGCCCGCTTCCGGCTGCTCCTGCTCGGCGAAGTGCGCCTTGAGATCGACGGCGAACCCATCGACATACCAACCGCCAAGGGATTGGAGATGCTCGTACTCCTCGCGGTCCACCCCGCAGGCCAAACGAAGGAAGAGATCTGCGCCATACTCTGGCCCGACGTCGAACAACCCCAGGCAGGATATCGATTCCACGCCGCGCTCAGCGACCTGCGCAAGCGGCTATGGGCCGCCTCCGGATCGAACCGAAAGCTGACGAGCTTCATCGGGGCCGAAAACGGGACGTACCGTATCGACCGCGAGCATGTCTGGATCGACCTGTGGGAGTTCCATGCTGCTCTCGCCGACGCCCGAAAAGCCACCGACTCGGAGACCAAGGCCAGCGCGTTGGACCGGGCCGCCGAGGTATGCCGAGGACACCTTGCCGACGGAGCGCCGTATCTCTGGATCGATCTCGACCACAGAGATCCTCTCACCCTCGCCTCCGTACGGGCGCTCCTCCAACTCGGAGGAATCCACGAGAAGGCCGGCAGACCCAAGCGGTCCCTGGAAGTCATGGAACAGGCACTGGCGCTCGACCCCATCAACGAAGCCGCCGCCGTAGCCGTCATCCGCCTGCTCACGGGACTCGGCCGCCGGGACGAAGCACGCCTGCGCGCTCAGCACCTTACAGCTCACCTCGCCAGCCTCGACCTCGAACCAACTCCCGAAACCCAAGCGACCTTGAGACAGCTTCATAGCCATCTCAGAGGCTGACCATGGTCAGGCTCCTTCTTGGTCCTCCTGCTCACCATGGTGTGCTTCACGATGACCTTTGCTATCGATCAGGAAGGGCTAGCGTTACGTAACGTCCAGGTCTAGGTACTTTGCGTCCGGTTTGCCGTACAACCAGCTCATGAGGTACCCCGACGGAGGCGGGCTGTCGGCTCAGGTACGGGCGAAACGCGAGCAGGTCCGCTTCGCCGCCGCCGACATGTTCGCCGAAGGGCTCACCCCGCCCAGGTAGCCCGCCTGCTGCGCGTCACCCGCAAATCGGCCTGTGAATGGCACCGCGCCTGGTAGGAAGGCGGCAAGCAGGCGCTGGCCT
>NZ_BCBX01000065.1:0-28263 GCF_001417795.1 Sphaerimonospora mesophila | reverse complement strand
CTAGGCAATGATCGAAAGCTAGCCGTCCCGACCGACATTTTTCGGGACCGCGATTTCGCGCCCGTGCCCGAGCAGACGGGGACGGGCCGGGCGGCCGTACCCATCGGCTCACGTGGCGGCCCACGTCTCCTTCCCGGCGTCCTTCCCGGCGTGAGGGGCGCCGCCGTCGAGGAAGTGCGCCCGCACCCGCTCGGCCGCCTCGGGTGACGCCCCGAGCCGGTCCAGGCCGAGCAGGGCGGCACCCACGATCGGCGGCACGTCGGCGATCACCAGCTTGGCGAGCGGAGCCTGCTCCGTGTAGGCCCGTGCGATCAGTGACATCAGCAGCGGGTCGCGGGCGGTGAGCACGCCGCCGCCGAGCACGACCTCGCAGGGTTCGCCGAGGAGATCGGTGCGCCGCATCGCCACGATCCCGAGCACGGTGATCTCCTCGGCCAGCCGTCTCACAATCGACCCGGCCACGGCGTCGCCGTCACCCGCGGCGGCGAGCAGCGGCGGCACCAGATCGTGCAGGCGGTCCAGGGACGCCTCCCCGAGATGCAGCCGGATGACCGCCTCCTCGACGGTGGCCGTGCCGAAGCAGGCGCGTACGGCATCGGCCAGGGCCGTGGCAGGGCCCCGGCCGTCCTCGGCCCGCACGGCGTGCCACAGCGCCTCCTCGCCCAGGTGGTGCCCGCCGCCCCAGTCGCCGCTGATCCGGCCGAGGGCGGGGAAGCGGGCGATCCGCCCGGACGGGGCGACGCCGACCGCGTTGATGCCGGCGCCGCACACGACGGCGACGCCCCAGGGCGCGCTCGCCCCCGCGCGCAGCAGCGCGAACGTGTCGTTGCCCACGGTCGCGGTGCGGCCGTAGCCGCGGGTCAGCAGCTCGTCGCGGAGCCGCTCCTCCTCGATCGGCAGATCGGCGCCCGCGACGTAGGCCGCGACGTGATCGGCGTACGGAGGCCCGGCCGGCGGCCTGTACGACGGCCCGGTCGGCGCGGCGGGGGAGCCGCCGTCCCCGCCGAGGGCCCGCCGCACGGTCCGGCCGATCACGTCGATGGCCGCGGCGACCCCCGCGCTCTGCGGCAGGAACGCCGGCCCGCGCGCGGTCGCCAGAACGGTCCCGTCCTCGCGCACCAGGGCGACGTCGGTCTTGCTGTTCCCGCCGTCCACCGCCAGCACGGTGCGGCCCCCGTCGTCCCCGGCCGATGCGGTACGGCCCGTGCGGGCAGCGGTCAACGGGACACCCCCCACGGCAGGTGCGCCAGGTTGGCCGCGACCAGCCGGTCGGCGAGATCGTCGGCGAGCGCCGCCTGCCCGACCAGCGGATGGGCCAGCAGCGCGGCCCTGACCCGGTCGGTGCCGCCGTCGCGTGCCGCGTCGAGGGCGAGCGTCTCGTAGGCGGAGACGTGGGCGATCAGCCCGCGGTAGAGCGGCTCGACGGGGTCGACGGGGACCGGCGCCGCTCCGTGCGCGCCGATCACCGCGGGGACCTCGATGACCGCGTCGTCGTCGAGGAACGGCAGCGTCCCCCCGTTGCGGGTGTTCACCACCTGGACGTCGCCCCGATCGCCGATCAGCGAGGCGATCAGCGCCACGGCGGCCTCGGAGTAGAACGCGCCCCCGCGCTTCTCCAGCAGCTCGGGCTTGACGTCCACGCTCGGGTCGGCGTACATCTCCAGCAGCTCGGCCTCGATGGCGGCGACCCGCGCCGCCCGGGACGGGCCGGCCTTCTGCTCCTCGACCACCTGATCGTGCTGGTAGTAGTAGCGCAGGTAGTACGACGGCACCGCGCCGAGGCGGCGGATCAGCTCCACCGGCAGGCCGGCCGCCTCGGCGAGTTCCTCGCCGTGGCCGTCGAGCGCCGCGGGGAGCACATCCTCGCCGTCGAGCCGTACGGCACGCACCCACGTGAGGTGGTTGAGCCCGACGTGGTCCAGGGAGATCCGGTCCGGGGTGACGCCCAGCGCGGCCGCGGCACGACGCTGGAACCCGATCGCCACGTTGCACAGCCCGATCGCGCGATGGCCCGCGTCGAGCAGCGCCCTGGTGACGATGCCGACGGGGTTGGTGAAGTCCACGATCCACGCGTCCGGGGCGTACGCGCGCACCCGATCGGCGATGCCCAGCACCACCGGGACCGTGCGCAGCGCCTTGGCGAGCCCGCCCGCGCCCGTGGTCTCCTGCCCGACGCAGCCGCACTCGAGGGGCAGGGTCTCGTCGACGTCGCGGGCGGCCTGACCGCCCACGCGCAACTGGATCAGCACGGCGGCGGCGCCCGCGACGCCGCAGTCCACCGTGGTGGAGGTGGTCACCCGGGCCGGGTGGCCGGCGCGGGCGAGCATCCGGGCCGCCATGGCGGCCACGAGGCCGAGGCGGTGTTCGTCCGGGTCGACGAGCACGATCTCCGAGATCGGCAGCTCGCCGCGCAGCCGGGCGAAACCGTCGATCAGTTCCGGCGTGTACGTGGAGCCGCCCCCGACAACGGCCAGTTTCATGTGATGTCAACGTCCCTTCGTTCGCCTCATTGACGTTCGTCTCATTGACGTTCGCCTCATTTGACGCCGGTCAGCTTGACGCCCTCGATGAAGACCCTCTGCGCGAAGAAGAACACGATGATCACCGGGGCTATCACGAGAAGGGTGGCGGCCATCGTGAGGTTCCACTGGACGCGGTGGACCGACCGGAACGCGGCCAGGCCGAGCGACAGCGTCCAGTGGTCCAGGTCGGTCCGGGCGTAGAGCAGCGGCCCGTAGTAGTCGTTCCAGCAGTAGAAGAAGTTGAACAGGGCCACGGCGGCGATCGCCGGGCGGGCCATCGGCAGGATCACCCGCACCAGCGTCCGGACCTCCCCGCATCCGTCGACCTTGGCGGCGTCGGAGTACTCGCGCGGGATCGTGATCAGGAACTGCCGGAGCAGGAAGATCGAGAACGCGTCGCCCAGCAGCATCGGAATGATGAGCGGCCAGAGGGTGCCGGTGAGCTGGAGCCTCGCCCAGATGAGATAGACGGGCACGGCCACGACCTGCGGCGGCAGCATCATCATGGTGATGACCAGCAGGAACGCGAGCTTCCTGCCGCGGAAGCGGAACCGCGCCAGCGCGTACGCCACCGGGACCGACGACAGCAGCATGAACACGGTGGCCAGGCCCGAGTACATGATCGTGTTGCCGATCCAGGTGAGCAGCGGCGCCTTCTCGAAGATCTCGGCGAAGTTGTCCCAGTTCCACGTCCTCGGCCACAGCTGCGAGGTGAGCGCCTGGTCGTCGTCCATCAGCGCCGTCAGCGTGATGAACACCAGCGGCCCGAGGAACATGATCGACAGGGCGATCGCCAGCGAGTGGTGGGCGATCCACAGGAGCGCCCGCCGCCACCTGACCGCCGCGGCGGTGGCGGTCCCGGCGGTGGGGGGCGTCCTGGCCGGGACGCGGGAGGGCGAGGCGGTGGTCGTCATGCCTCCTCCTCGGCGAAGCCGCGGAACTGCCGCAGCAGGACGAGCGTGAACATCATCGAGACGGCGAACAGCACCAGCGCCAGCACGCACGCGTAGCCCATCGCGAAGTCGCGGAAGCCCTGGTGGTAGAGCCATTCCGGGAACGTCAGCGTCGACTGGTCGGGGTAGCCCGGGGTGAACACCGACCCGGCCGAGTCGGTCGACCCCGAGGCGACCCGTGCCGCGATCATGGCCTGGGTGAAGTACTGCAGGGCCTGGATGACCCCGGTCACCGCGGCGAACATCACCACCGGCCGGATCACCGGCAGCGTGATCCGGTAGAACCGCTGCCAGGCCCCGGCGCCGTCGATCGCGGCGGCCTCGTAGAGCTGCTTGGGCACGTCCAGCAGGGCGGCCAAGAAGATCACCATGAGGTCGCCGACCGACCAGAGTGCGAGCATGGTCAGCCCCCACTTCGACCAGGCCGGATCGCCGAACCAGTCGGGGGACGGGATGCCCACGGCGGACAGGATGGCCTGCACCGGGCCGGTGCCCGGGTTCAGCAGGTACACGAACCCGAGCGTCCCGGCGACCACCGGCACCAGCGACGGCAGATAGAAGATCGTACGGAACACGCCCACGCCGGCCTTCAACCTGGTGACCAGCTGGGCCACGCCGAGGCCGAACAGCACCCGCAGCGGCACCATGATCGCGACGAGCCACAGCGTGTTCCTGATCGCCCGCCAGGCCGCCTCGTCCTCCATGAAGTACCGGTAGTTCAGCAGGCCCACCGGCTCCAGTGTGAACATGTCGTACCGCTGGAAGGAGAAGTAGACGGTGGCGAGCAGCGGGTACAGGAAGAAGACGGCGAACCCGACGATCCACGGGGAGAGCCAGAGCAGCGCGCGGAGGTCGTCGCGCCGGCCTCGGCCACGACCTCGGCCAGAGCCTCGATCGCGGACTCGACCGGCGAGCGGGCCGGGCAGGTCGGAGACGTGGGCCATCGATCAGCCGCCCGAGGTCAGCTTCAGCTTGTCGTCGATGGTCTTGTCCACCTCGGCGAGCAGTGCGTCCAGGTCCTTGGCCCGGCCGGACTCCCACTTGATGTGCGCCTCCTGCAGCGTCTGCTGGTTGAAGGCCGAGTTGATGTGGGCGGGCAGCGTGGTGCTGTTCGGGTCGGCGAAGATGTCGAGGAAGGTCTGGAAGCGCTCGTCCTTCTTCAGGTCGGGCGAGGCCAGCGCCGGCAGCGTGCTCGGCACGTTGCGTATCGCGTTCGACAGCGTGACCAGGGCGTCGGTGTCGGTGCTCAGATACTTGACCAGCTCCCAGCCGGCCTCGGCGTGCTTGGCGCCGCGCGGGATGCCGATGACGGTGCCGGTGATGTAGCCGGCGCCGTAACGCTCGGCCTGGTCGTCGCCGACGGGGAGCGGCGCGGTGCCGTAATCGAGGTCGGGGGCGCCGTCGGCGAGCATGGCGACCCGCCACTCGCCGTCGATGGCCATCGCGACCTTGCCCTTGTGGAAGGGGTTGTCGGCCGACCACTCGTCGCCGAAGCTCTTGCGGAACTTCTCGAGCTTGTCGTAGCCGAACCAGTCGGTCAGCTCCTTCTGCCAGGTCATCAGCTTCTTCCACTGCGGATCGGAGCCGATGGCCGAGGTGCCGTCCGGGTTGGTCCACTTCGCGCCGACCATGACCCCGGTGTGGATCGGGGCGTTCTCGTACATCTGGCTGATCGGCATGAACCCGGCGACCTCGATGTCGCCCTTGTCGTTCTTGACCGTGAGTTTCTTGGCGAGGTCGGCCAGCTCGCTCAGCGTCTTGGGCGGCTGGTTGCCCTGCATGAGCTTCTTGTTGTAGTAGAGCCCGTAGGCGTCGGCGAGCATGGGCAGCACGCACCGCTTGCCGTCGTACTGCGTGTACTCGTCGATCACCTTCGGGAACAGGGTCGCCGCGTCGATCTCGCTCGCCGTCAGGTACGGATTCAGATCCTGGAAGATGCCGGTCTTGCAGAACTGCGCGACGCTGTCGGTGGTGAACGACAGGGCGACGTCGGGCGGGTTGCCGCCGCGGACCGACTGGATGATCTGGTCGTCCTGGATGGCCTTGGTGGCCTTCACCGTGATCCAGGGGAACTTCTGCTTGAAGCCGGCGAGCGTGTCCTCGAACGCCTTGAGCTCGCTGTCGGCACTGAAACCGTGCCAGAACTCGATGGTGACGGGGGTCTGATCGGCGGGGCTCGCCCCGACCTTCGGCGGGCCGGCGGACTCGGTGCCGGCCGTGCAGGCGGTGAGCAGGGCGAGACCGGCGGAGGCCGCCGCGGAGATCACGAACGGACGTCTCATTTCGGGGGGTGCCTTTCTTTCACGGAAAAGTGATCATCGGAGATCAGCGGGCCGAACAGCTCGTCGCGGGTCGCGTCGAGGGCGAGGTCGAGGGCGCCGGCGAGGACCGGGTTCCCCTCGACGGCGGACAGCCGCACCGGGGGCCGCGGGATCGTCAGCGCGTGCAGTTCCCGCTCGACGAGCCCGCGCAGGATCTCGCCCCCGGCCAGCGGCACCCCGCCGGACAGCACGACGACCTCGGGGTCGACCACCGCGGTGATCGAGGCGAGGCCGAGCGCGAGACGGGCGGCCACCTGACCGAGTGCGGCGCGCGCCGCCTCCGCCCGGTCGCTGCCCCCGTGGATCGCCGCCACGGCGTTCCGTACGGCCTTGGCCGGGCTGGGCCCGCGCAGGCCGTGGGCGCGCAGGACGCTCAGCACGGCGATGCCGCCCGAGAGCGCCTGGAATCCGTGCCGGGCCCGTTTGCCGACGTCGCGGGCGGTGGGGGCGCCGATCACCGGCATGTAGCCGATCTCGCCGGCGCCGCCCGTCGCGCCCCGGTGCAGCTTTCCGTCCAGGACCATGGCCGCCCCCAGGCCCTCCTCGGCCCACAGCAGCACGAAGTCGCGGTGGCCCCGCGCCGCGCCGCGCGACCGCTCGGCCTGGGCGGCGAGGTTCACGTCGTTCTCGATGTCGACCGGCACGCCGATCCCGTCGCGCAGCGTGCCGACCACGTCGGGAACGTGCCAGCCGGGGATGTGCGCCGCGTAGCCGAGGCGGCCGGTCGAGGGGTCGACCGCGCCGCCGATGCCGATGACGACGCGGCTCAAGGCGGATGGGGTGAGCCCGGCGGGGTAGCAGGCGCCGCCGAGCGCGGCACGCACCCGTTCCACCACGTCACCGCCGGTGCGGCCGGGGGTGGGCATGCGGTGTGCGGCGACCACGGCCCCCGTGATGTCCGCCACGGCCACCTCGATCCTGGCCGGGGTCACGTCGAGCGCCGCAGCGTGCGCCGCGCGGGGATCGATCCGGTACAGCTCGGCCGTACGGCCCGGCATGCCCTCGCGGATGCCGTCCAGCACGACGAGGCCGGCCTCCTGGAGCCTGGACAGCAGCTGGGAGGCGGTGGGCTTGGACAGCCCGATGAGCGCGCCCAGCTCCGGCCGGGTGAGCGGACCCCGTTCCAGCAGCACTCTGAGCGCGGCGCCGTCGTTGATCGCCCGCAGCAGGCTCGGCGTGCCCGCCATGGGCCGCTCGCTCGCCGGTCGCCCCTCCAACCTGGCCCTCCACACATGTTAGGAAAGTTTCCTAACTTATAGAGGTCGTGTTCCCCGGTGTCAATGGCGTGGCGTCCCCGCAACCGAGCTGTGACCCGCGGGTCGCGCGGCCACTACAATCTGTCGGCCTATGTCTGAGACTTCGGCGGGTGAGCTGGCCCGGGAACAGAAGTACGTCGCCGCGCTGTACCGGCGCCTCGACGTGCTGCGCGAACGCACGCGCAGACAGCTTGACGACGTGCTGGCCCAGGGCGCCTCGGGCACACACCAGAACCGCTCCGAGCGCGATTCGTTCGCCGACATGTACGCCCAGCGCCTGGCCAGGCTGTGGGCGGTGGAGGACCGGCTGTGCTTCGGCAGGCTGGACCTCGCCGACGACGACCTCGCCGACGAGACCACGCTGTACATCGGCCGCATCGGCCTGTCCGACGACGAGCAGCACCGCCTGCTCATCGACTGGCGCGCCCCGGTCGCCCAGCCGTTCTACCGGGCGACGCCGGCCGCGCCCATGGGAGTGACCCGCCGGCGCCACCTGCACACCAAGGGCCGCACCGTCACCGGCGTCGACGACGACCTGCTCGACCTCGACCGTCTCACCGAAGCCGACCGGGCCACGCTGAACGGCGAGGCCGCCCTGCTGGCCGCGCTGGACGAGCGGCGCACCGGGCGGATGCGCGACATCGTGGCCACCATCCAGGCCGAACAGGACGCGATCATCAGGAGCGACCTGAACGGCGTCCTCGTCGTCCAGGGCGGGCCGGGTACGGGAAAGACCGTGGTGGCGCTGCACCGTGCGGCCTACCTCCTGTACACCTACCGCGAGCGCCTGGAACGGCGGGGCGTGCTCGTCATCGGGCCCAACCCGACGTTCATGCGCTACATCGAGCAGGTCCTGCCCTCGCTCGGCGAGACCGACGTGCTGCTGTCCACGATCGGAGAGCTCTATCCCGGGGTCAGCGGGACCCGCCAGGACCCCCCCGACGCCGCCGCGATCAAGGGATCGGCCCGGATGGCCGACGTGGTGGCGGCCGCCGTACGCGAGCGGCAGCGGGTGCCGGACCGGCCACTGGAGATCAGACTCGACAAGTTCACGCTGCGGCTCGACGTCAAGTCCTTCGAGGCCGCGCGGGCGAAGGCGCTGCGCAGCCGCAAACCGCACAACGAGGCGCGGCCGGTCTTCGTCCGGCACCTGCTGAACACGTTGACCAGGCAGGCCGCCCGGCGGCTGGGCCGCGGCATGCTCGACGAGGCCGACTTCGCCGACCTGCGCGAGGAGCTGCGGACCGAGGAGCCGGTGCGGACCGCGCTCAACCGGCTCTGGCCGTACCTCACCCCGCAGCGCCTGCTGATCACCCTGTTCACCTCCGCCGAACGGATGGCCGCAGCCGGGCTGACCGAGAAGGAGCGTGAGTCGCTGCTGCGGGAGCCGCCCCGGCCGGGAGAGGGCGCCGGCTGGTGGAGCGAGGCGGACGTCCCGCTGCTCGACGAGGCCGCCGAACTGCTCGGCGAAATCGACGAGGGGGTGGTCCGGGCGGCCAGGCTCGCCGAGGAGGAGCGGCTGGAGCGGATCGCCTACGCCAGGGAGGTCCTGCAGCTGACCGGCATGGCCGACATCATGGACGCCGAGCGCTTCGCCGCCCGTCAGCAGGCCGAGGAGATCCACCTGACCACGGCGGAGCGTGCGGCGCGCGACCGCACCTGGGCGTTCGGCCATGTGATCGTCGACGAGGCGCAGGAGCTGTCGGAGATGGCCTGGCGGATGGTCATGCGCCGCTGCCCGAGCCGGTCGATGACCGTCGTCGGCGACATCGCCCAGACCGGCTCGGCCGCCGGCGCGGCGAGCTGGGGCCGGATGCTGGATCCGTACGTCAAGGGCCGCTGGCGCGAGGCCGTCCTGACCGTGAACTACCGCACCCCGGCCGAGCTGATGGCGGTGGCCGCCCGGGTGCTGGAGCTGGTCGGGCCCGACCTGAAGGCGCCGGAGTCGGTGCGCGAGACCGGTGAACGGCCCTGGGCGCTGCACGTGGCGGACCTGGCCGGGCTGGGACCGGTGGTCCGCGAGGAGATCGTCGAGGGGGGCCGCCTCGTCGTGATCGTCCCGGCATCGTCGGAGCGGGAGATCGGGGCGGTGATCTCCGCCACTGTGCCGGCGGCCGTCGCCGGGCCGGGACCCGCCGCCCTCGACGCGCCGGTCGCCGTGCTGAGCGTGGCGGACGCCAAGGGACTCGAGTTCGACTCGGTGATCGTGGTCGAGCCGTCGCGGATCCTGGCGGAGTCGGCCCGGGGGCCGAGCGACCTCTACGTCGCGCTGACCCGGGCCACCCGGCGCCTCGGCGTGGTGCACACCGGTGCGCTGCCCCCCGCCCTGGCCGGTCTGACCGCGGTGACCGGCATACGAGGCGACAGGCGTACAAATGGCCGTGGATGACCCGCCCGATGCTCCCCAGCTGCGGAAAGTTGACATTACCGCTGATTGGGGCTCGGTTGACATCTGCGCTGAGGTCGGTAGTTTGCTGCGAGTCCAGCACGGGACTGACCGGTTGGCCGTCTCCTGGCGCCATCGACTCCTGCGTCCGTGACGGAGAGTGACTCCGTCTGCACAGCCAGGCGCAGAGCGATGTTCCGCGGGGCCGGGGCACCCCAGCCGGCCGGGGGGTTGGACCCAGGGAAGGGGTCCGGGCACCCAGTAGACAACGGTCTCCGCGCCCGTCGCCGGCGGGACGGAACCGGTCCGAAGGGCAGCCCGGGCCCCCTTCCGCCCGGCACCCCCTCCCGGCGGCGGCACTAGAGTGTGCCCGTGTTACTGAAAGCGGCCGCCTCCCTCGCCGGTGGCCTGGTGCTCTACCTGGCCTTCCCACCCATCGGGTGGTGGTTCTGCGGGCCGATCGGCGTCGCGCTCCTCGCCCTCGCGCTGTACGGCACGCGCCCGCGCCGCGCGGCCTGGATCGGATATGTGGGGGCGGCGGCGTTCCTGTTCCCCACGCTGTCGTGGGTGCGGCCGATCGGGGACGACGTCTGGCTGGCCCTGGTCGGCATCGAGAGCCTGTTCTGGGCCGCCCTGGCGGTCGCGGCCACCTTCGTCATGCGCCTGCGCGCCTGGCCGCTCTGGGTGGCCTGCCTGTGGGTCGCCCAGGAGTGGGCCCGCGGCCTGGTCCCGATCGGCGGCTTCCCCTGGGCGCGGCTGGCCTTCAGCCAGGGCGAGTCGCCGTACACCCCCTTCGCCGCCCTCGGCGGCGCGCCGCTTGTAAGTTTCACCGTCGCCCTGTCGGGGACGCTGCTGTCCGCGCTGGTCATCCGGCTCGGCGGGGGCGTGCGGTGGGACCGGGTCGTTGCCGGGACGCTGCTCGGCGCGATAGCCGTACCTTTGCTGGGGTTCGCGGTTCCCCGGCCCGGCGACGAGGGCGAGACGGTGCGGATAGGCGTGATCCAGGGGAACGTCCCCGGGCGGGGGATGTACTTCCTCGGCGACGAGCCCGCCGTCGTGCTGCGCAACCACGCGAACGAGACGCACCGCCTTGCCCAGGCCGTACGGGACGGGAAGCTGCCCAAGCCGGACATCGTGGTCTGGCCGGAGAACTCGACCGACATCGACCCCTATGACAGCCAGTTCGCCCACGACCTGATCGACGCGGCGGTCAAGGACGTCGGGGTGCCGGTCCTCGTCGGCGCCGTCGTGAAGATCGGGACCGACCGCCGGGCGACCCGCGGCCTGGTGTGGGACCCGGTCACCGGGCCGGGGGCCTACTACGACAAGCGCAAGCTCGTGCCGTTCGGCGAGTACACCCCGATGAAGGACCTGGTGCTGGCGCTGTCGAAACGGGCCCATCTGGTCGGCCGGCAGTCGATCGCCGGTAAAACGCCGGGCGCGCTGTCGATGGGCCCGGTCACGGTGGGCGCGGTGCAATGCTACGAGGTGGCGTTCGACGGCATGGTCAGGGACACCGTCGAGGCCGGTGGCACCCCGCTGGTCGTGCAGACCAACAACGCCAGCTACGCGCTGACCAACCTGCCGCCCCAGCAGCTCGCGATGTCGCAGCTGCGTGCGGTGGAGTTCAACCGGGCCGTGATCACGGCGGCGACCACGGGGATCTCGGCGTACGTCACCCCGGACGGCCGGGTCGCGTGGCGGACCGGCGAGCTGGTCGCGGACATGAACGTCGTGGAGGTCCCCGTCAGGACGCAGAGCACGCTCGCCGCCAGGATAGGTGCGCTGCCGGAATGGATTTTGATATTGATTGGGGCGACTGCGACCGTGGCGGCGATTGCGAAAGCGCGGAGGAACAGCTGATGGAGCAGCCTGACGGGCGAGTGCTCGTGATCGTCCCCACGTACAACGAGCGGGAGAATCTGCCCGTGATCATCCGGCGGCTGCGCGAGGCACTGCCGGACGCGGACCTGCTCGTCGCCGACGACAACAGCCCCGACGGCACCGGCGAGATCGCGGACGAGCTGGCCGAGCGGGACGACCACGTCCACGTCATGCACCGGCCGGGCAAGCAGGGCCTCGGTGCGGCCTACATCGCGGGATTCCGCTGGGGCCTGGAACGGGGCTACGACATCCTGTGCGAGATCGACGCCGACGGCTCGCACCAGCCGGAGGAACTACCGAAGCTGATCGACGCGGTCGCCCGCGGCGCCGACCTGGCGATAGGGTCCCGGTGGGTGCCGGGCGGGAAGGTCGTCAACTGGCCCTTCCGGCGTGAGCTGCTGTCGCGCGGCGCCAACATCTACGTGCGGCTGATGCTCGGCATCCCGGTCCGCGACGCCACCGCGGGTTTTCGCGCCTATCGCGCCGCGACGCTGCGGAAGATCGGCCTGGACGACGTCGAGTCGCAGGGCTACTGCTTCCAGGTCGACCTCACGCTCAGGACCGTACGGAACGGCCTGCGCGTGACCGAGGTGCCGATCAGGTTCGTGGAGCGCACGGTCGGCGCCAGCAAGATGAGCGGGAACATCATGAAGGAGGCCCTGTGGCGGATCACCGTCTGGGGCGTCCAGGGCATCGACCGGCGGTTACGCCTTCGGCGATGACCGGAACCACTCGGGCGGCGGCGACGTTTGACCCTGTATGTACGGCCGCCGCGTGATTGAGGCATGACATGCTGAGAATCGGGTTGTTCCTGGCGTTCCTCGCCCTCCCCGTCCTGGAGATATGGTTCCTCATCCAGGTGGGGTCGGTCATCGGCGGCTGGCAGACGGTCGGCCTGCTGATCGTCGCCGCCGTCCTGGGCGTCTGGCTGATGCGCCGGGAGGGCCGACGGACCTGGGCCGCGCTGCAGAGCGCGATCGGGTCCGGGCGGATGCCCGACCGCGAGCTGGCCGACGCCGCCCTGATCATGGGCGGCGGCGCGATGCTGCTGGCGCCCGGCTTTCTCAGCGACGTGTTCGGCCTCTTCCTCATCCTGCCGGTCACCCGGCCGGTCGCCCGCCGCTGGCTGACGTGGTTCCTCGACCGGTGGGTGCGCTCGCTGGCCGCGCGCTCGCCGTACGGCCCGCTGCTGGACCACACCGGCACGTTCGGCGGCCGCGAGGGATTCGGCCCTGAAGGGTTCGGTCCCGAGGGGTTCGGTGCGGCCGGGCGGCCAGGGAGCGGCAACGGGCGCGTCCGGGTGGTGCACGGCGAGGTGATCGACGACGAGGGACCGTCGGACGGGCCGAAGCCCCCGGCCAGAAGATGACACGGCGGGAAGAGACACGGCGGGAATGCGAAACGCCCCCGGTGACCGTTCGAGGAGAACGGTGACCGGGGGCGTCCGTTATGACGTCAGTCGATTGTCGTCAGTCGATCGGCGGGCTCACTAGGCGCTCTTGCGGCGCTGCTCCCGCAGGATGGCCAGGCGCTCGTTCAGGACCTCTTCCAGGTCCTCGATGGACCGGCGCTCGAGCAGCATGTCCCAGTGCGTCCGCGGCGGCTTGACCTTCTTCTGCTGCGGCTGCTCGCCATCAAGGCGCAGCGCGGTCGTGCCGCAGCTGCGGCACTCCCAGGTCGCGGGGATCTCAGCTTCGGCGGCGAGCGGCACGGTGGTGAGATGACCCTTGGGGCACGTGTAGGACACCTCCTGGCGCGGAGCCAGGTCGGTGTTGCGGTCGTTCTCGTAGCTGGTCGCGCCGAGTCGGGTGCCGCGAAGTGCACGCTCTCCCATGTTGCAAGCCTCCTGAGGTCCCCGCCTAGAGGGGTTATGTCGCCACCGCGTACAACGCCTGATACCGTTTGTGGATTCCCAGGACCGGCCTGATCCAATCCCGCCAGGTTCCGGCTCGTGGTCTAGATGTGATCGGGCACCTCGTTGCCGGCCTCGCGGATGGCCCGGGGAAGATTGACGATCATGAGCAGCACGAAGCCGATCACGAAGAACACGATCAGCGAGATGATCGCGGTGCGATAGCTGTCGGTGACCTGCAGGGCCAGCGTGAGCACGAGTGAGCCGAGGAAGGCCGAGCCCTTGTCGCTGATCTGGTACAGGCTGAAGTATTCGGCCTCCCGGCCCGGCGGGATCACCAGGGAGTACAGCGAGCGTGACAGCGCCTGGGTGCCGCCGAGGACGATCGCGATGAAGAACGCGATCGCGAAGAACTGGATCGCCGCGCCCTTCTGCAGGAAGTAGGCGACGCCCACCACGGCCGTCCAGACGACGAGGCTGGCGAGCACCGTACGCTTGGTGCCGTACCGCAGGGCGAGCCTGCCGAGCAGGAGGGCGCCGCCGAACGCGACGAACTGCACCATGAGGATCGCCCCGATCTGGGTGCTCTTGCCCAGCCCCAGCTCGTGTTCCGCATAGGTGGACGAGAAGCTGATCACGGTCTGCACACCGTCGTTGTAGAGCAGATAGGCGACCAGGAACAGCAGCGTCCGCGGATAACGGCGCAGGTCGGCGATGGTCCGGCCGAGCTGGCGGAGGCTCCCGGACACGGCGCGGGGGACGGTGGCGTCGTGGGCGTGACCCGGGCGGTTGCGCAGCCGCAGCATCGGGATGATCGCGAACATCGCCCACCACAGACCCGCCGAGGCCAGACTGATCCGTACGGCGAGGCCCTCTTCGATCCCGCCGCTCAGATAGAGGGCGAGGTTCAGCGCCAGCAGCAGCCCACCGCCGAGATAGCCGAACGCCCAGCCCCGGCTGGAGACGGCATCTCGCTCGTCCGCCCTCGCGATCTGCGGCAGGAACGAGTCGTAGGTCACCCGCGCTCCGCCGAAGGCGACGTTGGCGAGCAGGAACAGCCAGCCGCCGAGCAGGTAGCGGTCGCCGGAGACGAAGTAGAACCCGAGCGTCGCCGCCGCGCCCAGATAGGCCAGGAAGCCCATGATCTGCTTCTTGCGGCCCGTGTGGTCGGCCAGGGCTCCCACGATCGGCATGGTCACGATCTGCAACAGCACCGAGACCGTCACGATGGACGTGAAGTACGCCTTCGGCCGCAGGTCCAGCCCCAGGAACGCGACGAAGCCCTCCTCCCCGCCGGCCGCCGTGGTCGCCACCGCTGTCAGGTAGGGCCCGAGGAAGACGGTCAGCGCGGTCGTCTGGAACGCCGAGTCCGCCCAGTCGTACCAGTACCAGGCGCGGTGCTCACGGCGCCGCGCCTGCGGCGACTCCTCTTCGACGACCTGGGGGGCGGCCATGCTGTCTCCCTCATATGACGATCAGGGGAAATCGAAGCCGAGGTTATCCCCGATCGCGCCCTCGCGATAGGCGGGGCGTCCACCATCGCGGGGCACCCGCGAGATCACGCAGGGGGCACGCCCGGCGGGCCGGAGAACTCCGGCAGGGAGTGCAGGTGCACCCGGCCGGCGGGAAGCGCGGCGCGGGCGAGATCGACCAGGTGGTCGTGATGGGTGAACACGATCATCTGGAACCGGTCGGCCATCCCGTCGAGCACGCCCAGCGCGGCCTGGGCGCGCCGGTCGTCGAAGGTCATGAAGATGTCGTCGACGGCGAACGGCAGCGCCCTGCCCTCCTCGGCGTACCGCTCCAGCGTGGCGAGCCGCAGCGCCAGATAGAGCTGGTCGGCGGTGGCCTCGCTGAGCTGCTCGACCCGCAGCGGACCCCGCGCGGCGGAGCGGGCCAGCACGGTGGGGGAGTCGCCGTCGGGGTCGAGTTCCAGTCCCGTGAAGCGGCCGAGGGTCAGCTCGGCGAACAGCCCTCCCGCGCGGGCGAGCACCGGATCCTGCTGGGCGTCGCGGAACTCCTCCATCTGCCTGCGCAGGACGGCCCGGGCGATCTCCAGGCGCAGATACTCCTCGGTGTCCTCCACCAGGGCCGCCGCCGCGATCTCCACGTCGGCCGCCGCCTGCGCGGCGGTGGTCGACCCGTCCAGCCGGGCGAGCTCCGCCTTCTGCTCGCCCAGGCGCGTGGCCTGCTCGTCGCGCCGCTTCTCCAGGTCGGCGACGCGCGCGGCCAGCTCGGCGAGCTCCCCGTCGAGCCGGTCCGGGTCGGTCTCCTCCGCCCTGGCCAGCAGACCGGTCAGATCGTCGCCCTCGGCGGAGATCGTGTCGCGCACCTCGCCGAAGGTCGTCGTCAGCCGGTTGTGCTCCTCGCGGCGCCGTACGGCATCGCGCAGCTCATCGGCGTCGGCGGCCCCGGCCTCCGTCACGAGGGCGGCCAGCTCGGTCTCCGCCCGCTCGACCGCTGCCCGGGCGGCGTCGGCGTCCCCGCGCAGCCGGTCGTGGTCCGCGGCGAGCGAGTCCCGCGCCTCGGCGGCGGACCGGTTCGCCTTGGCGTCCGCGTGCAGCCGGTCGACGAGCAGGTAACGCTCGGCCTCGTCCGCGGGGACCGTACGGCCGCAGGCCACGGCCGTCGTACGCAGCAGCGCGTGGAACCGCTCCACCCTGGCGGTGTCCTGCTCCGACTCGTGGTCGGTCCGGGAGGCCTCGGCCACCTTGTCGGCCACCTGCTCCAGCAGCTCCAGATCGGTGAGCGCGCCCACCGTGTCCCGGTCTGCGGGCAGTCCGGCCTGGGCGAGGGCGGGGCCCCACTCGCCGGCCCAGGCGGCCAGATCGCGCTCGTGCCCGGCCACGATCGCCTCGGCCTCGGCCAGCTCGGCGCGTTCCACCTCGACCCGCTTCTCCTGCGCGGTGCGCTCCTGGATGGCCGTCCGCTGCTCGGTGAGCCGCTGCTGGGCGATCTCCATCAGATGGGGCAGTTCGGCCAGCACCTCCTCCGCGTCCCCCGAAGCGTCCGTGTCGTCCGAGACCTCCGTGTCGTCCATTTCCGTGTCTGCCAAGGGGCCATCGTCTCCCAGGGTCTCCGCGCCCTCCAGGGGGTCGTCAGGGAGGCGCAGGACCTCCCGGAGCCGCCGCACATGCCGTACGGCCCGGGCGTGCTGCGCCGTGAACCGGCCGGCGGCCTCGGCGATCTCCTCCAGGGCCTCCCTGAGCCGCCTGGCGTGGTCGGCCACCGCGGCGGCGTCGTCGGGGTCGGGCGCGGGACCGGCGAATCCCTCCCACAGGCCGGCCCACTCGGCCTCGAGCTCGGCGGCACGGGCGTCGAGCGCCGCACGATCCCCGCCGAGCCTGTCGAGCTCCTGTTCCGCCTTGCGGATGTCGAGCTCCAGATGGTGCCGGGCGGTCACCTGCTGCGCGTCGCGCCGCATGCGGTCGGCCATCCGGTCGGCCCGGCCCATCGCCTCCTCGAAGGCCTCGTGGAGCTCGGCGGACCGGGCGGCGTCGCCGTCGCCCGGCGCGCGGATCGCCCGCCAGAGCTCGTCGCGGGCGGCCCTGGCGGCGGTGAGCTCCTCCTCGGTCGGCGGGGGATCGCCCCGCAGCAGCGCGTCCAGCTCCAGCCGCAGGTCGGCCAGTTCCTTCTCGGCCGCCCTGGTCTGCCTGCCGAGGTCGCGAAGATCGCGCCGGAGCTCCGCACGGGCCTCGGCGTGCGCGTCGAGCCGCTCGCGAGACGGCGTCACCACCGTGGCGGCCGCCTCGACCGGGAGCTCGGGCAGGCGCAGGTCCCGCAGGATCTGCTCGGCCCGGCGCCGATGTTTCCTGCCGTCCTCGTCGGCCGTGGCCAGGAGCGTGAGCAGGTCGGCGGGGACGGCCGCCACGGCGGCCCGCAGCGGCTCGGGATCTTCGGCCTGCGGCAGCTCGCTGAGCGCCTTCTCGGCCTCCTCCAGCTTGCGCCGCCGGGTCTCCAGCGCGCGGCGGCTCTGCTCCAGCCCGGTGTCGATCACGGTGCGCCGGTCGTGCAGCGCCTGCACCCGGGACCGTACGGCCTTGGGCACCCGATAGCGGGCGGTGTCCTCGACGGCGGCGTCGGGATGCACCTGGTGCAGGAGCCGCTGCGCCTCCTCGGCGAGTCGTTTGGCCTCGCCCTCGGACCTGCCGAGCCGCAGGGCGGCGTCCTGTACGGCCTTGCGGTCCTGGAAGAGGGTCTCGATCGTGTCCGCGTGCGCCAGCAGGTCGTCGTCCACGACGAGGGCCGCCAGTTCCTCCCGCACCCGGTCGAGCCCGCCTGCGGCCACGGCCAGCCGGTCGTGTGCGCCGCCGAGCTCGTCCAGCAGGGCGGGGTGCCGCTCGGCCACCTCGACCGGGGCGAGCACGCCCTGCCCGGACACGGCCTTCAGCCGGGCGAGGAGGTCACGGCAGCGGCGCAGCGCCGGGAGCGCCTGCCGCAACCGGGTGAGGCGGGCGTGCGCGCCGCGCGCCTCGGCCAGTTCACGGGTGAGCCGGTCGAGCTCCCGCTGCGCGGACCCGGCCTCCTTCTCCAGGGTCTCGTACCGCTCCGGGCGCAGCAGGGCGGTGCGCTTGCGCTCCCTGGCCTCCTTCAGCGTGTTGATCTGGGCGTTGATCCGCGGCTTCGACGCGGCCCGCTTGTAGAGCTCGCCGATGCGCGCCTCGATCCTCTTGAGCGCGTTGGTGAGGCTGAGCCCGGACCGCGAGGCGGCCAGCGCCTGGCCCAGATCGCCCCCGCCGCTCACCAGCGCCCGCCCGCCCTGCCGCAGTTCGGCGCTGTTCAGCGCGAACACGGTGACGAAGGTGTGCCGGTCGACGCCGCCGAGGACGGACAGCAGCTCCGCCTCGGGGAGCTGCGCCCCGTCGGGCCGCTGCAGCGGGGCCTTGCGGCTCTTGGTACGGACGATCTCCAGCGTCTCGCCGTCGTGGGTGCTGAGCCGGGCGCCCAGCCGCAGCGACGGCTTGGGATGGACGAAGTCGTACGGCGACTGCAGATCTATGCCGTAAAGGAGCTGGCCCAGGGCGTACAACGCGGTGGACTTGCCGGCCTCGTTCGGCCCGTGGATCACCTGGATTCCGGCGGCGGACAGATCGAGCGTCCGATCCGTGAACGGCCCGAAGGCCGTGAGGTCCAGCCGGTCGATCCGCATGGCTCAGCCCTCCCGCACTTCGGAGATCATGGACTCCAGCAGGCCGACGGCCTCGTCGCCGATGCGGCGCAGCCACTCCGGATCGGCGGGATCCACCCGCCCCGGACCCCTGGCCTCGTTCGGCAGCGGCCCGCTGAGCAGCGAGGTCTCCGAGACCAGCCGGCGGAACGCGTCGTCGTCGGCCCGCAACTCGGCGGCGGTGCGGCGCAGGTCGGCGAGCAGACCGGCGGCACCCTCGACCGTGGCGTCCGCCGGACGGGTGCCGATCCGCACCTTCTCCACCCAGACGTCGCCGAAATCGTTGGCGAGCGCGCGGACCTCGTTGACCAGACGCTGCTGCTCGCGCCACAGCCGCAGGTGGGCGCCGCTGTGGCCGGTGAGGCTGACCCGCACGGCGCGCAGCCGCTCCCCGCCTGTGTGCTCCAGGTCTCTGAGCCGTTCGGCGACCAGGTCGACGGCCGCGTCGGCGTCGGCGGCCGCTGTCACGTCGACCTCCAGGTGCTCCCACCGGGCGACGTCGAGATCGCGGTGCTCGGCCGAGGTCACCCGGAGATCGTCGACCGTGACGATGGTGCAGCCCTTCGGGCCGGTCTCGCGGGCGTGGCGGCCCTGCAGGTTGCCGGGGAAGACGATCCAGGGGTCGCGCGCCACGATCTCGCGGGTGTGCACGTGGCCCAGGGCCCAGTAGTCGTACCCCTTGCCCGTGAGATGCTCCACCGTGCAGGGGGCGTAGGTGTCGTGGCCCTCCCGCCCGGTGAGCGCGGTGTGCAGCAGGCCCACGTTGAACAGCCCGGCGCAGGGGTCGGGGTAGGCCAGCGCGAGGTTGTCGGTCACGTCGCGGTGCCCGAACCCCTGACCGTGTACGGCCAGGCCGAGGTCCTCGTCGCGGATCGTCTCGGGCCCCTCGGTCTCCAGCACGCGGACGTTGTCCGGCAGGCGCAGCCGCCGCGTCATCCGGTTCTGCGCGTCGTGGTTGCCGTACACGAGGTACGCGGGGATGCCGGCCTCGCGCAGCAGCGACATCTGACGGGCGAAGAACAGGCCGGTCTGGTAGTCGGGCCAGTCGCCGTCGTAGACGTCCCCGGCGAACAGCACCGCGTCGACGGACTCGGACGTGGCGAGGGCGACCAGGTTCTCCAGCGCGCGCCGGGACGCCGTACGCAACTCCTCGGCGGGAGACCCCTCGTAGGAGGCGAGGCCGCGCAGGGGGCTGTCGATGTGGAGATCGGCGGCGTGGAGTAGCTTCACAGCGGCGTCACCTGGGGCCCCTCGCTCGACGGATGCGGCTGTTATCCCTGATGATGACGCGCCGCAACCAGAAAAGTGATGCCAACGACCATATACGCGGTTCGTCGGTATGGGCGGCGACAGGTGCGAATAACCCCTGTTCGGGCGGTTCCTCTGGGCCGCGAGGGTGTGGGGTGCGGCGGATCTACCTTTCCGGGCGGGACGCACTACCCATATAGGGCGGAATGGGTACTGATGCGGGGGTTTTCCCCCGTCCGCGCCAGAGGTTGGAGACGGCATCCTGAAAACGTCGTAAAGAACGTTCCAGCCCCTCGAGGTCGCCAGCAGGTCCCAGCCGGAAGGAAGCCGACCATGTGCCAGCACCAGCCGCCGTGTCCGTCCGCCGACGCACCCGACCGTGAGGCCGCCTGCCTGGTGGCGTTCCACCCGGAGCAGGGCTGGGGTCTGCTGTGCAACGGGGTCGTGCTGTTCGAGGACTGGGGAGAGCTGCTGCCGGACGGGCGCAGCGTGCCCTCCCGCCGGCCTGCCGGCCGTGAGGCGCTGGGACGGGCGGCATGAGCCCGGCGACCGTCGCCTTCGCCGCCGCCTGCCGGCCCGACGCCGGGCGGCGGGTTCCGGTGCGGGAGCGCTGGCGGGCCGCCCGACGCCGGCTCGGCGAGATCGTCGTCCAGCTCGTGGAGGAGCCGGAGATCAAGTCCCTGTCCTGGCATCTGCCGGCCGGTCGCCGCTCGCCGGCGGCGGCGCGCCACCTCACCCGCATGAGCCTGGAGCGGTGGGACATGGGCGGGCTGTCCGACACCGCCGAACTGCTGGTGAGCGAGTTGACCACCAACGCCGTGTGCCACGCGCAGGGGCCCATCCGGCTCACGCTGATCGCGCAGGAGAACCTGCTGCGGTGCGAGGTGGAGGACACCGGTCACGTGCTGCCCCGGGTCGACTCCGTCAAGGACGTCGACGACTTCGACGAGGGCGGACGCGGCCTGCACATCCTCGACATCATGGCCTGCTGCTGGGGCGGCACGCGCACGCCGACCGGCAAGGTCATGTGGTTCGAGCTCTCCGAGGGCGACGACGACGCCGCTTGACCGCGCGGCGGCTGTAGATCTTTCCGGCGGGGCTTACTAGGATGTCCTAGTATTTTGCTAGGACGTCCTAGTAGTTTGGCCTGTCATCCCGCTGCCCTAGGAGACGACTCCGATGCACATTCCCCTGCACCCCGTTCGCATCGTCACGGCGGCGGCGCTCTTCGACGGTCACGACGCGGCGATCAACATCATGCGGCGGATCCTGCAGTCGCAGGGGGCCGAGGTCATCCATCTGGGGCACAACCGGTCGGTGGAGGAGGTCGTCACCGCGGCGATCCAGGAGGACGTGCAGGGCGTGGCGATCAGCTCCTACCAGGGCGGCCACGTGGAGTTCTTCACCTACCTGGTCGATCTGCTGCGCGAGCGCGGAGCCGGGCACGTCAAGGTGTACGGCGGAGGCGGCGGAGTGATCATTCCCGAGGAGATCGAGCGGCTGCACGCCTACGGGGTGGCGGGGATCTTCTCCCCGGAGGACGGGCAGCGGCTCGGCCTGGCCGGGATGATCAACACGATCGTCGCGGCGTGCGACGTGGACCTGGCGGCGGAGCCGCCGCCCTCGGTCGCGGCGGTCACGGGCGGCGACCAGCGGGCGCTGGCACGGGCCATCACGATCGTGGAGTCCGGCGCGGCCGACGGGGCGTGGCTGGAGGAACTGCGCGGCGCCGCCGCCGACCGGCGGGCCCCGGTGCTCGGCATCACCGGGACCGGCGGGTCGGGCAAGTCCTCCCTCACCGACGAGCTGCTGCGCCGGATCAGGATCGATTACGAGGACAAGCTGCGGGTCGCGGTGGTGGCGGTGGACCCGACCCGCCGCCGCGGCGGGGGAGCGCTGCTGGGCGACCGGATCCGGATGAACAGCCTGGCCGGCGGCGGGGCCTACTTCCGGTCGCTGGCCACCAGGAGCGCCCGCGAGCTGCCCGGCTACACCGATGACGTGATCGCGGCCTGCCGGGCGGCCGGCTACGACCTGGTGATCGTGGAGACCCCGGGCATCGGGCAGGGCGACGCGGCGATCGTGCCGTACGCGGACGTGTCGCTGTATGTGATGACCCCCGAGTTCGGGGCGGCGTCCCAGCTCGAGAAGATCGACATGCTCGACTTCGCCGACGTGGTCGCGATCAACAAGTTCGAGCGCCGGGGCGGGCAGGACGCGCTGCGCGACGTGCGCCGCCAGCTGGTGCGCAACCGGGAGGCGTTCGGGGTCCCGCCGGAGAAGATGCCGGTCTTCGGCACGATCGCCTCGCGCTTCAACGACGAGGGCGTGACCGCGCTGTACCAGCGGCTTCGCGACCTGCTCGGCGAGCACGGGCTGCCCGCGGGGCCCCACCTGCTGCCGCAGGTGGAGGGCACGACGTCGAAGGTCACCGCCGGTGTCGTGCCGCCGTCCCGGACGCGCTACCTCGCGGAGATCGCCGAGACCGTCCGCGCGTACCACACCCACACCGGCGAGCAGGCCGAGGCGGTGCGCCGCCGGCAGCACCTGGCGCACGCCCGTGAGCTGGTCGCCGCCGAGGGCGCCGGCACCGACACCCTGGACGCGCTCCTCGCCCGGGCCGAGGCCGACATCGACGCGGGCAGCCGTGCTCTGCTGGCCGAATGGGACGCGACGGCGGAGGCGTACCGGGCCGACGAGTTCGTGGTGAAGGTCCGCGACCGGGAGCTGCGCACGCCGCTGTGGCGGGACACGCTGTCGGGCAACCGCATCCCCCGCGTCGCCCTGCCGAGGTACGCCGACCACGGGGACCTGCTGCGGTTCCTGCGCGCGGAGAACCTGCCGGGCCGGTTCCCGTTCACCTCCGGGGTCTTCCCGTTCAAGCGCGACGACGAGGACCCGACCAGGATGTTCGCGGGGGAGGGCGACCCGTTCCGCACCAACCGGCGGTTCAAGCTGCTGTCGGAGGGGCAGCCCGCGACGCGGCTGTCCACGGCGTTCGACTCGGTCACCCTGTACGGACACGACCCGGACGAACGCCCCGACATCTACGGAAAAGTCGGCACTTCGGGGGTGTCGATCGCGACGCTGGAGGACATGAAGGCGCTGTACGACGGGTTCGACCTGTCGGCGCCGAACACCTCGGTGTCGATGACGATCAACGGCCCGGCGCCGACCATCCTGGCGTTCTTCCTCAACACGGCGCTCGACCAGGCGCTCGACCGCTTCCACGACGAGCACGGTCGTGCCCCCTCACCGCAGGAGGCCGAGGAGGTACGCGCCCGGACGCTGGCCACCGTACGCGGGACCGTCCAGGCCGACATCCTCAAGGAGGACCAGGGGCAGAACACCTGCATCTTCTCCACCGAGTTCTCCCTGCGGATGATGGCCGACATCCAGGAGTGGTTCATCGCCAACGGGGTGCGCAACTTCTACTCGGTGTCGATCTCCGGCTACCACATCGCCGAGGCCGGGGCCAACCCGATCAGCCAGCTCGCCTTCACCCTCGCCAACGGCTTCACCTACGTGGAGGCCTACCTGGCCCGGGGGATGGACGTCGACGACTTCGCGCCGAACCTGTCGTTCTTCTTCTCCAACGGCATGGACCCCGAATACAGCGTGCTCGGCCGGGTCGCGCGGCGGATCTGGGCGGTCGCGATGCGCGAGCGGTACGGCGCGGGCGAGCGGGCCCAGAAGCTGAAGTACCACATCCAGACCTCGGGCCGATCGCTGCACGCCCAGGAGATGGACTTCAACGACATCCGCACCACGCTGCAGGCGCTGATCGCGATCTACGACAACTGCAACAGCCTGCACACCAACGCCTACGACGAGGCCGTCACCACGCCGTCGGCCGAGTCCGTGCGCCGGGCCATGGCGATCCAGCTCATCATCAACCGCGAGTGGGGCCTGGCCATGAACGAGAACCCGCTGCAGGGGTCGTTCATCATCGACGAGCTGACCGACCTGGTGGAAGAGGCCGTGCTGACCGAGTTCGAGCGCATCTCCGACCGCGGCGGCGTGCTGGGGGCGATGGAGACCGGCTACCAGCGCGGCAAGATCCAGGACGAGTCGATGCTGTACGAGCAGCGCAAGCACGACGGCTCCCTGCCGATCATCGGGGTCAACACCTTCCGCAACCCCGACGGCGACGTGCAGCACGGCCCGCTGGAGCTGGCCCGCGGCACCGAGGAGGAGAAGCGGTCGCAGCTGGACCGGCTGCGCGCCTTCCACGAGGCCCACGCCGACGAGGCGCCGGCGGCCCTGTCCCGGCTGCGGCAGGCCGCCATGTCGCAGGACAACGCCTTCGAGGTCCTGATGGACGCCGCCCGCGTCTGCTCGCTGGGCCAGATCACCGACGCGCTGTTCGAGATCGGCGGCCAGTACCGCAGGAACGTCTGAGCCGAGACGCCTGAGGTGGCCCGCGGCCCGGCCGCGGGCCACCCCGATATTAAGAAGAAACAATTGTGAGTGTGTTTCGGTAAAGCCGCAAGGCGGGACCGGTAAAATCGCCGCCAGAGGTGCGAATCCATTGCCTTCGATATGGCGCGGCAAGCCGAGCGCCATGACGGGACGGCGTACGTCTGTGCATGTCCATCCAAATACACGGAATGACGATCTGATCGTGCTAAGAAAGGTCAATTTGCCTGGACGTGCTCGGACGGCGGTGCCAACGATTGAGATACGAGCTGATCGCCCAATGCGATCTGATCGAAGAGGAGTATCTCTATGCACGGCAATCGATTCTCATTACTGCTCGGTCCGGCGGTACTCGGAATCGTCGCGCTCTGGCCCGCAACGGCGGCCTCGGCCACGACGACCAACCACACTCCGGGTCTGGCGGCGGCGGTGGCCTCGCCCAGCGCGGCGATCCCCGGCGTCCACGGATACGGCGAGGAGGAATCGGAGAGCGGATACGCCCAGGAGAGCTCATACAGCGGTGAGCTGATCGGTCAGCAGGCCGCCTACAGCGGTGAGCTGATCAGTCAGCAGGCCGCCTACAGCCGGCTCGGATCGATCCGCGAGAGCGGAATCAGCTCCATCCGCGAGAGCGGCATCAGCCGGGCGATCAGTAGTCAGGAGGTCGCGTCGTACGCGAGTCCGGTGTCGGTCTCGCGCACGATCACCTACCAGCGGCCCGTGACGACCACGCGGATGGTCACCACCCAGCGTCCGGTCACCCACACGCGGATGGTCACCCATCAGCGTCCGGTGTCGTACACGCGGATGGTCACCACCCAGCGTCCGGTCACCCACACGCGGATGGTCACCCATCAGCGTCCGGTGTCGTACACGCGAATGGTCACCGAGTCGCGTCCGGTGACGCGGCAGGTCACCGTCCAGCGTCCGGTCACCGAGACGCACATGGTCACCGAGTCGCGTCCGGTGACGCGCTGGGTCACCTACCAGCGTCCGGTCACCCGGACCCGGCTGGTCACCGAGTCGCGTCCGGTGACGCGGCACGTCACCTTCCAGCGTCCGGTCACCGAGACGCGGATGGTCACCGAGAGCCATCCGGTCAGCGAGACCCGGCTGGTGACCGAGAGTCACCCGGTCAAGGAGACCCGGCTGGTCACGGAGAGCCATCCGGTCAGCGAGACCCGGCTGGTGACCGAGAGCCATCCGGTCAGCGAGACCCGGCTGGTCACCGAGTCGCGGCAGGTGTCGTTCACCAGCCCGGCGTCGGCGTCGTTCAGCGGTCAGTCCAGCGAGGCCGGCTGGTCCAGCCAGTCCAGCCTCTCCAGCGAGGAGGAGTGTGACTAGCCGCAGTCGCAACCGGGGGCACGGGCATCCGCCCGTGCCCCCTTCTGTTGGCTCCCTTCTTTTCGCGGGGCCGCGCCCGCCGATGGCGGGAGGTGAAGGTAAAGTCGATGGCGGTGCGCCGGGAAGCCTGGTCGGCAGAGTGGCAGATCCGTTCTCCCATATGGAGCGACCGTGACCGACCCTTCGCCGCCGACGCCGCGCCCGTCCGGCTCCCGATCCGCGCAGAGCCCCCAGCCGGATCGTGGGAGGCTGTTCGACCGGCGAGCCCTGTTCACGTCGGGTTCCGGGGCGGAGGCCCGCCGCATCGCCGACGTCCTGCGCCGGGAGACCGTCGGCGGAGTGCTGCTGCTGGCCGCCGCGGTGCTGGGCATGGTCTGGGCCAACTCTCCCTGGTCGGACGCATACCAGTCGCTTCGCGCGTACACCTTCGGGCCCGTTGCGCTGCACCTCGATCTGGACCTGGCCGCCTGGGCCTCCGACGGCCTTTTGGCGATCTTCTTCTTCGTCGCCGGACTGGAGCTCAAGCGCGAGTTCGTCGCCGGTGACCTGCGCGATCCACGCCGCGCCGCGGTGCCGATCGCGGCCGCGGTCGGCGGCGTGATCATCCCCGCCGCGTGCTACACGCTGGTGACTCTCGGCGTCCCCGGCGCGGGCAGGGGGTGGGCGATCCCCGCCGCCACCGACATCGCGTTCGCGCTGGCGGTGCTCGCCGTCGTCGGCCGGTTCCTGCCCTCGGCGCTGCGGACGTTCCTGCTCACCCTGGCGGTGGTCGACGACCTGCTCGCCATCGTCATCATCGCCGTCTTCTACACCGCGAACCTGTCGGTGATCCCGCTGCTGACGTCCCTGCTGCCGCTGGCCGTCTTCGCCGTGCTGGTGCGGCGTGGGGCGCGCGCATGGTGGCTGCTGCTCCCGCCGGCCGTCGCGACCTGGGCGCTGATGCACGCCTCGGGCGTGCACGCCACGGTCGCCGGGGTGCTGCTCGGGTTCGCCGTACCGGTCCTGGCCGATGCGCGGGCCGAGAACCGGAAGGCCGGCCGGGCTACAGGTCGGGCTACAGGTCGGGCTGCGGGTCAGGAGGCCGGTCGGGGGCCGGCCGAGCACTTCGAGCACCGGTTGCGGCCGATGTCCGCCGGAGTGGCCGTACCGATCTTCGCGCTCCTGTCGGCCGGCGTGTCACTCGGTGGGCCGGCGGGTCTGGCCGAGGCGCTGGCCGATCCGGTGGCGCTCGGCGTGGTCGCCGGGCTCGTCGTCGGCAAACCGATCGGGATCTTGGCGGCCACCTGGGGAGTGGCCCGGTTCACCAGGGCCGATCTGGACGAGGGGCTCGCCTGGGTCGACGTGGCCGGGCTGGCGATCCTGTCCGGCGTCGGGTTCACCGTGTCCCTGCTGATCGGGGAACTGGCCTTCGGCACCGATCGCGACGCACAGGTCAAGGTCGCGGTGCTGGCCGGATCGCTGATCGCCGCGACGCTGGCCGCGGTGGTCCTCCGCTTCCGCGACCACGCCTACCGCCGGGTCGACGAATCCGCAGCCGCAGCCGAAGCCGGATCCGAAGACGCGGCCCGAGCCGAGTCCGGAGTCGAATCCGGCTCCGGAGCCGTGGCCGAGTCCGGAGCCGTGGCCGTCGAGCCGGACGACTCGCGGCGGGCGGATCCGCCGGGAACGGAGACCCCGGGCGGCGGCACGCGCAAGAGTGGTCAGGGCGGACCGGACGGGCCCGGACGATCGATCCGGTAGAGGTAGTGCTCGCGGCCGTCGATCGGGTTGTCCGGCTCCAGTTCGCCCTCGGCGACCCGGCGCATCCCGGCCTTCTCCAACGCCCGCCACGACGCGCGGTTGGCGGTCGAGACCGGCACCAGGACGCAGCCGGCGGCCGGGTGCTCGGCCCAGGTGCGCTCGATGACGGAACGGATCATCGCGGTGCCGAGGCCCCGGCCGGTCTGCCGCGGGTCGCCGATCAGATAGTCGATGCTCATCGCGCCCTCGGGCACCGGGGTGATCGGCGTCAGCTCGGCCAGATAGTCGGGGAAGTCGGCCAGCCGCGACCGCTGGACGAGACCGAGCGGCCGTCCGTCGAGGAGGGCGAGCAGATCCTCGGAGGGATCCTCCCCCCCTGGCGGCGGGGCCGAAGTCACGGATCACCGCCTCCATCGAGGTCTCGTGGTTCCACCACCGAGCCACATGCGGCTGCTCCAGCCAGGTTCTCAGCAGCGGGAAGTCCTCCTCGCCGAGCCGACGCCAACTGATCATCAGGACCTCCGGAAATGCGATCACGCCGATCGTAACGGGCCAGAACCCGATGCTGATGGTCGTCGGCCCGGTCGTCGGCCTGATCAGCGGTCTGGCCGTCCGCCGAGCGGCGGCCGCGCATATAGCGGATCACCTCGGTGACGGCCGTGACGGTGAGAGCGATGCCCAGACCGAGCAGCAGACCCTTGATCGGGTCGTTCTCGAAGGCCGCGCCGCCCACCATGCCGATCACGGTCGAGTACACGGCCCACGAGGAGGCGGCGACCGCGTCGAAGAGCGAGAACCGCGCCAGCGGGTAGCCGACGGTGCCGGCGGTCAGCGTGGCCGCCGTACGTCCTCCCGGAATGTAGCGGGCGACCACCAGCAGCAGGCCGCCGCGCCGCGCGAGCGTACGCTCCGCCCAGGTGAACACCGTACGGCCACGCCCATCCGGTTTGAGCCGCCGCAACGCTCGCCGCCCGCCGCTTCGCCCGAGGAGATAGGAGACGTGGTCGCCGGTGAAGGCGCCCAGCGCCGCCACGGCGATCACCAGTGCCGGTGCGGGCCGTCCGGAGGCGGCGAAGACACCCGCGGCGATGACCGCCGTCTCGCTGGGCACGGCCGGGAAGAACCCGTCGATCACCGCGATCGCGAAGAGCATGAGATACACCCAGGGAGA
>NZ_BCBX01000064.1:0-29517 GCF_001417795.1 Sphaerimonospora mesophila | reverse complement strand
CCCGGTGGCCACAGGCGCCGACCTGCCTGAGTACGTCCTCCCCACGCCCGTGGGGGTGAGCCGCCGGGCCAGCGCCTCCCCAAGGTCGGCGGCGAGTCCTCCCCACGCCCGTGGGGGTGAGCCGGTGTGGCAGGACGACCCGTTCCGCTACGTCGAGTCCTCCCCACGCCCGTGGGGGTGAGCCCCGTAGGCGGGCACGTCGTACGGGCCGAGCTGGGTCCTCCCCACGCCCGTGGGGGTGAGCCGTTCGACCGGTACCGCATGGCCGTGGAGCTCGCGTCCTCCCCACGCCCGTGGGGGTGAGCCGGGTGCGGGCGTGTCGTACCCCTTGCCGGGGCGGTCCTCCCCACGCCCGTGGGGGTGAGCCGCTGGTAGAAGCCGTCCAAGCCGAGCCGGTCGGGTCCTCCCCACGCCCGTGGGGGTGAGCCGAACGCCGCTACCTCGGCCATGGCCGCGTGCGGGTCCTCCCCACGCCCGTGGGGGTGAGCCGGCTGACGATCACAGCCTGGATGCGGCGCGGTGAGTCCTCCCCACGCCCGTGGGGGTGAGCCGCGCTGACCGCCGCTCTCGGGGAGGCGCGGTGAGTCCTCCCCACGCCCATGGGGGTGAGCCGGACGAGTACGAGATCGCCATTGTCGACGGCGGGTCCTCCCCACGCCCATGGGGGTGAGCCGGCAGAGGGCGCGCCGGTCACGGACTCCCAACTGTCCTCCCCACGCCCGTGGGGGTGAGCCTCCCACGAGAGATCAGATACCAGGCCACCTCACGTCCTCCCCACGCCCGTGGGGGCGAGCCGTGCCCCAAGTGTGGCGGCGAGCGCGGGAAGCCGTCCTCCCCACGCCCGTGGGGGTGAGCCCTACACCGGGGAGCTGTTCGGCCTGACGCCGGAGTCCTCCCCACGCCCGTGGGGGTGATTCTCACCGGTTCGCACTTGGTGGGTCAGATGATCGGGGGTCGGCCTGCGCGGGTCAGTCTCAGAACAGTGGTCCAGGACATCGGCCGTCGCTGTCCGTGTCCGCCCTTGAGTCCTTCCCATAGGCCGGCGAACCAGACGCCGAGGTTTACACGGGACCGGATCCGGATGATGCTGAGCAGGGTCCAGGTCGCCAGGTAGATGGGGATCAGGGGCGCGGGCAGTCGTCGGTAGGCGAGCCAGACGCGGTTGCGAGCGACAAGGCGGTAGTACTGCACGTGCCGGGCGGGGTCGGTGGCGGGGTGGTGGATGACGATCTCTGGGGCGTACCAGCCCGTACGCCCGAGGTCCCATAGCCGCCAGCTCAGGTCGATGCCCTCATGGAAGAGGAAGAAGTGGCCCGGCCAGCCGCCCGCCTGCTCGTAGTCGGCGCGGCGGATGAGGACGACGCCTTCGGCCATGACAGTGATGGTGCCGGGCCGGGTGGCGTCGCCGGCACGCAGCCTCGGGATCCAGCGGCGCATGGTGACGCCGGTGTCGGGGTCGGCGATTCGGGGTTGGATGTAGGCGGCTTCGGGGTGGCGGCGGGCTTCGGCGACGAGCCGGGCGAGCGTGTCGGGCGTGGGGAGGACGGCGTCGTTGTCGAGAAGAAGATGAACTCGCCGCAGCCCGAGCCGGCGAGTTCGTCCGCGCCGATGTTGCGGCCCTGGGGGATGCCCGTGTTCTCGGGCAGCGTCACGGTGTGCACGCCAGCGGGGACGTGGTCGGGCTCGACTCCGTTTCCGACGATGACCACACGTAAATCGACGTCTTGCTGGACGAGGAGGGAAGCCATCGCCTGCCTGAACGCCTCGAAACGGTCGTTCATGGTGAGGACCACCACGTCGATGGTGGGCTTCGGGCTGGTCATCATGTCTCCCCGAGAGATGCGACAGCTCGGTGCGTGGAAGGGGTGCCACCCGCCGGGGAAGCCTCGAGGCGGGCATGGTGGTTCTTCCGATCACCCTAACGACGTACGGCCTGCACGTCGGCGTGAACACGAGGGACGTGGCGCTTTCCCTGATGCGCGGAGCCGTACATCTTGGAGTGCTGGAGCGGTCGTCTCTGTTTCCTCCGTGCTCTGCTCAGGCCGACCGGTTCCACAGAGCGTGAACGGCGCTGATGACCCGATCCGTCTCGTGCGAGGTCATGGCGGGGTAGCAGGGCAGGGAGAGCTGGCGAGCCGCGGCCGTTTCGGTGTTGGGCAGCGGATGCGTGCCGGCCCCGCGGTAGACCCGCAACATATGCACGGGTTTGAAGTGTCTGCTGGTCCCGATCGCGTATTCGGTCCGGAGGTGTTCGGCGACCTGGTCGCGTGTGAGTGGTGCGCTGTCGGGGTCGATGAAGATCGAGTAGAGGAACCAGCCATGCTGGACGCCGGGCAGCACGGTCGGCGTGGCCAGGCCGGGCAGGTCGGCCAGGGCCCGGGTGTAGGTGGCGGCGATTTCGGCGCGGCGGGCGGTGAAGGCGGGCAGTTTGCGGAACTGCTGGATCCCGATGGCCGCGGTGATGTCGGGCATCACGTACTTCAGGCCGGGTGCGATCACTTCGTAGTCGGCGGTGCTGCGGGTGCCGTGCCGCTGCCATATCGAGGAGTCGATGCCGTGCCGGCCCAGCAGGCGGGCGCGCTGGACCAGGTCGCTGCGGCCGGCGAGCATGCCGCCTTCGCCGGTGGTCATCACCTTGTTCGCGTAGAAGCTGAAGGTGGCGAGGTCGCCGACGCTGCCGGCCCGCCTCCCGTCGCAGCCGGCGTACAGGGCGTGGGCGGCGTCCTCGATCAGCAGGAGCCCATGGTCGTCGGCGAGCTCGCGGAACGCGAGCAGGTCGCAGGGGTGCCCACCGTAGTGCATGACCACGATGGCTTTCGTACGGTCGGTGATCGCGTCTTCGGCTGCCTTCGGGTCGATGTTGAAGGTGACGGGTTCGACGTCGACGAAGACGGGGCGGGCTCCGGTCTGCAGGAGTGCGTTCGGTGCCGCGCAGAAGGTCAGGGCCGGGGTGATGACCTCGTCGCCGTCGCCGATGCCGGCGGCGAGGAAGGCCAGGTGGAGGGCCGCGGTGCAGGAGGACACGGCGAAGGCGTCGGCGACGCCGAGGGTGTCCCGTACGGCCTGCTCGAATCGGGTGGCCTTCGGGCCGTGGGTGAGCCAGCCGGAGCGGAGGGTGTCGGTGACCTCGGCGATCTCCTCGATTCCGATGGAGGGGCGGTTCCAGGGCAGGAACGGTGGCCGCGTCTCAACCGACTGGGTCACTGGGTGCTCCAATCGGCGGCGGCGTACTCGGCGTGCAGGCGCTCGCACGCGAGTGAGCGGACCGCGGTGATGCGTCCGGCGTTGCGGGAGGCCGTCAGGCCGCGGAAGTTGTCGTACTCGGGTAGGTCCGGGTCGCCCAGTTCTTTGGCGTCCATCGCGTCGGCGATCTCGCGTACTCCCTGGGAGAGGCGGGTGGTGCAGGCGTCGGGGAACGCGGTCGCCAGCCGGGCGAAGGACGTCCGGTAGTCGCGCGCGTCCGCCTCGTCCCGCTCCGGGCCGCGGTCGATTCGCGATGTGGGCACTGCGGTCTGCACGGTCTCGGCGATCTCCGCGATGGTGAAGTTCTCCCGGTCGGAGCCCAGGTTGAAGGTCCGGTGGCCTCCGGGGGCGTTGAGCATGAGGGCGAGGATCTCGGCCACGTCGGTGACGTGTACCAGGGGGCGCCGCTGTGCGCCGCCGTTGAGCGGGATGCGCCCGGTCGCGATGGCCTGCGCGGTCATGCGGTTGACGACCGAGTCCAGGCGCTGGCGTGGAGATCGTCCGTGCACGGTCGCCAGCCGTAGCACCGTCAGGGCGGTGCCCTCCAGCATGCCGGCCAGGCGCCGCTCGGCCAGGACCTTGGTGCGAGCGTAGATGCCCAGGGGGTTGGGTGCGGTGTCCTCGTCGACGGTTCCGTCGCGGCTGCCGTAGACGCTGCAGGAGGAGAAGAACACGTAGTGGGGGACGTCGGCGGCGGTGGCGGCCTCGGCGGCGATGATCGGAGAGGCGTAGTTGAGCTCGACGGCCAGCCGCTCGTCGACGGCGCAGGCGGGCTCCCCCACCAGGCCGCCGAGATGCACGACCGCGTCCGCCCCGGTCACCGCCCGGCGCAGCGCCAACGGGTCGCGCAGGTCGGCGCGTACGAACGTCTCGGCGTCGGGCAGCAGGCGGCGGGGGTCGTCGTCGCGGTGATAGATCAGCCCGTCGACCACGGTGACGTGGTGACCGAGCGCGGCCAGATGGCGGGTGGCGACGGCGCCGATGTATCCGGCTCCGCCGAGCAGGACGATACGCACAGCGGTGAGGTTCCTTCCAGGTGGCTGTGTCAGTGGACGGGCCGGGGGCCGCGGGAATGGCGGGCCCTGCCCAGGGCGGTCAGATGGAGATCGGTCAGGCGTGGGACGAAGGCCACATCCAGCCGCTCGACCGGGTGGAGCAGGCCCCGCTCGCAGATCTCCGCCACCCACACCGCCCACCCGGCGGCCGGGTAGGCCGGGTTGATGCCGATCTCCCCTTTCGGCAGGCGGCCGTTGAACGGGGTGGGAATTCCGTGGGCGTTCCAGTAGGCGTACGCCTCCAGGCTTTTGGCCTGCTCGAAGGTGTGGAACAGCTGCGGGTAGCGCGGGAGCCACCGCATCTGGTGGAAGATCGTGTGGCCGAGCAGGTGCGGCGAGATCTCGGTGAGCGTGTCGAGGTCCATGCCGTGGAATGTGACGGACGCGGCGTCCTGGGACGGGGCGAGCGCCAGGCAGGCGAACAGGTGTGACAGGCGCCGCCGAACGTATTCGGCCGCGCCCGGGGCCAGAGCGGGCTCGACCTGGCTGATGAGGTGCACGAGCCGGTCGTGGTCGGGGCCGAACTGGGCAAGGTCGAACAGGCGTCCCATGCCGGTCACGGCCGAGAACGCCAGGCGCTTGTACAGGCGGTTGTTCATCTCCCCCGCCTGGGCGTACTCCTTCGTCTCGGGTGCCGTCGAGTGGAGCATCAGGTACTCGGCGAGCACCTCGAAGTAGAGGTAGCCGAGGAAGGGGAGGTGCGGCACGGTGGCGGCGAGCCGGTCGACGAACTCCTCGCGGGGCGTGCCGGTGCCGCAGGCGTTGGCCAGCAGGACGTCGAGGAAACCGGCCGCCGCGCGGAGGCGCGCCACGGCCGCCTGGCGGAGTTGCGCGTCCTCGGCGTCGGTGAGGACGCCGCGGTAAGTGAGGTAGGTCCGCAGGTGGATGCCGCCCAGCCGCAGGTAGTCCAGGCCTTTGGCGGGGACCGGCGCGTCCGGGGTGATCTGGAAGACCAGGGTTCGGGTGTCGCGCTTGGTCTCCAAGAGGTACGACCCCAGGTTGTGGGGGCGCAGACCGGTGGGCGTTTTCGTGAGCGGGGCGCAGTAGATGGCCCCGACCAGGCAGCCGGCGGACGCGCACACCTGGCCGGTGGAGCGGATCAGATCCAGCGCCGCTGTGGTGTGCATCAAGTAGATCGGTCGCCCGCCGGTCAGCGCTTCCAGCATGGCGTTGTCCCGCAGCAGCCAGCCGTTGGGTGTCCGGCCCTCCAGGTGGCGGCGCCAGTCGCTCTCGCTGTCGGCGAGCCCGGCCGGGGCGGGCCGGTCGGCGGGAGCGGCGAAGTCGGTGTGGGCGTAGTCCCATTCACGGTCGTGCATCAGCGTGCCCCTCCTGGGGGAAGAGAGCACGCCGGGCCTGGTCGAGCGCCTGGGCGTAGGGGATGCCGTCCAGCCGGGCCTGCTCGGTGGCCAGCATCAGGTCGAACGCCACCGCGTGTAACCACCAGGGGATGTCGACCCGCAGGTGGGAGGGGTCGGGCCACCAGCGTCGGCATGGCAGCCGGTAGCGGTCCAGGGCGTCGGCCGCCTTGAGGAGATCGACCAGCGGCCAGGCCTCACGAGCGGCTTCCCGGTCAGCCGGCGTGAACGCGGCGTACGCGATGTCGTGCAGGGCGATCGCGGTGACCGCCCGCGCCACGGTCACCGGCGGCAAGAGGCGTCCGAAGGTGATCCCTACCTTGTGGTGGTTACGCGCGAACCAGCGGGCGGCCCGGCGCCCATGCCCGGGGTCGTCCCGGTCGTCGCGCCGACGGCAATCGTGGACGGCGGCGGCCATGCACAGGGCGATCGTGTCCTGCTCGTCGAACTGATGCTGTTCGGCCAGCAGCGACGCCAACAGGCTCACCCGGGCGCTGTGTCCGATGCCGTGAATGGAGTCGGCCTGGCGCGCGTCGGTGAACCAGGCGGCCGACGGCACCAGGAGCAGGGGCAGAGCCCGGCGCGGCACGGGTATAGAGCCGAAGTCCATGGCCGGGCGGTTGGCTTCGATCCAGGCCAGAGTGGCCCGGTCCATGCGCTGGTGGCCAGGTAGCCTCCCCTGGCCGGCGAGTTCGTGCAGCGGTGGTGAGGTCACGAAGGCCCTCTCAAGATCTTCGATCGTAAGGCGGGCGCCCCGCCGAGGCCCGATCGGCGCGGAGTTCGGCCAGCGGGGCAGGGAGTGGTCAGGCGACGGCCCGGTCGGCGCTCAGCCACGCGGGGATCGCGGTGGGGTTGGCGCGCAACCAGGCGACGTACCGGTCGATCCCGTCGGCCACGGCGATGTGCGGCCGCCAGCCGAGCAGCTCCCGGCTGCGGGTGGTCGCGGCGTAACCGCCGAGGGGGTCGCCCGGCGGGCGGGGCGCATCCACCAGCCGCGTACCCGGATAGTGGGCGGCGATGCGCTGCGCGATGGCCCGCACCGACGTGGCGATTCCGGTGCCGACATTGACGGTCCGCCCCGCCGCACGATCGGCGACCAGCGCCAGCACTGTCGCACGGACGACGTCCTCCACGTGCACCATGTCCCGCACCTGATGTCCGCCCCCGTTGAGCAGCAGCGGCAGCCCCAGGTGCGCGCGCATCGACAGGCACGCCACCATCCACGAGTGCGATCCGGGTTTGGGCACCTGCGGATCGCCGTACACCGAGAAGTAGCGCAACACGGTGTAGTCCGTGCCGCTACCGACGAGCATCAGGCGGACCTGCTGCTCGCCCCACGCCTTGGAATTGGCGTACACGCTGATGGGGTGCATGGGCCGGTCTTCGGCGAACTCGGCGACGCCACCGGCGCCGTCCCCGTAGACCGATGCCGAGGAGACGAACACCAGCCGCCTCACCGTGCGGGCGGTCAGGATCTCCTGGAGAACGGTCTGCGTGCCGGCGACGTTGGCGGCGAACGCGACCGCCGGTTTCCGTGTGCAGGCGGCGACATCGGCGTAGGCCGCGGCGTGAATCACGTAGTCCGCTCCCCGGACCAGCGCGCGCACGGTCGCGGCCTCCCGTACGTCACCGAGGACGATCTCCGTCCCCTCGTCCAGGCCGAACAGGGCACGGACCGGGTGCGGGTAGGCGTCCATGCGGTCCAGCACCACCGGCGCCGCGCCGACGGCGGTGAGCAGTCGCACGACCCGGCTGCCGACGAGCCCTCCGCCGCCGGTCACGAGCACGCGAGCCCCATCGAGGCGGCTCAGACGTGGATCAGATACGACATCCACGACGAAACCCTTCACTGTAGGAACTCCCCGAACCACCGCGGTCCGGGGTCGTACCGGTGGCCGTGAGGGGAACCGGCCACCACACCCTCACCGGTGCTACGCCGGGAGAGACGGAGCCTGAGCGTGATCGGCCGGCCGCTCGCGGCCGAACTCGCCGTCCTGGACGCCGCTGATCGCGAGCATGGTCTCTCCTTCAGGCTCTTGAGCAGGCGTGTCGGGGGGAAGTACGCCACGTCGCGGTGACCGTGAGCGACATGCGGATCACGCTGATGTACTGCTGTGAGCCTGGCGACCGCCGCCTCGGCCGCCAACGCGGTTGTGTCCTGACCGCGCCGCGGCCCAGTAGGCCGAATCGGCCTACGAGGACGCCGGGCCGTGGTTACCGTGAGATCGTTTCGCCGGGCGTGGCGGCGGAACCGGGACGGCCAACGACGTGCATCACTGGCTGGTGGAGGAAGCCGGGTGGAACGCAGCGCGAACAGCGATCGGGTCTGTCCGGCGTGCCGCTACGCCAAGATCAGCCGGTACAACAGCGAGCCGCTGTGCGGGCCCTGTCTTCGGGCGGCCCGCGAATCGGGCGGCGTCACCCCGACGTGGATCTGGGACTCGCTTCCGCTGCGTCAGGCGCTCGCCCGGGTCGATATGGGCGCGGTGCTGGCGATTCTGCGCGGGGCGTCGGGGATGAGTCAGCTCGACTTCGGCAACCTGCTGGGCTGGTCGCAGTCGGTGGTTACGAAGATCGAACGGCGTCAGCGGTTCACTTTCCACGACGTGCGCGAGATCCTGCGGGTGTGTGACGAGCTCGGGATGCCGCGCTCGGCGTTGCTGCCGCTGATACTCGGCCGGGAGGACGCACGTCTGGAAAGCGACGATGCGGCCGGGTTCTGGGGGGTTGATGTGGATCTCGATCGTCGGGAATTCGGCGCGGTGGCCACCGGTCTGGCCGTGTCCGCGCTGCTGCCTCCTCCCGTGCGCGTCGACCGCGCGCATGTGCGGTACCTGCATGCCGTTCTTGAACGGTTACGCAGCCAGGACCGCACCGTCGGCGGAGCCTGTCTGCTGAGTCAGGCCAGGAAAACCTTCGCCCGAGCCCGGGCGATGCTCGATGAGTCGGATTACACCGCGCAGGTCGGTCGAGAACTGCTCGTCGTGGCCGCCGACCTCGGCCTCGTCAGCGCCTGGCTCGCCTACGACGCGGGCAACCAGCCGCTCGCCCGCGCGCTGTACGGCGAGGCCGCGCTGCTGGCCGGAAGCTCCGGCGACACTCACATGATCGTTCACGTGTACGTGAACATGGCCCAGCAGGCCACCCACCTGGCCCGGGTGACCGGCCGCCGCGGCGCCGCACGCGAGGCCCTGCGCTTCGCCGACCGGGCAGCCGACGCCGCCCGTCACTCCCGCACACCCACCCTGCACGCGCTGATCTCCCTCCGGCAGGCCCTCGCCTACGCCCAACTCGACGACGAGGTGGCCTTCCGCAGAGCGATTTCGCACGCCCGTCATGAGCTGGACCGCGGCCCCGATCCCGACACCGAGCATTCGTGGACCGCCTTCGTCACCCCGTCTGAGATCACCGGGTACGAAGCGATGGGACGGATCCAGCTCGGCGACCCGGCCCGCGCGGCCGACCTGTACCGCACAGTTGTCAGCGACTCCGATCGCTCCCCTCGTGACCGCGCCTACTACCAGGCCCGCCTCGCCTCGGCGACCTCGGCCGCGGGCGACCACCGGACCGCGATCCAGGAGGGGATGGCCATCTTGCCCGAGCTGGGCGGGCGGCTGACATCGGTGCGGGTGCTCAATGAGCTGCGCCCCGTACGCAAGGCAGCACAAACGGATGAGGAGTTCTGCGAGCGCTTCGACGAGGCAGCTCGCATGCTCGCCCCCATCTCCGCCTGAACCGGAGCAGACAGCCATGGCCGTACCCGACACGATCACCTTCGACCACTATGACGCCACCGGTGCTCGCGCCCGGCGTGACGTCGTCTCGCTGATCCACCGCGACGCCTACGCCGAACGCATCGCCACCGGCGAGACCTTCGCCGGCGACGAGGCGTTCATGACCCGCTTCGACGCCTACATCAGGCGAGACGGCTTCGACCTGGTCATCGCCTACGACGGGGACGAGCCGGTCGGCCAGGCCTGGGGCTGGCCCCTCACGCCGGACACCCGGTGGTGGGACGGGCTGGAAGCCGAACCGGAGCCGGGCTTCGCCGTCGAAGACGGCCGGCGCACCTTCGCCCTCTCCGAGATCATGGTCCGGCGGGCGTGGACCGGCAAGGGAATCGCCCGCGCGCTGCACGACCAGCTCCTCGCCGACCGTCCAGAAAAGCGGGCCACCCTCCTGGTGCGGCCGGACAACACCACCGCGTACGCCGCCTACACCCGATGGGGCTGGCGCCCGGTCGCCCGCCTCCGCCCAGGCTGGCCCGCCGCGCCCTGGATGGACGTACTGATGCTCCCTCTGGGTAGCCCCCAGACGTAGCGGCGCGGCAGACCGGGACGGCGCCCGGATGCGACCGTCGAGAGATGCAGATCGGGAACGCGCTTTGCCGGCTTCGGCGGGGATGCCCGGGACCGGCGGTTACCGTCGTCCTATGGCCAAGCCGCCTCTGCCTCCTGCTGAGTACTATGCCCGGCTGCCCCACCACCTGGTCGGCGCAGGCGTCGTACTCCGTGACGGCGACGGCCGGGTGCTGCTGGTCCAGCCCACCTACCGCTCCGATACCTGGGAGATACCCGGCGGTGCCCTCGAACACGGTGAATACCCCTGGGAGGCCGCCGTCCGCGAGGTGAGAGAGGAGATCGGCCTGACCCTTCACCCGGGCAGGCTGCTGGCCGTCGACGTCCTCCCCGCGCAAAGCGACGGACAGCCCCCGCTGGTCAACTTCGTGTTCGACGGCGGCGTCCTGAGCCCGGCCGAGGCAACCGCCGTCCGACTCTGCGACGAGGAGCTGTCGGCCGTAGCCTGGTCCACTCGCCAGGAGCAGACCGCCCGACTGGCCCCTCACATGGCACGCCGTATCGACGCCTGCCTGCAGGCCGCCGAAACAGGCCACACCGCCTACCTGCAGTACGGCTACGCACCCGAAGACGGTCGCGAATAACACCAGCGCCCCGTCCCGCCCGATCGGTGATCCGGCATTCACTATCGGGTCGGTCAGGGGCGGCGTCGGTGCCCAGCGGCTATATTTGATCAGGTGTATAGCCCCGCCCAACCGCCACATTCCTCGCTTCAAAAAGTACAAGTGAGATTGTGAACCCGCAGGTCGGGAAGTGTCCTCCCCACGCCCGTGGGGGTGAGCCGCTGCCCCGAGTCGCGGACATCGAACATCTCGCGTCCTCCCCACGCCCGTGGGGGTGAGCCGGTGGACGCTCCACCATCGCCACACGGAAAACAGTCCTCCCCACGCCCGTGGGGGTGAGTCGCGCGGCTACATCTTCGCGGCCCGATCGGCCTCGTCCTCCCCACCTCCGTGGGGGTGAGCCGGGCGTCTTCCTTGATCGCATGTCCGGCACTGTGTCCTCCCCACGCCCGTGGGGGTGAGCCGGTTTCTCGGTCGGCAGCCTGGACGCGACCCAGGTCCTCCCCACGCCCGTGGGGGTGAGTCGGAGTGGACCGTCGCGGTGACTCCGGCGGTGCTGTCCTCCCCACGCCCGTGGGGGTGAGCCGCGCGGCTACATCTTCGCGGCCCGATCGGCCTCGTCCTCCCCACCTCCGTGGGGGTAGCCGCCCAAGCGGGAAGCAGTCGGAGGAGCACAAAACGTCCTCCCTACGACCGGTTCCGGTCTGGTCAGGGCGGCTCGCCCCAGCAAGATTGCCCGGTTAGGGGCTATTCCGTTACAAGGTGTGGACCTTGCTTCATCTCTGGACTGGAGCGAGGCTGAGCAAGCCGCAGCCGTAGGCCTTGCCCCGACCGATGCCGTCTCTAACGGCTGAGGCGAAGAGATCTGGCTCGGTGACGATCAAATGGCCGTCGTAGCGGACGCGATCGACGCTGACTTTCTGTGCCTCATCTCCGAGGTAGCTCTTGCCCTGCATCCGGAAAGCCGGAGAAGGGGCTATGTCGGGTCGGCCGTTTCTGCCCATTGGGATGACGAAGCCATTGCGTTCCCCCTGACGGATCAGCCAGTCGATCTGAGCCTCAGGGTTGCGGTGAACGACACGGCGTGGCTGATCCCGCTTTCCCTGCTCGGCTCGCTTGCTCTGCTGCTTCTCGTCGCGCTTGACGGCCCTTGTGGGGTTGGCCACCAGGCGAAACGCGAAGCGGTGGCCACCCGTAATGGCGTCGAAGAGAGGCTGCAGGTCCCGCACCTGGTGCGGCTCGGTGAGGTAGTGCTTCGGTAGGCCAGACCAGTCGGGCTCGACGCGGCTTTGCACATACAGCAGGTATCCCTGCTGACTCTGATCGAGCCTCCAGAGCACGCCGTGCTGTTGTCGTGGTGGCTGCTCACCGTCCACTTGTGGGAATGCCGCCATCACCGTGCGGTGCATCTGGTGTACGTCGGCGTAGTCGCGGCGGAACTCCCGCGAGGTCACGTCAATCTTGAGCTTGCTCAGGAACACCCGAGTCTCCTGCCGAAATCATTTCCTCGGTAAGTGCGACGTATCCGGACAGTACGGAGCGGGTCGTGAAGCGCCGATCGTGCCGGACGAGGGAGATGGGTTGGTCGTGTCTCGGTTCGGCTCCGGGGGCGGTTGCGTCACATTCGATCATCGTGCGCAGCTCGATGGTCTCGCCGCGCTCCAGATCGGCAAGCGCCCGATCGTGTGCCTTGGGGTGTGTTTCCAGCCAGGGGTGCTCACGCAGAACCGTGTCGAGAGGCGTTTCCTGAAGACCTTCACCGGTGCGTGGTTCTCCGGGGCGGCCGGTGCGGGTCAGCGGGCGGGCCGGTACGAAGGGCTTGCGTCCGAAGCACAAGGGCCAGTGTGGATGTTGCACGGCCGCGGCGGTTTTGGTGAGCGTGGCCTCGTCCCCTTCGAGCACGACGAGGAACAGTGCATCGGCCAGGTAATACCGTTCGCTGACCACGGTACGGTGGCCTGTCCCGGCCGTGGTGGGGACGTTCTGTGCCGTGTGGTAGTCCCGCTCCAGGATGCCTTCGCGATCCACCCGTACGGCCATGCGCAAGCTCGCCAGCCGGCGCAGTTCCTTCTCGTCGTCGCGAGGGATCCCGAGGGCGGCGCCGAGCAGACCCACCATGCCTGACTTGGTGGGTTCTCTGGTGGTCTCGCGCATGGTGAAGCGGGATCGGATGCCCCAGGACTGCATGGGTGCGTCGAGGCAGAGTGCCAGGGAGAAGGTCATCGATCAGGCCTCGATGGAAGCCAGGACCCGGCTGCCGAACTCCTCCAGGGTCGCGGCCCGCTCGGCTTCGTCGATGCCGGGAAGCGTGCCGGTGACCGAGGCGGCTGTCACGGACATGTCCTTGCCTCCGTAGAAGCTGCGCAACTGCCCCAGGTGCTCGATCAGCCGCTGGGTGGACAGGTCCATGAGGTCGGAGCCGGTGACTGGTCGGAGGAAGGCGTTGGCCAGGTTCCAGGCTCCCGTCTCGCGGCTGACCCCGATCAAGGTGTCCGGCATGGTCCGGGCAGCCATGGAGTTCTGCTTGCCGGTGGGGACGGCGTGGATGAGGGCGTACAGCCATGCCCGTGCCGTACGCATGGTCAGGTCGACGTCCCTGTCGAGGTTTTTGGTCAGCTGATGCAAGTCGAGGTTGGCGTACCTGTAGTAGCAGGCGCTGTTGAAGTCGACGGTGCCGATCATGTCGGCTCCGGATTCGTCTTGCGGTTTGAGGTCGTCGACGGCGGTGTAGTAGTCGAACTCGTTGACGACGGCGTGGGTGGACAGGGCGTGGGCCACCTGGGAGGCGGCTTCAACGTTGAAGTCCTTGTTGTCGGCGATCATTCGTCCGAACAGTGCGATGTCGGCGACCTTCTGGGCGTCCAGGATCCTCTGTGCCTCTGCCAGTGTCTCCTTGTCCGGCTTGATCTTCTTGCTCTTGGCGGCGCTCTCCGGTTCGTCGGAGTCCCCGGTCTTCTTCTTGGCTGCCGCCTTCTTCGCCTCCGCTGCCTTCGCTGCGGCCGCCTTCTCGAGCCGGTCCCACTGGCGATCGCAGAAGTCGGCCAGCAGTTCACTCGCCTTTGGGCCGACGAACAGGAGGTATTGAGTGAGCCTGGTGCCGGCGTCGACGCCGAAACCGAGCGCCTCCAGTCCTGCGCCCACTACCACCTGGCTGTGCTCGGCATCGCGGCCGCGTTGGTCGACAAGCAGCCTGGCGGCGTTGTCCAGGAGTCGCTTGGTGCGCACGCCGGTCTCGTCGGTGCTGAGCCCGTACTGGTTGAACAGCTGCCGGGCTGCTCGCTTCAGACTCTGGCTGGAGATCCGCCCGCGGGTGACCCCGCCGAAGGTGGCCGTCTTGGGCTGTCCGATGTCGTCACGGTTGAGGTTGCTGACCGGAAACGACTGCAGCAGGTGAAGCTCGATGATCATTAGTTCTCCTACAGGGGAATGGTCAGGTGGCCGGGGCGGCGGGGACGTCCGCCGGGGTTTCACGGGTCTGACGGTGGAAGTCTCGGGCCCATGACAGCCGTACGCGATGGGCACGCTCCAGGTCGTGGTGCTCGCTCATCAGGGTCACCACGTCATTGAGCAGCCGGTCATAGTCGAGCGGAATGTTTTCGGTGTGCAGGAGTTGCACGGCCTGCCTGAGGTAGTGCGGCAGGGCCGTGTGGTCGACGCCCAGCAGCTGAAGAAATCTGCGTTCCGCGGAGCTTCGGCGTTCGACGAGCCGCCTCATGGACACGCCGATGGAGGGGGATGGCCGGCGTTGTGCACCTGATGGGTCGGGCGTCCTTCGCGGCCGGGGCTGGGGATGCAGCGCGAACAGACCGGCCACGAGCAACCATGCCTGTTGCTCGTCGACCGGAGGGTCGTAGGGAAAGACCACCGCGTACGCGTCCGCCTCCTGGCGGCCGCCGGTGAGAGAACGGCGCAGCAGGGCCAGTTCACGTCGGGCCTCGGCGGTCTGATGCTGCCGCCCGGACTCGAGCTTGGCGTGCAATCCGTACAGGTGGTTGATGAATCGACGGCGCCGTTGGCGGATCTCCTCCATGGAGGACGCCTGGGGGATCAAGAAGAAACCTCCTCTTCGACGTAGTTCATGGCTTTCGCGACGAACACTTCCGTAAGGTGGTGCAGCATGCCGGTGAACCTGCCGAACTGCTTGCCGGCTTCGGATAGGTTGCGTCCCTTACGGGGGGATCCATAGGCCCAGCGGTCCGCGACGGCGGTGGCCGCCTTCCGCACGGCCCGCGCCCAGTCCTGGATCGCATCCGTTTCCGGTTGCCCGTTGCGGCGTACCTCCGCCAGCTTGCGGAGGAACTCGTCGAAGGGCTGCGGCAGCTGCGCCCAGTACGGAAGGTCGATGCCCACGCCCGGCTCCGCTTGCATCGCCGTGCAGAAGTCACGATCCATGTCGCGAAGGGCGCCACCGGCCTGATCGGCGAGATCGACGGCATGGCCGATGATGGGACCCACCGGCGCATGACGTGCGCGCAGCAGCGCGACCGGCGCGGAGACGGCCTCTTCCGCCCACGACTCCACCACCGCGCCTTTGGATCCGAGCTGCTGTCCGAAGACCCGGATCGTGTAGACGGTCTCCTCCGGGATGGTCCCGCTGTCTACGAGGTGCGCGATATGGCCCAGCGCTCGGGGGCGGCGTCGCGTGTCCTCATCGCCGGCCAGGAGGAACGCTTCCGTATGTCGCCAGATGCCACGGCGCCCATCCAGGCGCACCGCACGGAAATCCTCCCGCTTCTTCTTCTGCCTGGCCTTGCGGGGCGGCCGACGAAAGGCGGCCAGCAGCTCGATGTCCACCAGGTCACCGCGTAAGCGCGTACCCGGGGTGATGACGACCCTGTCGACGACTACACCAGCGCCATCGTCGTACGGGAGCAGAAGCACTCGTCGTGAGGGCCAGGTGAGCAGGTCGGTCCATCCGAGCGGGGACCGCTCATCCGGCTCTGGATTTGGAGGCTCGTTCATTTCCCACAGCGGCCGATCTTCGGGAGAAGTGGGCTCCGGCTGCTCGTACTCGGGCTTGTAGATCGGCATGTTGAGGAGCAGGGTCTCGTGGAGCGACGCCCCTTCGACCAGCACCATGCCAAACAGGTTCGCGGGGGCACGCTCCGACGACTTGACCTTTTTGTAGGGGGTCTTCAGGCCGCCCGGGTCGTAGGCGTGCACCGTCATCAGCCATCGCGCGGCTTCCGCGGGCTCAAGGGCGACTCGATCACGTGCGGTGGTGTGATCGAACAGGGTGGCGTTGTTGCCGACGGCACGGCTGGGCACGAGCTTGGCCGCGCCCGTCGGCTTACCGGTCGCCAACGCCGGGCACTGCAGGAACGGCCGCTCGGGATCGAAGAGATCGAAACGCCCGGGGTGCTGGGACAGGTAGGAATCCAGCGGTTCCTGAGCGAACTTCCCGTCCCACAACTCGACCCACGCCCTGCTGTCGGCGGGGCCGTAGGCGCGGTGCGCGAAGGCAAGCACCAGGCGGTAGAGCGCGGCGGTCACCGTGGGTGTCTCGGCCGACAGCCGCCGGATGTCCCGCGCCTCCAGCAGTAGTTGCCTCAGTCCCAGGCAGTCGGGGGAGCCATCCACGCGCTCGACCGGCAGCCACCGCTCCCCGACGAGATCGAAGGTCGCGTTCGCCTTCCCTTTGTCCAATGTCATTCGCGTGTATCCGTTCTGGACAGCTCATCGACGAGGAGTCCGAGACGTGGGCTGTAACGCATCCGGAAGGAGCCCAGGGCTGCGCGGCCCCCGCGAAAGGTCAGCACGCGGTGCGCACGCAGCCAAGGCGTCTGTGCGAAAAGCACCGGGATCGGCAACTCGTTGATGGCCTCGACGATCTCGTAGGGCACCTCGGAGGGTGCGGTCAGGCGCACGCTGGAGTCGAGCAGCTGGGCGACCAATTCAGGTGGAGGGGGCGTACTGGCATCGAGATCGACAGCGATGTCCCCCTCGACCGGGATGAGTTCCCCATTAGCCGGGTTCTGGCGGAGGAGTACCACCGTGACCGTCTCCTCAATGCTCTCCGAGAATTCGTGGGGGTCGGTCATGACGGGCGTCCCTCCCTACGGGTCTGACGGGGGCTTTCTGCCCGTCTGGTCATGTCCGTGAGCGGCATATCCCGGCGAGGCCAGGGCAGATAGATCACCCGAGCGTCGAATCTCTGATGGGCTCGCGACTTCTCCAGCTTCCGCGCCGCCCCGTCGAGGTCCATCCAGCCCGGCGGGCAGGTCACCGGCTGCGGGCCGTACACCTTCTCGATCAGCTCGGACACGTCGCCGGGTGAGTGGATCTCCGCACGATTCCGCAGCAGAGCCCAGGTACGCCACATGACCGCTTTCGGGTAGATGCTTCCGGTATATGGGGGGAGCTTCGGCCCTTTGTCCGTCTCCTCGACCCCGGTGATGGCCAACGTGAGCTTCGCCATGTGGGCGGGGCGAAGATGCGCGTCTCCATGACGGTGCACGCGGCCCATGCGCTGGATGAGACAGTCGATCGGAGCGAGATCACTGACCAGCAGATCGAAGTCCAGATCAAGGCTGGACTCCAGCACCTGCGTGCCCACCACGATGGCCCGAGATGGCCGGGTGGCGCCGCCTCGTTGCTCCTCACACGTAGGAGGGCCGAAGGCGAGACGAAGTTCGTTTTCGACCTCTGATCGCGCCTTCGCCGAAAGCTGGCCAGTGACGACGTACACCTGCGGCCGTTCCTCTTCAGGAAGTCGTCTGACGGCCTCCTCTAAGGCCTCCTGCGTCTTCGCGACCCGTCTCACCAGGTTGTGAATCACAGCGACACAACCGCCGAGCCGTACCTGCTCCAGCAACCAGCCGACCAACTCCTCATCGGAAACCTTGAGCAGGGTCATACGCCGATCGGCGTTGAGGTCGCTCACGGCAGTCGAGACCGTTTCGCTCGTCTCGGCGGTGGCGTAAGTGATGCGGGGATAACCGACCGTGATGTCGAGGGCAAGGGGCATCACGTCGTGCCCGAGAAGCCCCGACCGCCACCTGCGGACGAGATCCGCACGCCGGTGGGCCGGCAGCGTGGCTGATAGAAGGATCACCGACACGCCGAGGAAACCCAGCCACTGCAGGACCCGGTCCAGCATCGTGGACATGTACGGGTCGTAGGCGTGCACCTCGTCGATGACGACGACCTTGCCGGACAGGCCGGTCATCCTGACGAAGACATGCCTCGATCGGATCCCCGCCATCAGCACCTGGTCCACCGTGCCGACCGCGATCGGCGCCAGCAGCCCCTTCTTGCGGGTGAACCAATCGCGAGCGTCCACCGCTACTGCCGGGTCGCCGCCCTCATCCACGGCGCTGGGCTGAAGCACCTCGTCCTCCTGCGCCCGCACCTGCTGAGCGACGAGGAAGTCATCGGCACCGCTGTGCAGCAGCCTCACCGCGAGTTCAGGCTGGTGTCTGCTGATGAAGTCACTGAGCTCGCGGTAGGCCTGATTACTGGTTGCCCTGGTCGGGGTGGCGAAGTACAGCCCCGCGCCGGGACCAGGGGTATGGCGGGAACGTGCCAAACGAGCCCCCGCCTGCAGTGCGGCCTTCGTCTTCCCCTCCCCTGTCGGAGCCTCCACCACCAGCATCAGCGGACCGTCGAGCTCGTAGGTGAGCTGTTCGACATCCAGCTGCATCTGGCGCGGCTCCTCACCAAAAAGGTTCTTGTACCGTGCCTCCTCCGGAGGCTCCCAGGAAATCCAACCGAGCCGGCTCACAGCTTCACGGGCCCGCTCCGCCGCGCGCTGAACATAGGCGGCAAGGTCAACGTCGGCGCCCGCGTAGGGGAAGTTTCTCTCATCGGAGGCGATCCAGTCGGAGACCGAGGTCAGTCCCGACAGGACCACCAGCAAGTCGATCTCGATGTGTAACTGCGCCCATGCCGTCTCCGGCGGCCTCGGCAGGTTCCGCAACTGCAGAATGTTCTCCGCGAATTTGACGCACCAGACCTTCCAGAGGTCGCCCCCGTGGTCACGGACGCCGCTTCGAGCCTGCCGTAGGGTCTCGCTTCTCAGGAAGAAGCCATGGTGCCCACCGATGGCATTCGCCAGATCTTGAGCAGTGCGAAGGTCGGCTCCCCACGCCCTGAGCATCGGTTCGACCCGCACTGCCGTCAGGACTCCGTGCGGAGTGTCGATGCGTCCTACACGTTTGTAATCCGGCATCCGCCGGATCGCGCCGGCTGCGGGCTCCCCCATCAGCCGTACCGCCGCGTCGGCTCTCAGCGCTTGGAAGGCCGGCGACAACTTCCCGAGATCATGAAGACCACACAAGAACGCCACCCACGCACGCGCCTCACCGAGCAGTGTGAACGCCGCCACAAACTTCGATCGGAGCCGGGGGCTTATCAGCTTGTCGAACAACAACTCTGCCACCGCCATGGTGTCGATGGCGTGACAGATAAGGGGATGCGGAAGGTCACCGCCACCCAATTTGCCCCACGGCGATCTAAGGTCAATTTCATCTCTCAAGTCACACCATCCATCGCTGGCGAGGAGGAAAGGTAAACCGAGGCAGAGATAGCTCTGGCGGAGTGGCACCCCCACTTGGTCGTGGGGAGTTTCGGCCAACGTTCAGCACGTACTGGCACACCCCCATGGATGGGGACTTCTCACGAAGGTCACCACCACGTCCCAGTCAAATGGCCGACCGCAAACAGGGTGACCCACCAGGCATATCGCCCTAAATGTCGCAAAGTATCACGTAAGTCTTCTTCATCAAGCTCTATCCTGATCTTCAATCCCTCCTCCTTACCTCACCCCCTTCCTTGGACAGGAAATGTACGAGCTGATCGGTGTTTTACGGCGGCCGGTTAACGATATATGTCCACAAATGAGGAACCAGAGCACAACTAGACCTCCCGTTTCAGGAATGGAGAGCATTTAAAACATGCCCAAAAATGTCATTTTGCACTAGGGGGCATCGCCGCCAACCCCTCCAAGCGGCTCAGCAAGAACGCGGGCCCCGACGCGGGGAGAATCCAGGCGCTCCTCGGAGCGGCCGCCGAGCAATGATGGGCTCGGCGAGCAACCGGCAACGGCTGACGGTGCTGACCGTCTCCGCGCAGTCCCAACGCGATATCCGTACCAAGGACGGCATCCGACTTGCCGTCGTTCGCTTCGACGGAATCGCCACCGTCACCGACGCTGGCCTCGCCCGCCAGGCCGTACTCGAGGGCATCGGACGTGGCAAGTCCTACGGCTGTGGCCTGCTCAGCCTTGCGCCGGCGGGAAGATGACGACCGCGGCACGCCGCAAACTGGCGGCCCCCACGCTGGCGATGCTGCCGCGGATCGCGGACTCGCTGTCATTCCTCTACGCCGAAGCCGTCCGCATCGTCGTGCAGGACGACACCGGCGTGTGCGCGCAGGTCGAATCCTCCCGGGGCGTCGACCGCGTGTACATCCCCACCGCCGCCCTGGCATGTGTTCTGCTGGGACCGGGCACGTCCATCACCCAGCCGGCCATGGCGACCTTCGCCCGGCACGGCACCTCCCTGGTCTGCGTGGGCGCAGGGGGCGTACGCAGCTACGCGGGGATCCTGACGACCTCACTGACGACGCGGTGGCTGGAAAAGCAGGCCCGCGCCTGGGCATCTGACGAGACCCGCCTGCAGGTGGCGATCAGGATGTACGAGATGCGATTCGGTACGTCCTCCGCACCGGCCAGGGTCACCCTCGCACAGTTGAGGGGTCTGGAAGAACAGCGAGTCAAGGCCTTCTACCGGCTGCTCGCGACCAAGTACGGCATCAAGCGGTTCAAGCGCAACTACGACCCCGACGCCTGGGACGATCAAGATCCCGTCAACAAGGCCCTATCGGCCTGCATGTACGGCGTCGTCCACGCCGCGGTATTGGCCCTGGGCTGCTCCCCCGCCCTGGGATTCGTACACAGCGGAACCCAGATGGGATTCGTCTACGACGTCGCCGACCTGTACAAGGCGCGCGTGACGATCCCGCTCGCGTTCTCCCTGCACGCGTCCACGGATCCCGAACGCGAAGCCCGGCGACGACTGCGTGAAGACTTCCGCGTTCAAGCTCATGCCGCAGATCATCACCGACATTCAAGCCCTGCTCGACCCGTCCGACGACGAAGATCCCGCCGCCGATCGGAGTCCTGATCTGGTGCACCTGTGGGATCCACAGGCCGGCCCGCTGCCCGCCGGCGTCAACTACGGGTTCGAGGCCACGTCGTACGACGCCACCGACCTGGTGAACCTGGAGTAGCGATGGCGTCAATGGTGGTCATCTCCACGACGGCGATCCCCGACCATGTCGGTGGGGCGCTGTCCCGCTGGCTCATCGAACCCACACCCGGCCTGTATGTCGGCACGGTGTCCGCCCGCGTTCGCGACGAACTCTGGTCGGCGGTCAGCGCCAGCGTCGGCGACGGGGTAGCCGTCTTGATCCATCCGGCCGATACCGAGCAAGGGTTCGCCATGCGTACGGCCGGGCAGCGCCGTCGTCATGTGATCGATTTCGATGGCCTACAGTTGATCAGATTCGTGGCGAACGCCGTCGACGCGACCTCTGCCTCAGAAACTGCAAGTGAGATTGTGAACTAGCAGGTCAGGAAGTGTCCTCCCCACGCCCGTGGGGGTGAGCCATTTTGGACCAGGTCAACGCGGTCGCGGACGGTGTCCTCCCCACGCCCGTGGGGGTGAGCCGCGCATCGGCAGCGCCTTGGAGCGCTTGATCTCGTCCTCCCCACGCCCGTGGGGGTGAGCCGCTTGACAGTAGCGGGTTGCGGTTGCCGGGGGGTCCTCCCCACGCCCGTGGGGGTGAGCCGATCGGGACGCCCGTGCCCTGGCACTCCTGCACGTCCTCCCCACGCCCGTGGAGGTGAGCCGCAGCGGCCCGGGACCTGCAACGAGAGATCGAGTTCTTCGGCCAGGCGCCTGCAGCGGCGGCGCTGCCCCGAGGCCGTTAGTCTCACCGCATGTACCCGGTCACGCTCACCTCCCCAACCGTCAGCCTGCGTGAGTTCGAGGCCTCTGACGACGTGGACGCCGTACTGGCCATCTACGGCGACCCATGTGTCACCGAGCATCTGAGCTTCGAGCCCCGCGACCGGGCCCAGGTAGAAGCCACCCTCGCGAGCGTGACCAAGGCCGCCGGGGACGAACCGCGGACCGAGTACTCCCTGGCCGCGGTCCGCCCTACCGGAGAGCTCATCGCCTTCGCCCGCCTGGCCGTCGACACCCAGCATCCCGGCCAGAGCAGCGGGCAGATCGGTTTCGCGCTCTGTGCCGACCAGTGGGGGCAGGGACTCGGTACCCAGGTGGTGGAACTCCTGCTTCGGCTCGGCTTCGGCGAACTCGGCCTGCACCGCATCTGGGGTGCGCGCAGCCCCGACAACCACGCCTCCGGTCGACTGATGCGAAAGCTCGGCATGGTCGAGGAAGGCCGGATCCGCGACCATCTCCTCGTCCGAGGCCGATGGCGGGACTCCATCATCCACTCGATCCTCGAAGACGAATGGCGGCCAAGCCTCTCCCCCTCTCCACCTGATCGGTAGGACAGCTGCACGGCAAGCGCCTGGTCGCAACGCGTGTCTCCCCCGGGCGACGCTCTCCGGCTGCCTTACGAGTTGGTGCGGGTCGCCGCGCTCGAGGTGAGTTCGCGTGGTCGGGGAATGGGTGGGGCCTCATCGGTCGCCGCCGTGGCAGTGGATGTGGCCTTCACGACCTGGTCAATCGTGTGGGGGTGGTCGAGAGCGGCCAGGGCGACGGCCGTACGGGCCCGCTCGGCCACGGCCACGTCGATGGCCTGCGACGGCAGGTTGGTACGGCTCTCCAGTGCCGAGCGCAGTTCCTCGACGTGCGGTGAGGCGCCGCCGGGGCAGGCTTCCATCTCGTCCAGCAGTTCCCGTGCCCGCTGCTCGGCGGCGCGCTCCCACCGCGAGCGCTCCCAGTCCTCGCGGAACGGGCCGTGTTCGAAGCGGTCGAACACGGCCTCGTGCCCCTCGCCGACGGTCACAGCGGGACGGCGCGGGGCAGGGTCGCGGGCGTCGCGGGAGAACGACGCGGCGGCTTCGCGCATCGCCTCCAACCGCCCCAGCCCGTCCGCGCGGAGCTGGTCGTAGTGCGCCATCGCGTGCGGGTGCAGCGTGCGGAGTCGTTCCTCGCATTTGCGTACGGCCGCCTCGGCGGTGGGGTCGTCGTCCGCGTGCGGGACGGCCGCGCTCCAGATCCTGCCGACGTCGAGCAGGTCGGCATCGCCGAGCCAGTGTGCGTCATGGGCGGGAGCCCAGCGTGCCCGGGCGGCTTGCCGTACGGCGTGCGCCTGCTGCTCCAGCGCCCGTTTGGCCGCAAGGTCGCGGGCCTGTGCGATCTCGGCCCGGCGTCGCTGCACGTCGACTGCGACTTGGGCGGCGACCGTGAGCAGCGAGGTCAGCTGGGCCGTACGGCCTGCGGCACGCCCCAGCGCCTCGCGAATCGGGTCGCCGTAGTGTTCACCATCCATGACGGGGCTCCCTGATGCCGGCGGCGGGCTGCCCTGGCGGGTCCTGGCGCAGCCGTACGGGCGGAGCCTGACCGGGGGGCGTTGCCGACACCGTGACCTGGGTGAGCAACTGGTCCGCGGCCTGGCGGGCGGCATCCGCCTGGGCGGCCTGCTGCTGCGCCCGGCGCAGGTCGGCGACCGAGTCGACGAGACAGGCCAGCGCACCGGCCAACGCCACGCCGGTGAGTGTCGTGTCCCGGCCGCCGGCGACACCGGCGAGCGCCAGCAGCCGGGCGGCGGCGCGTAGCCGTACGCCCTCGGGCGAGGGCGGCGGGGTCCGCCCGTAAGGGTCGCGTGCGGCCCGCTCATACTCCTCGGCCGCCCTCGCCAGAACCGGGTTGCCGAGCACGGTGGCGGCGACGCGCAGAACGTCCGCCGCGGCCCACGCGGCATCGGCGGCCGATGCCGGATCCTGCGTGATTCTGGCTGCCGCGGCGGATGCCGCCTGGGCGGCCTCGCCGTACAGTGCCTCCCGCTCGGCTTGGGTCCATCCCCGGTCGCCGGCGGCCCATCGCTGCCTGAGGCGGGGCAGGGTGAGCCAGCCGGCCAGACGTCCTCCGCCGTACCAGACCTGCTCGGCCGGCGGGGTCATGCCGGGCAGGCTGACGGCGTACCCGGTGACCTGGCCGGGGTTGACCTCGCTGTGACGCAGCCGTACCAGCACGCCGCCGGCGGCCAGGCGATGGAAGAAGTCTTCCTCGCCGTGCGCCTCGCGGGCGGCGGCCGCGACCTTTTGGCGAAGCTCGTCCCGGGGCGTACGACGCCAGCGGGCGCACAGCTTGGGCCAGGTCAGGTCGGCGGCCAGCTTTCCGCCCCCGTACCAGACCAGGGCCCCGGCGGTGGTTCGGTGGTGGTCGAGCGCGACCGCGTACCCGACGACCTGCCCGTCGTCTCCCCTGCGCAGCCTGACCTGCACGCCCGCCTGTGCCAGCCTGCGCAGGAAGTCCTCGGGTGAGGCAGCGGCGGCGGCAGCCGCACCGACCCTGCGGCGCAGACCCTCGCGCGGGACCTCTTCCCAGCCGCGCCGACCGGCCTGCTCGTGCTCGCCGCGGGTGGGCCGCCGGGCCGCCGTACGGTCCCCGGGAGCGGTACGGCGCAGCCCGAGCTCGACCTCCATCGCCCGGCAGGCCTCCCGTACGCGGTAGAAGTCGTTGGAGATGCCGGGCCTGCCGCCGTCCTGGCGGGCGAGGGTCGCGACGATGTGGATGTGGTTGTCGCCGTGGTGGACGGCCACCCAGCGCACCGCCTCGGTCTCCTGGCCATGCGACGCGAGCCCGGTCCGGTGCATGATCTCGCGCGCGACGCGGGCCCATTCGGCGTCGGTCAGCTCCCGGTCCTGCGGGGCGGCGCGGGCGATGCAGTGCCAGACGCGCTCGGCCTCGCCGATGGCCACCGGCGGCTGCCGCAGCAGGGCGGCGAGCCGGGCCAGGTCGGGTTTTCCGTTCGGCCGCAGGGGTGGCTCGAGTTCGGCCGGATCCCGCCATCCGGCGACCAGGCGCGGGTTGACGTGTTCGTTGGCCCTGCCCGGGCCGTACAGGTAGGCGAGCAGCCCGGCCACGCGGCCGCCACGCCGCACCTTGCCGATCATGGGAGCTTCCGCAGTACGGCACCGGCCGCCTCGTCGAGCCGGGCGACGAGCCGCATGCAGGCCGCCGCGTAAAGGCGCAGGGTCAGCGGCTCCTCCCCCGTCGAGTGCAGCGCCGCCACCGTCTGGTTGAGGTTCACCCCGATGCGCCGGACCTGCTCGCTCGCCCGCATCAGCTCCCGCAGCGCCTCCCGCAACGGGGCGATCTGCGGGCCGGCCTCTCCCCGGGCGGCGGCCAGGGCGGCGTTCGCCGCGTACGCACCACGCGACAGTCCCTCGCGGACGGCGGCATCCTCCAGCTCGGCGTACTCGCCGTCGTCGAGCCGGAACTGCACCACATGGCGCCGCTTCACGCCCCGCCGCCTGCGACGCCGCCCCTGCCCGTCCCCGTCCATCGCATCGAACGCTGGCCGTACGGCATTGTCCCCGATGTGACCACGGCCGAGGTCGTTTCCGTCGGATCCCGGCCCCGAAGCTGAGTATGATTCGGGGTATGAGCGGAGATCGGAAGGCGCGGATCACCATCACCGTGGACCCCGACGTCCTGGAATACGCCGAGCATCTGGTCGCCGCGGGCAAGGCCACCAGCGTGGCCGCCGTCTTCAACGACGCGATCGCGGAAAAGCGCATCACCGACCAGCGTGCGCTGGCCCTGCTGCGCGAACGCGCCCGGCAGGCCGACCCGGCGCGGGTGGCCCGCATGATGCGGCATGTGAACCGCCAGCTCGCCGAGCGCGGTTTCCCGGCGGCCTCCGGTGAGTGACTTCACCCCCACGCCGTACATTCTCGACACCAGCATCCTGGCCGACGTCGCCCGTGGGGACGCCGACCTGATCGGCCTGCTGCAGGACTTCGACCGGGCGGGCCAGCCGCTCATCATCCCCACGCTGGCGGCCACCGGCGCGCTCCTCGACGGCCGCGGAGCACCCGAAGCGCAGGCGCTGCTCGCGGGCCTGGCCGCGTTCGAGCATGCCATCGTCGCCCCGCTGGACGGCATCGCCCAGGCCGCCAAGCTCGTCGACACGATGGCCGCCACCGGGCTCGACGTCCACGACGCGCACGCCGCCGCCATCGCGGATGTGTCGATCTGCCCGATCCTCACCCTGCGCCTCGAGAAATGGCGGCAGCCATCCCACGCCATGGACAACCCGCTGCACGTCATTGAGATCGCCGACCCCGACCAGTAGGCAGCGGCAAAGGACGGACCGTCCATACGGCGGGCGGAAGTCCTGTCACCGCCGCACTGTGATGGCATATCCCATCGGTTTGCCGCCGACCCTGACCTGCAGAGTTGCCTAGAGGTGCAAGGCTCAGGCGAGCCGGTAACCCACGCCGGGCATCGTCGTGATGACCGGTGGTTCGCCAAGCTTGCGGCGCAGCCGCCCGATCGTCACGGTCACCGTGTTGGTGAACGGGTCCGCGTTCTCGTCCCAGACCCGCTCCAGCAGAGCCTCCGTGCTGAGGAATCCGGGACTCGCCCGCATCAGCGCCTGCAGCAGGGCGAACTCCTTCACCGAAAGGTTCAGTTGCCGGCCGTCGCGCACTACGGCCCGGCGTACGGGATCCAGCTCGATCCCGGCGACGCGCAAGGTCCGGGGGTGTGCGTCCGGCTTGCGGCGGGCCAGCGCCTGGATGCGCAGGATCAGCTCCGGGAAGTGGAACGGCTTGGCGAGGTAGTCGTCCGCTCCGAGTGTCAGACCGGCGACGCGGTCGCCGGGTGTCCCGGCCGCCGTCAGCATCAGCACCATCGGGCGGTCCAGGCGCTCGGTGATCATCTGGCACAGCGAGTCGCCGTGCAGGCCGGGCAGGTCGCGATCCAGGACCACCACGTCGTACGCCGTGAGGTCGAGCTTGGCGGCGGCGGTGAGCCCGTCGTGCGCGAGGTCGACGGCCATCCCCTGATCGCGCAGGCCCTCGGCGACGACCTCGGCGAGCGATCGCGCGTCTTCGACGACCAGGATCCTCATGCCCGCGCCTCGGCTGGGACGGGGACGGACGGCAGCGTGATCGAGACTCGCAGGCCACCCTGCGACCGCGCGAATAGTTCGAGCCGTCCGCCGTGAGCCGCCGCGATCGCCGCCACGATGGACAGTCCGAGGCCGGAGCCGTTCTCGGACCCGGTGCGATCCGCGCCCAGCCGCTCGAAGGGCTGCGCGAGCCGGTCCACGTCCCGCTGATCGAGGACGCCTCCGCCGGTCTGCACGACGAGCCGGACCTCGGCGCCCGCCCGGAAGGTCTCGACGCTGATCCAGCTGTCCTCCTCGTTGTGCGTGACGGCGTTGTCGAGCACGTTCTCCACCATCCGAGCGAGCAAGGCGGCATCGCCTCGGGTGCTCATGCCGGGCCGCAGATCCTCGGTCACGCTCAGCCGTTTCGCCGCGATCCCGGCGGTGAGGTCAGTCACCGCCTGCGCGACCAACTGGGCCAGATCGACGTCAGCGGCATCGGTCAGCGCGCTGTGCTGCGCCTGGGCCAGCATGAGAAAGCCGTCGAGCAGCTGATCCACTCGATCCAGCTGCGTACGCAGCCGGTCGCCCAGGGTAAGCGTCTGCTGCGCCACATCGGATTTGGCCACCGCGACGTCCAGTGACGCCCGCATGGTCGCCAACGGGGTCCGCAGCTCGTGCGAGGCGTTGGCGACGAACCGGCGCTGGGCGGCGAACGACGCTTCCAGCCGCCCCAACAGGCCGTCGATAGTGTCGGCAAGGTCCTTCACCTCGTCCGCCGGGCCGCTGATGCTCAGCCGCTGGTCCAGGTTGTCGGCGGAGATGCGCCGGGTCGCCGCGGTGATCACTCGCAATGGGCGCAGCGTCCGGTGGGCGAGCGCCCGGCCGACCAACAAAGAGACGACCGTCAGCACCATCAGCGCGAGCAGGGAGCCGATCAGCAACTGCCGGGAGTGCTGCGCGTTCACCTCGGCCAGTTGCTCCTGCAGATGGCGACTGCGCTGGTATACCTCGTCCAGGCTGCCCTCAGTCAGCGGTTGCCGGCCGACGGGGAGGCTGGATCTTCCCCCTGCGGCCAGCAGGAAGGTGAGAGCCAGCAACCCGATTCCGGACATGAGGAACACTCCGGCATACAAGATCGCGAACCGGAGTCCCACAGTCCCCTTGCGCAGCCCGATCATGCCTCCAGCATGCCCGGCCTGGCCTAACAACAGGATGACAGGCGCGGTTCGGGCCACGTTAGGCCCGCGCCCGTAGAACGACGGCATGCGCACCAGAGAACTCCTTCACCGGGAATGGACGGCCTTCCGCCGCCCCGGCCGGCTGATCGCCCTGGCCGCGGCGGCCCTCACCGTGATCGCCACCGGCCTGCTCTACGCCTTCGGCAGCCACGCGTCCTGCGACGGGCCCTGCCCGACCGATCCGACCGCCGCCGACGGCTCGATCGTCATCGACCACTTCTGGTTCCTCCACCGCGACCTCGGCCCGGGCGGCTCCATCACCGTGCGGATGACCTCGATGACCGGCACGATCACCTACCCACCGCCCGACCATGACCGGATCGTCTCCGGTTTGGTGCCGTGGGCGAAGGCCGGGATCATCATCAAGGACGGCGTCCGGCCGGGATCCTCCTACGCGGCGCTCATGATGACCGGCGGCCACGGCGTGCGGATGCAGTACGACTACCGGCACGACATCGCCGGGAGCGCGGGCGGCCTCTCGCTGCGCTCCCCGCGCTGGCTGCGCCTGACGCGGTCCGGCGACACCATCACCGGTTCGGAGTCCGCCGACGGTCGGCGCTGGCATACCGTCGGGACGGTGACGCTGGCCGGTCTCCCGGAGACGGTGCAGGCCGGGCTGTTCACCGCCTCCCCCGGCGACCTCACGCTGCGGAAGACCGGACTCGGCGGAGCCACCGAGGAGGTCCGCTTCACACAGGCAACGGGGGTCTTCGATCACGTCACCGTGGAAGGCGCGTCCACCGGCGCGTGGCGCAGCGAGGCCGTCGGCGGCGAGATGAACCACACTGACTGGGAGAAGCACCACAACGCCTCCGGCGCGGTCGAGAAGGACGGCGTCATCACCGTGAGCGGGACCGGTGACATCGGCCCGGGCGGGGGCGAGGGAGCCGTCACCGTCGAGAGGACCCTGTCCGGTCTGGTGATCGCGCTGATCATCGTCCTCGTCCTGGCCGCCCGATTCGGTACCCGGTCGGACACACCGGCATCTCGTCGAATACTGGTCGCCCGGGCCGTGATGGTCGGTGCCGCGACCTTCGTGACCGGGCTCGCCGCCGTTGGCGTGGTCTTGCCGGCCGGCGTCGCGATCCTGAGCGGCAACCGTGTACCCGTGCAGCCGGTCTCCCTGCTGACCGGCGCTCGGGTCGTCATCGGGGTCGCGGCGGTGCTCGCACTCTGCGGTGTCCTGGCGTACGGGCTCGGCGTCCTGTTGCGGCGCGGCTGGACGGCGATCCTCCTCGCGCTGACGCTCGTCGCCATGCCCTACGCGGTGACCGCGTTGCCGCTACTACCCGACGTCGTGTCGCAGTGGCTGCTGAGGCTTACCCCGGCGGCGGGCTTCGCCGTCCAGCAGACGGCAGTGGAGTATCCGCAGGTGGTCGCCCATTATGCGCCGTCCGCCGGGTACTTCCCGCTCCCCGGCTGGGCTGGATTCGCCGTGCTGTGCGCGTACACGCTGACGGTGGTGTGGCCGACCGCGAGCCGCACGCCGGCTGACCAGCCCGCGGACTGGCGATAGCGCGCGCCGCTATCGTGATGCCCAGCCCTCAGCAGGCGCGAGCCGTACCGCGGCCCAACCTGCCATCCGTTGCACGACCGCGCCCGGTCGTACGGCTCCCGCCTCCGGGAGCCGCATAAGCACGACTTACACATATCTTGCTTCCGCG
>NZ_BCBX01000063.1:0-31758 GCF_001417795.1 Sphaerimonospora mesophila | reverse complement strand
CGCCTGGGCCCGCCGGCCGGAGTTCGGGACAACCCCGGATATCTATGAAGTGCCTGAGCCGTTCCCCTGCTTCGGCGGGTGGTTTCCCGGCATGCCGAAGGACTGCAGCCAGTCCTGGGGGGATTGGACCGACTGGCGGGGCTACCCCACGGTCCGGGTGATCACGGGCAGCGGAAGTGACCCGGCTGGGTACACGGTCACCAGCGCCACCTTTTATCGGGGCCTGTATGACGATGTGTTCAACGACGGCACACCCAAGCACGTCCAGGTGACCGACTTCGACGGCAACAGCTACAACGACCTGCGGGTGCTGTCGGGGCGCACGTTGCAGGAGCAGACCTGGCAGGCCACCGGATGGAGCGCCCCCACGCCCAAGTGCTCGTTCCAGCCGTGGAGTGCCACGGCCAGCTATCCGGCCGACTGGCCAGTCTCCCACAACGGGCACAACTGGATGTCCACCGCCTCCAGCACGGGCAAGGCCCCCGCGCCGGGATCACAGTATTGGAGTGACTTAGGCGCCTGCCCCGTCTACAGCTCCGGGCTCAGCGGCTACACCGAAGAATCCTCCACCCGCTACGAGTACGTCCGCGTCACCACCGGTGACGGCCCCGGCATCGCCGACCCCCGGCAGATCAACGTCTCCCGGCAGGTGTCCCGGGAGAAGGTGACCTCCGGCTGGAGGTACACCGAGACCAAGACCGAGTACAACGCCGACGGGCTACCGGTCAAGGTCAACGACTACGGTGAGCGCGGCGACGGCGCCGACAACACCTGCACCGCGACCACCTACGCCCGCAACACCGCGAACGGCGCGTGGATGATCTCCTACCCGGCCAGTGAGGAGACACGCGCCGGGGACGACTGCTCGTCTGGGACGCTGCTGGACCGTACGGTCACCCTGTATGACGGGGCGACCAGCCCGAGCACGAACGCCCCGACGAAGGGGAACGTCACCGAGATCCGTGCCCACTCCACGGCCTCCGACTACTCGGCAGCCAAGAGCACCTTCGACGACTACGGCCGCCCGCTAACCGTGACCGACCCGCTGGGCAAGACGACCACCACGACCTACAGCCCGGCAGTCGGGTGGCCCTCAGGTGGAGTCACGGTCACCAACCCACTTGGACACACGACGACCATGTGGTCCTCGCCGTACAACGGCCTGCCCGTCGGGATGCGGGACGCCAACAACAACGACATCAACATCGATTACGACGTGCTCGGCCGGACATTGCAGTTGTGGACGCCGGTCGCGCCCAAGACGGGTGGGACGCCGGCGGCCAAGGTCGCTTACACCATCCCGGCCGATGCCAACGGGACGGTGAACGGCCCGGCCAAAACCGCCGTTTCACGGCTGCAGTCGGGCAGCGGCAGTTCGGCAATGTGGGTGTCCACGCACACCTACCTCGACGGGCTGGGCCGCGCCCGGGAGACCCAGACACCTTCCCCAGCAGGCGGACGGATCGTCCAGGTCACCACCTACGATGCACGGGGGTTGACGGCCGCGACCTCCGCCCCGGTCCACAACACCGCCGCACCGGGGTCCGGGCTGCTCAACCCCGCCTTGACGTCGCTGCCGCAGTGGTCCCGGCCGGTTTACGACGCGCTGGGCCGGACCGTCGCCGCGGTGGACATGTCGGCGGCCAACGAGCTGCGCCGTACCACGACGACCTATCTGGGTGCGGACAAGTACGAGGTGACGCCACCAACGGGCGGAAAGACGGTGTATTACGCCGATGCCGCCGACCAGGTCACCAAGATCGAGGAATGGCTGACCGGTGCGGGCGGGCAGCAGGCAGCGGCCATGGCCGGGCCGGAAGCGCCCGCGCCTAAGACCGCGGCGGGCACGGACGCATTGAGCCAAGATGCGGGGGAGGCGGCGCAGTCAGGCTGGTCGGACCGACAGAACGCGACCATCGACCTGCCCGAACAGACCACCAGCCACTACATCACCACCTTCACCTACGACCGCAAGGGTCAGCTGATCAAGCAGACTGATGCGAACGGCAACGTCCGCACCTTCACCTACGACTTGCTCGGCCGCCGTATCGCCGCCCACGACCCCGACGCAGGCGACTCCGAGCAGGCCTACGACCCGGCCGGGCGCATGTTGTGGTCCACCAACGGCAAGGGCCAGAAGGTCTCCCACGCCTACGACGACCTCGGCCGGAAGACCGCCATGTGGTCCGGAGAGCCCGGCTCGGGCACCAAGCTCGCCGAATGGACGTACGACACGGTCGCCAAGGGCCAGCTGACCTCCGCCACCCGGTATTCCGGCGGCAACGCCTACACCGATGCGGTCACCGGCTACGACAGCATGGGCCGCCCCACCGGCTCCACCCTGACGGTCCCATCCTCTGAGGGGCTGCTGGCCGGGACGTACACCTTCGCCACCACCTACAACACCGCCGGCGCCACCGCGACCTACACCATGCCCGCCGCAGGCGGACTCCCGGCCGAGACGGTCACCTCCACCTACACCGACCTCAACCTCCCCCAAGCGATGACCTCCAATGTGGGCGGCGGCTTCACCTACGTCCACGCCACCACCTACTCACCCACCGCACGGCTGACCGAACGCGCCTACGGCGCGGGCGGGAAGATCAAACGGACACTGGCCTGGGATGAGACAACCGGATGGCTGACGGGGGTCACCACCACGACCAAGGCCAATACCCTCAACCCCGTGACCGTCCAGGACGACCGGTACACCTACGACATCTCCGGCGAGATCACCCGCATCCTGGACGCCGCCACCGCCGCCGGGGGAAGCCCGGGACAGTCAGAGTGCTTCACCTATGACGGGTTGCACCGGCTGTCGCAGGCCTGGACCACCACCACACCCGAGTGCGGCACGGGCACCGGCTCGGCCGACAACCAGGGCATCGACCCCTACGCCCAGTCCTACGCCTACGACGCCGTCGGCAACATCACCAGCATCACCGACGGCGAACAGACCGCCACCTACACCTACCCCCAACCCGGCGCGAACGCGACACGCCCCAACGCGGTGTCTACCATCACTCGTCCTGACCGCACCGACACCTACACCTACGACAACGCCGGACAACTGGTCTCCCGCACGGTCGATGGCAAGAACGGCACCCTCGCCTGGAACGAACTCGGCCAACTGGAGAAGGCCACCATCGACGGCCAGGACACCACGATGGTCTACGACGCCGACGGCGAACGCCTCATCCGCCGCGACCCCGGCGGCAAGACCACCCTGTACTTGGGCTCGATGGAAATCGAGGTGGACGGGGACACCATCACCGGCAAGCGCTACTACACCACCCCCGACGGCGCCACCGTCGCCATGCGCATCGGCGGAGACGGCGTCACCTGGCTCGCCTCCGGCCTACACGGCTCCGTCCAACTCGCCGTCAACGACGCCACCGGCACCGTCTCCCGCGAACGCTACCTGCCCTTCGGCCAGCGCCGCGGCGCCGACAACCTCCCCTTCACCGACCTGGGCTTCCTTGGCAAGATCGAAGACGACTCCACCGGCCTGACCTACCTATCCGCCCGCTACTACGACCCTGCCACCGCCAAATTCATTACCACCGACCCTCTCCTCGACCTGCGCAAACCCCAATGGGCCAACCCCTACGGCTACGCCGGCAACAACCCCATCGGCCTGTCCGATCCCAGTGGACTGGCCATTCCAGCAGAGAGTCCGTGCAAGAAGGCACCGGGCAGTATCGCCTGCTGGGAATTTAATCGGGACTGGATGTGGGACCAGAAACGCGGATGGATCAAGCGATCTAAGCCATATTTCAAAATGTTTATGGGGCCGACCACAATCACTGGCTACGATAACGATACGGGCTACAACCTCGCTTACTCACAAGCAATGGCAGACTTTAAGAAGAACGTCAATCCCTGGGGTCCGCCTGACTGCTCGCCGGGAGACATGAACTCGCCCGGAGGTGATTGCAGTCCGGGTGACCTCATGGGACTTCAATCGTTCGCCCATCTTATCTGCAAGTATGGCGGATATGCATGCCAGGACGTTTCACCAACCGAATTCTTCAAGATGGCAATGCAATCTGCCGCTTCATCCGGAATGATTTTCGGAGGCAGGGGCGACGGCGGCATCTCAATAGTGCGCCCCAAGGGAAATCTACGACCCAAATCCCCGTGCAGCAGTTTCCCTCCCGACTCTCACATTTTAATGGCTGACGGCACTCGTAAGCCGATCGAGAAAGTCGAGGTCGGGGATCGCGTACTCGCCACCGACCCAGTCACCGGGCAGACCGGACCACACCCCGTCGTCGCTCTGATCACAAGCGAAGGCGACAAGAACCTCATTCAGATCACCATCGACACCGACGGCCCCCGTGGAGACCAGACCGGCACCGTCATCGCTACCGACAGCCACCCCTTCTGGTCGGAAGACCAGGGCCACTGGTTCAACGCCAAGGACTTGCGACCCGGGATGCGGGTACTCACCTCCGACGGTGGCGACGGGCTCGCGGTCCTAAGCACCAGCACCTACCATCGAAGCAACCAGCGTGTCTACAACCTTACGGTCCGCGGTCTGCACACCTACCATGTGGCAGTCGAAGATACAAATGTACTCGTTCACAACAGCAACTGCTTCAGCCTAGACCAACTGGCGGCCGCGGGGAGGGCACCGGATAAAAACAATCTTACTCGCGCCGGCTTTGAGTATCAAAAGCACATGGCTCGGGGCCAGTTAGACAGAGTGAAGGGAAAGCAGCTGAATGAGGCAGGCCAGAATCTGCTCGAGGAAATCCTCAGGGACCCTTCAGTAAAATACTCACAAGTCAGAAAGGGTGCATTCGCCGGTGGATTTAGATACGTCGCCGTCATCAGAGGCGAGAAAATTGGCGCAGTTTTCGACGCGAACGGCAAGTTCGCCTATTTCGGAATGTATAATTGATGTACCTTAAGGCTCAACCCTGGAATTCTTACGGGGAAAGCGACGAGGTCGGCGCAATCTCCCTGTTCCTGACACACAATCCGATAAAGGAGATTTATTACGGGACATCCCCGAACTGGGGCACTCGAGAGGAATTTGAAAGAAATGACATACATGACGTAGACCACTATGTCACCCTAAGGCTGGAAAATGGCTGGTTCCGGGCATCTTGGCTAATGCAGGGGTTCGACGAAGGGATCGCGCTCGAGATTACCGACGACGCCCTTCCGCCAATGGGCGATATCCAGAACGTCTCTGTCACCGAATCGAAGCCCTGGACGGGGCTAGTCCGCCTCGAGATCGAGAATGTTACCTTTGTTCCACATATTCCGGACGAAGAGTCCTCTCGGAACCTCTGGTCAGTCCGATTGGATCTGGAGGAACATCGCTCAGTTGTCGTCTGTCTGGGAATCTATAGAGAAGGGGTGATTGAATATCACCCCACCAATCTGACTGTGATATTTAGCAAAGAGATCGCTACTTCCTATCGAACTCCTGGATCGAGATATCCAGCTTGGGGCAGATGATGTCCGTGCCGAGCAGGCCGAAGCCCGTGCTGAGCGGGCTGAGGCTCGGGCAGCCGAGACTGAGGCCCGGATCGAGGAGTTGAGCGAGCAGGTCGTGGTGCTGTCTCGGATGTTGTTCGGCCGGTCCTCGGAGAAGAAGAACACCCCGGACTCCGACGGCGCAGACGGGCCCGGCGCGGGGGATGCGTCCGGCCGCGACCGCGATGTCGGTGCCAGAGGGTCAGCGGTGCTGCACCGAGTGCGAGACCGGTTTCAGGTTCTTGGGATATGAGGACAGCGAGCAGATCGACTGGCAGGTGACGATCACGAGGATCGTGCACCGGCGGCGCCGTCACAAGCGGGCCTGCGCCTGTGCGGGCGCGCGGCGGCCTGGTTGGAGGTCGCGTCCCGAGGCTCTGCGGTTAGCGTGCCGGGGCGGCATGGAGTAGATGACCTTGGCCGCCCCGGTCTCGGTTACGCGTGTCCGCGCATATCACGCGAGGGTGATGCCGCCGTCAGTTACGCTGATCTTCTGTTCGGGCAGGGGCGCGCCGGCGGGGCCGTCCTTGACCGACCCGTCGGCGACGTCGAACTTGCTGCCGTGACAGTGGCAGTTGATCGTGCCGTTGGAGACGGTGCCGACCAGGCAGCTCTGGTGCGTGCAGACCGCGCTGAACGCCTTGAACTCCCCCTTGACGGGCTGGGTCACGACGACCTTCAGATCCTCGAAGATCTTTCCGCCGCCCTCGGGGATGTCCGAGGTCTGCGCGATCGGGCCGGTGGGCTTGGCCGCGGGAGCCCCCGCGTCGCCACCGCCACCGCACGCGGCGAGTGCCGCCGCCAGTCCCGCTCCCCCGGCTCCGAAGATCACAGCACGGCGCGTCGTGTCCGTCGTGCTCTCAGTCATCGTTGGTCCTCTCTTACCTTGCTCCGCTGAACCCTATGCCGTCTCTACACCCCCCGCGGCAGGAAGGTTCAAATCTCAAGGATCTTCCTGAGGAACATCCCGGTGTGGCTCTCCTCGACCCCGGCGATCTCCTCGGGCGTGCCGGTGGCGACGACCCGGCCGCCGCGCGACCCGCCTTCGGGGCCCATGTCGATGATCCAGTCTGCCGTCTTGATCACGTCTAGGTTGTGCTCGATGACGATGACCGTGTTGCCGTTGTCCACTAGCCGGTTGAGCACGCCGAGCAGCCGGCGGATGTCCTCGAAGTGCAGGCCTGTCGTCGGCTCGTCCAGCACGTAGACCGTACGACCCGTGGACCGCCGCTGCAGCTCCGAGGCGAGTTTGACCCGCTGGGCCTCGCCGCCGGACAGCGTGGTGGCGGGCTGGCCGAGCCGTACGTAGCCGAGGCCGACGTCGTTGAGCGTCTGCAGGTGGCGGCGGATCGCCGGGATCGAGTCGAAGAACTCCAGCGCCTCCTCGATCGGCATGTCGAGGACCTCGGAGATGGTCTTGCCCTTGTAGTGGACCTCCAGGGTCTCGCGGTTGTACCGCGCTCCGTGGCAGACCTCGCAGGGGACGTAGACGTCCGGCAGAAAGTTCATCTCGATCTTGATGGTGCCGTCGCCGGAGCAGGCCTCGCACCGGCCGCCCTTGACGTTGAAGCTGAACCGCCCGGGCAGGTAGCCGCGTACCTTCGCCTCCGTCGTCGAGGCGAACAGCTTGCGCACGTGGTCGAAGACGCCGGTGTAGGTCGCCGGGTTGGACCTGGGCGTACGCCCGATGGGCGACTGGTCGACGTGCACCACCTTGTCGAGCAGGTCCGTGCCGGTCACCCGCGAGTGCCGGCCGGGCACGGTGCGCGCGCCGTGCAGCTCCTTGGCCAGCGCGGCGTAGAGGATGTCGTTGACCAGCGTGGACTTGCCCGACCCCGACACACCGGTCACGGCCGTGAAGACGCCCAGCGGAAACTCCACGTCGACGCCGGTCAGGTTGTTCTCGCGGGCGCCCTTCACGACGAGCTGCCGCTTCCTGTCCCGCTTGCGCCGCTGCGCCGGTACGGCGATCGCCCTGCGGCCGGAAAGGTAGGCCCCGGTGAGCGACTGCTCGCAGGCCAGCAGCTCCGGGACGGTGCCGGAGACGACGACCTGGCCGCCGTGCTCGCCCGCGCCAGGGCCGATGTCCACCACCCAGTCGGCGGCCGCGATGGTGTCCTCGTCGTGCTCGACCACGATCAGCGTGTTGCCCATGTCGCGCAGCCGGATCAGCGTCTCCAGCAGCCGGTGGTTGTCGCGCTGGTGCAGGCCGATCGACGGCTCGTCCAGGACGTACAGCACGCCGACCAGGCCGGAGCCGATCTGGGTGGCCAGCCGGATCCGCTGCGCCTCGCCGCCCGCGAGCGTCCCGGCTGCGCGGTCCAGCGTGAGGTAGTCGAGGCCGACGTCCAGCAGGAAGCCGAGCCGGGCGTTGATCTCCTTGACCACCCGCTCGGCGATGTGCCGGTCGCGCTCGGACAGCGTCAGCCCCGACAGGAACGCGGCGCACTCGCCGATCGACATCGCGGCGACCTCGGCGATCGAGGCGTCGCCGATGGTGACGGCCAGGGACACCGGCTTGAGGCGGCGGCCCCGGCAGGCCGGGCAGGGGATCTCGCGCATGTAGCCCTCGAACCGCTCCCGGCCCGTGTCGCTCTCCGACTCGGCGTGCCTGCGCTGCACCCAGGGGATGACGCCCTCGAACGTCGTGTAGTAGGACCGCTGCCTGCCGAACCGGTTGGTGTAGCGGATGTGGACCTGCTCGTCGTGGCCGTGCAGGATCGACTTCTGCGCCTTCTTGGGCAGCCGCTCCCACGGGGTGTCCAGGTCGAAGCCCAGCATGTTGCCGAGCCCTTCGAGCAGCCGGACGAAGTAGTCGCTGGTGTGGCCGTTCGACCAGGGGGTGACGGCTCCGTCGCCGAGGGTCCGCTCCGGGTCGGGGACGACCAGCTCGGGATCGACCTCCATGCGGGTGCCGAGGCCGGTGCACTCGGGGCAGGCGCCGAACGGCGAGTTGAACGAGAACGACCGGGGCTCCAGCTCCTCGAACGACAGGTCGTCGTAGGGGCAGTAGAGGTGCTCGGAGTAGAACCGCTCCCGGTTGGGGTCGCTCTCGGGCAGGTCGACGAAGTCGAGGGTGATCGTGCCGCCGGACAGGCGCAGTGCGGTCTCCACCGAGTCGGTCAGCCGCCGCCGCGCGCCGTCCTTGACGGCGAGCCGGTCGACGATCACCTCGATGTCGTGCTTCTCGTACTTCTTGAGCGTCGGCGGCTCCTCCAGCCTGACCACCGTGCCGTCGACCCGGGCGCGCGCGTAACCCTTGGTCTGCAGCTCGCGGAACAGCTCGCCGTACTCTCCCTTGCGGCCCCGCACGACCGGCGCGAGCACCTGGAATCGGGTGCCCTCGGGCAGCTCCAGCACCCGGTCGACGATCTGCTGCGGCGTCTGCCTGGCGATCGGCCGCTCGCATCGCGGGCAGTGTGGCTTGCCGATGCGCGCCCAGAGCAGGCGCAGGTAGTCGTAGACCTCGGTGATGGTGCCGACGGTCGAACGGGGGTTGCGGCTGGTCGACTTCTGGTCGATCGACACGGCCGGGGACAGCCCCTCGATGAAGTCGACGTCGGGCTTGTCCATCTGGCCCAGGAACTGCCGGGCGTAGGCGGACAGCGACTCGACATAGCGGCGCTGGCCCTCGGCGAAGATGGTGTCGAAGGCCAGGCTGGACTTTCCGGATCCGGAAAGCCCGGTGAAGACGATCAGAGCGTCTCGCGGCAGGTCCAGCGAGACGTCCTTCAAGTTGTGCTCACGTGCGCCACGCACGATCAGGCGGTCAGCCACGGCGGTCCCGATAGGTCGAAGAAGTCAACAGAGGTGCCCGGGGAGGCTATCCGGCGCCACCGACAATTTCCGGCGACCTCTCAGTCCAGGGTATGCGTCCCGGCGAACCCTCGTCCCCTTTCCGGGGATGAGGGAGCGAGGACCGCATGCGAAAACCCGCCGGATCGGAGCCTCCTCCCGGCGCGATGACCGGCCCCGCCACTGTCGGCTTCACCGCGCTAGCGTGAGCCGTACGGAAGGACGAAGGGGAGAGAGATGACCTACACGGGCGACGTCGTCAAGAACGGGCCGGCGGACGTGCGGGAGCTGCCCGCGCTGACCATCTCGAAGATCGAGGTGGGCGACTTCGGCAACAACGCCTACCTGCTGCGGTGCACGGACACGGGTGACGGCCTGCTGATCGACGCCGCGGCCGAGCCCGACCGGCTGCTCGGGCTCATCGGCGACCACCCGATCAGCTCCATCGTGACCACCCACCGGCACATGGACCACTGGATGGCGCTGGAGGAGGTGGCCGGGGCCACCGGCGCCCAGATCGTGGCCCACCCGCTCGACGCGCCAGAGCTGCCCGTACGGGTCACCCAGGAGGTCGAGCACGGGGACCGGGTGACCGTCGGGGTGATCACCCTGGAGGTCATCCATCTGCGCGGCCACACGCCCGGCTCGATCGCGCTGCACTACCCGGGGCACCTGTTCACCGGCGACTCGCTCTTCCCCGGGGGCGTCGGCAACACCGACAAGGACCCGGCGAGGTTCGAGCGGCTCTACACGGACGTGGTGGAGCGGCTGTTCGACCGGCTGCCCGACGAGACGTGGGTCTACCCCGGCCACGGCAAGGACACGACGCTCGGGGCGGAGCGGCCGCACCTGGCGGAGTGGAAGGCACGCGGCTGGTGAGCCGCACCCGGCCGGAGGGCGGCGCTCAGACGCCCTCCAGGCCGGGATGGGGGCGGGGATCGCCGGTCGTGAAGACCCGGACGATCCGGTCGGCGGCGGCGGCCGGCTCGTCCGCGCTCTCGACCACGTCGCCCCAGGACCAGCGGTAGAAGCAGCCGTCGGACATCGCCACGCAGTCGACCGTCTCGCTGAAGATCGCCGCGTCCGGGTCGCGGACCTTCAGCGACGGCGGATCGGGGCGCAACGACGCCTCCAGCCCGCGGAGTTCCAGTTCCCGCGCCAGCTTGCCGAGGAAGTACGTCAGGGTGTGCTCGCGAGGCATGGCGACCAGGGCTCCATCGGGCTAGACGATCATATGGATGTGCTGCCGGGACCCATGGAAAAGGGGCCCTCATGGCTGATTGGCCGGGGCCCCTGTCCGTGTGACGGCTTCAGTCAGCCCGCGTTCTCCGAGCGTCGTTCCCTGCGCTGCTGCTGTTTGAACATCAGGACCCGCAGCGGAATGGCGGAGACGATCGCGATCTGCATGGTCGCGCCCACCGTGATCAGCCGGTCGCCGCCGTCCAGGCCCGACGCCCAGATCGTCAGGCACGCCACATTGATCATCATCCAGCCGAGGACGACGGCCGCGAGATTGCCCTTCGGCTTGGGGTATTCGATCCGGCTGACCATCAGCCAGGCCACCGCGACGATGCCCGCGATCGTGAAGTAGCTGGGCTGGAAGAGCAGCACGATCGAGACCACCGTCATCGCGCCCATGGGGATCGGCAGCCCCATGAAGTCGCCGCTCTTCGTCTTGACGCAGGCGAACCTGGCCAGCCGTACGACACCGGCGAGCAGGACGGAGGCGGCCGCGCACAGCACGAGCCACAGCGGGAGACGGCCGGAGAAGCCCGCCCAGATCACCACCATGAACGCGGGCGCGAACCCGAAGCTGATCACGTCGGCGAGGTTGTCCAGCTCGGCGCCCATGGCGGAGGCGCGGAACCTCCGGGCGACGAGGCCGTCGAACAGGTCGCAGGTCGCCCCGATGAGCAGCAGGACCACGGCGGTGCCGAAGAACCGGGGGTCGGGCTCGAACTTGCCGCTGGACTGCATCAGATCGCTTATCGCCGACCAGGCGAGCACGCATACCGCGAGGAAACCGCTGAGCGCGTTGCCGAGCGAGAGGGAGTCGGCCGCCGACAGGCGGAATGCCTTGCCTACGGGACCCCGCGGTTCGTCGGCCGCCGCCTCGTCGGTCAGCCCCTCCACCGGCCAGTTCGCGCCGGCGCCGAGATCAGGTGTGGTCAAGGCGTGTCACCCCCGCCGTGGTCTTCTGCCCGACGGTGACCGCGGGCGTCACTCCCTCGGGAAGATAGACGTCCACCCGGGAGCCGAAGCGGATCAGCCCGATGCGCTCGCCCTGGGCCACCTTCGCGCCGGCCGCGAGGTACGGCACGATGCGGCGGGCGACGGCCCCCGCGATCTGCACGATCTCGAGGTCGCCGAGCGCGGTGTCGAAGTGCCAGACCACCCGCTCGTTCTTGTCGCTGTCCTTGTTGAAGGCCGGGACGAATCCGCCGGGAACGTGCTCGACGGAGGTGACGGCGCCGGCGGCGGGCGCCCGGTTGACGTGGACGTTCAGCGGGCTCATGAAGATCGCCACCCTGGTGCGGCCGTCGGGCCAGGGGTCGATGCTCTGCACGACGCCGTCGGCGGGCGAGATGAGCCGCCCCACCCCCGGCACGCGTTCAGGATCGCGGAAGAACCACAGCATCCCGCCGGTGAGCGCGGTGAGCGGTACGGCCGCCAGGGCCCATTTGGGCGACCTGCGGGTGAGCAGGGTGGTGGCGGCCGCGGCCGCGGCGGTCGGCGCGAGCCAGGGGGACACCCCTCGCGCGAGCCGGACTCGACCCCGGGAGCTGGGCAACGATTCGTTGGACACAGGGAACCTTTGAACTCTTTTCACGACATGGACCGGTCTGCGGGTTAACGAGCGATAGTACCGATCCGGCCGTCATCGCATGGCACAACGAGAGAAGCAAAACATCGTCGTTGCCCGTTTTGCTCGGGGATGTCCGTTAAATACATTCCCCTACCCTTGCGGCGCTTCCGCGGGAGCGACCGCCTTGCCCTTCCTCGCCTTGATCAGGCTCGCGACGGTCGTCACGGACATCGTGACCCCGATCACCGTCAATGACACCCAGATGGGGACCTCTGGCGCCCAGGGGACCCCGCTTCCGTGCAACGCTTCCAGGATGAGCTTGATTCCGATGAACCCGAGGATGAATGCGAGACCGTAGCTGAGATAGACCAGCCGCTGCAGCAGACCGCCCAGCAGGAAGTAGAGCTGGCGCAGCCCCATCAGGGCGAAGGCGTTGGCGGAGAAGACGATGAAGGCGTCCTCGGTCAGCCCGAAGATCGCCGGGATCGAGTCGAGCGCGAACATCAGGTCGGTGCTGCCGATCGCGATCATCACGATGAGCATCGGGGTGACCATCCGCTTGCCGTCCACTCGCACGGTGACGCGGGCGCCGACGAAACCGGGCGTGGTCGGGAAGACGCGGCGCGCCCAGCGCAGGAGGGCGTTCTCCTTGACCTCCTCGTCCACCTTGTTGTGGTCGCGGACGAGGGTGTACGCCGTCCAGACGAGGTAGATCCCGAAAACGTAGAACAGCCAGCTGAACTTGGCGAGCGCCACCGCGCCGATCGCGATGAAGATCCCGCGCATGACGAGCGCGAGCATGATGCCCACCAGCAGCACCTTGTGCTGGTACGGCCGCGGCACCGCGAACCGCGACATGATCAGATAGAAGATGAACAGGTTGTCGACGCTGAGGCTGTACTCGGTGACGTAGCCGGCGAAGAACTCTCCCCCGGCCTGTGCCCCGCCCCAGACCGTTAAGCCGATTCCGAACAGTACGGCCAGGAAGACATAGAAACCCACCCAGATTCCGGCCTGCCGTACGGAGAACTCCCGTGGTTCGCCGCGATCGACGATCCATAGGTCGACCGCGACCACGACCAGCAGTCCGACGATGACGGCGGCCCAAACCCACAGCGGGACACTCACAACACTCAACCTCCGGCGCGCGCTGAACACACTGCCGGAGGTCTCTCCCGCCCGCAGCGCGCGGACCGACAGCCCCGGGCGCATACGCCGTGATGACGGAACTGTCGCGAAGGGATACTCCCCCCCAACGCGTTCAGTATAGGGATCAGGGTTACTCTGACCTAATCCAGTCGGTCCTCCCTTCACCGGCCCACCCCTGACCTGGGCCGTAAGCCTCCAGAACGGAGTGGAGCGCTTCGGCCTCACCGGGCAGCTCCCGGCCGCGGCGGGCGGACGCACGGGCCAGACGGGCGGCCGACCCGGGGTCGCCGAGGAGCCCGGCGATCGCCTCGCGCAGCGCGGCGGGGTCGCCCACGGGCACCAGAACCGCCGCGTCCCGCACCATGTCCGGAATGCCGCCCACCCGGGTGGCGATGATCGCTCTGCCCGCCCGCAGCGCCTCCTGGACGCTCAGCGGCTGCCCCTCCCACCGGCTCGGCACGACCACCGCCGCCGCCACCTGGAGCAGATCCGCCGGGGCCGCCCAGCCGTACAGGAGCACGGGCAGGCCCTCGGCGTCGATCCGTGCCTGGAGCTCCGGCCGGAGCGGACCCTCACCGGCGACCACGAACAGCGGATCGCCGGGGTAGGGCCCGGCCGCCGCGTCGAGCAGCGTCTCCAGCCCCTTCTGCTGGGCCAGCCTGGCGACGGTGAGAAGGATGGGCCGGTCGGCCACGGATCCGCCGACCCGGTGCGCGAGCTCCGCCCTGACCTCGTCGGCGGACCTGGTCGCCTCGGCCAGGGGCGGCGCCGGCACGACGGCGGCCTCCACCCGCCGAGCCCCCCGAGAACGCATGCGGTCGCCGAGGTCGGGTGAGACGACGAGCACGTGGTCGGCCCGCCGCGCGACGATCACCTCCAGGGCCCGGTAGACGGCGCCGACGGCGCCGCCGGCGGTGACGGCGTTGTGAAGGGTGACCACGAGCCGGGGACGGCGCCCGGCCCCGATGCCGGCCAGGGCGGTGAGGGCCCCCGCCCGCAGCCCGTGCGCGTGTACGGCGTCCGCGTCGCGGACGAGGGCGCGCAACCGGGCGGCGGAGGCGAGATCATGTCGGGGATTCGGCCGGTCGGCGATCGGCACCTCGGCGAACCGCGCGCCCGAGGCGGTGAAGCCGAACGCCTCCTCGGTGCTGCGCGGCCCGGCGACGATCACCGTGTGGCCGCGCCCGGCCAGTCCGGCCGCCAGCATGCGCACGTGTGCGCCCACGCCGCCCGCGCTCGTCCCGAGCACGAGCAGGATCCGCCTTCTGGGCTCTGTCATGGCTCCTCCTCGCCCTCCGCCGGAGCGGTCACCCGGTCTCCCCGCCGCTTGAAACGCGCGAGCACGGCGCCGAGGTCCCTGTGGTCCACCGCCGCCACGGCCAGGGCGCCCGCCGCGAGGGCCACGACCCCGCCCACGCAGGCGAAGACCGCCCCGGCGACCCCGCTCCACGGCCCGCCGCCCACCGCCTGAGAACCCGCCAGGAAGGCGCAGCCGCCGCCCGCCGCGGCCGCGACGACCGCCCGGGGCAGCCCCTTCAGCGCCTCCGCGCCCCGCGCGCGCAGGACCGATGCCGCGAGCAGCACCCCGCCCACCGTCATGCCGGCCACCTGACCGAGGGCCAGACCGCCCAGCTTCCAGTCGCCGGGGAAGGTCACGACGAACACCGCCTGGGCGACGAGGACGGCGAGCCAGCCGATCACCATGCCCCGGGCCGCCGCCCTGCCCTCTCCGGAGGCGTACAGGACGCGGCTCAGGTGGGCGATCAGTCCATAGCCCACGAGCCCGGGCGCGAACAGCGCGATCGCGCGGGCGAACTCGGCCGTCGGGATGTCGCTGGCGGTCCCCGCGAGGAAGACGGACGCGACCGGCCCGGCGACGGCGGCGAGCACCCCGGCGGCCAGCCCGGAGATCAGCACGATGGCGCGGGAGGCCTGAGCGGACAGCGCGGCGAAACCCACCCGGTCGCCGTCCTCGGCCCGGGCGGACAGCACGGGGAACGCGCTGGTGGCGATCGGCACCGCGAGCACGGCGTACGGCACCTGGTAGACGGCCCACGCGTACGTGTAGACGAGCAGCCCGCCGCTGCCGATCTCCCGGTTGGCCAGCGGGATCACGACGGCGGTCGCGGCCTGCTGGGCGACCAGCGCGCTGAGCCCGGCCAGCGCCAGCCGGCGCACCTGTACGGCCACGCCGGCCGGAAAGCGGAGGGTGGGCCGCCACCGCAGACCCAGCCGCGAGGTGGGGCCGATCACGGTGACGGCCAGGGAGAGCACGCCCAGCGTCGTCCCGATCGAGAGGGCGTACTCCGCCACGCCGGGCACCGTGGCCGGGTCGCGGTCGCCCCCGCTGAGCGGGTCGAAGGCCAGGTAGGCGCCGATGACCACGATGCTCGACACCAGCGGAGCGAGCGCCGGCCCGGTGAACCGGCGGTGGGCCTGCAGCACCCCGTAGAGCACGACCGCCACGCCGTACAACGGGATCTGGGGGGCGAAGACCACCAGCATGCGGGTGGCGACGGCGACCACCTCGCCCGACACGCACTTGTCGACCTGGTCGCCGACCAGCAGCCGGGTGACCGGCCCGGCCACCAGCGCGGTCAGCACGCCGACGGGGACCAGCAGCAGCACGACCCAGGTCAGCAGCGCCGAGGAGATCCGCCCCGCCTCCACGCGCGCCTCGGCCGTCTCGCGGGCCGCGACCGCGGCGAGCACCGGGACCACCATCCCGGCCAGCGCGCCGCCGGCCACGACCTCGAACACGACGTTCGGCACCATGTTGGCCGTGGCGTAGGCCGTGCCCAGGCAGTTGGTGCCCACGGCACGGGCGAGCGCGAGCTGCTTGGCGAAGCCGGTGACGCGGGCGAGGATCGTGATGGCGCCGATCAGGACGGCCGCCCCGGCGATGCCCCTGCCCACCCGTCCGGTCATGCCGGCGCGTACGGCCATCAGCTCTCGACGGGACGGCGGCCCAGCATGTCGAGGCGGTTCAGCACCCGGTTGCCCGCGATCACCTTGGTGAAGCTGATCTTCTCCGAGGCGAGCGTCAGGGCGGCGACAGCGCCGAGGGCCGTGAGCCGTCCGGCCCGGCCGAGCCGGGCGGTGGCGGCGAGGCCGAGCAGCGCGCCGAGCGCGTTCGCCCCGGCGTCGCCGAGCATGGCCCGCTCCCCCAGGTCCTCGGGCAGCAGCGCCGCCGCCGCGCCCAGCGGGATGGCGGCGAGCACGGCCGCGCCGCGGCGGCGCGACGTCAGCGAGGCGGCCAGCAGCGGGACCCCGGCGAGCAGGCCGGCCTTGACGGCCCGCCCCGGCCGCAGGTCGAACAGGTTGGCCAGATTCGCGCTGCCCGCGATCAGTGCGCCGTCGGCGAGCGTGTCGAGCGTGCGCACGGCGGGGCAGCCGACCTCCGTCCGGCCCGGGGAGAGAGCGGCCGCGGCCAGGCCGGTGACGCCGATGCCGATGATCTTCACAGCGCCGCTCGTGACCTCGCCGCGCCTCAGCGCGCTCAGGTGTCCCTTGAAGCCCTTGGTGGTCGCCGTGCCGAACACGTCGTCGTACGCGCCGAGGATCCCGCTGCCCGTCCCGGCCAGCAGGGCGGCGGCCCGGACGCGGCCCGGCAGCCCCGGAGCGAGCGCGACCGCCGCGCCGGCGCCCGCCACCAGGGCCGGCCCCTCGAGCAGGGTGACCGGCTCCCCGCGGTGGTTGGTGCGGGTCCAGTACCGCTCGGCGGTCTTCTCGTCACGCCGCGCCGGCAGGGGCGGCCTCCGTCTGAAGGCGGCATAGGCGATGCGGGCGGCCACGGCGCCCAGCGCGGCGCCGGCGGCCGCGCCCAGCACCGCACCCGCGGCGCCGCCTGCGCGGGCGCCCGATGAGGAACGGTTCGCCACGACTTCTTCCTCTTCTCAGGGGTTGTCACGGGTCGTTACGGGGACACGCCCGCTACCTGGTCAACCGCGCGTGCCCGCCGGGCTCGGCTCCGGACCGGGACTCGGGCTGGCGGCCGGAGTCTCGCCGCCGGCGGGGCCTGAGCCGGGGGCGGGCTCGAACGCCGCGACGCCGGGGCCGATGCCGTACGCCCCGGACCGGCCGACGAGTTGCTCCCGCAGAGCGTAGACCACCACGACCCGGCCCGCGGCGAGATCGGCAGTGTCGACCGTCGACACGTTCGACGCGGCCTCTCCGTTGTCGTGCAGCGCCGCGATCACGCCGCCCGCGCCGGAGGCGCTCACATCTCCGGCGAGCACCGTGCCCAGGGCGGCGGCGTCGAGCCCCGCGGCCACCGAGACGATGGCCGCCGTCTCCTGTTCGGCGCTCTCGCCCTCGTACGGCTGAGCCGGCGCGAGCACGATCGCCAGCGTGGCCCGCTGCGCGGGGTTTCCGCTCTTGATCAGGAAGTCGCCCTTCTCGAACGCCTCCAGCACGCCGGCCGCCGCCGGGTTGGGCTGCCCCGCCTCGGCCGGGTCGGTGGTCACGATCGCGCCCGCGAGCAGCGCCGCCGCCTTGTCGTACGGCGTTGCGCCCTCGGGGAAGCCGGCGCCCGGGGCGGTGAGCGAGGTGGCCAGGCCGTCGACGACACCCGTCTGGTCCTTGGCGGTGAACTTGTCGGTCAGGCTGATCCGGCCGGTGAAGACGGCTCCGGCGTCGGCGAGGAGCTGCTGGAGGGGGTCGCGCAGGGCGGCCGGAGCACCCGGGGCCTCGACGAGCACGACGTGCTCTCCGGCGAGCGCGGCGCGGACGAGTTCCTCGGTGTGCGCGGTGACGAGCGCGTCGTTGCCCTCCTCCCGAGCCTGCAGATCCGAGATCTGCGCGAGGTATTTCTCGTTGTTCTGCCGCAGCGTCGCGGTCAGCTCCTCCGTGGATTTGTAGAACGTGGGCTCGAGAACCGTGCTGCCCAGCACGATCCCGACCGTGAGCGCCAGGAAGATGGCCACGATGGAGACGAGGTGATAGCGGAAATCGATCACGAGAAGAGTCCGACCAACCAGAAGACGAAGCCGTTCCAGGCGACCCGCAGTGCGTTCAGCCACACCTGCCCGATCGGCGAGACCGACAGTACGACGCCGATGGTGACCAATGTCGTGGCGACCAGCAGCAGCAGCGAGGAGGTGGAGATCCGGCTCCGGTAGAGCCTGCTGACGCCCTTGGCGTCGACGAGCTTGCTGCCCACCCGCAACCGGGTGAGGAACGTGCTCGCCATGCCGGATCTCCCCTTGTCGAGGAACTCGTCGAGGGTCCAGTGCGTGCCGACCGCGACGATGAGCGAGGCGCCCTTGTCGTCGGCGAGCAGCATCGCGATGTCCTCACTCGTACCGGTGGCGGGGAAAAGGACGGCGTTCTGCCCCAGCCGGTGCACGCGCTCCAGGCCGGGGGCCCGGCCGTCGGAATAGGCGTGGACGACCAGTTCCGCGCCGCAGCACAGCGCCTTCTCCGAGACCGAGTCGAAGTCCCCGATGATCATATCGGGCAGATAGCCCGCGTCGAGCAGCGCGTCGGCGCCCCCGTCGACGCCGATCAGAACCGGGCGGTACTCCCTGATGTACGGCCGCAGCGTCGCGATGTCCTCCCGGTAGTGGTAGCCCCGCACCACGATGAGGACGTGCCGGTCCTCCATGACCGTACGGACATCGGGGACGCCCACACCGTCGATGAGCAGGTCGCGCTCGCGTCTGACGTACTCCATGGTGTTGGCCGCGAACGCCTCGATCTGCACCGCGAGGCCGGCCCTGGCCTCGGTCATCGCGGCGTCGATCGTCTCGGCGGTCTGCTCCTGGCCCTTGCCGACCAGCTCGTCGCCGAGGTAGACCATCCCGTCGTGCAGGCGGATGACCTCGCCCTCCGCGACCCGCTCCAGCAGTTCGGGAGAGGCGTTGTCGACCAGCGGGATGTCGGCCTCCACGAGGATCCGCGGCCCCATGTTGGGGTAGCGCCCGCTGATGCTCGCCGCGATGTTGATCACGGCTGCCGGAGCGCATGCCGCGAGCGCCTCCCCGCTGACCCGGTCGATGTCGACGTGGTCGATGATCGCGATCTCGCCGGCCTGGAGGCGCTTGGTCAGCCTCTTGGTCCGCCTGTCGATTCTCGCCACTGCCGTCACCCCGGGAAGGCCGTCTGCCTTCCTGCGGCGGAGGCCCGGAACGTTCAAGCTCGGGACCTTCATCATCAACCATCCTGCCAGATGACGGCGGTGGGCATGGCGGCTCACCCCGGAGCGTGTCATTTTCGCCACAAGTTGTTAAGAATTCTGTCGGCCGCCGGCGGCCTTCTCCCATACCGCCTTGTCGGCGGCGGCGATGGACAGCAGCTCCGCGGCGTGCGCCCGGCCGAGCTCGGAGTCCTCCAGCCCGGCGAGCATCCGCGACAGTTCCCGCGCGCGGCCCTCCGGGTCGAGCGCCACGACGCCGCTGCGCACCACCCGGCCGTCCCCCGCCTTCTCCACCACGAGGTGCTGGTCGGCGAAGGCCGCGACCTGCGGCAGGTGCGTGACCACGATGACCTGGGCGGTCCTGGCCAGCTTGGCCAGCCGTCTGCCGATCTCGACGGCGGCCTTGCCGCCGACGCCCGCGTCGACCTCGTCGAAGACGAACGTCGGCACCGGGTCGGCGCCGGCGAAGACCACCTCGATGGCGAGCATGACGCGGCTCAGCTCACCCCCCGACGCTCCCTTGGTCAGCGGCAGCGCGGGCGCCCCCGGATGTGGAGCCAGGCGGATCTCCACCTCGTCCACCCCGTGCGGGCCGAACCCGCCGCTCTCGGTGATCGCCACGCTCACCCGGGCGTGCGGCATGGCCAGCGCGGCCAGTTCCTCGGTCACCGCGGCGCCGAAGCGCTCCGCCGCGCCGCCGCGGATGGCCGTGAGCTCGGCGGCCAGCTCGCCGAGCCGTTCGGTGAGCGCCGTGTGCTCCCGCTTCAGCTCGTCGATCCGCTCGTCGTCCCCGTCGAGCTCGGCGAGCCTGGCGGCGGCCTGCCGGGCCCAGGCCAGCACCGCCGACGCGTCCTCGCCGTACTTGCGGGTCAGCCCGGTCAGCAGCGACCTGCGCTCCTGTACGGCGGCCAGCCGCGCGGGGTCGGCCTCGACGGACTCGGCGTAGGCGGCCAGCTCGGTCGCGATGTCCGAGAGCAGGTAGCCCGCCTCGGCCAGCCGGTCGGCGAGGCCGGCGAGCACGGGGTCGAAGGCCCGGACCGCCTCGACCGCCGAACGGGCCTGGCCCACCAGCGACACCGCGTCGTACACGCCCTGCTCGCCGGACATCGGATCGCCGAGAAGAGCGCCGTGGGCGGTGACGGCCGCGGTGCGCAACGCGTCCGCGTGGGAGAGCCGATCGGCCTCCTCCCTCAGCTCGACGTCCTCCCCTTCCCTCGGCTCGGCCTTCTCGATCTCCGTCAGGCCGAACCGCAGCACGTCGGCCTCCTGGGCCCGTTCCCTGGCCCTGGCGGTCAGCTCGCCGAGCAGCTCCCCGACCTGCCTGTGGCGCCTGTAGGCCTGCTCGTAGGCGCGCAGCGGCTTGACGAGCTCGTCGCCCGCGTAACGGTCGAGGGCCGCGCGCTGGCGGCCCGGCTGGAGCAGCCGCTGCTGGTCCATCTGACCGTGCACGGCGACCAGGTCGTCGGCGATGAACGTGAGGGTCCCCACCGGAACCGAGCGGCCGCCCAGCCAGGCTCGGGAGCGGCCCTCGGACGACACGGTCCTGGAGATGATGAGCGTGCCGTCCTCGACCTCGCCGCCGACGTCCGCGACCTGCCGGGCCACCCGGCCGTCCGGCTCGACGACGAGCGTCCCCTCGATCGTGGCCCGGTCGGCCCCGGGCCGGACCCTCGCCGGGTCGGCCCTGCCGCCGAACAGCAGGCCGAGCCCCGTCACCACCATCGTCTTGCCCGCGCCCGTCTCCCCGGTGACGACGGTGAACCCCGGTGACAGCTCCAGGACAGCCTCGTCGATCACGCCGAGCCCCTGGATGCGGACCTCCTCGACCCTTGGCCGCACTGGTCCCTCCCGATTCGCCGACCGTACTGAGTCGTCTCCCTAAGTGCCCACGAGATCCTACGCGCTATGCGTCAAGATTTTCGATGAGAGCGCGGTCAGTGTGGACGGGCACGGCCCCGCCAGCCCTCCACCGGCAACTCGAACTTGGCGACCAGACGGTCGGTGAACGGCGCGCCCGTGGTCTCCACGCCGAGCAGGCGCGCGAGCCGTACGGGCACGGCCGACCGGCGGACCTCCACCCGGGCCGCGGGCGGAATGTCGAAGCGGCGGCGGCCGTCGCACCACAGAACCCCCGGGCCGGTGCCGGGGACGATCTCGACCGCGAGCGTGGAACGCGGCGAGACCACCATCGGCCGGGCGAACAGCGCGTGCGCGCTGTTGGGCACCAGCAGCAGCGCCTCCACCTCCGGCCAGACCACGGGGCCGCCGGCGGAGAAGGCGTAGGCCGTCGAACCGGTCGGCGTCGCGCAGATCACCCCGTCGCAGCCCCACCGCGACAGCGGCCGCCCGTCGATCTCGGCCACGACCTCCAGCATGCGGTCCACCTTCTCGACCGACGCCTCGTTGAGCGCCCATGTCTCGGCGATGACTGAGCCGTTGAGCCGGGCGATGACGTCGACGGTCATCCGCTCCTCGACGTCGTAGCGGCCCTCCACGACGCGGTCGACCGCGGCGGCGAGGTCCTCCACCTCCGCCTCGGCGAGGAAGCCCACGTGCCCGAGGTTGACGCCGAGCAGCGGCACGCCCACGGGACGGGCCAGCTCGGCGGCGCGCAGCAGGGTGCCGTCGCCGCCCAGCACGATGATCAACTCGGCCTCGTCGAGCGCGGCGGGACCATCCGGGACCACCTCGGCGCCGGCGCAGCCGATCTCGTCCGCCTCGCAGTCGAGCACCCGCACGCTCAGCTCCGCGTCGATCAGCCGGTCGGTGACCAGCCGGGCGCTCTCGACCGCGGCCGGCCGGCCGGTGTGCGCCGTGACGAGGACCGTCCGCTTGGTGTTCACCGCCAGCTTGGTGTTCACGCGTCGCTCACCGAGGTCCCTCCGCCACCGCCCGCTCGATGGCCGCCGTCAGATCGGGGACCGGCTCGTGCTCCGATCCCTTCCCAAGCCACAGGAGATATTCCACGTTCCCGGATGGTCCTGGCAGGGGGCTCGCCGTGACGCCCTTCACGGTCAGCCCCAGCGACCGGGCCGCCGCCGCGACATCGGCGACCGCCTCGGCCCGCAGCAGCGGATCGCGGACCACGCCGCCCGGCCCGACCCGCTCCCTGCCCACCTCGAACTGCGGTTTGACCAGCAGGGCGAACTCCGCCGTCTCCGCGGCGCAGGCCGCCAGGGCGGGCAGGACCAGGCGCAGCGAGATGAACGACAGGTCGCCCACGATCAGCGTCGGGGGCTCCCCCACCATGTCCGGGGTCAGGTCGCGGACGTTCACCCGTTCCATCACCGTCACCCGCTCGTCGGTGCGCAGGGACCAGGCGAGCTGGCCGTACCCGACGTCGACGGCGAGCACGTGGGCCGCGCCGTGCCTGAGCAGCACGTCGGTGAAGCCGCCGGTGGACGCACCCGCGTCCAGGCACCGCCGGCCCGCCACCGTGAGCCCCTCGAACGCCTCCAGCGCGCCGAGGAGCTTGTGGGCGCCCCGCGACACGTAGTCCGGCCCCTCGGGGATCTCCGCGACCACGATGGCGGTGGCGGTGTCGACCTGCGTCGCGGGCTTGCCGGCCGGGCGCCCGGCCACCGAGACCCGGCCGGCTCTGATGAGGCCGGCCGCCTGCTCGCGTGATCTGGCGAGCCCGCGGCGTACGAGCTCGCTGTCCAGCCTCATCCGCTTGGTCACGGCCGCACGTCCGCTGTCGCGTCCGGCGCCGAGCCGGGAGCCGGGTCGTCCACCGACGCGAGCACGGCCTCGAGGCCGGTGAGCACCTCTTCGAAGATCGCGACGTGTCCGGCCACCGGCGTGTCGCCGAGCCGGTCGATGGGCGACATCACCGCATCCACGCCGCCAGCGAGCGGAGGGCGCTCCGGCCCCGCACCGCCGATCTCGGTCATCGATCCCCTCCACGAAGCGGACGGGCGAGGCACGCCGGGTCCGGCGTCGCGATATCCGCCGCCCTTCCACTGGTTCGCCTCGACGCTATCGGACGCGGGCGAGGATCGCGCCGTCTCCCGCCACATATTGGAGCCCCATCTCCTCTGCGATGCTTCCTTGATTTCGCACAAGGCTCACGTGGAAAGCTACCGTCGGTGGTAGCGGACACTCGTGTCCGGGGAAGGCCCTCTGAAGGTCCGTGAAGAGAAAGGACAGCGCATGGCGACCGTCGAGGAATGTCGGGCGGCGCTGGAAAAGCTCATCGAGCAGTTCGCCGAGATAAGCGAGAAGGACCGAGCCAAACACGTGGTGGAGCGCAGGCTGGCCTGCCGGATCTCCGACCTCGACGTCACCTTCTACGGCCGGATCCACCCGGAGGGACTCGACCCGTTCAAGGAGGTCCCGCCGGAGGACGGCCGGCCGGCGGAGGTGAAGCTCACCCTCAGCAGCACGGACCTGATCTCCATGGTGAACGGCGAACTCGACATGGCCCGCGCCCTCCTCGGCGGGCGTGTCAAGATCGACGCCAGCCTCGGCGACCTGCTCCGCCTCCGCAAACTCCTCTGACCCCGCCCCCCCAACTCCCCCACACCGTGATCTTGCGAATGCTCGCACGTCGAGCCAAGAGCAGGGACTTCACCCTCCGTGATCTTGCAGTTTCTCGCAGACATATGCCTTGACCAGCGAAAACACCATTCTTGGTCTTGCATTCACAAGTGCAAGATCAGCAAATGCATCCATGCGGGTCGGACGGCCCAACTGCGAGTATCTGCACGATCACGGGAGTGATTCACGCAGCTCAGGGGGATGGCATGCGAGAAACTGCAAGATCACGGGCTGGGTCAGGTGCCGATGGCGGACAGAACGGGCTTGACGGCGTCCTCGTCGGCCCGGCCGTCCCCGGCCATCGCCCATGCGGCCGCGCAGGCCGCGCGCAGCCCGTCCACACGATCCCCCCGGCCCTCGCCAGGAGCGGCGACCACCAGCCGTCCGTCCTCCCACGAGGCCTCCCAGCCGCGGCAGCTCCAGCCCGCGCCGCTCCGCCGTACCGTAGGCGCGGGCTCGTGCAGGCCGGACAGGTCGGCGCAGATGTGCGTGGGGCGATGGCGCGGGCCCGCGGTGAGCACGTCGAGCGGTCCGGCCACCCCCGTCAGCACGAGCAGGCTGTCCACCCCGGCCCGGTTGGCTCCCTCGATGTCGGTGTCGAGCCGGTCCCCGACGACCAGCGGGCGCCGCGATCCGGTACGGATCACCGACTCGCGGTGCAGCGGCGGCTCGGGTTTACCGGCCACCACGGGCTCGACGCCGGTCGCCGTGGCGATCACCCGGGACATCGAGCCGTTGCCCGGCAGTTGGCCCCGGCCGGTGGGCATCGTGGTGTCGGCGTTGGCCGCCACGAACCACGCGCCCTGCCGTACCGCCAGTGCGCCCTCCGACAGCAGGCCGTACGACACGCCTTCCCACATGCCCTGGACCACGGCGGCCGGTGCGTCCCGGGCCGTGGTCACCGGCCGCAGACCGTGTGATCGTACGGCCAGGCGCAGGCCCATGCCGCCGACGACCAGCACGGCCGAACCCGGGGGAACCCGCTCGGCCACCAGCCGGGCGGCCGCCTGCGCGGACGTCACGACGTCCTCCTGCGTCGCGGGGACCCCGAGATGCCGCAGGTGCTGTGCGATCGCGCCCGGCGTCCTGGAGGCGTTGTTGGTCACGAAGGCGAGCCGCACCCCGAGATCACGGGCAGCCGTCAGCGCCTCGGGGGCGCCCTTGACGGCATGCCTGCCGAGATAGACCACGCCGTCGAGATCGAGCAGGAGCGTGTCGTAGGCGTCTACCAGCGCCGGCCCGCGCGGCCGCTCCCCCTCGTCGTTCTCCATGCCGCTCGTGGGACCGTTCCGCGGGCCGCTCGTGAATGCGGTCATGCCTGCCTCGCCCGGAGCGTCGCGCGGACCTGCTTCAGCGCCGAGACGTAGTGGCGCAGGTCGGGCCGCATCGCCGCGGCCACGGCGAGCGGTTCCTGTGCGCCCTCCACGTCACCGGTACGCCACCGGGCCATGCCCAGGCCGTAGTAGGCGTAGTCCTCCGCGGGATTCGCGTCGACGATCCACTGGAAGGTGCCGGCGGCCTCGGTGTAGCGGCGGGAGTTGAACTGGGCCCGGGCGAGCGCCTCGCGGATGCTGCGCGACTCCGGCTCCGCCTGCGCGGCCCGCTCGAGCAGCGCGGCCGCCGCGGCGGGGCTACCCTCTCGCAGGAGTTTCGTCCCCCGCGTGAACCACTCGTAGACGTCTCCGGACGGGGCACCGCGATCGGAGAACTCCGACGCCCCGTTTCTTCCCTGGGTCATTGGGTATGGCCTCCTGTGGTCTTACTCACTCGATATCCGGGCACCGCCGCGTTCGGTCGTCCGGGCCTTATGGCAACATGCCCGATATGGAGATTTCTGAACGGGCGGGACTGGTGCTACGTCCGTTCCGCGGCGTGCGCTACGCGGTGGACGATCTGGCCGCCGTCACCTCCCCGCCGTACGATCTCGTCTCTCCGGACGACGCCCGGGAACTGCTCGGCCGTCATCCGAACAACGTGGTACGGCTGATCCTTCCCGGCATCAGCCATTATGGGGAGGCGCGGGACGAGCTGCTCGAGTGGCTCGACACCGGCGTGCTGACCGTGGACGACCTGCCCGGGCTGTACGTGTACGAGCAGAGCGGGGTCGGCTTCCTGCAGCGCGGCCTGATCGGCGCGGTGGGCGTCGGATCGAGGTCGGTGCTGCCACACGAGAACGTGATGCCCGGACCGGTCGCCGACCGCCTGGCTCTGATGCGGGCCACGCAGGCGAACCTGGAGCCGATCTTCCTGGTCTACGAAGGCGGCGGCACGGCCTCCCGTCTGGTCGACGACGTGGCGACCCAGCACTTCCCCCTGGTCGACGTGCGGACCCGCGACGGCGTGCACCACAGGCTGTGGGCGGTCACCGATCCCGTCGAGATCGCCGCGGTCGCCGAGGACCTGCGGGACCGGCAGGCGCTCATCGCCGACGGCCACCACCGTTACGCCACCTACGAGGCGCTGCGCAAGGACCACCCGGGCCCGGGACCGTGGGACCACGGGCTCGCCTACCTGGTGGATTCGACCGCCTACCCGCCCGAGCTCAAGCCGATCCACCGGGTCATCCCCGGACTGTCCCTGGAGGAGGCGGTGACCCGGGCCAAGGGCGCGGGGCAGGTCCACGAGTTCACCTCGCTCGAAGACGCCCTGGCCGGGCTAGCCACGGCCTCGGGACCGGCGTTCGTGCTGGCCGGGGAGGGACCGCCGCACCTGCTGACCGACCCCGACCCGCTGCAGGTCAACCACGCCATGCCGGCCGAGCACTCGGCCCGGTGGAAGTCGCTCGACACCTCCGTCCTCACCATGTTCCTGCTGCCGAAGGTCTGGGGCATCGACGACACCGAGCAGACGGTGCTGGTCGTGCACCACGACGCGCAGGCCGCCGTACGGCTCGCACGCGGCATGGGCGGAACGGCCGTGGTGCTCAACCCCCTGGCGACCGACGACGTGCTGGAGGTGGCGGCCCACGGTGAACGGGTGCCGCGCAAGTCCACCTCGTTCGGCCCCAAGCCGCGCACCGGCCTGGTCCTGCGCATGTTCGCGACGGACTGATCGCCGTACCCGGCCCGTCGCCGGCTCACCCGTCCTCGACGCGGCGGGCCGTACGGACCTCGACCTCGTAGCGGCTGCCGCCCCGCCACCAGCGGCGGCGCAGCGCGCCCTCGACCTCGACGACGTCGTCGAGACGCCACCCGTCGAGCATGTCGCGCACACGGTCGTCGAACGTGGCGCATTCGACCGCGTCGGAGCGCTGGTGGCCGGCGTGGCCGGCGGGCCTGCGGACGGCCAGACGCCACTGTGTGAGCACGCTGCCGCTCGGCAGGTCCCGATGGACCGGCTCCATCGACAACCTGCCGACCAGCACCACCTCGTTGCGATGCATGCGATCCCCTTCCTTTCCGGGATCACTCTCGCTGGTTAGGCTGGCTTCCCAGGGCGCCGAATGCCGTTCTGTGGATTATGGGGTGGACATGGACAACGTGAGACCGCTCGGCGGCGACGTCTACGAGATCGACACTCGCATGGCGGGCTATTCAGGCATCACGGCCGGATACCTGATCCTGGGTGACCGTCCCTGCCTGGTCGAGACCGGCACGTCGACCTCGGCGCCCATCGTCAGGGACGCGCTGTCCTCTCTCGGGGTCGGCCCCGGCGACCTGGCCACCGTCGTGGTCACGCACATCCACCTCGACCACGCGGGCGGGGTGGGCGACATCGCCGACTACTACCCCTCGGCCGAGATCGTGGTGCACGAGAAGGGCGCCCGGCACCTCGCCGACCCGTCGCGGCTGATGTCCAGCGCCAAGATGGTGTGGGGGGACAAACTCGACGTGCTGTTCGGCGCGCTCGCACCCACCGACGCCGCGCGGATCCGGGCGCTGGGAGACACCGGCAGCATCGACCTGGGCAACGGCCGCACCCTGTCGAGCCACTACTCCCCCGGCCACGCCAAGCACCACGTCGGCCTGCTCGACTCCCTGACCGGCGACCTGTACGTCGGTGACGCGGCAGGCGTCTACCTGCCGGAGACCGGTGATCTGCGGCCCGCCACCCCGCCGCCGGACTTCGACCTGGACGTGGCGCTCGACTCGATCGCCCTGTTCCAGGCGCTGGGACCGCAGCGGCTGCTGTTCAGCCATTACGGACCGGTGGACGAGGTGACCGAGATTCTGGAGCGCTCGGCGGAGGAACTCCGGGTGTGGGTGGACCTCACCCGGCAGGCCCGGACGGAAGGCCTCGACCTCGACCACGCCGTCGCCATGGTCCGCGACCGGACCCGCGAGCGTTACACGGCGCTGCGGACCGACGACCCGACCGCCGAGCAGTTCGAACTGCTCAGCGGAGCACCGTCCAACGTCGCCGGCATCCTGCACTGGCTGGACCGCATACCGGACGCGTGATCCCCCAGAGATACGGTACGGCCGCAGGGCGGCACCCGACGACGTGAATCGTCGCGAGCGCCGCCCTGCCGCACGTCATGCGATCACTCCCGCGGCTTGCCCCGCCCCGCGGAGTCGTCGAGCACGTCACCCGGAGCGGGCCTCTTCTCGTCGACGTCCGGCTCCTTGAGGTCGTCCGGCTCCTCGATGTCGTCGAGCACGTCACCGAAGTCGGGCTCGATGAACGCGGGGCCGAACGCGGAGGCGTCCTGCCTGGGCTCGTTCTTCTCCACGGACTCGACGGCGCCGTCTGCCGCGGCCTTGGTGACGGCCTTGGTGACGGCATCGGTGGCGGCGGCCCCCGCGGCGTCGGCGTCGGCGTCGGCAGTAGCGGCGGCGGCCGGATCGGTGGCGGCTCCGGCCGGGCGGGTGCGCTCCGCCCCCGCCGCCACGACATCGTCGGTTTCCGCGACGAGATCGTCCGCCGATGCGGCGGCCGCCGTACCAGTCCGGTGCCCGGGGTCCTGGTCGGCCGGCTCGGCTTCGATGTCCGCATCCGCCGTGGCCGGTCCGCCGACCATTCCCACCAGGACGTCCAGATCCACTTCCGGCTCGAGGCCCTCGTCGAAGTCCTCTTCGAGGTCCTCGATCGCGGTGCCGGTCAGCTCGGCGTAGCGTTCGGCGGCATCGGTCTCGCCGTCCTCGTCGAAGGCCATCGTCCGCGCGAACCAGTCGACCGCCGCAGCCTCGTGCCCGGCCTCCGCCAACGCATCCGCGTACGCGAAGGCCAGCCGCGCCGACCATGGCTTCGGCTGCGGGTCGCGCAGCTCGGGCACACGCTGAAGCGTGACGACCGCCGCGTCGTGCTGGCCGAGATCACGCCGGACCCCGGACTCGACGATCGCGAGCTCGATCCTGCCCGCCCGATCCAGCCGCTCCGCCTCCTGCGAACGGATCAGATCGAGCGCCCGCTCCGGACGGCCGAGTCCACGTTCGCAGTCCGCCATCACCGGCAGGTACTCATCGGTCCCCGTCAGCCTGCGCGCCGCCCGGAGGTCATTGAGCGCCTCGGCGTACTGCCCCGCCCGGTAGGCGGCAATGCCGCTGACCTCCCGGACCACGCCGATCCTGGTGGCGAAGCGCCGGGCCACCTTCGCATGCTCATAAGCCCGCTCGGGATCGTCCGCGCTCAGCGCACGCGTCACCGCGACAAGATGACTGGCCACCAGATCGGCCAGGTCGTTCGGCAGTGAGCGCAACTCCGCCCGCGCCTCCCGGTCGAGCTCCTCCGGCGTGATGTCGGCTTCCAACTCGGGCAGCGCCTCACGGTGCTCGGACCTGCCGGCGCCTCGGTCATCCCGGCTGAAAGGACGTGGCCGATCTCTGTCGTCACGGCTGAAAGGACGCGACCGATCGCCGGAAGGCCTGTCACGGTCACGATCACGGTCACGCCCGCCGAAGGGCCGGTCGCCCTGGCCCCGCCCAGGCCGCCTTTCCCCGCGATCCCGGAAAGAACCGGCATCTCGACCGGTCCGCTCGTCACGATCACGGAAGCCGTATCTCCCGCGGGCCCCACCCCGATCACCCGACGGCCGACTGTCCCGATCGCGGTAGGAGTCCCGGTCTCCATAGGTGCGTTGCGGACGCTCGGAACGCCCACCGGCCGTCTCGTGGCGGCCCTCCGACTCGGAACGGCGCTCACGGAACGGGCGACGACCCGCGTCGTCCCGGTCATAGCGGCCCTCGTACGGACGACCACCACGCTCATCACGGTCACGATCGCGGTCACGGTCGTGGTCACGGACGCCGTACCGGCCCCCGAATCCACCGCCGCCTCGACGCTCCGCTGGCCGGTCGCGATCCCACTCACGATCGCGATAACCCCGGCCGTCTCTGCCGGAGTCTTCGCGCCGGCCTCCCTGCCTGCCACCAGGAGAACCGGACCGGGCGTCCCTACGCCCGCGGTCATCGCGATCGCCAGGCCGGAACGGCCTGCCACCCCGATCACCACGGTCACCTCTGCCACCACGGTCATCTCGGTCGTTCCGGTCGTTCCGGTCGTTCCGGTCGCGACCGTAACCGCCACGCGCGGAATCCCGATCACCGTACGAGCGGCGGCCGCCGCTCACCCCCTCGGCCGCGTCGCCCCGGTTCCAGGGCCCACGGTCACGACGATCGTCGAATCCGCCTTCCCTGCGGCGGTCGCCCTGGTAGCGGCCTCCGCCGAAGCCACCGCGGGAATCGGGGCGAGAGGCCCGAGGTCCACGATCGTTCCAATCCCGATCCCGATCGTGGTCTCGGCCGCGGTCGCGGTCCTGGTCGCGGGCGCGGTCGCGGTCGCGGTCGCGGTAATCGTTGCCGGGGCGGAACGAACCGCGCTCACCATAGCCCTGACCGCCTCGTTCATCGCGGTTTCGCGAGCCATACCCGCCTCCGAAGCGAGAATCCCGGTCACGTGGGCCGCCTCTGTCGTGCCGGAACGGACGATCGCCTCGGTCACCGCGCTCACCACGGTTGCCACGGTCGCCGAAGTCCTGTGCGGATCCGTGCCGCCGCTCACCGTAGCGGCCGCCTCCCTCGCCCCTGCTTCCTCCACCAGCGCGACCACTTCCGCGGAAGGCACCGGCGTCTCCGGCTCGGTACCTGCCCTCTTCGCGGTTGTCTGGGCGTTCGTTCTCGCCACGGCCCGCGCCGTCACGCCCGTCTTCTCTGTTCACTTCTATCCTCTGTTGCTCGCTCACCGCGTACGGCTCTGCATCCGAGTTCCTGTTCGCGGGTTCTGGGCTCTTCCCGGTGCTCTGTGTAGGGGAGAAGTCCGATACCGGCGGCTTTCCAGGAAGACCAGTTGTGATCGTGGCCACTCAGACCACGTTCGCGTCGTCGTAGCTTCTCGCTCTCTACCTGACGCGACGAAGGCCACCCGTGGTGGGCGGCCCGGTCCTTCCAGCCTAACGCGCCGGAGGCAGTACGTAAGCCGACTCGATAATCCCGTCCCACCCACCGATAGTGCAGCCGGTGGTAGCGACAACCACCGTGATCCCCCGACTTTCCGCCCCGGCCTACAGCTTTCAGATCGACCTATTTCACGTATCGACGGTTGGTGGGAGTGGGTGGGTGGCCGAGTTTGGTCGTCGGGTGGGTTCGGTGGGTGGGTGTCTGGGGTTGGGGGTGATGTGGTGGGGTGGCCGGGTTGACCGGGTTTTGTGGTGGGGTGGCCGGGGTCTGGTGCCTCAACAGTGCGGGCAGGGACGGGCGGCTGCTCCGGCCGGCCGTGACAGTTGCGCTCTGGCGGCAGAGGCCTCCGGCCTCCCCGGGCGCGGTGGTCTCGGGCACGGTCTCAAGCCGGCCGGAGCACCCACCCGCCCCCACCCACACCCCGGACGCGCCCACAGCACAGCCACCCCCAGCCAACACCCCCAACCCGCCACAACCCCCCCACAACAAAAAAAGGGAAGGCCCCACAG
>NZ_BCBX01000062.1:0-32301 GCF_001417795.1 Sphaerimonospora mesophila | reverse complement strand
CTAGGACCTGACCGCAGACCGGGGCTGGGTCAATGTCGGGGTGGACCACGACACCTCGGCATTCGCGGTGGCCTCGATCCGCCGCTGATGGCAGTCCCGCGGCCGAGCCGATTACCCGGAGGCGTCCCGATTACTGATCACCGCGGACTGTGGGGGCTCCAACAACTACCGCTACCGGGCCTGGAAAGTCGAACTGGCCGGCTTCGCCGCCGAAACGGGTCTGACCGTCACGGTCTGCCACTTCCCGCCGGGCATCTCCAAGTGGAACAAGATTGAGCACCGGTTGTTCTCCCACATCACAATGAACTGGCGGGGCAGGCCGCTCACCGGCCACGAGGTCGTGGTGAACAGCATCGCCGCCACCCGCACGCGCACCGGGCTGCGCGTTGAAGCCGAACCGGACACCCCGGTTATCGGCATCGGTTGGAGGGCGTCTCCGGGGCGAGGCACACAATGAAATGTGACTTACTGGGTGCTGCACGTCGACCTCGACCAGTTCGTCGCTGCCGTTGAGCTGCTGCGCCGTCCGGAACTGCGCGGGCGTCCGATCGTCGTCGGCGGCGACGGCGATCCGACCAAGCGCGGCGTGGTCAGCACGGCTTCTTACGAGGCTCGCCCGTATGGCGTGCACTCCGGCCTTCCGCTGCGCACGGCGGCGCGGCGATGTCCGGACGCGGTGTTCCTGCCCGTCGACCGGGCGGCGTATGAAGCGGCATCCTCCGAGGTGATGGCGGCATTGCAGTCTTTCGATGTCGTGGTCGAAGTCGTTGGCTGGGATGAGGCGTTCCTCGCGGTCGACGACGACCCCGAGGAGATGGCCCGTCGGATTCAACGGCGCGTGCGTGAGACCACCGGTCTCGATTGCACCGTCGGCATCGGGCGGAACAAGTTGCAGGCCAAGCTGGCGACCGGCTTCGGCAAGCCCGCCGGTGTCTTCCGACTGACCGACGAGACCTGGTTCGACGTGCTCGGCGACCGGCCGACGGATGCTCTGTGGGGAGTGGGGGCCAAGACCGCCAAGAGGCTCGCCGCGATGGGCATCGGCACCATCTCCGAGCTCGCGGCCGCCGACCCGCGGGCTCTCACCGAGCGGTTCGGCCCCATGACCGGTCCATGGCTGGTCCGGCTCGCCCTCGGCCAGGACGATTCGCCGGTGACTTGCGAGCCGTACGTGCCGCGCTCGCGTAGCCGTGAGACCACCTTCCAGCACGATCTCGAGGATTGGGACGAGGTGCGGTTCGAGGTCGTACGGCTGGCCCGGCGCGTAGCCGATGACGTGGCCGCCGAGTGGCGGGTCGCCGCTCGCGTCGTGGTCAAGGTGCGCTACGCGCCGTTCGAGACGCACACCCATGGCTACGCCCTGGCGACGCCGACGACCGAGATGTCGGTGATAGAGCAGGCGGCCTTGGCCGCGCTCGATCGGTTCGCCGAACGGCGACCGGTGCGGTTGCTGGGCGTCAGAGCCGAGCTCTCCGGTTAGCCGACTCCGCCGAGATCCGCGTTCTGCCGCACCGTAAGAAGCTCACAAGGAGCCCGCGCCGGGCCGTCTCCTTGAGAGCGAGTCTCGCCGGCGAACTCCGTTGATTTTTCGGCCGAAGCTACGGGGACTGTTCTGCGAACCTCAGCTCCCCTGACAGCGCGGACTTGTCGGTGCCTTCGGTTATCATCGATGCCGTTTCGCGGTCGACGGGCTTCCGCTAGACGTGATCATGGATACGCCCCCATGCCGCACGAGTCTTTCGTGCTGCCGGGGAGTTGTGCATGGGGCCCGCCTACCGTATGTCGGCGAAGTCGCTGCGGCAGGATCTGAGCGTGCCCAGGTCGGTCCTTGAGAAAAATCTCATCAAGGTCTTGGCCGAGAAGGTAGAGCTCACGAGGCAGCGTAAGCCAAGTGCGGCCGAGAAGCGGTCCTGGATCGAGAGCCTGTCCGAGCTCGCGCGCGTGCTCGACGATGCGGGCTTGGAGCAGGTCGAGGTTCTGATCGAGTTTCCCATGCCGCACAACAGGCGCAGCAGCGCCGATGTCGTTCTCGCCGGAGTTCACCCCGATACCGCTCTGCACACGTACATCGTCATCGAGCTCAAACAGTGGAGCAGCGCCGACTCCCTCGACGAGGAGGCGGACCTGTTCGATGTGCCCGGGCTGGACCCTCAGAGTCATCCCTGTCAGCAGGCCAAGGGCTACCGAAACCAGATCGCCGATCACTTCGGCGTCCTCGATGGGCGTCCGGAGGCCGTCAAGGCGGCGGTCTATCTCCACAACGCGACCCACGCCAGTGTCAAGGACCTCGCCATGGGAGCCGTGCTCGAGGACGTGCCGTTGTTCACCAAGAGTGAGCGTGGCGGGTTCATCGAATATCTGCGCGGCAATCTTGCGAACGAGCCGGGGAGGATGGCCGCGGATCGCTTACTCGGCAGCCCTATCCGCCCGAACAGGCCCTTTCTGCGTAAATCCGCTGAAGTTATACGGGGGGTCGGGCAGTTCGATCTGCTGGACAAGCAGCTCGACGCGTTCAATCTAGTCAAGGCGAGGGTGCGACTGGCTCAGGCGGCCAACACCAAACGCGTAGTGATCATCACGGGAGGGCCGGGGAGCGGGAAGTCGGCGATCGCGCTCTCGCTCCTCCGTAGCCAGATAGAGCAGGGCAACCGTGATCGCGTCGCGTACGCCACGGGTTCCCGTACCGTCACCAAAACCCTGCGCCGGCACGTGGCCGGGCGGGACATCGAGTTCGACGGCCTGTTCAGGTACTACCTCGAGTTCGCGAACGCGGAGCAGAACGACCTGGATCTGCTGATCGCCGACGAGGCGCATCGCGTGCGAAGGAACTCCCACAGCCGGTTCAAGAAGGAGTGGCGCAGCCCCCGTCCGCAAATCGAGAGCCTTATCCAGGCGGCCCGCGTCCCCGTCTTCCTGCTGGACGAGCACCAGGTCGTCAAGCCGGACGAGGTCGGCACGGTCGCCGCGATCGTGGCTCAGGCGCAGGCTCTCGATGTGGATTACGAGCTCATTCGGCTGGACGGTCAGTGGCGCTGCGGCGGTAGTGCCAAGTACGACGTCTGGGTGCAGCGGTTATTGGGCCTCGGCGACGCCGACTGTGAATGGAATGGCGACGTGGAGCCGCAGCTCTGGACGGGAGACCGGAACTTCGAGGTCGTTCTCGCGGACACTCCCCGCGAGATGGAGGACCTCCTGCGCGGCAAGATCGCCCAAGGACTCACGGCCCGCATGACGGCAGGGTATTGCTGGCCCTGGAACGAGCCCAACCCGGACAAGAGCCTTGTGCCGGACATCGTGATCGGCGACTGGGCACGTCCGTGGAACGCCAAGCTAAAGGGAGACAAACTCGGCTCGGTGCCGTCGAGCGACTATTGGGCGACGGCCGAGGGCGGGTTCGATCAGGTGGGCTGCATCTATACGGCGCAGGGGCTCGAGTTCGACTGGGTCGGTGTGATCATCGGCCCGGACTTCGTAGTCCGTGATGGCAGGTTCGTGCCCCGGCGTGAGTTCAGCAAGGACAAGAACCTCACCGCAGCCAAGGTCACCCACGAGCAGTTCCGGCGGCATGTGCGCAACGTCTACAAAGTGCTGCTCACGCGCGGGCTTCGTGGGGTGATCATCTACGCGGTCGATCCGGAGACGCGCGAGTTCCTGGCCGGGCTGGTCAAGCTCGAGAAGAAATGAGGTCGGCCAGGAAGCTTCGCAGCTCCGGATCGACCGCGTAGATGATCGTCCCGCGCATGCCACGGGTGAGCAGGACCTTGTACACGTGTCGTACCAGCAGGTCGAACTCGGTGTCGGGGAGGGCTCTGCGGCTCTTGAAAGCGGGGTCCTTGTTGGCTTCTCGTACCGTGACCAGCCGTCCGTCCCGGACGGTGATGTCGGGCCCCAGGATGGCGCCGTTCCAGTCGTACTCGAAGCCCTGGGCAGTGTAGATGCAGCCCACCTGGCCGAACCCGTTCGGGTCGGTGGCCCAGAACATCCGTGGCGGGTGGTCGCCGACGGCACGGTCGTTCTTGACGTTCCACGGTCGTGCCCAGTCGCCGATGGCGACGTCGTTGACGAGGGTCTGGTCGGGTCGTGGATCACTCCAGGGCCAGCAGAAGCCGGCGGTCATGCGAGCGGTGCCCGTCTGCGCGCGGAGGAACGCTTCGAGTTCGTGTGGGGAGTCGGCGAGCCGTACGTCGAAGTCCTCGTGCTGCCCGTCCCACGCCATCGGGCCGCCGTCGGCCAGGCCGAGCAGGCGGAGCACCCAGTGCTCGTACTTGCGGCTGCCGCCGCAGCGGAACTGCTCGTCCAGGGAGACGCGGTGTACGTCATAGCCCTTGTGGCGGGCGTAGCGCTCGATCGTGTCCACGGTGCCGAGCTCGCCCGGTCGTACGACCTGGTGTTCGTCGAGGAGGAAGACCGGCACGCGTGCCGCGGACATCAGCTCGTCGAGCTGGCTGCGTCCGGTGCGCCTGGCCGCGGGGGTGAAGCGGTTGGTCGAGGTTTCGCGGATGCGGTGAGCCTCGTCGCAGATCAGCACGTCCGCATCGTTGGGCACGGCGTCGGTGAAGCTGTTGAAGTATTTGAAGAGGTTCTTGATCCGAGTGTTGCCCCGGCCGGGATAGCGGCGCATGGTCTCGGTGAAGGAGTTCGAGCCTGTGGCGTGATAGGCCGAGCGGCCCTGCCGGTACAGCTCGCCGAGCAGGGACAGGGCGATGACGCTCTTGCCGCTGCCGGGGCCGCCGGCGACGATGACGACCTGCTTGGAGTCAGCGCGCCTGGCCCGGTCGACGGCACGCATTACCAATTCGTACGCGACCTGCTGCTCGTCCAGCAACGTGAACTGCTCGCGTTCGCGGATCTCCTTGGAGGCGTAGGTCATGAGCTGCTTGCTCGGCGCGATCGCGCTACGCAGGAGACGATCGGCGGCGTCCGCGCCCGATTTGTCCGCGAGACGCTCGCTCAGATAACGGAGGAACTCGCCGCGGCGCTGCTTGGTGAACAGACGGCTGCGCTCGTCGCGCACCTGGTCGGCCAGACCGTCGACGTCCAGGTCCATGGCGTTGTGCAGGTACGCGGCCCCGTATACGGCGTCCGGCCTGTCGTTGAGCACCCTGAAGAAGTCACGCATGTACTCGCAGTAACGGCGGACCTGTTCGGCGGGGTTGAGCCTCTCGCCACCCGGCATGCCGTCCACGATGACCAGATGCTCGCCCAGCTCGGAGGGCTCGGCGCGGCTCCACTGCTTGAGTTCGACCACGACGTACGAGTCCTCGCCGGTACGCGGATGCACTCCGGCGAGGACAACGTCGATGCGCTTGCTGGTGAGCGGAAGCTTGTACTCCACGAGCATCTCGACCTGGCGTAATCCGGCGTCGGCCAGATCGCGTGCGAGGGCCGGGAGGCTGCGTTGCCAGGACTTGATCTCGGCGGGGGAGGAGCGGTGCCCACTGGTGTCGCGCACGTGCTCGGCGATCACCTCCGCCAGGGCGGCCTCGTTGGGAGAAGCGAGCAGGTTCTCGACAGACAGCCGCAGCGCCGTCACGGATTGTCCCCCAGGCAGCACGAGAGAACTCGTGCGGGTGGGGGCCTATCCGCTCCGGCCGAAGCCGTACGATCGCGGAAGCCCGTCGGGCCGCATCACATGGTCGCCAAAAGAGTAGCGAGGGCGCCTCTTCTTAGGAACCGGCTAGCGGACGGATCCTGCCGCTGCCCCGGTCTTGTGCACACCTGCGTTGTCCTGCCGGCGGCGACGGCTTGCTGAACACCGAAGAATAGCGATCACCGCCTCGACCTTGTGCATCGTGGCAACGGTTGGGCGACGAATCGGCGCTGCAACGGCAGCCACAAGGCCGGAGCGGGCGGGGAGGTCCCTCGGCCGCGCCTGTGGAAAGCCGACCTACCGGCGGCCGAACTGCCCGGCCACCTCGTTGAACAACGTGACGGAGCTTGCCGTATCGGAGATCGGGATCTCCGACAGCGGCTGTCCGAGCTGGGGGTCGTGGCATTCGAGGCCGGTCTCTCGCTCGACGATCAACGCCAACTTGCGCAGCTTCTCGACGACGTCGGCCGCTTCGTCGTCGTGCGTCCAGTACGGAACGCTCAGACCCCACTCTCCGTCCCAGCAGGATAGGTCGATGCCGGTCGGTTCATGATCGAGCCGCCATTCGGAATCATCTCGCCGGACTGTGATGTCTCCCAGCACCTCCCGTGCCTGCGCGGCGACCCTGTCCCAGACCGCTGGGTCGGCAGGTGCACGCTGGGTAGTCTCCTCCTCGGTTTCAAGGACGTCATCCCAGGACTGGCCGGGTTCTCGCAGGACGAAATGGAGGTCGTAGCTCATGGTGGGACGTTATCGATGAGCTCCGACAATCCAGGTGTCGGCAGGCTCAACCGATCACGGCTGACCGAACACCTTGCGGATCTTGGCGGCGCCGTACTGACCGGGAGGGTTGCACACCGGGCAGGCGCATGGAGGCGTGCCATGGGCGTTCGGCATGTAGCGCCATCCCGTCACCTGGTTGACCCGCCGGACGCGGTGGATCTCCCTGGCCTGGATCGACCGGGGGACGAACAGTTCGCACCTGCGGGCGTCCTCCTGCTCGGCCACCAAGGCGGCGGCCCGGGCACAGCTGAGTTGGACCGGGGCGGAGTTGTAGTGCCCCACCCACACCGGCTCGTCGTCCGGGACGCGGAAGTGCACGGCGACGAGGGTGCCCTGGCCTCCGCGTCGTAGCTCACGTACCCACTGATAGGTGATCTGGTAGGACGGCAGCACCGGCAGGCAGTAGACCCCGGCGCCCCCACCCTGTCCATGGCCGGCTGCTCGGATGCCCGCGCGCCGCACGGCGCGGATGTTCTTGGCCGCGGTGAGGTGTACGAGCAGCGTCATGGGTCCGTCCTCGGGTTCGGCATGACTTATCCGATGTACGGTAAACCGGTGCCGCTGAAGTAGTGGTCGATCCGCAGCGCCGCGATGCCCCGGCCATACAGGTGCTCGGCGACCTGGACGTCCAGCGCGGTCAGCGTGGTCGTCGGCCGATTGTCAAGAGCGGAAGTCCAACGACCTGGGGAATCTCACAGAGCGTCAATAACAGAACTACTGGCTACGCGCTTTAGACGAAGTAACGCGCCTGCAGGCGGAACAGCTCAGCGTAAAGCCCGTCGGACTGACTCAATGCGTCGTGGGTGCCGACCTCGACGATTCTGCCGTGGTCCATCACGACGATGAGATCAGCCGCCTGAGCGGTCGTGAGACGGTGCGTGACCAGGACAGTCACGCCTCCCTGTAAGCGGCTCAAACCGGCGTACTGCTCGAACAGCCACTCCTCAGCCCGTGCGTCCAGACTGGCGGTCGGCTCGTCCAGGACCCGCAGCAACGGCTCCTGCCGCATCGCGGCGCGGGCGTTCGCGACCGTCTGCCACTGACCACCGGACAACCCTTCTCCGTCCCACGACTTGCGTCCGAGCCGGGTCTGGAGCCCTTCCGGCAACGAGTCCAGCAACCGGTTCCCACCGGCCGTCCGCAACGCCTCCAGGATCCGTTCCGTATCCTCGCTGTGCTCTAGCCGGCCCAGCCCGACCGAGTCACCCAGCGACATCTCGAGGTGGTCCGGATCCTGAAAAGCCGCCGTGACCCGGGCACGCCACTGCTCCGGGGCGAACTCGGCAAGATCGGTCCCGTCCACCAGAATGCGGCCCTCCCCGGGCCGGTACAGACCGCAGAGCATCTTCACCAGGGTCGACTTCCCCGCGCCATTCTCACCGACCAGCGCCACCACGGCGCCGGCCGGCAGCTCAAGATCGACATTGCTCAGCGAAGGTTGATCCCGATTCCAATACCGGAAGCCAAGCCTCTCCAGCGTGATGCCGCCCGTCAGCCGGGACGGAACCGCCGCCGGCGAGGCCGGCACGACGGCCGTTCGCTCCGCGGCGCCTTCCTCAACGACTTCGAGGAACACCCGGGCGGCCCGGACCGATTCGAACACCCAGAAGATCTGGCTCAGCAGGGCCTGCGCCTGCCCGACGATCTGGCTGCTGACCGCGATGGCCGCGATGATGAGGCCGAGCGAGGCGTCACCGGTCAAGCCGGCCCGCACCATTAGAACGATCGCGGTCGCGTAGGCCAGCACGAACAACAGCCAGGCCAGCGCGAGCGGTATCCGGGATCGCAGATCGGTCACGGCGATGTCGCGGCCGCTGCGATCCCACTGCTCGCGGTGCCGTCGGCGTAGCTCGGCCGCCAATCCAAACAGCCGGGTCTCGCGGCCGGGTCCGGCGGTGGCGGCCAGCGTGAACAGGTGCTCGGCCAGCCTGGTACGCGGCTCGGCCCGCTCGACGGCCTCACCGCGTTTGCGGTCGGCCACCCGGGTGGCCAGCAGGACCGGGAGGGCGAAAAGCGGCAGGACCGCGAGGATCGGAACGACCGAGGCCATCAGGACGGCCGATGACATCCAGACAAGCGCGGCTCCGGTGAGCCACAGAACCCGGTCGAAGCCCTCCCGGATGTCGGCGCGACCACCGCGAACCGCAGCCGCCTTGCCGACGCGGTCCGGACGCTCGTGGATCTCCAGCGTCGGCGTTGTACCAACCACGTCTATGAACCGGCGTTCGACCTCGTTCTGAATCTCCTCCGACAGGCGGAGCCGAGTGAAATAGCCGGCGATGAACGTGCCCTGGGTAAGCATCACGAACACAGCCAGGCACAGCGACAGCACCAGCACCTTGCTCGTCGAGTGGTGGCTCGCCGCCTCGCTGAACAGTCCGAGCAGAATCGCGAGACCGACCCCGGTCGCCTGCTCGAGAATCGCCACTGCCACGACGATCGGGGTCCTGGCCGGGTCGGTGCGGGGCCCGAGCGTGAGGACGAAACGGAGCGGGCTGATCACGACGAGGCCTCCTGGAAACGCTTCGCCTGCAGATGGAATAGCTCGGCGTACCGTCCGCCGGCCTCGATCAGGGCCTCGTGCGGGCCGTCCTCGATGATCCGACCGTCCTCGAGCACCACCACTCGCTGTGCCTTGCGCACGGTTGCGAACCGGTGTGAGATCGCGACCGTCGTGGCACCGGCCGTCAGCTCGTGGAATGTGTCGTAGAGCTGAGCCTCGGCGCGGGCGTCAAGGCTTGCGGCCGGCTCATCCATGATCAGCAACCGGGCGCCGTGCCGCAGGCCGAACATAGCGCGGGCGATGGCGATACGTTGCCATTCGCCGCCCGACGCGTCGGCCATCACCGTGTCCCAGCCGTCCGGAAGCCTCTCGATGAACTCCTGGAGCCCGGCCTGAGCCGCCACCGCGCGCAGGCCCTCATCGTCGTCCGCGTGGGCGAGAGAACCGAAGGCGATGTTGTCCCGGATCGTCAGCTGGTAGCGGCCGAAGTCCTGGAAGACCGCGACGACCTGCCGCTGCCAGCTCCGCCGGTTGACATCGTCGATCCGCGTCCCGCCGACGAGTACGGAGCCCCCGCTCGGCGCGTCCAGGCCGGCGAGAAGCCGGGCCAGCGTCGTCTTGCCGGCCCCGTTGAGTCCCACGATGGCCAGCGACTGACCCGCAGGAATGTCGAGATCGATGCCGTGCAGCACCTCGCTCGTGGTGTCGGTGTACCGGAAGCGCAGATCCCTGCAGGAGATCGTCGCGTCCGGCGGTTCGATGACCGGCGCTGCGTCCGCCGACCCTGCCACGGAGGGAAAGGCGAGGGCCTCGGCGGCCGCCTTCGAGCCGAAGCCGATGCGGAGCTCGTCCTCGTCCGCCCGCAGGATCTGCAGAAGTGCACGGATGGCGAGCCCGCCGGTCGCCAGGTCCCCCACCGTCGAGTCGCCGATGGCAGCCTGGTGTGCCAGGTAGTAGAAGACCGCTGCCACGGTGAGGCCGGTGGTCACGACCACGACCACGACGAACAGATCATGTTCGCGCCGCCGGCGCCAGACCTCCGCCATATTCGCCCGCCACTGCGACTGGTAGGCATCGCGGAAGAACGCTGTGAGACCGAAGAGGCGAACCTCCCGGGCGGGGCCCGGCGTGGTCGGCACGTCCCGTAGGTACGACGTACGCCGGAGCTTCTCCGTCTGACTCACGTTCTCGACGACGGCGATCCGGTAGTTCCGGACGAGCCGAAAGTGGATCGCGGCGAAGACCGCGAGGACGATGACTCCCAGTGCCCAGTTGAGGTTGGCGAGCAGTGCCGCGGAGCCGATGGCGGTCACCCACATCGAGGCCTTGGTGGAGGATCCGAATATCGCTTCTCCGGGCGGCATGTCGATGACTCCCTCGCCCCGGGCCCGGGCGAGTCGGCCTAGGTAGGCCGGATCCTCGAGATGGCCGATGGTCGCCGGCTCGGAGACGGCCGTCATCACACGCTCGCCCAGCCGGCCGGTCACCCGGCGGCCCAGTGCGCGGCCCAGGGCTGTGCGCGCCGACTCGGCGAGGTGGGTGAGGAAGAACAACACGACGATGACGGCGATCCACCGATAGCAATCGCGTGCCTCCGGCGTGTCCAGGCCCTGGCCGATCGCGGAGGTGAGCTCGCCCACCAGCTCGCCGATCCCGATGGTGATCCCGACCGGCGCCGCACCGGCGAGGACAGCCAGGACCGCGGTCAGACCGGCCATGAGCGGCGACTGCGCGAAGGCGTACCCGATCAGGGCGGGCATCGCCCAACGCCGGGCCGGAGGCGACTGCCGACTCGTATCCGCGCTCACGCATCGTCTCCGTCGCAGAGGGTGCGGGCCGGCGTGCGCCTGACGCGGGTGCTTGACATCGTTCCTCCTAGTAGCCTGCGGTTGCCCTGCTCGGGGCCGTGCTTCGGAGGCGCCGGCCCGCGTTGCTACAAACACTGCCGCCGGGACCACCTCACCGCAACGCGATTAAATAGACCCGATCGCCAGAAAGTAATTGTGGTTCACGAATTCAGAGCACGTGACAGCGGTACGATCAGGTCTGCTGAGGCGAAAAGGGAAATCGGCGACTGCGGCAAATTGCAGTGCCCAAGTTGCGGCCGAGTATATCTGATGTGGATATTGGGGGCTACCCTGTCCAATCTCACTTCCCTGATCGAGTATATTTCTGTGTGCACTTCAATTGTTCGCACGCTACGCCACGTCCTGGATGGGCGCGCGTCGCAGCCGCTCCTCCAGGTTCCGACCGAGCGACACGTGCTGGGGGCCCCAGGCCACGAATCCGCCGCGCCGATCCGTTCGCAGCACGTCGTCCGGCAGGCCGACGTAACCGCCCCCGACCGCTTCGACCAGGACGCGCCCCGCCGCCACGTCCCAGGCGTAAACGTTGAGGTTGGCCGCCAAATCGGCGCGACCGGCCGCTACCCAGGCCAGGGCCAGCGCCGACGAGCCGATCTGGCGGAGGCCGCAGTATTCCCCGGACCCGGTCCCGGAATGGAAGTGGCGTTCCGCCAGATCGGTCAGCAACAGCGGCGGCCCGTGCCCCTGCCAGCGCACCGGCTCGCCGTTGATCCGGAGGTCACCTCCGCCCGCGGTGAACATCTCATCCCGGACCGGGTCGTAGACGCATCCACCCCGTGCGGCTCCGTCCGTGACCACGCCGATCGAGACGCAGAAGAGCGGAATTCCCCGCGCGAAGTTGTAGGTGCCGTCGATGGGATCCACATACCACCGCACGTCGCCTCGACCGGATACTCCGTTTTCTTCGCCGATGACGACCGAGTCCGGACAGGCGGCGAGTAATCCAGTCCGGATGGACTCCTCCGCCAGCCCGTCGATCTCGGTTACCCGGTCATATCTGGTGCCTTTCCGAATGGACAAGGGCTGCTGCCGGAACTGCTCCCGGAGGAATCCGCCCACCTTCAGCGAAACCTCGACGGCGATCTCGACCAACCGCTCCACGTTCATAACTCCTCCTCGCTCCTGAAGCTCGTCAGCGGCTGGCGCCCACGGGGTCCGGCCGGTCAGACGAAGCACCGGGTCCGCAGACGGAACAGCGGCGTACAGCCCGTTGACTTGGCTCAGCGTGTCGTGGGCGCCGACCTCGGTGAACCGGCCGCCGTCCAAGACGACGATGAGATCGGCGGCCCGAGCGGTGGTGAAGCGATGCGTGAGCAAGACCGTCACGCCACCTTCTTCGCGACCCGCCTCGGCGTACTGCTGGAAAAGCAACTCCTCGCATGGTGACGTCGAGATCCGCCACGCCGGAAAGCAATTTCCACGTCGTCAGACGGGACGGCTCCGGGTGCCGTCACTGCGGCACTCCGGCCGGCTGGGCGGCGGTTGAGGCGTACTCCTGGCGGAGCGTGCGCTTGAGCACCTTGCCGGTGACGCCGACCGGGACCGATCGCACGGCGACCGCCCGGACGTCGGCGAGCGGCGGCTGGCCCAGGCCGTCCAGCACCTCGTTGACCCGGGCCAGCATTCCGTTGGTGTCGTGGCCGTCGCGCAGGTGGACCAGCGCGATGGCGCAGGTGCCATCGTCCTGTTCCGCCGAGACCACCACGCAGTCGTCGATCTCGGGCAGGTGGGCCAGCAGGATCTCCTCGGTGAGGACCGAGTAGACCATCCCGCTGGCGGTGCGGATGGCGTCGACCGCCCGGTCCACGTGGTAGAAGCGGTTCGCCTCGTCGCGGTAGACCAGGTCTCCGGAAAGCCAGTATCCGTTCAACAGGCTGCGGTAGGTCTTGTCCGAGTCGTTCCAGTAACCGGGGGTCACCGTCGGGCCTTTCACACCGAGCAGCCCGACCTCGCCCGCCTCGGCCGGTGTACCATCCGGCCGGAGAACAGCGACCTCGGCGAACGGTTGGGCGACGCCGAGACAGCGATGCGGTGGCACCACGCCCGGAATTGTGATCATGCTCAGCACATCACCCCAGCCGAACTCCGAGGAGCCGAAACCGTCCACGAACATCGAGCCGGGCATAGGATCGGCGCCGGCCCAATGCCGGCCCCGCTCGACCAGCCGAGAGATGTGCGCATGGTGCGAGGCGTCGCCGACGCTCACCCAGCGCTCGACCAGGTTGAGATCGGTCGCGTCGAGTTGCTGCAGCGCCAACTCGGCGTGCGTCACCGCGAAGCCAACCACGATGGTCGCGCCGTAGCGGCCCACCGCCCGGGCCACCGCCCGGCCACTCCGATCCGACATGAGCGCCAGGGGCACCCCGGAGAGCATCGCGAGTATGGCGTAGCCGATCGCCGACCCGTGCGACTGGGGCAAGGCGGACAGGATCAGCGATTTCGGGTGGTCCTGAAACCGGGTCAGGTGCGCGCGGATGCCCACCATCATCTGCGCATGAGTCCAGATGACCGACTTCGGTGTGCCGGTGGTGCCCGAGGTGTGGCAGATCAGGACGGGATCGCCCGGCGAGTGCCGGAACGGCGGCGGCACCGGCACGTCCCCGGACGCGACGGTGGTGCTGATCGAGGTCACCCAGAACTGGTCGGTCTCCGGGTCGAGAGCGCCGGTGATCCGCGCCAGCCGGATGTCGTCCGTCTGGAGGCCTGCGGGCGCGGTACCCCGCAGATAGGCGACGGCGACGGCGGGATCCATCTCACCGTTGATCAGTACTGCGATCGCGCCCAGCCGGCTGAGCGCCAGCCAGTGGATCAAGTCGTCGGCGCTGTCCCGCACATAAACTCCGACCCGGTCGCGGGGGCCGACGCCGCGTGCGGCGTACCACGCGCTCCACGCACCGACGAGGTCGGCCAGCTCCGCCAGACTCAGCTGATCGCGCAGGTTCCCGTGCGAGTCGTGGAACGGCAGCTCGGCGAAGAGGTACGGAGCATGACGGTCCGGGCTGACCCGCATCGCCATCTCGAGAGCGTTACCTCCGCCCACCGCCGGGTCGGCGGCGATGGCGTGGCGTACGTCGGACGGGACGAAGGTGGCCCCCATGGTGGCATCTCCTATTGGTCATCGGGCACTAACTCGAGGAGTTGATAGTCGATACCGCGCACGAGGTCTCCCGAGGTGCGCAGAGTCGAGATCCGGTAGCCCGCGCCGGTGGCCAGGCGGCGTAACATGTCGCGGTCGCCGAGATCGCTGAAGCCGAGCAGCAACCGGCCGGTGGCGGTCAGCCGGGCGCCGGCCCCGGCGAGATAGCGTTCATGTGCCCGATAGCCGGGATCGAATACGGCCTGCCGCAGACGTTGCCGGGTGTCGTCGTGAACCGGTCGCCCGTCGGCGCCGGAATCGATGAACGGAGAGTTCCAGAAGATCAGGTCGAACCGCTCCTCCGGCTCCAGGCCGTCGAACACGTCTCCGAGATACAGCTCGATCCGGTCGGACAGCCCGTGCCGGGCGGCGTTGAGCCTGGTGTTCTCGACGGCCGCCGCGCTGATGTCCGTTGCGACGACCCTGGCGCATCCCTTCGCCGCCGCCGTCACTGTGGTGACCCCGGCCCCGCTGCCCACCTCGAGGAACGAGCCGCCGACCGGGAACGGGATGGACTCGGTAAAGAACCCGGTCGACGCGCAGTAGGTGGGAGCGAACACGCCCGGCAACAGGTCCCACTGCCGGCCCTGGAGCTGGAAGGTAGTCGGTTCGGTGACTCCAGCGGCGGTGCTGCTCACGAGCCACGTGCCCCGCACCACGGCGCCCTTCGACGGCCCGGTCCCGGAGGAGACCATCATGACTCCTTCCGGTCGGCCGGCCCGGGCGCAATTCGCACGAGGTCGGCGGTGGCGAAAGCCTTCGCGGGGTCGGGGTCCAACTTGACCGTGAGGCCGAGCACCCACTCCGCGCCCTGGTCCGCCAGGAGCAGGCGGGCCAGTTCCAGAACCTCGTCGCGCGCGTCACCGGTCACGGCCACACAGCTCACCGGGCCGGTCAGGCGGTAGTCGCGGGCGATCTGGCCGAGAACGGCAGTCGGCACCACCTGGTAGAAGAGGATGGGGCTCACCCGGCCACGGTTCACGTGTTCAACGGACAACTCCAGGGTGACCGTGTCGAAACGCTGTGAGCCGAGGATTATTCCGCCCCGATCGCCGATGCCCTTGAGCAGGTGGCCCGACCGCGCATCGCCGACGCATTCGCGGACGGCCGCGTACGCCAGGGGGGCGAAGTCCGACACCATGAAACCGGGCAGCTGCGGCAGCTCCGGACCGGCATGGACCTTCGCGCTGGTGACGAGTTCGAAAGCCGGCAGCGTCGTCATGCGGCGGCCAGCAGGATCGCGGCGTTGACGCCGCCCACCGAGGAATTGAGGCTCAACGCGTACGGCACCTCGACTCGTTCCGGCACGCTGACGTGCCGCAGCGGATGGCGGGTGTCCGGCCGGCGCAGCCCGGCCGTCGGCGGCAGCGTCGACGAGCGCATCGCCAGCAGCGTGATGACCGCCTCTAACGCGCCGCTGGCCTCGAGCGCGTGGCCGGTCGTGCTCTTCGTCCCACTGACGAACACCTGCTCCGTGTGTCGGCCGAGCGCGGTGTGCAGCCCGGCGGCCTCCGCGGCGTCGTTGAGCGGGGTGCCGGTGGCGTGGGCGTTGATATAGGTGAGCTGGTCGGGGCCGATACCGGAGCGCTGAAGAGCCGCGGTGACCGCCGCGGCGACACCGGCGCCTTGCGCGTGCGGCTGCGCCACATGGAAGGCGTCATTGGTCATGGCCCAGGAGGCGAGCCTGACCAGCGGCTGGGCGGCGCGCGCGCGAATGCTCTCCCCAGACTCCAGCAGCAGCATCGCGCCGCCGTCTCCGAGCAGAACGCCTTGCCGGTCCTGGTCGAAAGGACGCAACTGCCCGTCGGCCGCCAGCGCCTGTGCGGAGTCGAAGAGGTTGAACGCCTGCCGGTCGACCAGAAACGCTCCGCCCGCCAGCACCGCGTCGGTCACACCGGCCCGGACCAACTGCGCTCCGTGGATGATCGCGTTTGTCGCGGCGCAGCAGGCGTTGACGAAGGTACGCCTCGGCCGCCCGAGGCCGAGGCGATCGGCCACCCGCTCGGTGATCTCGGCGGGTGACTCCGGCTCCACGGAGGGCGCTCGCACCTTGGTCGCCAGGACGACGGGAAGTTCTGCCGGGTCGCGCCAGCCGGCCATCTCGATCGCCTGCCGCCCGCAGGCGATCGCCACCTCGACGGTCTCCAGACCGGGCCCGGCATCCGGCGGACTGACCGCTGCCTCTGGATACGTGGCCGCCTGGCCGGTGCGGCAGTGTGAGACGTCGAAACGGGTGACCATGCGGAAGGCCGGCGATCCGGAGAAGACGCCGTCGAAGAGCGCCTCCGGTCCGAAGCCGAAAGCGCTGAACACGCCGAAGCCGCTGACGTAGACCTTCGCCGTCATGGGGTTCCGACGCCCAGATTACGGTTGATGAGGACGTGCAGGCTGTCCACGGAGTCGACGTCGGCGGTCTCGCCGCTGAGCCGCACCACGACGCCGTGCCGCTCCTCTAAGAGGTGCTGGATCCAGATCGCGGCAAAGGAGTCGATGACGAGCAGGGTGTCGTCGTCGATCTCTTTAGGCAGCCCGGCGCACTCGCAATCGGTGAGGATGCTGCGGACCTCGTCCTTACTGATCCCTTTCGTCGAGGGCTGGTGTTCGCTGCTCTCGGTACGCGGAGAGGAGTTGTGCTCGTTCACGGACAACCTTTCCGGTCGGTGTCTGGATGAGTTGCTCCTGCAGGTAGTACCGCTTCGGCGCCTTTAGGGGATTCAGCCGTTCCCGGATCCACGCCGCGAGCGCCCGATCCGTGAGCCCGTTGCGGGCCGCCACGAACGCCTCGATCACGTTCCCGAACGTCACAACCGCAGCGGCGACGTCGGGATGCTGCTGAAGCACCTGCTCGATCTCCATCAGATCGACCTTGATGCCGCCGATCGCGACCACTGAATCCGCGCGGCCGCGGATGCTGATCGTATTGCTCGCCTCGTCGATCGCCGCGCGGTCGAACGTCCGCAACCAGCCGCCGGTGAACCGGGCCACGCCGTCGTCGACGAGATAAGGCGTCTCATCGAGCCGGATGTACAACTCACCGCCGGTTGTCCGGACGGTGATGCCGGGAGCGGGCCGGCCGACGGACGGCGGGGCAAACCGACCGGCGAGGTCGGCGGTGACCACGCCGACCTCGGTCAAGCCGTACACCTGCCCCAGGCGGCAGCCGGTCGCCAGCCTGAACCGCTCGGCGACGGCCGGACTGGTCGTCATCCCCGCGCTGGTGGCGATGCGCAGTCGCGGCAACCTGGGCAGATCCGCCGTGGCTCCGAGCAGCTCGAAGTGTGTCGTCACCCCGAAGATCACCGTCGGCTCGAGCGCCGTCGCCGCACGGGCGATCGCGCCACCGTGCTGCGCGGACGGAAAGAGGACGGGTAGGCCGACCGCCAGCCCGTACAGGATGCCGCCGATCAGGCCCCAGGCGTGGATCGGTGAGCACAGCAGGAGAAGCCGATCGTCTCGGCCCGGCATATCGTCGATGGCGGCATACCGGTCGATCTCCGCGTCCAGTGACGCCGCCGACCGTGCCACCACCTTGGGCTGCCCGGTCGACCCGGAGGTGAACTGTACGAGGCACACCTGTTGCGGAAGCGGGAACGCCCCGGTCAGCGGCACGACCTCCAACTCGGACCGACCGGTGAAGTGCGTCGCCCCGGTTGCGGCACGCACATGGAACGCCGGCGGGCACAGCCGGGTCAGCGAAGCGGTCTCGGCGGCGGTCAGCCGGTGGTCCAAGAGCATGGCGCGGGCGTCCAACCGCCAGATGGCCAGGAGCAACGCGAACAAGGTGGCGCCGGGAGGGAGCTGCACGGCAACGCAGTCGCCTGGCTGGACACCACGCGCCTCGAGCAGATCGAAGCACTTGGCGACATCCTGGAGTAGTGCCTGCCGGTCGAAGGTCCCCGACTCGTCGACCCACACCGGATCGCTCGATTCCACGCCGCACAACCGGTCGCTCAGCTCCCGTGCGGACATCGACAGCGTTGAGTCGTGGACAGACTTTCCCACCAGGCCATCGCTCCGATCGGTGCTCTCATCGGTCTCCATCCGCGCCCGGTGAAGGTCCACGGATTTGGATGACAACCCATCCAACCTCACTGTGTCAACCCTATTACAATCCATAACGAATGAGGCTTGTCAACACCCGGAAACCGGATTCCTGGACGACAAAAGAATGTATGTTCAACGTCAGCGTTACAGTCCGTTGATGACGACGAGAAGTCTGCGCAGCGCAGAGGGCACACCACCACCTTGAACCCAGGCGTGCACCAGAGGCACGCTTGCCGGTCAACTCCGGGCGCTCGCCACGCATAGTCTGAACAGCCGTTGAGCAGGGATAAGACGGCACGGACAAGTGCGCGGCGGAAGTCACGAGGCGACACTCGCACCGAGGTTCGGCACTCTGATGAGGGGCGCCCCCGGACTCCAGCGTCGACATGATGCCGAGACATCCGTGCCGACACAAATCTTTTGGGACTGCTCTCTCGCCCATTAATCAAGCATGCAGCCGACGCCGAAGGCGTATTACGCTTTGATTTCGTTGTCGTCTCAAGCTAACTCCGCGTGGGAGCGCTGTCAAGAATCTTGAGTTCCATGCAGAGCGGCGGTAGCCTAATAGGCGCATACCAATCGCTTACTGCCAGGCGTTTTGTGTGATCAGCTTTGGCCGACGACCACCCTCTGTGAGCGGGGCGCCAGTGGCGGCCGACCCGCTCCCGGCGCGACCGGCGCGAAAGCGTTTGAAGGAGCAGTGGATGAATGTCAGCGAACTGGTGATCTCCGTCGCGGGGCTGTCGAGCCGGGCCGGACCTCTGACCTGGAGCCAGCGTGGCATGTGGGAAATGGTCGGCAGATTTCAGGAGTTCGGGCACCGAATTAACCTCCGGGTCGTACGGCCGGTGCCGAGTGGCTGGACCACCGAGCAGATCGCCGACCGCCTCACCGAGGTGCTGACGCGACACGAATCGCTGCGCACCCGGTACGTCGCGGGGGAGGACGGTCCGCTCCAGATCGTCGCCTCGTCCGGAACATTGAGCGTCTCGCTCGTCGACGTCCCAGGCCCTGAGGAAGCGGACGAGGCGGCCACCAAGACCTGTGCCGCCCTGGCCGAACGCCCGTTCACCGAGGCCGACCTCCCACTGCGTGTCGCGCTGATCCGGCACGCGGGCATGCCGATCCGGCTGGTGCTGGTGTGCTCGCACCTCTCCACTGACCAGTGGAGCTTCGAGCTTCTGCAGGCCTTTCTCGTCGGAGCCGCGGAAGTGCCGACCGTGCCCGCCACTCATCCGCTCGACCAGGTCGCCTACGAGACGTCAGCGAAAGGACGCCGAGATCTCGACCGAGCGGTCGCCCGGTGGCAGCAGGAGCTGAGCCGCGCGGTGAGCGGCACATCCGCGACCGGGACGCGACCCGCCCCCTCGGGTTCCAGGCCCCGCCTGCACATTGCCAGGTTCGGCTCGGTCGGCGCGCTGGCCGCCTGCCGCCTGCTGGCAGCCGAGCATCGGGTCAGCCTCGCCCAGGTTCTGCTGGCCGCGACCGCCTGCGCGCATGCGATTCCCCGCGGCCGGCGAGTCGCCACGCTCCAGCTCGCCACCACGAACAGGATCACGCCGGCGGACCGGTGTGAGATCTCGTGTCGTTCGAACACCGCGATCGCCGTGATCGATGTGCGGCGGCCACGATTCGGACAGATCCTCACCGAGAGCGCGAAACAGAGCATCCTGGCCATGCGGTACGGCATGGCGGACCCGACAGAGGTACAACGTGTGATTGACGACACGATGCGGTCCAGCGGCGGCCTGATCGACCCTTCCTCATACTTCAACTACCACGGTGATTTCGACACCAGCACCCCCGACCACGACGCCTGGCGCCGGGCTGTTCTCGACGCGGGTCCGCAGGATTACGACCTGAGCTGGGAGAATAGTGTCGACTGGAACATCACGCAGTTCTACTTGCACGCCGCCGCCTTCGAAACGGGGCTCAACATAGAGCTTCACGTCGATCCGGAGTTTATGCCGGACACGGAAGTGAAGAAATTCTTCGGACGACTGCAGAGGCTCCTGCTCGCCGCCGCCCGAGGAGTTGACGACATGGACCGGATGATTCTCAGCGAACAGATTTCGGCGTAGACTCCACGCCCTTTCGAGGTCACTCGGTGGACACCTCCCGCTGCCCAACATTCGACACGAAGGCGCTGGTAGAGACGTTGTCAACACTTGATCACGGGCTACTTAATCAGATGGGATGGCCACGGGTGCCCACTTCGGGTACGCTCGTTAGAAAGAGCGACTCGGGGCTGGGAATTGCTGTGGCAACCGTCGCGCGGCTCATACGTGGGTACAGCCTCGTGTTCGCGGACCATCGATGCGCCAGTGGCATCCTATACGGCAGATCTCATTTCCAGGCAAGTGCGTGAATCGGTTCGTGAGCCGATTCAACCCTCCCCTTACAAACATCTGTCTCCATGTTATCCTGGCCGCCTCAGCGCAAGGACAGACATCATTGTGTGGCGGCGGTCGCTTGCGAAGGCGGGGCGTGAACGATCAATGATGACGCGCGACGAGATGACCGAGATCATCGCTAAATGCACAGCTCTTCAGGTGTTCGATGCCCCCATCGATTACGACACCGAGATAGTCATCGACTCTTTCAGCTTCGTCTGGCTCCAGCATCTGCTCGAGGAGCGCTTCGGCTTCGAGCTGGAGCCGCCCGATTCCGGGGTCTTGGAGACGCTGAACTCGGCACGGTCCGTGCACCGGTACCTCGCCGAGCTCAGCCCGGACCGCTTCGCCGCCGCTGACTGACGGGCGAATCGAGGCTGCATCCGCGGCCCGGTCATCGCGGCGGGTAACAGGTATCCGCACTTCCAAGGGAGAATCACGTGCTGCACGGTGGGGCCGTCTCAGACGGCAGTGGCCACGACCTCGTCGTGGTCGGCAATGGCGTATCCGGCAGGGAGACCGCCGGTGGCTGAGAACTTCGCGGTCGCCGCGCTGAACCCCGAGTTCGAGGCCGTGCTGCGGGAGTGTTTGGACGGCCTGATCCCGCCGGGCGTGATGCTTCAGGAGGACAGCGACCTGGCGGAGTTCGGCATCGACTCGCTCACCATCGTCCGGCTCCTGGTGGCGATCGAGGACGTCTTCCTGGTGCGGATCCCCGACGAGGTGATGGCCTTCGAGATCTTCGCCTCACCCGGCGCTCTCTGGAACGTGATCTCCGGCCTCATGGAGGAACCGCATGAACACTGAACTGCTCCAGGGCATCACGGACAGGGTGCGGCTGGTTCCGGACCAGCACCGGGTCTTCGACCAGGACATCTCGATGGTTCTCAAGGTCTTCGGGATCCGCGCGCCGATCCTGTCCGCTCTGCTCGATCTCGGCTTTCCGCACCGCTCATCGGGTGGGCAGCAGTACTTCGACGAGCTGGACCTGGCGAACACCTCTCTCGCCCTGCATCTGCCCTCTCCGCGCTACCTCGCCATGCGACGCTGGCCTGACGTGCTCCGGGCGGTGGCGGAGAACCGCCCGGTCCGCTACGACCTCGAAATCGTCGCGGAATGCGATTCCGCAGCGCCCGCCCACCAGTGCGACTTCCGCCTGCCCGCGGAAGTGCAGGCCCTCGGGGCTCATGCGGACTCCACGGCCCGGAAGTTCATCCTGAGCCGCGAGGTCGGCACCTCCGGTCGCCCCGGTGAGGCCCCCCCACAATTGCAGCGAATCTTCGGTGAGGTCTCCGGGTTCCACTTCCACATCCTGCCCAAGGCTCTATACGGCGACCTCTCCTTCGTCGCGGCGACCTCACTCGCCGACTGTGAGCTGGCCACCCGGTACCTGGTCGGGCGGGCGATCGAAGAGGGATGGGAGGCTCGGCGCAGCTTTGGGCTGCTGCTGTCCAGCCCCTACTCGCTGGAGCACTACTGGCCGGAGGTCCGGCTCGACGGAGTCTGGACCGCCTTCGACCCCCACCTGATCAATAGTCTCGTCCGGTGGGAGGTGCTGGCGGCCGCCCAGGTCTCGAACGCCCAGGTGCTGAACTCGGTCTTCTTCCGCGTCGCGGACGACTGGATCCCGCTCGTCGAGGACGCGGGCCGCCCGGCACGGGTCTCCTTGCTCACCCGGCGCCGGCAACTGGCCGGTGAGTCCGTAAGCGCGACCGGCTCAGCCGAGGCGGCCTCATGAGCGGGTCCGGATCGACCCCACCATCTTCAGGATCTGCTCGCCCGTCATGCCGGGCCGCACCGACGTCACCGCGGACATCGCACGGAATCGCTCCGAAGGGCTCGCATGAGAACTCTACTCATCGACAATTATGATTCCTTCTCGTACAACCTGGCCCACTATCTCGGCGAGGTGACCGGGACCGAGCCGACGGTCATCCGCAATGACGAGCCCGGGTGGCGGCCGGAACACCTCGATGGTTTCGACAACGTCGTCATCTCCCCGGGTCCTGGAACACCCGGTGTGCCGGCCGACTTCGGCATCTGTCGCGAGGTGATCTCGACGGGCCGCGTCCCCCTGCTCGGCGTCTGCCTCGGACACCAGGGCATCGCGACGCTCGGGGGCGGGTCGATGGCACTCGCCCCGGAACCCCGGCACGGCCGTAAGTCTCCCGTTCTCCACGACGGCACCGGCCTGTTCGCCGGCATACCGTCACCGCAGGAGGTCGTGCGCTACCACTCGTGGGCGGTCGATCGCCTCTCGGACGAGCTCGAGGCGCTGGCCTGGACTCCCGACGGCGTGTTGATGGCGTTGCGCCACAAGAACCGGCCCCAGTGGGGTGTGCAGTTCCATCCCGAGTCCATCGCGACCCAGCATGGTCACCGCCTGCTGGCCAACTTCGCCGAACTGAGCGAAGAGTCCAACCTGCGGCACGGCCGGCGTGTCCGCTCGCGGCGGCCGCTGCCGACCCGCCCGAGCAGCTCGAACACCGCGAGACGAGTGAAGTACCGCCTACTGGTCGAGGAGTTGCCCACGACATCCGACGCGGAGCAGGTCTACGAGGAGCTCTTCCTCGACCACCCCTTCGCGTTCTGGCTGGACAGCAGTCGTCCCGATCCGCGTCTGGGCCGCTTCTCGATCATGGGAGCCGCCGACGGCCCACTCTCGGAGGTGGTCACGGCCGACGTCGCCGACGGCACGGTCACCGTACGCTTGAGGCAGGGCACCCGCCGGGAGGTACGGCCGTTCCTGGACTGGCTGGACGACCGTCTCCGCGCCGCCGAGGTCGTCGGCGGCGCAGAGCTGCCGTTCGACTTCCGAGGTGGCTGGGTCGGCTATCTGGGCTACGAGCTCAAGGCCCAGTGCGGCGCTCGCCTGGCCCACCGCTCCCCGCATCCGGACGCGTCATTGCTGTTTGCTGACCGGTGCGTGGTCTTCGACCACACCGCCTCCAAAACGTATCTGCTCGCGCTGCACGTCGGGGACGACGCGCCGGCGCGGAGCTGGCTTGCGGCCACGCGGGCACGCATCCAGGCCCTGGCAGGCGCTCCACGCCCCTCGGTCGCGGCGCCGGGCCCGGTCGCAGTGCCCGTATCGCTACGCCACGACCCTGGCACCTACCTGAAACTGATCGAATCCTGTCAGGACGCCATCACCGCCGGCGAGTGTTACGAGATCTGCCTGACGAACATGCTCACTGTGGAGTGCACGCTGGATGTGTGGCCCGCCTACACGACGTTGCGCCGGGACAATCCGGCGCCGTTCGCGGCGTTGCTGCGTCTGGGAGATCTGTCCGTACTGAGCACCTCCCCGGAGCGTTTCCTGCGCATCGACGACGAGGGGCGGGTGGAGGCTCGTCCGATCAAGGGCACCCGCCCGCGAGGCCACTCGGCCGAGGAGGACGAGGCTCTCCGGGAGGATCTGGCCTCCTGCGAGAAGGACCAGTCCGAGAATCTCATGATCGTCGATCTGATGCGCAACGACCTGGCCCAGGTCGCGGCCGTCGGTTCGGTGGCCGTCCCCGAGCTGTTCACCGTCGAGACCTATGCGACCGCCCATCAGCTGATCAGCACCGTGACGGCCCGGTTGCGCCCCGACCGCAGCCCGGTCGACTGCGTCCGTGCGGCCTTTCCGGGCGGCTCGATGACCGGAGCGCCGAAGCTGCGCACCATGGAGAACATCGATCGGCTGGAGGGCGGGCCCCGCGGGATCTACTCCGGAGCGATCGGATACTTCTCACTGTCCGGAGGCATCGACCTGAGCATCGCCATCCGTACCCTCGTGACGGAGCCCGGTCGCGTCAGTTACGGGGTCGGTGGCGCGATCGTTGCCATGTCGGACCCGGTCGCCGAGTTCGACGAGACTGCCGTCAAGGCGATTCCCCTGCTCTCGCTGCTCGGCACACGTCTCCCGGAACGCGACACGGTGAAAGCGACGAGTGATGTTTGAGCCCTCACTGACGGAGACACCATGATGCTCTACCACTGGTTCGACGCCTCAGTCGCCCGCCACGGCACCCGCGCTGCTCTCGAGGTCGGCGGCGAATGCTTCACCTACCGGCAGCTCGCCGACATGGCGGAGTCGCTCGCCGCGCGTATCCGCCAGGAGTTCGAGATCGTTCCCCGGCGGATCGGTCTACTGGCCGACCGAAACCTGCTCGCCTACGTGGGCTATCTAGCCATACAGCGTCTGGGCGTCTCCGTCGTCCCGCTCAACCCGGCTTTCCCACAGGCACGGACACAGCACATGCTGACGGCCTCGGAGACCGGCCTGGTGCTGGCCGACCCGAAGCTCGCTGCCCCGCCCCTCGACGGAGTCCGCCTGCTGGTCGTGGATCCGGCGCTGGTTCAAGAGGAGCCAGCGGCGCCGCTGCCGCCACTGCTCGACGAGCCCGACTCGGAGGCGTACCTGCTGTTCACCTCCGGGTCGACGGGCAGGCCCAAGGGAGTGCCGATCCGGCAGGGCAACGTTTCCGCGTTCCTGGCAGCGGTTCAGGACAGGTACGGGCTGGCACCCGGCGCCCGGTGTTCGCAGTGCTTCGATCTGACCTTCGACCTATCAGTGTTCGACCTGTTCGCGGTCTGGGCCGCGGGCGCCACCCTGGTCGTGCCGAGCCGAAACGATCTGTTGCGGCCAGTCAGGTTCATCGCTGACAACGCCCTCACCCACTGGTTCTCGGTGCCCTCGGCGATCACCAGGGCGCAAGCCAGCGGACGGCTGCTGCCGGACAGCATGCCGTCACTGCGACAGAGCCTGTTCTGCGGTGAGCCCCTCACCTGGCAACAGGCCCGAGCCTGGAAAACGGCCACGCCCCAGAGCACACTGATCAATCTCTACGGGCCCACCGAACTCACCATCAGCTGCAGCGACTTCGCTCTGCCGGCGGATCCCGACGAATGGCCGGCCACGCCCAACGGCGTCCTGCCGATCGGCCTGCCCTATCCGGCGCTCGAATATGCCGTGCTGGACGACTCGGGGAACCCGGTCCCGGACGGTGAGCTGTGCGTCCGGGGGCCTCAGCGCTTCGACGGATATCTGGACCCGGAGGCGAACCACGGCCGGTTCCACCCCACTCCTGCAGCGGTGAGTGCTCCGGCGGTCCCGCGGGACTACTGGTATCGCACCGGGGACCGGGTGACCACGCGCGACGGCATCCTGATCTTCCTCGGGCGGGCCGACCAGCAGGTCAAAATCAACGGCTACCGGGTAGAGCTCGGTGAGATCGAGGCGGCGCTGCGCTCTCTCCGCGGCGTCGCCGACGCCGTCGTCGTGGCCGTTCCCGAGGCCGCTGACGCGCTCGGGCTGTACGCCGTCTGCCTGGCCCCGGACGGCGAGCCGACCCAGCTGCGCGCTGAACTGGTCCGCAGCCTGCCGGGCTACATGGTTCCCAGGCGAGTGCTCACCGTCAGCCGGTTGCCCAGCAACGCCAACGGGAAAGTCGACCGTCCAGCCGTATCGGACCTCGTCCGGACCGCGCTCGAACGTCCGGCGGTGACTATCGGGCCGACGGCTTCGGCACGGCGACGGTGATCGGTGTGACCGGGCGGACCGACCACGACGCTCGTACCACGGCGAAGCAACTGCGAACAGAGGCCTGACGTTCGGCTGGATATCCGAGGACCGGCCGTCTCAAATCGCGAGCCGAACAACCAATCACGACGACGGGACCCGCGGTGGCATGGCTTATACCTCCTGCCGACGGTAGCGATGGCACAAGACCGCACAAGCGTTAGGCCGGCGCGGCCATGGCGGTCGCGACCTGACTTCGATCGAACGCTGTCCGTGAGCGAATCACGGTCGATCTTCGAGGGGAGAAGTGGTGGCGCAAGCGAATCCTCAGGCGGAGCATGGAAAGGTGGTCACCGTCGGGCGCGGTCACCGGCCCAGACGTGATCACCAGACCGTGGCCTACCTGACCAATCAGCTGCCGTTCCCCGACATCAGCGGCGGGCAGGTACGAGAAGCGCAAACCCTGCTGCGACTTGCGGAACGCTTCGACATCCATTTGGGCATTGTTACCTCAGAGTTCGAACGAGACCTGGCTGCCCTTGACGAGGTGTCCGCGGCATTCGCCAGCGTGACGTTGGCTCCGAACCTCGGCGGCACAGATCCTGCGGCGCACAGAGACCGTGTCGGCAACCCAGAATTCGTGCGGCAGTGGGCGCAGGTGGTGAGGTCTGCCGACCTCGCGCACGTCGAGGGCTACTTCATGATGCCAAGCCTGCCCCGCCGGGCAGGCCTTGGCGTCCTGCTGGTGGAGGAGAACATCGAGTTCTGCCTGCACCGCTCATTCGCCGGGGAGTCGGGGCCCCCGGAGGCAACGTGGCACCGTACGCGGCGCGAGGAGATAGCCGCATGGCGTAGCGCCACCTTGGTCGGTGCGGTGACCCTGGAAGACGTCCGGGCGATCACGCAGGCGGCTCCAGACATCACGCCCGTACATCTCCCCAACGGATGGGATCACCTCGCTTTTCAACCAGCCGGGCGTCGGGATGCGCCGAGCGAGGCCAACGTGCTGTTCACGGGCAACTTCTCTTGGGCGCCTACCCGTGATGCCGCTACCTTCTTGCTCAATGACATCTGGCCGATTCTTCGGCAGGCCCACCCCAGTTGCCGATTGGTCCTCGCCGGGGCGTCACCGACACCGACGATGAAACGAGCAGCGCGACGCGACCCGCGCGTGCGCGTGACCGGTCAGGTCCCCACGCTTCGCCCTTATCTGGAAAATGCGACGGTATATCTCTGTCCTATTCGTTTCGGTGGAGGAATCAAGGTCAAGCTCGTCGAGGCGCTTTATTCAGGTCAGGCGATTGTAACCACACCTTCGGCCATGCAGGGACTCGGAAACCGGTATGACGATGCGGTACTCGTCGCCCAGACGGCTTCCGACTTGGCCGCCGCGACGTTGACCCTGCTCAACGACTCTCGGCGGCGGAAGCAGCTTGCGGCGTTGGCCTCCGCCGCCGTACCCGCACTACCTACATGGGACGAAGCCGCTGCGCAGCTGGGGCATGCTTGGAATCGTGCTGCCGAGAATAGACGGGAAGCCCCCCACCTTTCGTTGTCCATTCAGACGGCAAGGAGCACACCGTGCTTGTACTAGGGATATGCGGACTGTTCGGGACCGAGGACGACGAGTTCCTGCCCGGCGTCAAACGAAGCTTTCACCATGACGCAGCCGCGTGCCTTCTCGAAGATGATCGTGTGGTACTCGCCGTCGAGGAAGAACGGCTCAACAGGGTCAAGCACACCAACCTTTTCCCCGCACGGGCGGTACGGGCATGCCTCGACGCGCGAGGCGCCACTCTGGGAGACCTCGACGCCATCGCCTACTTCTGGGACGAGAACCACCTCGATGTCGAGCTGGACCTGCACTATCTGCGCCACCCCAGCCTTGCTGCAACTCGGAGCCGTGACCTGATCGCGAATCGCCTGGAACTGGCACTGGGCCAGAGCTGTCAGCACAACGTCATCGAATTCCACCGCCACCATGATTCGCACGCGGCGTCCGTGTTCCACGACTCCGGGTTCGACGAAGCGCTGGTACTCGTCATGGACGGCAACGGCGAGGACAAATCATGTTCGGTGTACGCAGCCGACGCACAGGGCCTGAACCTGCTGCGGACGACTCCTGCGGTCCAATCGCTCGGTCATTACTACACGGGCGCGACTCAACTCATCGGATACGGCTCTTTCGACGAGTACAAGATGATGGGTCTCGCGCCTTACGGCGATCCAGGTCAGTTCGCGAAGACACTCGACGAGCTCCTCGAGCTTCGGGAGAACGGCGAGTTCTCGCTTGATGCGCATCGGCTCCAGGAGCATCTGCTCCTCGCCGGATATCAACCGCGTAAAGCCGGGGAACCGTTCGAGGACATACACATGAACCTGTCGGCCGCCGTGCAGGATCAATTGGAACGAGCCGTGTTTCATATGCTCCAATATTGGGCCTCCCAAGGTTTCGCCAACCTCTGCCTGGCCGGCGGCGTCGCACACAACAGCACCTTGAACGGCAAAATCCTCCAATCTGGGCTCTTCCGCCATGTCTTCGTCCACCCCGCCAGTCACGACAGTGGCGCCGCGGTCGGCGCGGCCCTGCTCTCAACGACGAACTCGGCGAAACACGGCCGACGAAGCCTACGAGGCGCTGATCGAATCCGATCCGTGTTCTGGGGTCCGGAGATCGAAGTGCAAGACGAGGCGGAAGCCATCCTCCATCGATGGAACGACCTCGTCACCTGGGAACGCTGCTCTGACAGCGCGACCGTGGCCGCCACCATGATCGCGGATGGTTCCGTCATCGCCTGGGCCACCGGAGCGTCTGAGTTCGGCCCGCGCGCCCTGGGGCATCGGAGCATCCTCGCCGATCCCAGGCCGGCGTCGAACAAGGATCGTGTCAACAGCCTTATCAAGATGCGTGAGGGGTACCGCCCGTTCGCCCCGGCCGTTCTGGCCGAGAGGGTACATGAATACTTCGATCTTCCTGCGACCGACACCACGTACGATTTCATGGGCTTCGTAGCGACGGTACGCGAGTCGAGTCGGGCGGCGCTCGGGGCAGTCACTCATGTGGACGGCACGGCCCGTCTCCAGACCGTCGACAAGGCCGTCAATCCGCGATTCTGGAAACTCATTCATGAGTTCGCGCAGATCACCGGAGTTCCGGTCGTCCTCAATACCTCGCTGAACAACAACGCAGAACCGATCGTGCAATCGCTGGAGGACTGCCTGGCCACCCTGCTGACCACGGGCCTGGACGCCCTCGTCTTGGACGGGCACATCGTCCGAAGGCGGCGGGTGGAGGCCGAGTCGATCCTGACCAACCAGGTCATGCTACCCCCGCTGGTTCAACTGACCTCGACGGTCACTACGGGAACCGGTGGCCCCGCCTCGACGACCACGATCGGTTTCCGGGACTGGCCCTCCTCGCGAGTGCCCATAACCTCAGCGGTCAGTGATCTGCTCACCGGCGCGGCTGACGCCGTGCAGTTCAACGGGTCAGAACGGCACCAGGTCGCACAGGACCTGTGGGACCTATGGCAACGGCGACTGATCCGGGTGAGGCCGTACGGCCCACAGAGCGGTATGGCATGACCGCCGATGTACCGAGGGTCCGGGTGACCAATGAGATAACAGCTCTGCTGACCCACCCCCAGCCTCCCCGCCCGGAAACCGGACGCGTTCTCGATATCAACATACCTGATCTCGCGATGGAAAATATTCCAGGAGTCGGAGAACGGTCCTGGCGCACCCGTCCCGATCGCTGACAGTCAGCAACGAGAGGATGAACCAAGTTGAATGCGAAGCCGATGCAGGACGCAAACCGAGGCCCAGCACCGGGCGACGGCGTAACCGTCATTACGCTGACTCGAGGAGATACCCGGTTCCTGGCTCGTTGTTCGGCCTCAGTCCGTGACCAGGACTTCGCCGGTGAAATCGAGCACATTATCATCGGCGATGATATCATGCCCGATCCTACAAGTTTCGCCGAGTGGTACCGTACCGACTCAGTCGATACGAAACGACGGATTCGCGTGCATCGGGCCGAACGATATCCAACCGATTATTCGTTCAATCCACAGAGGGCCGCCGATATCTATCCACGCCTTGGCAGAATGTGGAACTGGGGAGTGCGAAATGCGAATAATCCCTGGGTCTGCTTCCTGGACGACGACAATGAGTTCGATAATAGGCATATCTCGAGCCTTTTCGCTCTCGCGAGACTGCGGCAAGCCGAAGCAGTACATTCATCCCGCCTGATATTCAATCGTGACGGCTCGCCATACCTGGATGAAATATTTCCATGGTGCCAGGACGAAGAGCAGGGTAAACGAATCTTTGCCGACCTCCGCAGTCGAGGTGCCTGGCCGGCGGGCGGGAACGTGCTTCACGACAAGGCCGACCCCATTGGGCCGGGCGCCGAAGTGCGTAATAGCACCATTATGTCAACGACGGACCCTTTGGTCATGGTTGACATGTCGGCCTGGCTATTGCGCCGAGACCTGTTACTGAGAATCCCTGTTCCCGAAACGATCACGCCCCAGGATGTCGTTCTCAACAACGCTCCGGACGGTCTTCTACTGGAGGCATTACTTCGCGATGGAGTCGCGATACATTCCACCGGTTTACCCACGCTCAGGTATTACTTGGGCGGAATCTCGAACAAGGACCGACTATAGATATCGTCTGAAAACCTATTGAAACGGCTCGTCGCCCGACGGCCCGAGCCATGGACCCGGCCTGACCGCTGCCCCGACATCAGCCCGCCGAGCGAGAACCGGTCGTACGGCCCGCCCGGCGTGGCGGCCTCGCCTCGGGGGGCAGAAACAGCAACCCGTCGAGGTCCAATCCGTCAGCGGCTCTGTAGGAGAGGCGCTCTTGAGTTCCCGGATCAAAGCGGCAAATCACGGTGTCGAGCCCATTGGTGAATATCGCCGGCGGCAGCCTGTCTGTAACTTGTGCCAGGCCGGCAGAGCAGACGGTTGGGTGCAGCCGGTGGGCGATTTGCGAGCGGGCCGGGTTCGTCCGGGCCAGGGCGAGCAGGTGGTGCAGTTTCTCCTTGGCGCGCCATCCGGCCAAGAAACAGTGGCCAGGGGCATCGCATATTCGTGGGCGCCCTCGGCCGCCATCACTCACCGTGAACGTTTCTCCGGATTGATCAGCACCCTCTCCGATCAAAGCGCGAGGACCCCTATTGACGCTGCCACAGCGCGCATCGTAGCCTGCCAATGCACTGCAAGCGATCTCCACGAGCGTTTCAAGGGAGCGCTCCAGAGATTTACCATCGGGAGAACGCGTAGTGATCTCTTGGACTGCCATAAAAGGCTTGAATGACAGTAAGAAGACCAGATGAGATGGCCTGCTGTGGTCATCACCGGCGGTGCCGGATTTCTCGGATCTCATCTTTGTGAGCGGTTTCTTGCCGAGGGCTACGACGTTTACTGTGTCGACAACTTTCTCACGGGAGTGGTCGCTAACGTCGAGCACCTAATGGCCAGCGACCGCTTCCGGCTGATCCGGGCAGACGTGTCCCAGCACCTGGTACTCCCGGGGGCCATGGACGCTGTGCTGCACTTCGCCTCGCCCGCCTCTCCGACCGACTACCTGCGGCTTCCCATCGACACGCTGCGAGTCGGCTCCAACGGCACCTTCAACGCCCTGGAACTGGCCAAGGAGAAGGGCGCCCGGTTCGTGCTTGCCTCCACCTCGGAGACATACGGCGACCCGTTGGTGCACCCGCAGCCGGAGACGTACTGGGGCAATGTGAACCCGGTCGGTCCGCGCGGCGTCTACGATGAGGCCAAACGCTTCGCCGAGGCCATGACCACCGCTTTCAGACGGGCGTGCGGCGTAGACACCGCGATCCTGCGCATCTTCAACACCTTCGGTCCCAGAATGCGGCCGTTCGACGGTCGCGCGATCCCGACGTTCATCAGACAGGCGCTGCTCGGCGAGCCGATCACCGTGTCCGGCGACGGTACGCAGACCCGGTCCATCTGCTACGTGGACGACCTGGTCGAGGGCATCTTCCGAGTGCTCAACTCGGATTTCAGCGGACCGATCAACCTGGGCAACCCGCACGAGATCTCCATGCTCGCGCTGGCCCAGTGGATCAAGGAGTTGGCCGGCTCCGACTCGGAGATCGCTTTCGTGCCGCGACCTGAGGACGACCCCAAGATCCGCCGCCCTGACATCACGCTCGCCCAGACCCGCTTGGGCTGGACACCCAAGACTCCTATTGAGGACGGGCTGCGGTACACCATTGCCTGGTTCCAGGAGCATTCACAACTCTGGACGGACAGCAAGCTGGCACGCACAAGCCTTTAGGACGTGGCATGCATGAAGACAGGGGGCGAAATCGACTATGCCGACCTGTTCAGGCAGAGCCGTTCCGGTCCGCGCTGGACCTATCGCTCGCCCTGAAGTGCCCCGAATCTTCCGGACTCGGAGGTTCTTGATCATTGGCCTACGGGTGAATATCGCTGCGCTC
>NZ_BCBX01000061.1:0-33821 GCF_001417795.1 Sphaerimonospora mesophila | reverse complement strand
CATCAGCGCGGAAGTCGTGATCGTGCTGCCCGTCGTTATGCTCACGATCCTCGCCTGCATGCAGCTGTGCCTGCTGTTTTTCGCCCAGTCCGTCGCGCTCGCCGCCGCTCAGGAGGGCGTCCGCGCCGCGCGGGCTGACGGCGCTCCCCGTTCAGCAGGCGCAGCCGTTGCCAGGAGTTACGCCGAGCGGACGGCCGGAGGATTCCTCCACGCCATCAGTGCCTCCAGCGGAGGGGACGCGACCACCGTCCGGGTGACTGTACGGGGCCGCTCGCTCTCCCTGGTCCCTTTTCTGCCATCGATTCAGGTCATTGAGGAAGCCGCAGGAGCGGTCGAACGCTTCACGAGACCTGGACGGACCTTATGACGGAACGCGGCAGCGCCACCGTGGAAGCGATGCTCGCCATCACGGCCATCGTGTTGGTCGTCCTGCTCGCGATCGCCGGTGGCAGGATCACGGTCGCTGCAGCGGCAGTAGAGGCCGCGGCACGTGATGCGGCTCGTCAGGCATCCATCGCACGGTCTGTCGCCGAAGCAGAAGCAAGAGCCACTTCGAGCGCGCACGATTCCCTGAGCAGCCGAGGCGTCAGGTGCACGTCCGTGAGCGTCCGGGTGAACACGGCAGGCTTCGGCCGGTTGGTAGGAAGGCCTGCCGCGGTCACGGCGACCGTCTCGTGCTCCGTGCCTCTCGATGACGTGGCATTCCCCGGTCTCCCAGGAAATGTCGTGAGGCGGGCCTCCTTCACCAGCCCCCTGGACCCTTACCGAGGAAGGGACGCGTGACCGATGCGCCATCTCTTCTCCACGGACGCCGAGCGCGGATCCATAACGCCGTACGCCCTCATCTTCATCACAGTCCTCATGCTCTTTGTCGGCCTGGTTGTGGATGGAGGAGCCAAGCTGCGGGCGGGTTGGGAAGCCGTGGGCATCGCCGAGGAAGCAGCCCGCGCCGGCGCAGGGCAGATCGATCGAGCTGCCGCATACGAAGGTCGAGATTTCGTCGTCGATCGCGGCGCAGCCGTACGAGCAGCTCGGGCATACCTATCCGCAACCGGGCAGAAGGGGACCGTGGCCATCAACGGCCCGAACTCGATCCGAGTGCGGGTCACGGTCACCAAGCCGACGTGGCTGCTCTCGCTGGTCGGCCTCTCCTCGGTGTCGATGACCGCCACCGCCACTGCTGATCTCGTCTCCGGCGTCGAAAGGCCGAACCGATGACGCTTTCCCGTCTGCCGCGCGCACTCGCTGCCACGATTGTGCTCATCGGCACTGTTGTGGGCTTCCCCATCGTCTTCTATCGGTTCGTCGGCTCACCACTTCCCGATCACATTCCCAACCTGCAAGAAGTCCTTGACAGGCTGACCGCTCGTGATGACGGCACACTGTTCATCGCCGTCCTGGAATTCCTCGCCTGGGGAGCATGGGCACTCTTCTCAGTCTCGGTGATGGTCGAGATCGGGGCACGGGTCGTTGGACGGCGGGTCACACCCCGGCTACCCGGTCTACGTGCGCTGCAACGCCTGGCGGCCTACCTCGTGGCTTCTGTCTCACTCGTTGCCGTTGCGCCGGCCGCGATGGCCGCCGCGGACGCTGCTCCACCTCCCGTGGTCGCCATGGCGCCGGTGCACGCTCTCGGCGAGGTCGTAGCTGATAAGCCAGCGCCAGCCCACGAGCAGGTCTACAGCGTGCGGCAGGGAGACAGCCTCTGGAAAATCGCCGACCGCAAGCTGGGCAATCCCGATCGGTGGCGGAAGATCTGGAAGATCAACGCCGGATCCGCCCAGCCGGGAGGACACAGGTTCATCAACCCGGGTGTTATCCGCCCAGGTTGGAAGCTTCGACTCCCAGAGCCGGCCAGAAAGGCCGAGCAGGAAGAGCCTCCTGCCGTCAGGAGCGCTGCCGAGCCCATCAGGAACCCGGCTCCTGCACCCACTTCGCTCATGCAGAAGCCTGCCGAGCAGGAGCACCACAGCGTTGTGGAGCTGAGCTCGGGATCCTTGGTTGCGCTGGGTTATGCGGCAGGCATCAGCACGGCCTACCTCTCCAATCGGCTACGACGCCGCCGTCGCCATGTCCCACCGTCGATATCGGAACCTGTTGAGATCACGCCGGAGCCGAAGCCGGACCCGGGGGTTGAGGAGCTAAGACGCGCTCATCTACAGAGCTTCACGGAACGGGGAGAACAGCCTCCTTCGGATGCCGAGCTGCTTCAGGAGGCGCATTCGATCGATGCGCCGGAGAAGCTCTCTGTCGGGAGGCATCCCGACGGATCAGCTGTAGAGATCGGTCTCGACGGTCCGGGTCTTGGGCTGATCGGAGATGGCGCTTACGATGTCGCCCGCTACCTCATCCTCGAAGTGCTCCGCCAATCGAGCAACTTCCGGGCTGAGGTCGTGGTGAGCGGCGAACTGGCGGAACGTCTGCTCGGAACTCCAGCCGACGAACTTTGTCGGCTCGCAGTCTCATTCCCAGGGCTGGTCATTACGAACACGACGGACGGCGCTCTCAAGCACTTCGAGCAGACATTCTTCACCCGCACACGGATGCTGCTCGAACGAGAGGCATCGGACATCGAGGAACTGCGCGATCGGGGGGATCCCGGAGAGGTCCTACCGAACGTTGTCCTGGTCGCAGAGGTCGACGACGAGGTCTTCGACCGGGTGTCAGCACCCCTGATCTCTCGCGCGACAGCGGGAGTTGTAGCGCTACTCCTCGGTGAGTGGCCCAGCGGCACAACCTGCGAACTCAATGACGAGCACCATGTCGTCCAGGTCACAGGTCGGCTCGCCGCAGCGATCGCCGACGCCCAGCTCTTTCACCTCACCGAACACGAGGCCGCGGCCCATCTGAAAGAACTGATGCCAGAAGAGGAGGTCTACGCTTCTGAGGAGCCTTCGCCCAGTAAGCCAGCAGCCGCCTCCTGGGATGGCCCGCAGCTGGTTCGCCTATCAATCCTCGGCCCACCCACCGTTGCCGTGTCCGGCCGGGCCGAACCGCTTGAACTGGGCTGGCTGCAGCTCAACGCGCTCGTCTACCTCGCTCTCCATCGCGACGGCGTGACGCGCGATCGGCTCACGACCGCCCTGTGGCCCGACGATACGGGCAAGGACGTGCACAACACCCTGCGTCACCTTCGCAATGCCCTGGTCACCGCTTCGGGCCACGAGAATCGTGACAGGAAGAGAGCGCCCTTCATCAACGCATCCACGACCCAGGAAGGCGCAACCTACCGAATCGACCCAGCGCTGGTAAGCGTCGATCTGTGGGATTACCAGGCCGCTCTGGATGAGGTCAGAGCGGTGTCCGATCCCACCGCCAAACTGACAGCCCTCACGAAGGCCGCCGAGCTGTGCGGAGGGGAGCTCGCGCAAGGCCTGGAAACCGAGTGGATCGAGGAACACCGCTACCCACTGACCCGGTCGCAAGCCGACGTTCTGACCCATCTCGCTGAGCATCGCGCCAAGAAGGATCCCGAACAGGCATTGGAGGCCCTCGAAAGAGCTCGCGCACTGGACCCCGACGCTGAGGAGACGTATCTCCGCATTACCCGCCTGCAGCTATGCCTCAAACGTAGAGATGAGGCCCACCGCACGGTAGAGCTGCTCCGACAGCGCCTCAGCGGATTGGGAGTTCCTTTGAGCGCGAGGACCGAGAAAATCCTCAGCACGCTGTTTGCCGAGAAAACTTAAGTACCCGATAGGCGGGCCGAGTTGCTGTTGCAGTTTTACGGCCAGCCCGAAGTCTATTCTCTGCACGAAAATGTCGATCGTCACGTACAGGTCGAAGGACTTCCCTCGCGCGGGTCCGGCGCGTTCAGACCCTCCTCTATCACCGTCTCGCTCATCTGCACGGCTGAGATGAGATCGGACATCAGCGGGGCCGGGACGGCGCCGAACCCGAGCCCTGCGTCCTGCACGGCTGAGGTGAGTTGATACTGCTCGGCAAGGCTGAGCAGCGTACCGGCCCGCGGGTGGGCCAGGACTTCCCTCGCGGCATACCCGTCCGGCGTTGCAAGGATGTCGCTGATCAGGGAGGCGAACACGCGATCAGCCAGGGGCAGGTCAATACCGGCGATCAAGTCGAGGATGACCAGGCCGAGGCGGGTGCGGAAGACCAACAGCCCTGCCGTCCGGTCGAGATCGAGGAACTGGCGCTGGACCTCGACGGCCGTGTCGCCGACCGCGCGTCCGGCCGCACGGCTGCACAGCAGCTTTAGACAGCCGGACACCGGGTGCTCCCAGGACTGGATGGGCTCACTGTTGGCAACGAGCTTCAGGGCTGTGTGCGTCTGCCCAGCGAGGCAGTGCGCGATGATGGTGGCTTGTCGGCCGTCCAAGAGTCGTTGGCCGACACCGCGGTATTGCTTTGCATGGGTGATTGCCTGCTCCCACCGGCCCGCGCTGATGAGCGCCCGGATACCCTCGGCGAGGAAGACTCCCCACAGCCACTTGCGAACCGTGTGGAGATCGTCACGGGTGCGGGTGAGACCGTCGAACGAGATGCTGTGGCCGTCGATGTCTGCTGCGCCGCCAGTGCTGACGGCGTGGAAGAGGGTGTCGAGGAGAAGGTAGCCACGGATACCTTCGTGTGCGCGGATGGCCAGCCGAGCGAGATTGACGAGTGGCTCCAGGGCGTGGCGTGCGTGGCGTGCGTCCAACGGCCAGGCGTGCAGATAGGCGGCGAAGTGCCGCCAGCACAGGGAGCGGGCCAGAGTGGAGACACCACAGTCGCTCGCGATCAGCGCTGCCTTGTTCAGCGCCTCGGCGGCCAGCGTGAGGCGGTCGGCGTCCGTGCCTTGGGAAGCGGCGTCCCCGAGGTCGTGCAACTCGGCGATGCGTGCCCGGAGAGGCGGGCAGGCCGGGCGGGGGCGCGCTATCAGGGGGAAGCGCTGCGCGGCCTGCTGCAGCACGGCGTTCATGGTGTCTCGCTCCTTGTCTGTTCGGCATCGGGAGTGGCCGTGAAATCGCTCCCGAAGACGATGTGCTTGGCGGTGTGGGCCAGGACGGCCTGGCTGGTGTAGGGCATGCCGAGCCGGTTCCACGCGAAGATGATGTGGTGGGCGAGGATGGCGCGCAGGCCGCGGTGCAGCGATCCCTCAGCTGTCAGGTCGGCCAGTTCGCTACCGGCGGCAGCAAAAGCTGCTGACCAGTCGGTGGCGAAGGTCAGGGGCGCGCCGTCACGCAGGAGGGGGGTTACGTCCACGCTCATAAGCCGCCGCAGGCCGGCCTCCAGCGAATGCCGCCGCTCGGGCGGGATCGGGCTGGAGAGGCCACGGTGGTCGGCTACTCGCGCCCACACGTCGCCCTGCTCGTACCAGTCCAGCCCGGCCGAACGCAGCAGGATCGTGCAGAGCAGGATCGACAGTTCGCGGCGACGCTCGGTATGCGGCGAGCGGGCGAGATACGCGAGCAGGTGTCGGCTGTCGAGGTGGAAGAGGTCATGGGCGCACGCCATGCCCTTGGCACCGCCGAAGGCGTACAACTCGGGCTCGTAGATGGCCTCAGTCGCGGCGTCGATGTGCCCCTGCCGAATGAGGACGTTCAGGTGGTCGCGGAGGTGTGCCGGCGCCCGGTCGCTGCTGGGCACGTAGCGAACGCGCCAGCAGGGCGTTTTGCGTATGAAGAACCAGGCGGTGAGAAGCCGTTCGGCTTCGGCCGCGGCCAGCAGCGGTGCGAGGTGGGTCACGGCGGTGTGCTCGGCTTCGGCCCAGTCGGGGAAGGCGACGTTGACTTGCCGCCACGGGCGAGGGTCCATTCGGGTTGTCTCCGGTGGTCAGGCCAAGAGCAGGATGGTGTCCCAGCCCGAGGCTGGGGCGATGCCGGTGCCGATGGTGTGCAGGGCGAGCGCGGCACCTGCGACGCCGTCGAGGAGTTCGGGCTCGTGCATGCACCGGGATATCTGCGTGGTCAGCCGGGCGGCCACGTTGGGGAGCTCGGCGCCGAGCGGGGAGGTGGTGGCGTCGGCGGCCATCCGCCAGGCCGCTTGGAGCAGTCCGGCTGTTCCGTGGCACAACCCGATCTCCGGAAGCCGATCGAGCTGGGCGGGATCGCGCAGCATTGCCAGCATGGCGGCTTCGGCAGTCTGCTTTCGGGCGACGTCGCCGAGCGCCATGCCTGCCAGTTGCTGGGCGCGGGCCGTGCCGCTGATCCCGTAGCACCATGACGGCCGGGGGCGCAGCGAGGGGTCGATGCGCTGCTCGCGCACCTGTTCGATGGTGACCAGGCCTGGCCACCACAGGCTTTCGCCGTCATGCTGCTGCCACAGGTCGATCCAGGCGCAGATCCGTTCGATTGCTTCTTTCGCGCCGACCACGGGCACGTTGTGCAGCATGGCCAGTGACAGGAGGGCCAAGATGGAGCCGATGCCGTGGGAGAGCCCGACGTTGCCGTGCCCGTTCGGGTAGTCCGGGCTTGGCTCGCCGTTCGGTGAGACGTTTGTCCACCATGCGGGGAGCTCACCGTCTGCGGGCAGCGGGTCGGTCAGGCGCACCAGGTAAGACAGCACGTCGTAAGTGATCCGGTGGTCCGGGTGGCGTCTGAAGTGGTAGGCGCCCAGGCCGGCCAGCCCGCGGATCAGATCGAATTCCTTCATCTCGGGTCGTTCGCCTCGGTCGATGCGTGCGTGAGCTACGGCCAGACGTGCGCGGGTGAGTTTGGTGACGGCGTCGTCCAGGCGGGCCAGTGCGCCCTGGTACCTGCCCGACTCGTCGGTGGCCGCGTGTGTGACGAAGGCCAAGGCGGGAGCGCCGAAGAACAAGCCGGCGTTGGCTGCCGCAGTCAATGCGCCGGAGGCGGCCACCGCCAGCCAGGCATGCGCGGTGCCGGGGTCGCCACGGCCGGAGCGGGCGCGCTCGATGTGCAGCAGGGCGATACCGGCCGCGCCGCCCGCCAGCGATTGCGGCCAGACCCGACCGGCGTTCAGCGGCTCGACCGCCCACGGCTGGGGGTCGGCCAGCGCTGTGGCGATGGACTCGGCCACGGCCAGCGCGTTCGGTTGCGGCTCGTTCATAGCCTGCTCCTCGCGGTTTGGGTGGTCCAGCTCAAGGCAGCGGCGCGGGCCAGGTGAAGGCACGCCCGCTCACCGGCAAGCGAGGGTCCGGCCATGCGGACGTGGTGCAGGTGCAGCAGATCAGGCAGCACGGCCGTTGGGGGAAGCGTGCCCGCCTCCTCCAGCGCGTTGCGGTAGGCGGCCAGCGCCTGCCGTCGCCGCGCCCAGCAGGCGACGATCTGCTCGCCTGCCGGGTGCGCGGCCAGCACGGCGTCATCATCCGGTTGGGCCAGGCGGACGGCCTGGTCGTAGACGTCCCGGTCCGGCGGTGAGGCGACGGGGCGAGTGTGGTCGATCAGCCAGCGCATCGCCGTGACGTAGTCGCCGATGAAGGCGGCGGCGATGTCGAGCAGACTGGCAGCGGTCACGGCGTGCAGGTTGGACCCCCCAGGGGACGCGATCGCGGTCAACTGGGTAACGGCGGTGGCCGAGTCGGCGGCGAAGTACGTCTCGGCCGCGTGCATGGCGGCGGGTCCGCCGAAGCGGGCAGTCTCCGGGAAGTAGGTGTCCCACTGCACGCGTGCCATCAGGCCGGCCCGGCGCACCTCCTCGCACCACGTCGCGACCTGTCCGGCCATGGCGGCGGAGAACGCACCGGTGAGGCGGATGCGGAGATGGTGGTCAGGATCGTGGTAGCGCAGAAACCACCATTGTGCGTCGCTGCCGACCGCGCTCACGAGGCGCGACAGGTGGCGGGTGAGGATGGCATCGTGCCGGTCGGGGTGACCGTACAGCTTGAGCGAGAGCCGCCCGTGCCGGCCGGGGAGGTGGCCGTGATCACAGGAGCTCACCTCGCGCGGCAGCCGGGGCGGCTCGGCAGGCTGACCGGTCGTGGCGAGCGGGATCACAAGCTCGTGGGCGTGGCCGCCGATCCAGCCGGCCGCGTCAGGGTCGGGGGCGACGCGCAGCACGGCGGTGCCGGTGCGGTCCACCTGGGCGCGCAGCAGGGCGCGGTGCGCGGGCTCGCAGAGATTGAGCCGGAGGTGCTGGTCGCCGCCGCCGAGGCAGACCGTCTCCGGCAGCGCCACCGCCGTCCGCCAGGCGGCCAGAGCGGTGTCCCACTCTCCCCAGCCAGCCGAGAGTGCGGGTAGGTCGGCCGCGGAGAGTCGCCAGCGGGCAGGCGAGATGATCGTGCGCCGATAGCGCAGCGCCGGAACGAACGGCAGCGCGGCTGCGGCACCCCAGTGGAAGCCCGCACACGGGGTTTGCAGCGCGTGTGGCGCTTCGAGGAGGAACCGTGCCAGCGGGTGTGTGTGCTGCACGAGGTTGACCGCGTTGAGGATCATCGGCTCAACGGCTCGGCGGCGCGACAGCGACACCAAGTAGACGCCGCGCAAGTCGGCGGTGACGGCGAGGTCATCCAGGTCGAGCGCTTGTGTGTCATCCCCGGTGGGATGGTCGCCTACCGGCAGGAGAAGCGGCAGCACCTGCGGGGCGCGGGCGACGTTCTCGGTGCTCGTGTACGGCGCCGGAGCCGAGAGCTGCACCGCCAGCGCGTCCCGGGTACCCGGGGGTAGGTGCGCGTACACGGCACCCATACGCTGCCGGTGCTCGTCGTCGAACAGGTCGAGGAACCGGCCGGTGGTGGTGCCCGCGCTGCGCGATGTCCCTGTGACGACGAGCGTGAACCGGCCCTCGGTCAACGCCTGGGCGGTGATCGCCTCGATCCGTACGGTCAGTTCCGTGGTGGGCTGGACCGGTGCGTCCGGATCCGCCGTGCCGAGGTCGGCGATCACGTCGTCGTCGAGCAGGACCTCGCGTCGGCCGCGTATCGCGGCGTTATGTGCCAACGCCAGCAGCTTGCGGTCGCGGTCGGTCAACACCGCGTCCTCGGATGTGAAGGCGCTGTCGTACCCGGCCGGGTATCCCAGCCCGATGTCGGCATCGACGACCTCCCGGAGCGGGACCAGGGCCCGTGGGCCATAGCGGTCCAGGAACCGCTCATGCCAGGCCATCCAGCCCGTGTTAAGCGCCGGGCGGCGGGCCAGGCGAACGAGCGCGGCCGCTGCCGTGGCCGCCTCTGCCGCTACGGCGGCCGGCACGGTCACCTCCCCGTCCAACCGCAGATCGACCGCGAGCGGCAGGCGCTCAGTGCGGTGGACGGCCGCCATCGCGACGATCGCCCGTGCCCGATGATCATCCGCTACGGCGGCAGGCGCACGGTTATGGTCGGAGAGTTCCTTGGCAACGACGCGCAAACCCCTCACGATGTCGGCCACCTCGCCGATCTCTTCCGCGTTCACCGCGTCCAGCTCCCGCAGGAGATACCGGAGCGGATCGCAGGCCGTCATGGGCGGGCGCAGGCAGGTGAGCAGAAGGCGCTGGGCCACCAGCTCGGCCACGAGCGCGTCGATAGTGCTCTCGGCAGTTCGTGGGGAGGCGGCCGACAGCCGGTCCATCAGATCCGTGACGGGGAGCGGATCCCGAGCCAGCCGGAGCGCTGTCCGTACGGGTCCGGTGGCACGCACGCTCACCTCCCCCGGTGCGCCGTCCGCCACAGTGCTGGCGCGGTGTTCGAGCACCAGGCGGCCGTCACGCTCGAAGACGAGGTTGTTGGCCGTTACCGTCAAGCGCCGCCGCAGCGCCGTCTCACCTTCCAGCCGCTGAACGACCGCGGCGAGCCATTCCGCCGCGACACGGGCTATCGGGCGGTGAGCGTCCCCGATGCGCACCGCCGGCAGATCAGTTGCAGCGGTGATGCGAGCCGGAGCCACCCCGGCGAACAGGCCGAACGGCGTCGCGCGGCTTGAGGCGCGCAGCAGGTAGCGCATCACGGACAGCACCGCACGGCGCACACTCGGATCGGATGCCCTCCCTCCAGCACAGATCTCGCCCACCCGCCGCGCCAAATCGGGGCTGGCCTGCCCCACCGCTGCCGCGAAGCCCGGTATCTGCCATGTACGAGCCAGCCAGGCCCGCCAGGAGACGCGATCCGCGTCCGGGCCGGTCAGGTCGGGCCACGACGCGACCTGCTGGTCCGGCGGCCACGCTGGGGCGCGTAACACCGCCGCATCGAGGTATCGGTACATCAGTCGCTCCCGTAGCTGGGGGGGCGTCCGGCCGGTCGGTGAGCCGCACCGGCCGGACGCTCGGGTCAGGCGTCGGATTTCAGAAGGGCGCCTACGTGCCGCAACTGACGCACGCGGTCGCGCACGTCGAGTTGCAGCCGTCGTCGGTCATGCGGATCAGCTGCTCAGCGGCCACACCGGACTCGACGATGGACACGTCCAAGTCGGCGCTCCAGTCGTCCGCGTCCCAGCCTTCAGCGTCGAGCATGGGTGGTGCGAGCGTTGCCACACCTCCGCTAGAGCGTGCGGTCATGCAGATTCCTCCTTCGTTGGAGCGGATGGGTTCCCCGTGCTTCCCTGGGCAGATCGTCCGACCCTCCCAGGGAGCCCGGCGGTCTATGGCCAGGTGACGACGACGGTCCCGTGCCGTTTGGTGATGACCCCGCTGGAGGGAGTCGGCGGACTGGCCGGCTTGGGGATATACCGGATGGACGAGGCACCGCGACGGTGGTACTTGTCCGCCCACTGACGCAGCAGTTCCACGTACCGGGCGGCGACGTTCTCGGCTGAGGGGCCGTGAGCATAGACACCGCTCTCGTATCCACTGCTCATGTCGTCGCTCGGCCGTGCGGCCCGGTAGGCGAAGCTGTCGCCGCTGATCAAAACGGGCACGCCCTTGAGCGCCGGGCGCGCGAGCAGCTTCTGGTCGATGGCATCCTGATCGGCGTGCAGCATCGCCATGCGCAGGTCGTTGGTGAGCAGGAACAGCGTCAGCTCGTCGGGCATGTCGAACACGGCCCCCGACCAGCGTTCGATCCTCGGCAGGTGCAACGCCCGGCGCAGCGCCTCCACATCAACCTTCAGGTCCTCACCATCCATGCGTAGCACCACCCCGGCGTCGACCACGACGGTCCGTTCGGTGCGGGAGCCTGCCCCCTGGAACGGCACGAAGACGCACAACCCGTAGCTGCGGCTGACCAGGCCGCCCAAGCTGTCGCGCTCGAACGCGATCCAGCGCGTCGTCCCTTTCAACCGGAGCGGGACGACGATCCGGCCATCGTCGGTGAGCTGCTCGATCCACCCGGGCGGGATATCCCAGCTCCCCGCCGTGACGATGAGCCTGTCGAAGGGAGCCGACTCGGGCACACCCTCTTCCGCGTCGGCCAGCACCACGTCGACCTGGTGGTAGCCGGCTTCGTCGAGGAAGGTGCGGGCGCGCTCAACGATCTCCGCGTCTATGTCCACCGTGGTGACGCGTCCGCTATCACCAACGAGTTCGGCCAGCAAGGCAGCGTTGTAGCCTCCGCTCCCGTACTCGCACACGCGCATGCCGGGCTCGATCTCGGCTGCTTCCAGCATGGTGGCCTGGAGGTGCGGGGCGGAAACGGAGCTGAGGGTCAGACCGTTGTCGTCAGTTTTGACAACTGGCGCGTTGTTCGCGGCGTAGGCGGCCTTCAGCGGCTCGCCGGGTGTGAACAGGTGTCGCGGCACCGTAGCGAATGCTGCCGCCACGGGCTCGGACTGGATCGCTCCCTGGTCGCGGAGTTCGCGCACCATGGCGGCACGCAGCGCGGCGGCTTCCTCGACGTTGCCGGTGGTCACGTCGGTCACGGGTCATCCCTCTTTTTGGTTGTGATGAGCAACTGGTCGATGGTGGCGGGTCGCACGCGGGTGTCAGGACCGATCTCGAGGATTCGCCATCCGGCAGCGTGCAGCTCGACGTTCCGCGCTGTGATCCACGCGGCTTCGTCGCGGAACATAAGGCTGGTCGTGGTCTCGCCGATGGTCTCTTGCCCGGCTGTCCAGGTCTCGCGTGCTTGCCTGCCGGCTATGATGACCGTCCAGTGCTGGCTCTGCCCGTCCATATTGCGGGCGTACCTCCAGGTGGAGGTGCCCTTGTTGATGTGCGGCATCAGCCGGAGGCCGCGCACCCACAGCACGAGCTTGAACACGATCAATCACCACTGCGGATCTGGTGAAAGCGGGCTGCGATGAGGCTCGCCGCCTGCGCGGCCTGCTCAGCCGGAACTGTCGTGCAGACCTTCGTGCCGGTCGCGGTGTCGATCATCCCGCTGTCCCAGCGGATCCGCTCGACCATCACCCAGACGTTCATGACCCGCCCGAGGACGAGCAGGGCCACACCCCGGTTGGTGCGGATGTCAGCGGTGATGCCGTACCCGGCGCGCAGGTGCTCCTGGATTAGCTGCGCGGTCGCGACGGCCGGGCTGACCGGTGCCCGTTTTATAGGGGTGATCCTGGGGCGTGACGTGGTGTCGTGGTTGTTCACGTTCATCGTCCTCGTCAGATGGGCGCGGCGTGGTGGCCGTCTGCGTCGTCGCCACGACTTGGGCTACCACGAGCGATTGCCGGTGCGGGCGTCTGCGCCGCGCGCAGGCTGGCCGTAGGAAGGATGTGGTCGGTCGGCGTTACGCAGGTGCCGGTGCGAGCCGCGGTGATGATGGCCTCGGTTGCCGCGATGGCGGCAGCGCCCTGGCGCAGCGTCGCGATATCGCTCGGCAGGCCGAGCAGGGCGTCCCGGAAGGCTTCATGCTGACTACGAAACGGGTCGGCGTCCGGCACCTCGTAGCTCGCCACCTTCTCTGCGAGGTACGGGGTGGGATCGATGGCCCAGGATGCGTCGCCCAACCCATCGTGGGCGTAGTGAGTGATCGTATGCGTCAACGCATCGGCTACCACGCAGCCCCGATCAGTGTGTGCGATGACGGCCCGCTCCTTGCACGGAGAGATCCGGTTGACCTGGATGTCGGCGATCTCGCCCCCGCTGAGACGCAGAAGAGCCACGGCATGATCCTCGTGACCGCATCCGCTCACACGGGCGACGTTGGCGGCGACAGAGGTGACGTGACTACCGGTGAGCCACATAGCCAGGTCAACATCGTGAGTAGCCATCTGGGTGACCACTCCCATGGGCGGTGAGGGATCATGGAAGCGGTCATAGCGACGGGTGGTCACCTGATAGACGCTGCCGAAGTCCCCGCCGCGTATACGTACGCCAAGTTCCTTCACCGCAGGGTTGTGCCGCTCGATCTGTGCGACGGCTCCGAGCAGTCCGGCGTTGTCGAAGGCTTCGGCAAGCCGCATGGCCGCCGGCAGCGACGGCGCGATAGGCCCTTCGATGAGAGCGGGTACCCCTGCCGCCGCCAAAGCGAGTCCCACCTGCTCGCGCTCAGGGATCGGAGTGGCGACGACGCAGTAGTCCAGCTCCAGTTCCATGAGATCCTCTGCACGGGCTGCCGCGTGAACGCTGTCGAAGGCGGCGCGCCGTACCGGATCGGGGTCGGCCACCGCGACCAGGGCGACATCATCGAGCGAACGCAGGACAGCGGTGTGAATGTGCCCCGCCCGTCCGAGGCCGACCACCGCTGCTCTGAGTGGTTTTGTCACTGCCATACCGCTGACTCCTGCAGATGAAGGGCTGGTCTTGACCCGGAAGGGAACTGATGGGGCGCGACGGTGTGGAGCGCCACGGGGGAAGTGCTCCACGCCGTCGCGCCGGTCTATCGGCCGATCTCAGCGAGGACGCGCTCGACACGATCGGCCGCAGCGACGAGATCGCCCACGGGAGCGATCCGCTGGGGCCAGGGGAAGAAGAAGCACCACTCGCCGTCCCCGTCAATCGCAGTGATCACACTCTCGGCAAGGACCGGTGCGGCAAGGTTGACCACTTGCAGGCAGGGCGGGCGATTCTCCCCGGTGCGTACTCGGGCGGAGAATCGACGGTTCTTCAGTTCGACGGCCAGCTCCTGGAGCCATGAGGCCGCTTTTTCCGGGTCTGCCGTCATATCAAATCTCCCGAGGTTTCTGGGGCAGGAGCCTCACGATTCAGGGGGATCGCGAACCAGACGGCCTTCCCGTACCTGTCCCGCCTGGTCGAATAGGCCACGTTGTGCCGGTAGCCGCAGCGGCCTCGCGACAGTTCGAAAACGATGCTCAGCCCTCGACCGTGCTCTTCTTCGACGCCGGCCACGCGCATGACCGGGTTCAGGGTGGCGCCGTCGATCACCTCCACGTAAAGCTCGTCCTGCTCGGACCGCAGCACGAGCTCGAAGGGCGTCTCCCCGTAGAGGACCGCGTTGCCGGTCAGTTCGCTCACCATGAGAACGGCGTCGCTCACGAGTTCTGGGTGGATCCCTAACGCCGTCAGCGCTCCGCTGGTCAGCTGCCGTGCCTGGGCCGCTGCCCGAGCGTCCTTACGCAGAGGCCAGGCGGCAATGTTGGCTGACCGCTGCCGGACCAAAGTCACCACAACCGCCTCCCTCGCTGCTTCGTGGCGGTCTCCAACGTTGTCGCGGATCGATTACCTGCGGTAGCGAGAGAGCGCCGCGTCACGGTGCGGCGGGTTCGCACCGGAAGTGCGGCAGGTTCACACCTATGAGGCACCACTCTGACCGCGGTTTCTGTCCTACCGTCGATATATGCCTGGTCACGACTTGGAATGCGCGAGGAGGATCCGGACGGACAATTCGGGCAGAACTCCGAACTTGATTGCACAGGAGATCCGCACCTGCTGCGGCTACTCGCCCCTTAAAGCACACCGGCTGGCCAGAGGATGGACCCTTGAGAAGGCCGTCGAGACGTTTCACGACATGTGCGCACGCGAAGGTTTGGGGGCGCGCGGTCTGACCGTACGATCATGGATCGAGTGGGAGGGTGAGCATCTCCCCAGCCCCGACTACCAGGACCTCCTCTGTCGGCTGTTTCTCACCGGCCCGGTCCAGTTGGGGTTCGCACGGACATACGGGCCGACCGAGGAACCTGCCCGCCGCCCGACTGGCAATCAGGCCCTCGTCATGGAGGTGGCCCGCGAATCGCTCGCGCACGCGGCTTCAGCGCAGTTGAGCGATGTCAGCACGGTGACGTTGGAACACCTCGACGCCGAGATCCGCCGAGTCGCAAGCGAATACGTCTACGCCGATCCTCTGCCGCTCTTCCACAGGATGCTCTGGTTACGCGGTGAGGTCTTCAGGCTCCTTGATGGGCGCGTTCGTCCTGGTCAAGCCGCTCAACTCATGCTGCTGGCCGGTCAGCTTTGCGGCCTGCTCGCCAACGCGAGCCTGGACATGGGGAACCAGACTGCGGCGATGACGCAGGCGAGGGCGGCGTGGACCTATGCGTCGGTTATCGATCACCATGCGCTACGGGCCTGGGTCCGCGGCCTGCAGGCGATGATCGCATACTGGAACGGTGCTCCCGCAACTGCCGTGGACCTGGCCCGCGATGGTCAGCGCTTCGCGCGGAGCCGTACGGCGTTCGCCCGTCTCGCCAGCATCGAGGCACTGGCTTATGCGGCCATGGGTGCGGAGGCTGAAACCCTTCGGGCCATCGACAGCGCCTGGGATCGCAAGAACGACTACGACGAGATCCACGACGGCATCGGGGGCGAATTCCGCTTCGACATGGCCAAGCATTCTTATCTGGCCGCCGGCGCGCATGTGCATCTACGCCGCCCTGACGCCGCGATCACATACGCCGATCAGGCGATCTTCCTTTATCGATCGGGGGAGCCGCACCTCCGCGCCTACGGGAACGAGGCGATCGCCTACTCGGACCTGACCGTGGGGCATCTCCTGAAGGGGGACCTGGAAGCCGCTACCACGGTGGTCACCAACATCGTCAGCCTTCCTGAGCGCCAGCGCATCGACGGCCTCGTCAAGCGCCTGCTCAGCGTGCGTCGCTGGGTGGCGTCCGAGCCGCGATTCCGTGGGTGCCCCCAGGCTCGGGCACTCGTCGAGCGCATCGAGGAGTTCCGCTCCCTGAGCCCTGCGCAGGAGCTGCCGCGGTGAACACCGTCGTACCGTTGGGGGACGGCACCCTGCTCGACCTCTGCCACATGGCGGGTATGGACTGCCGGGATGCCCGACTCATTCGTGTATGTGCCAACATCGTCTTCTATCTCCCACGTGCCGCCGCTGTCGTTCGGGTCGCGTCGGCGGAGATGGCGGCCAAGGCGCGCCGGGCGGTCCGCATGGCTCACTGGCTGGAAAGCATCGGTTTTCCGGCGGTGCGCATTCATCCGGCCGCCCCGGAGGCCGTCGTAGTGGAGGGTGCGGTCGCCACGTTCTGGGAATACCTTCCGCAACCGCGCCACGCACCACCCGTCGTCCGGCTCGCATCGCTCCTGCGGCGCCTGCACGAGGAGTCACCGCCCTTCCCGCTACCGCCATGGGATCCGGTGGCGGACGCCCGCACCAACCTCCTGCTGGCCGCCGGGACGCTGCAGGACAGCGATCGGGAATTCTTACTGGATTGGTGCGACCGCCTGGATGGAGAGCTGCCCGCGAATCGGTACAGCCTGCCGTACGGACTCATTCACGGCGACGCGTGGGCGGGCAATCTGCTCTGGAGCGGCAGGAAAGTCGTGCTTTGCGATCTCGATCAGATGTGTCACGGCCCTCTCGAATGGGACCTGGTCCCAACGGTGGTGAACGGACTGCGCTTCGGCCATCCCACGGCGGAGGAGTTCCTCGGAGCGTACGGCTTCGACGTCAGGGCTGCGGAAGGGTTCCCGATCCTCCGACAGGTCAGGGAGCTGACCATGCTGGCCGGGGCCCTGCCCGCCCTGGCGAGCCGGCCATCCATCGCGCGTGAGATCAGCAGGAGGATCAGCAGCCTGCGTGATTCGAGTGGTTCGGGCCAGTGGTCTCCCTACGAGTAGCTGCGGCTTCTCAATCCGTGACGTAGCGTTGAAGTGGACCTTGCTTGGGAGGCCCGAAATGGCCAAGCCTGGACACCATGTGGAGTGCGCCCAGCGCATCCGCATGCGTCGGCTCCTTGAGGAAGCCGACCCGCCTCCGATACGCGTGATCCACGCGATCGCGGCCGAGATCGGACAGTGTTGTGGGCACCACCCGCTCAAATGCCTCCGGTTGGCAAACGGTTGGAGCAGCGCCGAGAGGGCCGTTCAGGCGCTGCACCGGATGTGCCAAGAGCAGGGACTTGGCGCCAGGGGACTGACCAAGAGATCATGGCTTGACTGGGAGAGCGGGCATCGGCCTGGGGTGGACTACCTCGACCTGCTGTGTCGCCTCTTTCGGACCGGCCCGGTGGAGCTCGGCTTCGCCACCGATTACTCGCCGGGCGTGAAGACTCCGGTCCCCACGACGGAACGGGAACTGATCATGAGCGCCGCCGGCGAATCCAGCGATCACGTCGCCGAAATCGAGGCCGCCTCCATCGGTCCGAACGCCCTGGACCAGCTCAACGACGACGTCATCCGACTCGCCCGTGCCTACGTACATGCCGCACCGCTTCCACTCTTCGGAGAGCTGACCCGCATCCGCAACCGCACGTACCGCCTCTTGGACCGCACTCGCAATCCCCGACAGCAACGTGATCTGTACCTGGCTGCTGGACAGATTTGCGGGCTGCTAGGCAGTGCGAGCTTTGATCTTGGCTATCCGTACGCCGCAGCGGAGCAGGCGAGGGCGGCTCGCGTGTACGGAGAGGTCATCGGCCACAACGAGCTGTCGGCATGGGCGGACGGCTTGCTGGCGTGCGTGGAGTTCTGGGCAGGCCGCCCCGCACAGGCGCTTCGACTGGTCGAACGAGGGTTGGAGATCGCTCCTCCCGGTACGACGCGGGTACGGCTGTTCAGCATCGGCAGTCGGGCATCCGCCCTTCTCGGCGATATCGACGGCACTCGTGATGCGATCCTCGCGGCGCAGGATGCCCGGGGGCCGCGAGGAGAGCTCCATGACGAGGTGGGCGGGGAGTTCGGGTTCGACGAGGCCCGCCAGGTGTTCTGTGCCGGATCCGCCTACCTGAGCGCGGGTATGGCGCCGGAAGCGGAGACAGAGTGCGAACGGGCACTCACGCTTTATCGAGCCGTTCCTGCTGACCAGCGGTGGTATGCCGCGGAGGCGAGCGCGTCCGTCGACCTGGCCGCAGCTCGCCTCCTTTCCGGTGAGATCGACGGCGCGGCCGATGCGCTGTCTTCCGTGTTCGCGCTCCAGCCGGACCGACGCGTTGAGGGCCTGGTGAAGCGTGTGGGACAGGTCCGGGTGTCATTGACCTCGATCCCGTCGAGGGAGGCAGGCGTTCTCATGGACAAGATCGAGGATTTCACTACTGAGACGGCGACTCGGGCCCTGCCGGCCTCCTTCTAACGGCGATCCCATAGTTGGAGAAGTTCGCGCTCTCTCTCGGGGGACAACCCGTGGTGGGCTTGACGGTCGTAAGCGAGTGGCCCGCCACTCTCCGTGAGCCAGGCATACGTGTCCCGAACCGTCTCTTCGATCGGCCGGCAGGTCAAGCCTGCTGCCGTCGCCTTCGCAGAGTCCACCGTCCAGGTCCCTGGAGGAGTGCGCCACAGCGGGATCTCCGTCCACTGCCGCACTTTCCGCACGACCAGGAACTCATCGTTTACCCAGGTCAGCTCAGCGTCGGAACCGGTGACGGCTCGGCACGCGTCGAGCAGCTCACCAAAGGTGGCGTGCCCTTTCGGGGCGGTGATGTTGAAGGTGCCCGTGATTTCCTTTTCGAGGCAGCTCAGCGTGAAGGCCGTAAGGTCACGGATGTCGATGGGCTGGATCGGCTTCCCGGCAGCACCAGGAGCAAGGACCCTGCCGCCCCGGGCGATGCGCGTCAGCCACCATGTCAATCGGCCGACGTTCTCCAGAGGTCCCAGGATCACTCCCGGCCGGAGGATCGTGACCTGCCCTTTGAACGCCTCCTGTACGGCGCGCTCACAGCCCACCTTGTAGGCGCCGTACTGCGCGGCGGTCCAGTTCGCCTCGTCCTCTGCGGTGCCAGGCATGTCCGGCGAACACTCGTAGGTCTCGCTGGCCTCATCGACCGGCTCGGCCGGCCAATCCGGATAGACGGAGACGGTGGAGAGGAAGACGTACGCTCCCGCCCTGCCGGACAGGAGTCGTGCGACGTTGCCCACGACCTGGGGAACGTAGCCACTGGTGTCCACGACCCAGTCCCATTCGCGACCGGTGACGAGGGCATGGAGATCAGCAGCGTTCTCCCTGTCCCCCCGAACGGCCTCGACGCCGGGCACGTCCTGACCCGTCCGGCCGCGGTTGAACGTCGTCACCTGGTGCCCGAGCGCGGCGGCCTGCTCGACAAGCGCTCTGCCCACAAACCGCGTCCCACCGAGCACCAGCAGTCTCATGCCTCTGATCATCGCTCAAGCTCATCGCTACGTCGACTGTATGGGCCCTGCCTGCTGCAGGTCAGTCAGACGCTTTTTCACCCTCGTCAGCAACGATCTGGAACATGAGGCTCGAGGAACAACGCCAACATAAACGGCGATGCAACCGATCAGCGGCAGAAGCGGATGATCAGCGCCGTCAAGCGGACAGTCTGTTGCGCGTGGCGGTGATCGCAACCCACGACGCCTACGCGGTCTGCCCATTCACCTCGAGCGTGACGCCTGGCTTCTCTGTCCAGAAGGCGAGCAATCCGGCGATCTTCTCCACCCTCGGGAACGGTTTCGTGTAGGACCAGACCACGTCCTCGGCCACACCGTCACCGGTCTGAACCGACCAGTAGGTGGCATCGCCCTTGAACGGGCGGTGCGGCGTCGTTGTCGATGATCGGAGCATATCGATCTTTACGTCCGCCGGCGGCAGGTAGTAGCGCGGTGGACAGCTCGTTTCGGTGAGCACGATCGGCCGGGAGGAGGTCGCTGTCCGCACGGCCGAAGCGCTCGACGCAGGTGACATCGCGACAGTAACCGTCGAACTCATCGACTTTTGACCATAAGGGCGACAAACCAGCATCAGCACACGATCAGCGGCAGGTGAATGCGTTGGTGGATGTTTCTGAAGCAGCGTGCGTCGGGACCGGCTCCTCAGGAGGTGTTAATCGTGGCGTATGCCTGAGCGCTTTCGTCTACCCTGTCGCGAGAGCGTGTCTGTGGGGAGGAATTGGGCTGGTGAAGACGTTCGAGAGTGGCGACATTCCGCTGGCGGACCTACTCAACCAAGCGCACCAGGGTGTACTGCAGTTACCCGATTTCCAGCGTGGGTGGGTCTGGGACGACGATCACATCGTGAGTCTGCTGGCCTCGGTCTCTCGCTCGTTCCCGATCGGCACCGTGATGACGCTGGAGACCGGAAACGCTGACGTGCGATTCCAGCCCCGGCCACTCGAGGGAGTCCCGAACCCGGCCGCGAAGAGCGCCCCGCAATATCTGCTGCTCGATGGGCAGCAGCGTACGACCTCGCTCTACCTGGCGCTCCGTTCCGGGGCGCCGGTCCCGACCCGGGATGCCCGGAAGAACGACACCGAGCGTTGGTACTTCGCCGACATCGACGCGTGCATCGACCCGGACGCGGACCGGAATGACGCCATCCTGTCACTACCGGTAGACAAGCGACGGGTGAATGCCCGCGGTGACGTCGTGCTCGACGCCTCCACGACCGAGGCACAGGTGCGGGCCGGCAAGGCCGGCCTTTTCCCGCTCAGCATCGTGCTCAACCCGGCTGCCACCTCCGATTGGCAACTTGCCTATCTGGAGGCGGGACCACCGCGGGAGCAGATGAGAATCTGGAAGAGGTTCCAGGAGACGCTGACCCTGCCGTTCCTTCAGTACAGCGTTCCGCGGATCGCACTTAATCAGGAGACTACCAAGGAGGCCGTCTGCCAGGTCTTCGAGAAGGTGAACACCGGCGGCGTCGAACTGACGGTCTTTGAGCTGCTGACGGCGACGTACGCTGCGGAGAACTTCCGGTTGCGCGACGACTGGGAGAGCCGGCAGGCGACCTGGGCGGACGAGCCGCTGCTCGCGGACCTGGACGCCACGACCTTCTTGCAGATCGTCACGCTGCTCTGGACTCGTGGCCGCTGGGAGGAGCGCACCCGGGAACGTGCTCGCGGTGATCGCGTCCCGGCGGTGTCGGCCAAGCGCCGCGACATGCTGGCGCTTCCGCTGAGCGAGTACCGGCGCTGGGCCGACGCCGTCACCGAGGCGCTGCAGGGTGCGGTGCGGTTCCTCCACGGTGAGCGCATCTTCCACGCCCGTGATCTCCCTTACAGCACCCAGCTCGTTCCCTTGACGGCGATCCTCACATTGCTTGGCGAGGCCGCGTTCACGCCGAAACCGACCGCGAAGTTACGTCAGTGGTACTGGTGTGGGGTGTTCGGTGAGCTGTACGGCGGCACCACTGACACCCGCTTCGCCAACGACCTGCAGGACGTGCTCGCGTGGATTCGGGAAGACGGCGAGGAACCGCGCACGGTACGCGAGTCGCAGTTCCAGGCTGAGCGACTGCTGAGGTTGCGCACCCGCAACAGTGCCGCCTACAAGGGTCTCTACGCACTCATGATGAAGCGTGGCGGTCGCAACTTCCATACCGGCGAGACGATCGACGCGAAGGCGTACGCGGCCGACTCAATCGACATCCGCCACATCTTCCCGCAGAAATGGTGCGCAGCGAACGGCATTGACAGCGCGGACGCCAACTGCGTTGTCAACAAGACCGCCATCGACGGGAAGACCTCGGGATACATGGGCGCGAGCGCGCCGAGCAAGTATCTGGCCGCGATCGAGACCGGTGTGCCGGTGGACCCGCAGGACCTGGACGCGATCCTCACCAGCCACGACATCGACCCGCTCGCACTTCGTCAGGACGACTTCGGCGCCGTCTTCGACGCGCGTTACGAACGGCTGATCCGCCAGATCGAGGATGCGACCGGCCGGCCGGTGAACCGCAGCGACGGTCAGGGCAGCCCATTCGCCGGACAACGCGACGGTGACGCGCTGGCACGCGGGATCCAGTCGCTGATCAAGGCCGGGGAGAGCAAGGTCGTCGAGTTCAAGTCGACCGGCTACAAGAACCTGAACACCGGGCAGCAGGACCATGCGATGGCGTGGGCGGTGATCAAGACGATCGCTGGCTTCATGAACGGTCACGGGGGGACGCTGCTCATCGGCGTCCAGGACGATGGGTCGGTGCTAGGCCTGGAGGAGGATTTGACCGTCTTCTCCAAGAAGAACACCGACGGCTGGGAGCAATGGCTGACCCAACTGCTGATTCAGACCTTCGGGAAAGCTGTGACGGCCAACGTGACCGTCGCGTTCGGCACCATCGACGAACGCACGGTTGCCCGGATCGACGTCGCGCCTGCCTCAGGGCCGGTGTATACAACCAGGACGAAGACCGGGGCGAAAGGAGCAGTATTCCTCGTCCGGCTCAACAACACCACGCACGAGCTCGACGGACCCGAGGCATCCAAGTATCAGCACGACCGGTGGTTCAAATAGTCGTGGGCCGAAACGACACTTTTCGAAGTTCGTGATGGCACTCTCTCATCGATAGAAGAGGACGGCGGCTTGGCTCCCGTCCGCTGCACAATAGAATCGGTCAGTCAGCGGGGCTATGGGCAACCAAGATCCGTGGGAGAAACGTCATATCGTACTCGCGACCGTTTCGGTGAGCCTTACATAGTTTCGATCATCGACATGCTCGCGCCAGTAACATCTCGTGCTCGTGCTCGTGCTCATGCCAAGCGACACCTAACAACCGTGGATCGATATGCACCCGTGCTTCGCCTGAAGCCAGCGATGCCGTGCCAGTACCCTTCCGGATGGTTCTCCAGGTGCCCTATCGTCTACGTCTCCCTATTAATTGGGCTCATCAGGCAAGACATGTCCGCTGGTGAGAGGGCCAAGGTGGGCCCGCAGCCGACCCCGACTCGATAGCAAGCCAGGACTCACATAAAGGGAGGGCGCGGAGGCTAGACCTATCGGGGTCTACTTTAATACCTGGCAAGTAAGTGGCCTGTGAACTAAGTGCCGACAGAGTATCTATTTCTATTCTGATCCCTTCATCCACATTTTCGAGATTGCGTCAGACGTGCCTTGTTTTTTCCATTCTCTGGATGTTTCCGAGAGTTGGTAAAGTTGATAAGAATAGACCCAACCTCATTGAATCGATCTTCGTTTCGCGGTTCAATTGGATTGACCAAGAAAACGGCGGCACGCATCGTGTGCCGTAGAGAATCGGAGAGCGATCATGCAGAACGGGGTTCCGGGTAAGTGCGTTCCTTCGAACGTTCCGGGGGAGAAGCTCACGCCTGAGGACATGGCGCGCGTGACATCGGACGATTGGGCGGAGATTCAGAGGCTCGCACGAGGCTACTGCCGGACGGTCGACGCCACGCGGTCACGGAAGCGCATGGACGGAAGCGCGACCATCGTTAAGCAGGGGCACGCCCCATACGGCACGGATGATGTGTCTGACGACGTCACGCAGGATGCCGTTCTTCTGTTCGCGCAGCGTCTGCGGGACATCAGCGCATCGTGTGAGAGGGCATCTGAGAGCACGGTCGACACACCCGCATGGATCTACGTGCGGCGCGACGGCGGCGAGATGACCATCACGCGGACAACGTTGCAGCGGTGGGCGGTTCGGGATGCCGCCGCGCGCAACGGCTACCGGATCGACGTTCCGGCGGATCAGATCGACGCCACACCCGGGGCTCAGCTCATGCGCGGCGTTCCACGTGCGGAGACGGTCACGGGGGCCGCTGTGGCGTTCTGCGTCGCCCAGAACAGCGCTGAGATGTTCCGCGCCGCATTCGGCGACGGGAGGGACTTCCCCATCCTGCGGAACGCTCTCCGTATCGCGGCTGAGGCTGAAGACCTCGGGCGCGCGGGCGTTCTGGCCAAGACTGCCCAAGCCCGGCATGGGGGCGCGTACGGCTCCCGCCGGAACGTGATCCGGGTGCGTGACGCCGGACGGGCGGAGTGGCGGGAACTGTCGGAGCGTCTTGACGACGTCAGGGGCACGATGGCTCACGCCGGTACCCACAGCGCAGAGGACTGACGAAAGCTCGCGAGAGGGCCCTAGAGAGCGTTCTAGGGCCCTTTCTCATGCTCGCGAGAATCGCCATCATCCCACGTGAGAGGCTAAATAATCTTGCGAGGCGCGGACGCTTGGACCGCTACGCGACCCGTATTTAGATGAGAGCGGAAACCGCCGGTACGCGCCTGACGCGTACCGGCGCGATGCCCGCTCTCACACGCCGTTCAGCAGCGTTATCACTGCGCTATGGAACGGCTAAGGTAACCGGAACGTCGACCGTCGATGCGACGCGGAAACGCTGAAATAACGTTGCCGCGTGCGGACGGTCGGGCGGTTCCGGTCCCCGTATTTAAGTAAGAGCGGAAACCGCCGGTACGCGTGTCACGCGTCCGGCGCGATACTCGCTCTGACGTGCTGTTTCGCGGCGTGCGTTGCCGTGTCGCGGACGGCTACGGGGCTGGAACGGTCGACTGTCCGCATACCGCGCGGTGACGTTGAAAAATGTTGCCGCGGGCGGACGGTCGGACGGTTCCGTTCACTGTACTTAAGTGAGAGCGAAATTAGCCGGTACGCGCCTGACGCGTTCGGCGCGATCTCCGCTCTCGCATGCCGTTCTACGGGGTGAATCGTCGCACCGTTGAACGGCAACCGGTGGCCGGAACGGCCAAACCGTCGAAGTGCGGCGCGCGCGGCAATGCTGCGGAAATTGTTGCCGCGTGCGGACGGTCGGGCCGTTCCGGTCACCGTATTTAAGTGAGAGCGATTCGCGCCGGTGAAAGCGTTGGTTAAACCACGCTCCGCCGGACGCGCGGAATGCCGCTGTTGTGATTCCCGCACATCCGTACGGACGCAGGTCGCCCGAACGGGCACCCGTACGAAAGGGAAAGTGATCCTGTGGAGGTGAATGCTGCCGGCCCGCCCGGCTGGGCTGTGGGGGACCTGTCGGTCTCCAGCGGTGGCCGGGTGATGCGGGTGATCGCGCTGGGTGAGGTCCGCCCGGATACCGCGACTCTGGTGTGCGCCGCCGATCCCGGCGGCGTACGTGAGCACGCGGTGACGCTGGCACTCACCCCGATGCCCATGGACGCCGAGGTGATCACCTGTCTCGGCTGCCTGGCCAGCACCCATCTGTGGATCGACGCCACGCACACCAACCGGGCATCCGGGGCGCGCGTGCGGCTGATCCGCTGCTCGCGGTGTTTCGTCTCTGCCCTGGATTTCCGGGACTGCGAGATCCACATGGTCAGCCCGACCGTGCGACCGCATCATCTGGCCCGCCGTCGCCCCTGGTGACGGCCGCCATTCCATTCCATCTTTACGAGTCTCTTTGGAGTCGCCATGGCGATGACGCATGCCCCGACGCATGCCCTGACCCTGCCGCCGGGGTGGATCATCAGTTCCCGGCTGGTGCCCGCGTGGCAGATCGACGCCGATCACCTGCTGGAGGTGGAGGCCGCGGGGCGGACCGATGAGGGCCGGATCCGCTGGCGGTACCGGCTGTCGCGGCGCCGCCGTACGATCTTCGCCGCGTCCGACGTCTGCTCGGCGGTCGGCGCGGTCCTCACGCCCGATGAGCTGATCGACGCCGCCCGGACGGTTCTGCGCTTTCTCACCCTGGAACCGGGGGACACGGACGCGGACTATTTCGACTCCTACACGGCGACCCAGCTGGATTGGCGGGATCGGTACGCCGAGGAGCTGTCGATCTACGCCATGGACGACTGGTGCGGCTACTGCGGCGGCGACCACGCCTCGCCCGGCTGCCCGTCCCGCTGACGCGCCCCATCGGGGAGGCAATCATGGGACGTTGGTTCGGTCTGTGGCACGGCGGCAGCGGGTACGGCCCGCCGGAACCCGGTGATCTGGAGGAGTTCTCCTGTCTGGCCGAGGCCCGGGGCAAGCTGCTCGACCGGTACCACTATGGGCATTGGCAGCGTTCGCGGTTCGCGTTCATCGACCGTGAGGCTGCCGAGGTGCTGACCCCGTGTGTGGGTGAGCACGGCGAGATCACGCTCTACCGCTCCCGCGATGGGTCGGACTATCCCGATCGGTGGATCTTCCTGGGATCGCGCGGCGGCGTCCGCGTCGAGTGCTGCTGAGCCCGCGCTTTCTTTACAGCTTTCGTTCTGTTCTTGTTCGTTCGCCCCCGGTCATTGGCCGCCGGGGGCTTTGTCATGTCTGGAGGACATCCATGACCGCTCGCCTGGATCACACCGTGCGGCTGAGCCGACCGGCGGACTTCATCGCGATCGTGCCCTACATGCTGGGATTCCATCCCGAGCGCAGCATCGTCGCCATGGCCTTCGAACCCGGCCACGACCCAGACTCTGGGGCGCGGGGGTTGCGCGTCAGCGTGCGGGTCGACCTGCCGGAGGATTCAGAAGACAGCCCGGAGATGGCCCGGCACTTCGCCGAGTTGCTCACCCGCCACGACATCGGGCGCGTGCTGCTGATCGGGTACGGGCCCGGATGGCACGTCACCCCGGCAATGGACGCCGTATGCGGCAAACTCTCCGACGCCGGCATCGAGGTGATCGACGCCCTACGGGTCGAGGACGGGCGTTACTGGTCGTACTCCTGCCGCGATCCCGAATGCTGCCCCCCGCACGGCACCACCTACGACGCCACCGGCAACCCGGCCGCCGCTGCGGCGGTGTTCGCCGGACACGTCGCTCGGCCCGACCGCGCGGCGCTGGTCGCCACGCTCGCCCCCGTCGGCGGACCAGACCGCGAGCAGATGACAGCCGCCACGCGTGCCGTATGCACGCAAGTCCGTGCCACGCTCGCCCGTGACGGGGGCCAGGGCTGGTATCAGGAGGGCCTGAGGCAGGTCGGCGCCGCACTCGACAAGGTCAAGCAGGGGCAGGACCTACCCCCGGACATGGTCGCCTGGCTCGGCGTGCTGCTGACCTCGATCATCGTCCGGGACGGAGCGATGACCTTCATCGGCCGATACGACAACGACACGCACATCAGGCTGTGGACCGAACTGACCTGCCGGGTGGAGCCGGAGTTCGCCGCCGCCCCGGCCGCCCTGCTGGCGTTCATCGCCCTACGCACCGGTGACGGACCGCTGGCCCGGGTCGCGGTCGAGCGCTCCCTGTCCGCCGATGCCGAATACCGGCTCGCCGAACTGGTCCAATGCGCCCTCAACCACGGGCTACCGCCGGAGACGGCTTCTGGGATCGATCATGCCGGGATGGCTGAGGAGATCAGCGCCCAGGCGGCGCAGTACCCGGCGGGGACGTGGCCGGTGCTGCCGGAGGGGTGGTGACCGAGGGGATGACGACGGGGTACGCGTCCACCCGGTCGACGGTGCTGGTCGGCCTCGATGCCCGAGTGGTGGACATCGAGGCCGACGCCGTACCCGGTGGGGCGGAACTGCATCTGGTCGGCCTGCCCGAACTGTCGGTCTGGCCGGCCCGTGCGCGGATCCGCTCGGCGATCTTCAACAGCGGTACGGCCTGGCCGGACGCCAAGGTCACCGCGAGCGTGAGTCCGGCGATTCCGCCGGTCTACGACGCAGCGGCCGATCTCGCGCTGGCCCTGGCCACCCTGGCCGCCTCCGGCGTGGTCCCGCCCGAGCGGATCGCCGGACGGGTGTTCCTCGGAGAACTGGCGTTGGACGGCGGGATCTGCCCCATCAGGGGCGTCCTGCCCGCCGTCCGCGCCGCCGTGACGTCAGGAATCAGAACGGTGGTCGTGCCCGCCGGCTGCGCGCCGGAAGCGGCGCAGATACCCGGAGCCGTGGTGATCCCCGTGACCCGGCTGGGCGAGGTGATCGAACGGCTGCGGAACGGGACGTTGGACGGCTACCGCTACCGCCCGCCCGAACCCCTGGCGACCGCATCGCCACCCAGGCAAGGGCTGGATCTGGCCGATGTTCCCGGAAACGAGGCCGCCCGCCGCGCGCTGGAGGTGTGCGCGGCGGGCGGGCACCACCTGTTCCTCGTCGCGGACGGCCCGGCCACGATGCTCGCCGAACGCCTGCCGGGCATCCTGCCGCCGCTGTCACGGGAGGCTGCCCGGGAGGTCGCGGAGATCTACTCACTGGCTGGACGGTCTAACAAGACGCCGGGGGCCAGGGTGCCGATCAGTTCGCCGCACCACACGTCCACACCTGCGGCGATCTTCGGCAGCGTCGCCGGAAACCGCCCCGGCGCGGTCTCGCTCGCCCACCGCGGCGTGCTGCACCTGGCCGACGCACCCGAGTTCGCCCGTCCCACGCTGGACGGGCTGAGCCGGCCCATGGACACCGGAGAGGTCCGCATCACCGGGCTCGGCCGCACCGTCCGGTATCCGGCGCGGTTCACGCTCGTGCTCGACGTCCGCCGCTGTCCGTGCCCGCAAGAGCAACCGTGCGCGTGCACGCCGGTGGACAGACGCCGCTACCTGCGCTGGCTGGCCCTGCTCCTGCCACGCATCGCCGTACGAGCCCCGGTCGGGTGGGAGAACAGCAGCGGGGGAGTCGGCGAGTCGAGCGCGGCGGTAGCCGCACGGGTGGTCGCAGCCCGGGTACGGGCAGCCCACCGGCTGGCCGAAACACCCTGGCGGACCAACACCGAGGTTCCCGCGCTGGAGCTACGGACCAGCTTTGCCGCCGAGCCCGAGGCCGTCGAACTGCTCCGCTCCGCCGTGAACACGGGGCTGCTGACGGTAGAGGGGTTTCCCCGGCTGCTGCGGGTGGCCTGGACGCTGGCAGACCTGCGCGGTGCCGACCGTCCCGGCCTCGACGACGCGGCGGGCGCGCTGGAGCTGTGGAAGGGGGCCGACAGTGGTGAAGGTCGGTGACCGCGTCCTGGTCCGGCCCTTCCTCCACATCCCAGTACGGCCCTGGTGGTCGGAGCCCTACCAGTCCCCGTTTTTCTACCCCGGAAAGGTCACCGAGGTCAACGAAAAGCGTGGACGCGCCAGCGTAGAACTGGACGAATCGCTGTACCCCACACCATGGGAAAACCGCGTCCAGATTTTCCACGTCAGCGACATCCACAAATACAGCTGCCGCTGCCAGGAATGCACCACACCCGGCCGCGACATCTACCGATTCCGCACCGAGCAAGAACGGCTCCGCAACGAAGAACAGCAATAAATAGGCGGTGGCGATAACGGTCGGTGGGTGCTGTGCAAGCGCACGGCACCCACCGACCTCGGCACCACGCATGCCACTATCCGGGCTGTCCACGCTGCTCAGAACGCGCGCTAGTCCCGTAGGTGCGGACGTTCGAGCCGTCCCGCCTTCCGTATTTAGATGTAAGCAATGAGCGACCGGAAGCCGCAGCTTCCGGCCGGAAATTCACAACGCTATTCCTTTCGGGTGAGATCAGCCCACTCCCGAACTTGCCAACCAACAATAGGAAAGGAGATCTACCCGTGAACGAAGGGGAGGTCGACGAGCTCGTATTCGAGGTCGCCGAACACCTTGAAGATTTTACGCCACTGGTCCGGCCCGGCCATCCTGCCTACCTGATGGGACCGGCCGGCGTCCGGCTCGTCGTGCACCCGATCTGGAATCAGAACGGGCGCATCAGAGTGCTCGGCATCTACCCCGACGGAAGCCGCAGCCTGCTCCTCAACCTGCGACGGCACGAGATCACTGTGACAGCCGCCCGCGGGGCCAAGTTCATCGCCAAAAGGATCGAGCGCCGTCTCCTGCCCGACTACCGGAAAGACCTGGCCGCCTGCTGTGAACGGCTCGCCGCCCGGACGGCCGAGAACGGCACCCGGGCCGAGTTCGCCGAAACCCTGCTGTCCCTGCTGCCGGACGCGACACTCACCGAGAAAGAACACGAAACCGTCATCCGCTGGCGGCTCGGCACCACCATCGGCACCTTCACCGTGCACGGCGACACCACCACCAGCACCATCGAGATCCGCAACGCCGACCGCGAACTCACCGAACGCATGGCCTACGCCGTACAGCACCGCGCCACCTGACCAGCACCCGAACACCGCGAGCGCACCCGAACCCCCGCCCGGGAAGCGGAGCCGAAACGGATCCGGCCACGTCCCGCCCAGCGCACAACACCCACCGACGCAACGACACCGGCCTACGGCCGGTGCCTTTCTCATTTCCACCGAAATTGGAGAAGGACCATGTCCAAGGAAACTCTGGAGTGGCTGAACGCCAACACGCTGATCGGCTTCACCGACAAGCGCGGCACCGCCTGGCACTACCGCGCCAGCATGCAAGGGGAGGAAACCAACCACTACCCCGGCCCGATCCCCGTCGACGACGTCAAGCGGCGGCTGTTCGACTGGGAGGCGTTGTCCAGCCCGGTCTACGTGGAGGACCCGCGCGGCGGGCTCGCCCAGGTACCCGGCAGGCAGGCGATCGTGCGGAGCGACAACGGCCACGTCATGGGCATCTTCTCCGACGGGTACGAGCCGCATCCCTACGTCGAATGGCTGATCAACACCATCTCCCGGCTCCTGGACTCCGACCTGTCGATCGGCTCAGCCGGGCTGCTGAAGAACGGGGCGGTCGCCTGGGTGTCGGTCGAAATCCCCGAGAACGTGGTCACACCCGAGGGCGTCGAGTTCCGCCCCCACCTGTTCGGCGCGACCTCCTTCGACGGATCCTTGGCCACCACGTTCAAACGGGCGGTAACGAGCATCGTGTGCGACAACACCATGGCCGCCGGCCTCGCCGAACGCGGACAGCAGGTCAAGATCAAGCACTCGCGGCACTCACGGCTGCGGCTCGCCGAGGCCCGTGACGCATTGAACATCGTGTACACGCTGGCCGATGAGTTCTCCGCCGCCGTACGCGGCCTGTGCCAGGTCGAGGTCACCCGGCGGGAGTGGAACAAGTTCCTGGACGCCCACGTGCCGACGCCCGACGAGCGAGGCCGCAGCCGCACCATGGCCGAACACAAGCGCGACACCCTGACCAAGCTCTGGGACCACGACCACCGAGTAGCCCCCTGGAGCGGCACAGCCTGGGGCGTGGTCCAAGCGGTGAACACCTTCACCCATCACGAGCAGCACGTACGCGGCGCCGAGCGAGCCGAACGCAACATGCTCCGCGCCGTCACCGGCGGCGTCGACGACCTCGATCAAAGCACCCTGCTCACCCTGTCCAAGATCCTCGACCGCCCATTCCACGCCACCGCGGCGTAACCCTGAATGTCGAAATCGTATGGCTCCCGCCTCGGCTGGTTGCGGGAGCCGTACCTCGAACGGCTCATGGAGGACTGCGCCCACCAGACTATTACAGTAGAAACGCGAGCCAAGGTCAGAACATAAGTACGACAATGAACCGCACTGAGGTCAGTATGTCCGACCATGTCGGACGGCCTCCTCAATCATGTGCTCAGCGCTTTCCTGCATCAGGGCCTCGTTGTGGCTGCGGCGTATGTTGTCGAGCCAGTCCGGAACGTGCGCATTGCTCTGCCGGATGCTCAAGATGCGGTCCTGCACTGCACGGCAATCGTCGATTGTTACGGCACCTGCGTCTTTCAACCCCCGGCTCCATAGATCAAGTACCTTCGCCTCCGTCTTGGCCTTCATGTCTCCGCTGTCCCGGTTTGCTTGAACCATCTCGACGAGTTCGCGTACTGGTCCCAGGAAAGGGATCAGGACTGCGGTTAGAGCGTCGGCTGCCGACAGTCGGGCTATCAGAGCAACGACCACGCCAGCCACAACCAGTAAGACCACGGCACCGGTCAGACACGCGGCGTAGAGTCGGTGCATTGACGACCCCCATCCCAGGTTGCTCCGCTGACAGATCAGAACATCCAATGGGCGGACCACATTGCGGGTGTCCGGGTACCAGTCCTTCGTTCGGTTCCCGCGATACCGGGCAGCGGACTCGACGATGACAGTCGGTGACGGGTGGTCGGCGGCGAAGTTGTTCCACGGGAGGCCGAAGACGTGAGTGTCGAACTCCTCCTGCACATAAACCGCCTCACGACGGCGACGCTTCTCTCTACCGCTGGCCATTATCGACCAGAGAAAAGTTAGCGCACCACCAATTGTCCCAACCACCAGACGAAGGTCTGGGAGCGTAAGGGCAAGGGCGACGGTTGCGATGGCAAGCACAACGACGGTCGCGACCCGGACATCATGGATACGCTTGGCATCGGTGTAAAGGCGGGACTGTGCCGCGAGGAGTCGCCGTGAATAGTCCGTGTTCTGTGCGGTCGCGATAGGCGTCGGCTGACTACTTGCCATGTATTCCTCTACTAAGATCTAGGGTCACAGTACGGGAAGCCGGTGCCCCAGACCGCTCGTAGGGCCTGGTTCATTTCCCACCTCTTCGACTCACCGGCCAGCCAGGCCCCATAGGCTGCATCGAGGTGCTTCTTCAAGGCACGCAGTCGGGTAATTGCCGTAAGCCGGTTCGACTCACCAGAGCAGGCGGTGATGCGGGAAACCAATTTCGTCGGATCGTTCATGGCTGCGAGGCCGTTACTAATCATGCTTCCGACGATGGTTCGAAGCGTGCTGAGCGCCCAGATGTTGGCGTTGTTCTTGCCGTACTCCGCGCACCGCATCTCAAGGTAGAAGGACGAGATGGGGACTGCGTGTTCGTACTTCCATGCCTTGAGTAGCCGGGCGATCTTCCGGACGTCGCCAGTGTGTTTGCGGTCCATCTCAGCCACGAACTTGTTGTGCGCCTGAGGTGCGGCCTCCCGCCATTCGCCGCCGGAATCCGGAATTAGCACCACCCGGTTCTCATCGCTGTCTCCACGCAGCAGATACGCCGGAGTGATCTCGTAGTTCGTCACGAAGCCCGTAAACTGCAAGGTCACCGTGGGTCGCGCTACAAACACCTTGTTTGCTTCCCATAGTTCGCGCTTCAGAACGTCACGCATCTTGTCGAGGATCGTGTTCGACGAGTTCGGCTTGTCCTCGAAGTGGATGCGGACCATGTAGTCGACGTCGCTATGCGGAGTGACCGCAGTGCCGTGCTGGAACGATCCGCTCTGAAAGAATGACATCAGGCGGAATTCTGAGTTCAAGATCTCGTGGATCCGCTGCCGGTAACGGCGAACCTCGGCCTTCTCCCAGTCTTTCGGAGCACGGTCGGCCAGATACTGGTCGATCGCTTCCCACAGTGCAGTCAACGTCTCGCCTCCCCTGTCACAGGAACTCTAGTGGTTCCCGCCGACAAAGCCGACTGAACCGACATTTCCGACAATGAGTCAGGTAGGGGCGAACGGCACCGATGAACTGGAGTTCTCGGCAGGGGGCACCAGCCCAGGTTTCGACCCCTACGGCAGCGCTGCCGATGGCGGAGCGTGTATCAGGTGCTTGGAGACGATGCGACGTGGTGGATCGTGCAGGGGGTCGCGGGGCTGTAGGCGAAGAAGAGCAGGTCGCCGGACCTGATCTGTGACCTGGGGACCATGAATGAGTCCCGGTGTTAGACATACGGGCATGAAAGCACCGTGGTGCAAGGATCGGCGACAAGATGCCGTGACGTGCAAGCCTCTGACTTGACGCCTAATAGGGCAGGATCAGGCACGGCGGCGAACGTTCGGAGGGCGCGATGAACGACGAGACGGAAAGCCTGCTTAACCAGGTGGTCGAGCGGCTGGAGAAGAGCATCCTCGCCCGTGACTGCCCTGCCATCGTTGCGTTGGACGGTGCGCGCAAGCTCGTGCTCAGCGATTATGACTACCTCCGTGACGAGCTGACCGCCGCCGCCTTCGAGACGCGGGCTGCCGCCAAAGCCCACGAGATCGACGCGGCCCGCTGGGTGCTTGCCGTACCGCAGGTATGGGTGTTCAAGCCACCGAGCACCGTGGCCATGCGAGCAGTGTCGAACCACCCCCTGAGGGAAGGCGAACAGGAAGCCATCACCTGGATGAGCTGCGACCGAGACGACGGCGTGGACTACGGGCGGGTTCCGTACGCGCGCCGCCCAAGCGGGGAGCCGGTTTTCGACGACCCGGAAGTGTTCACCGTGGGAGTCCTGCCGCACGAGGCGATGCCAGGCTTCACCCTGCTTCAGGCGTATCTCGCGAATGAGGAGAGCCCTACT
>NZ_BCBX01000060.1:0-39482 GCF_001417795.1 Sphaerimonospora mesophila | reverse complement strand
CCCGCCCTCCGGAGGGGTTGACCGATTCGCTATGGGCGCAGCGAGCCGTTAGCGTCTCCCTGTGTCGATCGAATGGGTGAACCGGGCCATCGACGGCCTTCGTATGTGGGGGCGCGACAGGGGCGTGGAGGTCGACGTCGACGAGGTCCGCCTGCTGTGCGACTACGCCAGCGACTATCTGGAGGTGCGGGAACTCGGCGACTTCCGGCCGGGGACCTTCGAGGAGCTCCTGCTGGAGATCTATCCGCGGAAGGTCATCGCCCCGCCGGAAAGCGCGCCGGAGACCATCGCGGCGGCCCGCACGCTGGTCGAGTTCCTGCTCGACACGGGGGAGATCGCCGGCAAGGTCGCCGCCAGGATGCGGGAGACGATCGACGAGATCGAGCCCGAGATGCCCCGGGCGCTCGCCGACACCACCAAGTTCGGCATGGCCAAGAGCATCTTCAGCGCCATCGGCCCCGACTCCCTCGAACTGGTCGAGCCCGGCGGCCCGGCCGAGTGCGACTGCCCCGGCTGCGCTCCCCTGCCCGCCGTACGGCTTCCGCCCGCCGACGAGATCGCCGCAGCCGTACGGAACACACCGCTGCTGCGCGACGCCCACCTCATCGTGAGATGGCTGGTGGACGGCGGACGCACGACGACGACCCGCAAGGCGCTGCGGGTCAGGGACGCGCGCGCGCTGGCGGCGGAGGCGGGCGTGGCACGGCCGGCCCTGGCCTGGCGGCTCGCGCTCGACCTCGGGCTGGCCCGGGTCGAGGGAACGACCGTCGTGGCGGCCGACGGGTTCCGGCCGCTGGCCGCCCGGCCGGACGAAGAGGTGTTCGACCTGTGGGCGGCGGCCGTGGAGTTCCTCATCGAGGCGCCGGTGGCCGTTACCGGGGAAGCCGCCGTGGACGAGGAGCTCTACTCGGTGCACGACCTGCTCTACCGGCTGCAGGCGCCGGTCCCGGCCGACGCGGTCGCCGAATATCTGCGCGAGGTCGCGATCGGCCGGTCTCCCGCACCGGATGAGGACGGGCCGGCCGAGGACGGGCTGACCGAGGAGCGGCTGAGCGGGGCGCTGGCCGCCCTCTCCTACGCGGGAACGGTCCAGATCAGCGAGGACGGCCTGGCCCTGACCCCGCAGGGGCTGTGGGGACTGCGGGAGATCTATTCGGACATGGGGCTCGACGCGCCGATCGCGCCGGACCTCGCAGAAGGCGACGCGAGCGGGCTGATCGCGGGCCTCATCAGCGACGGGCTGCCCGCCGAGGCGGCCGAGCGCGACGTCGCGGCGTGGCTGGCCCGCCGCACCCCCGAGCAGGCCGCGGCGGAACTGCTCGCCGCGGTGGCGGGCGCGCCGGCCGAGGTGCGCGGGATCGCCGTCACGATCGTCGACCGGCTGGGCGTGGAGGCGGCCCCGGTCGTCCGGTCCTGCCTCGACGACCCGGAGCTGCGGCCGCACGCCGTCCACTGGCTGTCCGCCCGGGGCCTGGACGCCCCCACGCTCACCCACGACGAGGTGCTGTGGGTCACGGTCGACATGCTGGCGCTCGCGCTGCCGGCGGCCGAGGCCGACCCGGACGGCTTCGCGGAGAACATCGCCGTCTCCGGGCCGCCCGCCCATCTGATCGAGGACATGTGGCGGGTCGATCACCCCGATGTCGTCGAGGTTCTGGAACTGCTCGGCAACTCCCTCCCGGACCGGATGACGGCCAAGGCGGCGAGGAAGGCCGCGTTCAAGGCGCGTTCGCGCGCCATCCGGTGACACCGGCGCATGGGGTGAAGCCGGTGCGTCGAGTGAGCGCAGTGGAGTAAGTTGCTGCAATGGCCGACAGCGACGTGCTCACATTCCCGCCCGTCGAGCTCGCCCCGGACGAGGAGCTGGCGCGAGTGGTGCGCGACGCGCCCATCGTGCGCGACGCCGTGCGGCTGGCCGACTGGACCGGCGTGCGCGAGGTCACCGGGCAGGGGCTGCTGATCGACGGCGACGCCCGCGCGGCCGTGGCCGAGCTCGGGCTGGACGCCGCGCGGCTCCGCCTGCTGTGGGTGGTCGCGGTCAACGGCCGGCTGCTCGACGTGACCCCGGGCAAGAGCGTCCGGCCCGGCCCCGGGATGACCGATCCCATGGAGTTCTGGGACGGCGTGGTCATGGACGTGCTCGACCGCACGGAGGAGGGCCTGACCGGTTCCCGGGTCGTCGACGAGCATCTCACCGAGATCCTCGCGACCATCTACTCCGTCCGGGAGGGCATGCCGATGGCGAACCTGGCGGGCGGCATCCTCCAGGCGCACGAGGTCGGCTGCGGCGCCCAGCAGTCCGAGCTCAGGCGGCTGCGGATGACGCTGCCCGGCGAGCTGGCCGAGGCCATGGCGCTGCTGGAGTACTGCGGGCTGATCGAGCTGACCGGCGATCTCGTGCGGCTCACCGAGCCCGGCGTCTGGGCCGTACGCCGCGACCTGCTGCGCGAGGGGCACGACGCGCCCTCCCTCGGCGAGGTCGTGGCCTTCGCCGGACACACCGCCGGAGAGCTGATCGAGGCCATGCTCACCGGCCGGGCCTCGGCCAGCGCGGCGACGCTGTGGCTGGAGCACCGGGCCCCCGAGGACGCCGCCCGCGAGCTGATCAAGATAGCCTCGTCCGGCAACGCCGCCCAGCGGGGCACGGCCGGGACGATCCTCGAGGAGCTGGGCCCGGAGGCCGAGCAGGCGGTACGCGAAGCCCTCAGCGAGCCGATGATGTGGCGGTACGCCGCGGCCTGGCTGGGCGTCCGCGATCTGGACGCCCCGGCGCTGGGTGAGGGCGACGGCGCCTGGGTGGCCGTCGACACCCTCGCCGCCCTGCTCTACCTGGGCGCCCCCATCGACTCGGTGGCCCATTTCGACATCCTCGGGGAGGACCTGCTCGCGCTGGTCCCCGAAATGGGGCGGGTGGATCACCCCGACACCCTCGCCGTGCTGGAGATGCTGGGCCGGCATCACCCCGACCCGTTGATCGCCAAGACGGCCAGGAAGACGGCGATGAAGGTCCGCTCACGCCCTTAGGTCGTGTTTCTCCGCCCTGTGACGCATCCGCCCGGACCGTGTTGGCGACGGACGCATTCGCCGAACACCCCCTAGACTGAAGCGATATTCGACGTCGTGATGTGAACGGAGCCGATCGTTGGCCATTCAGCCGATCCGCCTTTTCGGTGACCCGGTGCTGCGCACGCCGGCGGAGCCGGTGGTCGACTTCGACAAGGAGCTGCGCAGGCTCGTCAAGGACCTGACCGACACGATGATGGACGCCCCGGGCGCCGGACTGGCGGCGCCGCAGATCGGCGTCGGGCTCCGGGTGTTCACCTACTACGTGGACGAGCAGCTCGGGCACCTGATCAACCCCGATCTCGACCTGTCGGACGAGATCGACGAGGAGGGCGAGGAGGGCTGCCTGTCCTTCCCCGGCCTGTCCTTCCCGACCCCCCGCGCGATCAGGGCGGTCGCCAAGGGCTTCAACATGCACGGCGAGCCGGTCGTCCTGGAGGGCACCGAGGTGATGGCCCGCTGCTTCCAGCACGAGACCGACCATCTCGACGGCGTGCTGTTCATCGACCGGATGGATCCCAAGCAGCGCAAGCTCGCGATGAAGGCCATCCGGGAGGCCGAGTGGAGCGGCCTTTCCGCACCCGTCGTCAAGGTCTCGCCGCACGCCACTTACGGGAAGGCCCTGTAGTGCGCCTGGTCTTCGCCGGCACCCCGGACACCGCGCTCCCGTCGCTGCGGGCGCTGCTCGACTCGCCCCGCCACGAGGTCGTCGCCGTCGTCACCCGCCCGGACGCCAGATCCGGCCGGGGACGCCACGTCCATCCCAGCCCGGTGGCCCAACTGGCCGAGGAGTCGGGCATCGAGGTGCTGAAGCCGGCGAAGGCCGCCGACCCGGACTTCCTCGACCGGTTGCGGGCGATAAATCCGGACTGCTGCCCGGTGGTCGCCTATGGCGCTTTGCTCCCGCAAGCCGCTCTGGATATTCCGCCATTCGGCTGGATAAATCTGCATTTCTCGTTGCTGCCCGCGTGGCGGGGTGCCGCGCCGGTTCAGCATGCCGTACTGCACGGCGACGAGATCACCGGCGCGACCACCTTTCGGATCGTCAAAGAGCTGGACGCCGGCCCGGTCTTCGGTTGTGTGACCGAGCCGGTCCGGCCGGATGACACCAGCGGTGCGCTGCTGGCCAGGCTCGCCGAGTCGGGGGCCGGGCTGCTCACGGCGACGCTCGACGGCGTCGAGGACGGCACGCTGGAGGCCCGCCCGCAGCAGGCCGACGGGGTCAGCATCGCACCGAAGATCGAGGTCGAGGACGCGCGCGTCGACTGGGCGGCCCCCGCGATGCGGGTGGACCGGCTGGTGCGCGCCTGCACGCCCGCCCCGGGCGCGTGGACCGAGTTCCGCGGTCAGCGGATCAAGATCGGCCCCGTACGGCTCGCGCCGGAGGCATCGGCCTCGCCCGCCCCCGGCGAGATCATCGCGGCGAAGAACGCCGTCCTCGCCGGCACCGGCACCCATCCGGTCGAGCTCGGCGAGGTGCAGCCGCAGGGCAAGCGGGTGATGACCGCGGTCGAGTGGGCGCGCGGCGTCCGCGTCGGCGGCGCACCCGGCGACTCGGAGCGCTTCCGATGACCCGGCAGCACTCTGGACGGCGCCCGACCGGCAGACAGGGCTCCGGTAAGCAGGGATCCGGCGGGCAGGGATCCGGCCGGCCCGGCTCGGGAAGGCAACGGTCCGGCCGGCCCGACGCGGCCAGGAACGCGGCCTACGACCTGATGAGGGCCGTCGACGAGCGCGACGCGTACGCGAACCTGCTGCTGCCCGCGCTGCTGCGCAAACGCGGCATCGTGGGCCGGGACGCCGCGCTCGCCACCGAGCTGGCCTACGGCACGCTGCGCGGTCTCGGCACCTACGACGAGATCATCGCCGCGTGCAGCGACCGGGCGCCGGAACACGTCGACCCGCCGCTGCTGGACGCCGTCCGGCTCGGCGTGCACCAGCTCCTGCGCACCCGCATCCCGCCGCACGCGGCGGTCAGCGCCACGATCGACCTGGTCAGGCACCGGGTCGGCCCAGGCCCTTCGCGCTACGCCAACGCCGTGCTGCGCAAGGTCGCGGGCCGCACGCTGGAGGAGTGGCTCGCCATCGTGGCCCCGCCGCTCGACGAGGACGCGGCCGGGCATCTGGCCGTGGCCCACAGTCATCCCCGGTGGATCGTCAACGCGCTGCGCGACGCGGTCGGCGGCGACGTGGACGAGACCGCCGCGCTGCTGGCGGCCGACAACGAGCGGCCCCGGGTGGCGCTGGTGGCCCGTCCGGGCCGCTGCTCCGTCGATGAGCTGATCTCGGCGGGTGCCGAGCCGGCGGCCTACTCGCCGTACGGCGCCTATCTGCCCGAGGGGGACCCGGGCTCGATCCCCGCGGTGGGCGAGGCGCGCGCCGCCGTCCAGGACGAGGCGAGCCAGCTCGTCGCGCTCGCGCTCACCAGAGTGCCCGTCGACCGTGACCGCGACTGGCTGGACATGTGCGCGGGACCCGGCGGCAAGGCGGGGCTGCTCGACGCGGTGGCCGAGCAGCGCGGGGCGAGGCTGCTCGCCGCTGACGTCCAGTATCACCGCGCCCGGCTCGTCTGGGGGACGACCCGGGGCGCCGCGGTCGTGACCGCCGACGGGACGCGGCCGCCGTGGCGGCCCGGCACGTTCGACCGGGTGATGCTCGACGCCCCCTGCACCGGTCTGGGCGCGCTGCGCAGGCGGCCGGAGGCCCGCTGGCGGCGCGATCCCCGGAGCATCCCCGAGCTGACCCGGCTGCAGCGCCTGCTGCTCGACTCGGCCCTGCGTGCCGTACGGCCCGGCGGGGTGGTGGCCTACGTGACCTGCTCCCCGCACCTGGCCGAGACCACCGCCGTGGTGGACGAGGTGCCGCCCGAGCGGGCGGAGGTGCTCGACGCGCGGGAGTTCCTGCCGGAGGCGCCGGGGCTCGGCGGCGGCCCCCACGTGCGGTTCTGGCCGCACCGGCACGGCACCGACGCCATGTTCCTGGCCCTGTTCCGGGCGAAATAGACTGCAGGCACTATGGCCGTACAGATTTCGCCCAGCATCCTGTCCGCCGACTTCGCCCGCCTCGCCGACGAGGCGGCGAGGGTCGAGGGCATCGCCGACTGGCTGCACGTCGACGTCATGGACTACCGCTTCGTGCCCAACCTCACGCTCGGCCTTCCGGTCGTGGAGTCGCTGCTCAAGGCGACCACGACACCGCTCGACTGCCACCTCATGATCGAGGAGCCGGACCGGTGGGCGCCGGACTACGCGGAGGCGGGCGCGGCCAGCGTCACCATCCACGCGGAGGCGGCCAGGGCGGCGGTGCGCACGCTGCGGGCGATCCGCACGGCCGGGGCCAGGGCGGGTCTGGCGTTGAACCCGGCCACCCCGGTGGAGCTCTACGAGGACCTGCTGCCCGAGGTCGACATGCTGCTGGTCATGACCGTGGAGCCGGGTTTCGGCGGGCAGAGGTTCCTGGACATCATGTTGCCGAAGGTCTCCAGGGCCCGTGCGCTGATCGACAAGTTCGGTGGCGAGGTGTGGCTCCAGGTCGACGGCGGCGTGTCGGAGACGACGATCGAGCGCTGCGCCGAGGCCGGGGCCGACGTCTTCGTGGCGGGCAACGCCGTCTACGGGGCCGACGACCCCGCCCAGGCCGTACGGAACCTCCGAGCTCTCGCCGAGAGGTCCCACTCCACCCGCGCCTGACCCCTTCCCCGCGTGATCCGCACCCCCTTCTCCGCGTGATCTTGCATTTACTTGCACGCAACGTCACCGGCCTGCGTTTTTACCATTCGTGATCTTGCAGTTTTTCACGGAGACGATCCCTGAGCTGCGCGGATACACTCCGTGATCTCGCAGTATCGACCCCACTGCGAGATCACGGAAGTCGAAATGCCAGGCGTGGGGCCATCGCTGCGAGTTTCTGCAAGATCACGAATGGTATTCGGCCAGGTGGGAGGGGATCTCTGCGAGCAACTACAAGATCACGGGGGAATGGGGGTGGCTAGATGAGGTCCAGCGGGTCGACCGCCACCCGCACCGTGTCGGCGGCCTTGCGCGCTGATCGCGCCCCGCTCGCGGCCTTGAGCGCGCGGGCGAGCGCCGACCCCCGGTCGCGCGGCACCCGGACCATGGCACGCTCCACCTCCCCCTCCACGGGGACCGGGCCGAGGACCTGGGCCTGCGGAGGCAGGGCCACGTCGGCCAGCGTCTCCCGGACCGCTGCGGCCGGGCCGGTCAGCGTGGCCATCCGCACCGCCGGAGGGAAGCCCAGCTCGGCGCGGTCGGCGAGCTCGCGCTCGGCGAAGGTGATCGGGTCCCAGCGCAGCAGGGCCTGTACGGCCGGGACGGCCGAGTCGGCCAGCACCACGAGCTCGGCCCCCGGCCGGGCGAGCGCAGCGGCGTTCATCCAGCGCCGCAGCGCCTCCTCCGCCGCGCGCAGGTCCGGCCGGCCGAGCAGCGCCCACCCGTCGAGCAGCACGACCGCCGCGTAGCCGCCCTCGGGCACCGGCTCGGCACCGGGGGTGGCCACGATCAGTGCGGGCGCCGGCCCGACCACGGCGAGCACGCCGTCCCGCCCCGACGTCTTGACGGGGAAGGACGGGAACGCCCGGCCGAGCTCCTCCGCCGTGCGGCGGGCCCCCACGATCAGCGCGCGGATCCGGTCGTCGCCGCAGGACGGACAGCGCCGGCCGCCCGCGATCCGGCCGCACCAGCGGCAGTACGGCATGGCGTGCCCACCGCGCAGGGCCAGCGGCCCGCGGCAGGCGGGGCAGCGGGCCGGGCCGCGGCAGGTCCGGCAGGCGAGCGCGGGCAGATATCCCCTCCTGGGCACCTGGACGAGCACCGGGCCGCTGTCCAGGCCGCGCCGCAGCGCCTGCCAGGCGATGGACGGCAGACGCGCGGCCCTGGCCGCCTCGTCACGGGCGAGTTCGGCGTCGTCGCCGGCCGGGCGCACCCTCGGAGCCCTGGCCCGGATCTCCTCGCGCCGCGGGGCGAGCGACCGCGCCCAGCCCGTCGCGACGAGCATGGTCGCCTCCGTGCTCCGGGCGTGGCCGCCGATCAGCAGGCCCGCCTGCGCGCGGTGGGCGCGCAGCGCCAGCACCTCGCGGGCGTGCGGGTACGGCGCATGCGGGTCGGCGTGCAGATCGTCTCCGTCGTCCCAGATGACGGCCAGGCCCAGGGAGGCCACCGGCGCGAAGGCGGCGGGACGGTTGCCGACCACGATCCCGATCTCTCCACGCAGGGCCTTGAGCCAGCGGCGGTAGCGCTCCGCCGGTCCGAGGTCGGCGGTGATCGCGACGTGCGGGGTGCTCCCCAGCGCCGGGGCCAGCATGGCCACGTCCTTGCCGTCGGGCAGCACGATCACCACGCCGCGGCCGCTCGCCAGCGTCGCCCGCGCCGCGGCCGCGATCGCCTCCGGCCAGGAGGCACCGGGCAGTGCCGTCCAGACGGCGCGCGGCGAGCGCCCCTCCGCCAGGGCGGTCAGAAACGACTGCCCCGCCTGATAGGCGGCCCACCCGCTCCGATCCTCCTCGGCCGGGGGCGCCGGCTCCCATGACACGGGGGCCGGTGCCCTCGCCTCGGCCTCGACCCGGGCATGGCGCGGCGGGATCGCCAGCCGCAGGACGTCCGACATCGTGCCGGCGTAGCGGTCGGCCACCGCGCGCGCGAGCCCGGCGATCTCGGCCGTCAGGACCGGTTCCGGGGAGATCACCCGTTCCAGGAAGGCGAGCCGTCCCCGGTGCTCGCTCCCGGCGACCCGCTCCAGCAGGAAACCGTCGGTGAGCCGCCCCGCGAAGCGGACCCGCACCCGGCAGCCCGGCACCGCGACGGCATCGGCCGTCGCGGGCACCAGGTAGTCGAACGGCCGGTCCAGATGCGGCAGCGGGGTGTCGACGACGACCCGGGCGACCGGAAGGTCGCCGGCCGCCTGACGGGCCCCCTTGCGGCCGCTCGCCGCCGGCGCGGGCACGAGCGCCTCCTGCGACGGCACACTCACGTCCTACGTCCTATCAGACGCGGACGACGTCCGGCGGCCGGAGCCCCACCCACGAAAGTCTCTCGCAGGCTCGAAACTTCCGCGGGGCCCGGGATCGTACGGCGGAGCGGTCAGAGCCCGGCCGCCGCGCGCAGCGCGTCGGCCCGGTCGGTGGACTCCCAGGAGAAGCCCTCCCGGCCGAAGTGTCCGTAGGCGGCCGTCTCGGAGTAGATCGGGCGCAGCAGGTCGAGGTCCCGGATGATCGCGGCCGGACGCAGGTCGAAGACGGCGAGGACGGCCTTCTGGATCGTGGAGACCGGGGCCTTCTCCGTGCCGAAGCACTCCAGGAAGAGGCCCACCGGCTGGGCCTTGCCGATGGCGTAGGCGATCTGGACCTCGCAGCGGTCGGCCAGTCCGGCCGCCACCACGTTCTTGGCCACCCAGCGCATCGCGTACGCGGCGCTGCGGTCCACCTTGGAGGGGTCCTTGCCGGAGAAGGCGCCGCCGCCGTGCCTGGCCATGCCGCCGTAGGTGTCGATGATGATCTTCCGGCCGGTGAGGCCGGCGTCGCCCATCGGACCGCCGATCTCGAAACGGCCGGTCGGGTTCACCAGCAGCCGGTAGCCCTCGGTCTCGATCTCCAGATCGGCCAGCACCGGCTCCACCACGTGCTCGCGGATGTCGGGGGTCAGCATCTCCCGCAGGTCGATCTCGGGGGCGTGCTGGGTGGAGACCACCACGGTGTCGAGGCGGACCGGGGTGTCCCCGTCGTACTCGATGGTCACCTGGGTCTTGCCGTCCGGCCGCAGGTACGGCACCTGGCCGCTCTTGCGCACGTCGGCCAGCCGCCGGGCCATCCGGTGGGCCAGCATGATCGGCAGCGGCATCAGCTCGGGCGTCTCCCGGCACGCGTACCCGAACATCAGGCCCTGGTCGCCCGCGCCCTGCCGGTCGAAGTCGTCGGCCCCCTCGCCCGCGCGATGCTCGTAGGCGGTGTCGACGCCCTGGGCGATGTCGGGCGACTGCGCGCCGATGGACACGGAAACGCCGCAGGAGGCGCCGTCGAAGCCCTTGTGGGAGGCGTCGTAACCGATCTCCAGAATCTTGTCGCGGATCAACGCCGGGATGTCGACGTAGGTCTCCGTCGTCACCTCGCCGGCGACGTGGACCTGCCCGGTGGTGATCAGCGTCTCGACGGCGACCCGGCTCTTGGGGTCGTCCTTGAGCATTGCGTCGAGGATCGCGTCACTGATCTGGTCGGCGATCTTGTCCGGGTGGCCCTCGGTGACCGACTCGGAGGTGAACAGGCGACGGGACAACTCGTGGCTCCTCATGCAGCGGCTGCTGACGTTAAAGATGGGCGATGCTCACGCGAGTCTAGCGTTCATAGGTCGGGCAGGGGGTCGCGGGGAAGGTCGCCGGGGGAGAACGCCTCGGCGTCGGCGGCGGCCACCACGGCCGCGTACTCCACCTCCACCTCGAACACCATCCCGTCGATCTCGATGCGCGGGCCGGATCGGAACTCGATCGGCCCCAGCCGGGTGCGGCGCGGGTAGGTCGCCCACACGCCGGACGGCGCGTCGCCGCCGGCCATCGACAGCAGGGTCACCGACCGGTCCGTCACGACGATCAGGAAGGCGGCCGTCGCCGGAGGGGACTGCGCGAGGGCCGGGAACACGTAGCGGATGTCCTCGCCCGGGCCGAGCATCGCGCGGCAGCGCTCTCTGATCGCGGCGGGCACGGGCATGACGGTCGCTCCCTCGCAGCGCGCACTTGCCGTGGCGGGCTGTCAGGAAAGGCGCTCCGCCACCAAGTCCCAGACTACGTCGGCGAGATCCTCTTTGGGACCCCGCGAGATCTCCACGGTCCCGCCGTCGGCGCTGAGGACGACGGCGGCGTTGTCCGGCGTCCCGAACGCGAGCCCCTCCCCCACCTGGTTGACGACGAGCAGGTCGCAGCCCTTGCGCGCCAGCTTGGCCCGGCCGTTGGCCAGGACGTCGTCGGTCTCGGCGGCGAATCCGACGATCACCCGCGGGTACGGCTCGCGCCCGCCCCGCTGGCGTGCGTCCCGCCGCAGCTCGCCCAGCTCGGCCAGCACGTCGGGGTTCTTCACCAGGCGGATCGGGTCCGGCTCGGCCGACGATTTCTTGATCTTGGTATCGCTGTGCCGGTCCGGCCTGAAATCGGCGACGGCGGCCGCCATCACGACCGCGTCGGCTCCGTGAGCCCCGGCGCGGGCGGCGTCGAGCACGGCCTCGCGCAGTTCGCGGGCCGACTCGACCCGCAGCACCTTGACTCCGGCGGGATCGGGCAGCGCGACGTTGGCCGACACCAGCGTGACCTCGGCGCCACGGGCGACCGCGGTGCGGGCCAGGGCGTACCCCTGCAGGCCCGAGGACCGGTTGCCGATGAACCTGACCGGGTCGATCGCCTCGCGGGTGCCGCCCGCCGAGACGACCACGTGCCGGCCCGCCAGGTCGAGGGCCCGGCCGGCGAGCGCGCCGCGGGCGAGCACCCTGCGGCACACCTCGAAGATCTCCGCGGGCTCGGGCAGCCGCCCGGGCCCGGTGTCGGCCCCGGTGAGCCGGCCGACGGCCGGTTCGATCACGACGGCGCCCCGCTCGCGCAGCGTCGCGACGTTGGCGCGGGTGGCGGGGTGCTCCCACATCTCGGTGTGCATCGCCGGCGCGAACACGACCGGGCAGCGGGCGGTCAGCAGGGTGTTGGTGAGCAGGTCGCCGGCCAGGCCGTGCGCGGCCTTGGCCAGCACGTCCGCGGTGGCGGGGGCGACGACCACGAGGTCGGCGCGCTGCCCGATGCGGACGTGCGGCACCTCGTGGACGGACTCCCACACCTCGGTGGTCACCGGATTGCCGGAGAGCGCGGCCCACGTGGGCTCCCCGACGAAGCGCAGCGCGTCGCGGGTCGGCACGACCCGCACGTCATGGCCGGACTCGGTGAACAGGCGCAGCAGCTCACACGACTTGTAGACGGCGATGCCGGCGCTGACGCCCAGCACCACCGAAGCGGCAGGCACGGCGGCCCGGCTCAGGACTCGATGGGCTCGGCGCTGAGCAGGCCCTCGCTGACCTCGCGCAGCGCGATGGACAGCGGCTTCTCCTGGGCGTGGGTCTCCACGAGCGGCCCGACGTACTCCAGCAGGCCCTCGCCGAGCTGGGAGTAGTAGGCGTTGATCTGGCGTGCCCGCTTCGCACCCATGATCACCAGGCTGTACTTGCTGTCGACGATGTCGAGCAGCGTGTCGATCGGCGGGTTGGTGATGCCTTCGGCGTAGCCGACTGTGCTTGCCACGTTGTGTGTTCCCCTGCTTGGAAGTCGAGCCTAGTGCGCTGTCCGCGAACGTTCGCCGGGGTCGGGGAGCCGGCGGAGGGGGGCGCGGACCGGCGGTGGCGCGCCCGGCGGCGCGGGCTTCGCGAGGGCCGCGGATTCCCTCCGGCGCGGTGGCCGACCCTGCCGAGGTTCGTGGACACCCTACTAGCCGGAAAACTGGCTTCGCATCAAGGCTATCAGCCGCTGGCACACGTCCTTGACGGTCGTGTTGACGATGGTGAGGTCGAATTCCTTCTCGGCCGCCATCTCGAGCCGCCCCATCTCGAGCCGCCTGGCGATCACGTCGGGCGGCTCGGTGCCCCGGCCGCGCAGCCGTCGCTCCAGCTCCGCCCAGCTCGGCGGGGCCAGGAAGACCAGCAGCGCGTCGGGCATCGCGGCACGCACCTGCCGCGCGCCCTGGAGATCGATCTCCAGCAGCGTCGGTACCCCGGCGGTCAGCCGCTCCAGCACGGGGGTGCGTGGCGTGCCGTACCGGTTGCCGGCGAACTCGGCCCACTCCAGCAGCTCGCCGGAGGCGATCAGCCGGTCGAACTCGGCGTCGTCGGCGAAGAAGTACTCCACGCCGTGCGTCTCACCCGGACGGGGTTTCCGGGTGGTCACCGAGACCGACAGCCACACCTCGGGGTGTGACCGCCGGAGCTCGGCGACGACCGTGGATTTCCCGACACCCGACGGACCGGACAGGACCGTCAGGCGTCGGTCGTGCGGCAAGGAGTCACCGCCGTGTGTGGACATGTCGGTCACTCCGTTACCCCCTTGCAACAAGCCGTACGACGCCGAGATCAGCTCTCGGCACCGCCGAACTCTCGTTCCAGGGAGGCGCGCTGGTTCGCGCCGAGACCCCGCACACGGCGGGACTCGGCGATCCCCAGCTTCTCCATGAGCTGCTTGGCGCGGACTTTGCCCACGCCAGGGAGCGACTCCAGCAGAGCCGAGACCTTCATCTTGCCGATGACGTCATCGGTCTGCCCGTCCTTCAGAACCTCGGCCAGGGAAACCGCGCCGTGCTTGAGTCGGTTCTTGACCTCGGCACGCTCTTTGCGTGCCTTGGCAGCCTTCTCAAGTGCTGCGGCGCGCTGCTCGGGGGTCAGGGGAGGAAGAGCCACGCCGGGTCACCTCGAATTTCTGTCGATGTACTCGGACGGGAGGGGAAACTAGCTGGTCCAAGGCCAGTACGGCAACGTGAAGGGCTGTTTCTCTGGCCACAAAATCGATACTACTACTGTTCGTAATTGAAAAGTCACTGTTTGTCCGTCATCCGACGCAGCGCGGCGGCGATCGAGGCGGCGGCCGCACCGGGGTCCGGAGCACCCGTGATCGGCCGCCCGATCACCAGAAGATCGGCCCCGCTGGTGATCGCGTCCTCCGGAGTCGCTACTCTTGCTTGATCCTGGGTGTCGGCGCCGGCGGGCCGCACGCCCGGGGTGATGAGCGTGATCCCGGGACCGACCTCTGCCCGCACGGCGGCGACCTCACGTGGCGAGCAGACGAGGGCCTGGGCGCCGGCGCCGACGGCGACGGCGGCCATACGGCGCACCGCGTCCTCGGGCGGTCCCTGGATGCCGATCTCGCGCAGATCGGCGTCCGAGAGCGACGTGAGCAGCGTCACGGCGGCGATCTGGGCGTCCGGCGCCGCCGCCACGGCCGCCTGGATCATCGCGGGACCGCCGGCCGCGTGGACGGTCAGGATCGCGGGCTTGAGCCGGGCGACCGCGCGGGCGGCCGCCGCCACGGTGTTGGGGATGTCATGGAGTTTGAGATCCAGGAAGACGCGGACGCCGCTGGCGCCGCGCACCGACGCGATCACGTCGGGGCCGTACCGGAGGTAGAGCTCCAGCCCCACCTTCACCGTGGAGACGTGCGGCGTCACCAGGCCCGCCCAGCGGGCCGCGGTTTCCAGGTCGGGCGCGTCGAGGGCGACGGCGACGGGAGCTGGCGTGGTCACAGGGAACTCTCCTCCAGATCGGTCCTGCCGCGGGGTCCCGTCCCCGCGGGGCGGTGGGCCAGGCCGACGGCGTCGGCCAGCCGGTCGAAGCCGCGCTCGGTGAGAAGCTCCTCGAGCTCCCTCAGGATGCGCGGGCAGGCGTACGGGTCGTGGAAGGTCGCGGTGCCCACGGCGACGGCGCAGGCGCCCGCCAGGATGAGCTCCAGGGCGTCCCTGCCGGTCGTCACGCCGCCCATGCCGACGATCGGCACCCCGGGCAGGGCCGCGTGCACCTGCCACACGCAGCGCACCGCCAGGGGCCGTACGGCGGGGCCGGACAGGCCGCCCGCCCCGGCGGCGAGCGCCGGGCGCATGGCGTCCACGTCGATGCTCATGCCGGCCGGAGTGTTGATCATGGCGAGGGCGTCGGCGCCGCCGTCCACGCACGACCGGGCGACCGCCACGATGTCGGCGACGTCGGGCGACAGTTTGGCGATCACCGGCACGTCGTACCTGATCGCGGCCCGCACCGACGCCACCACCTCGGCGGCGGCCGAGCCGTCGCGGGCGAACATCCTGCCGCGGTCCTCGACGTTCGGGCACGACAGGTTGACCTCGACGGCGGTGATGCCGGGCGCGTCGGCGAGCCGCCGCGACAGCGCCGTGAACTCGGCCACCGTGCCGCCGCCGAGGGACACGACGGTGCGCGCGCCCCGCTCGGCCAGCCAGGGCAGCTCGCGCTCCAGGAATGCCTCGACGCCGGGCCCCTGCAGGCCCACGGCGTTGAGCAGCCCCGAGGGGGTCTCCGCCATCCGGGGCGTCGGCCGTCCGGCCCTGGGCGCCATCGTGATCGACCGGGTCACGAACGCGCCGAGCCTGGCGACGTCGAAGAACTGGGCGAGCTCCCGGCCCGTCCCCCCGCAGCCGGAGGCCGTCAGCACGGGGTTGGGCAGCTCCACGTGGGCCAGGTAACTCCGCAGGTCGGCACCTATGTCGGCTCACCCCGCCCGGACTCACACATTGCGCCCTCCGGGGGCGCCGAGGGCGTCGAACGGGATCGTCCCGACGTCGTCGAAGCGGACCCGCTCACCGCGGAACACCGGGCCCTCGACGCAGGAACGCAGCATCCGGGTCACGCCGTCCTCTCCGATCACGGGGACGACGCAGGTCATGCAGACGCCGATGCCGCAGGCCATGTGCTCCTCCACGGCGACCTGGACGGGGATGCCGAACTCGACGGCCACCGCGGTCACCCCGCGCAGCATCGCCATCGGGCCGCACGCGTAGACCGCGTCGGCCCGGACGTCGGCGATCACGCCGGGCAGCACGTCGGTCACCCTGCCGCGCATGCCGAGCGAGCCGTCCTCGGTGGTCAGCGTCGTCGTCTCCCCCATCCGGCGGGCCCGCAGCGCGCCGAAGACCCGCTCGGCCGTGGTGGCGCCGAGCACGAAGTCGATCCGGCAGCCGCGCAGCTGCAGGGCGTCGCCCAGGGCGAACAGCGAGGCAGAGCCGTACTCTCCGCCCACCAGCACGCACGTGCACGGGTCGCGGGGCAGCGGGAAGGGCCGGCCGAGCGGGCCGACGATGTCGAGCGTGTCGCGCGCCTTGACCTCGGACAGCCAGGCGGTTCCCGCGCCGCGCACGGCGAAGACCAGCTCCACCGTGCCACCGTAGTCGGGCTTGACGTCGTGGACGGTCAGCGCCCGCCGGGTGAGCATCGCCGTGTCGCGCCCGCCGGCCGCGACCGTGACGAAGTGGCCGGGCCGGAACCGGTCGGCGATGCCCGGTGCGACGACCGTGAGCGCATGGTAGGCGTCCACCCGGCGCGTCGTCAGCACCGTGCCCGTCACCTGTACCGGACTACCGGCCACTCGCCTACTCCCTCAGCCTCCTGGCGTGCTCCTGGAGCGACCGTACGCCCACATCACCCCGGACGATGTGCTGAATGCCCTGGACGGCGGCCGCCAGGCCCTGCACGGTCGTGACGCACGCGATGCCGCGCAGCACGGCGGCGGTCCGGATCTCGTACCCGTCGAGCCGCGGCCCGGACTGGCCGGGGCCGCCGAACGGGGTGTTCACGATGAGGTCCACCTCGCCGTCGAGGATCCGCCGCACGATGGTGGGCTCGCCGTCGGACCCGGTTCCGTCGCTGTGCTTTCGCACGATCTTGGCATGGACGCCGTTCCTGCGCAGCACCTCGGCCGTGCCCTCCGTGGCCAGGATCTCGAACCCGAGATCGGCCAGTGCCTTCACCGGGAAGATCATGGCCCGCTTGTCCTTGTTCGCGACCGAGACGAAGGCCCGTCCCTTGGTCGGCAGCGCGCCGTAGGCGGCCGCCTGCGACTTCGCGAACGCCGTGCCGAAGAACTCGTCGATGCCCATCACCTCGCCGGTCGAGCGCATCTCCGGGCCGAGCACGGTGTCCACACCGCGGAACCGGTTGAACGGAAGCACCGCCTCCTTGACCGCTATCGGCGCGTCCAGCGGCAGCGTGCCGCCGTCTCCCTCGGCCGGCAGCATGCCCTCGGCGCGCAGCTCGGCGATCGTCGCGCCCAGCATCACCCGGGCCGCCGCCTTGGCCAGCGGCGCCGCCGTCGCCTTCGACACGAACGGCACGGTACGGCTCGCCCTCGGGTTGGCCTCGAGGACGTACAGCACGTTGGCGGCGAGGGCGTACTGGACGTTCAGCAGGCCGCGCACGCCGACCCCCCTGGCGATGGCCTCGGTGGCGGCGCGGATCCGCTTGATGTCGAAGCCGCCCAGCGTGATCGGGGGCAGGGCGCAGGCCGAGTCGCCGGAGTGGATGCCGGCCTCCTCGATGTGCTCCATGACCCCGCCGAGGTAGAGCTCCTCCCCGTCGAACAGCGCGTCCACGTCGATCTCGATGGCGTCGTCGAGGAAGCGGTCGATCAGCACCGGGTGCTCGACGCCGGTCCTGGCCGCGGCCTTGGCCATGTACGCGCCGAGCGTGTGGTCGTCGTACACGATGGCCATGCCGGCCCCGCCCAGGACGTAGGAGGGGCGGACGAGCACCGGGTAGCCGATCTGCGCGGCCACCTCACGCGCCTCGTCGACGGTGCGGGCGGTGCCGTGCTTGGGCGCGCGCAGCCCGGCCTCGGCCAGCACCCGGCCGAAAGCGCCGCGGTCCTCGGCCAGGTGGATCGACTCCGGCGACGTGCCGACCACGGGCACGCCCGCGTCCTTGAGCGCCTGGGCGAGCCCGAGCGGCGTCTGCCCGCCGAGCTGCACGATCACCCCGGCGACCGGGCCGGTGGCCTGCTCGGCGTGCACGACCTCCAGGACGTCCTCCAACGTGAGCGGCTCGAAGTAGAGCCGGTCGGAGGTGTCGTAGTCGGTCGAGACGGTCTCCGGGTTGCAGTTGACCATCACGGTCTCGTAGCCGGCGGCGGCCAGCTCGAACGACGCGTGCACGCACGCGTAGTCGAACTCGATGCCCTGCCCGATCCGGTTCGGCCCGCTGCCCAGGATGATCACCTTCGGGCGGTCGCCCCGCGGGACCTCGGTCTCCTCGTCGTAGGTCGAGTACAGGTAGGGCGTGCGCGCGGCGAACTCGGCGGCGCAGGTGTCGACCGTGTGGTAGACCGGCCGCAGGCCCAGGGCGTGCCGTCGTTCGCGCACCGCCGCCTCGGCCACCCCGAGGATCTCGGCGATCTGGGCGTCGCTGAAGCCGTACCGCTTGGCCCGGACCAGTGCGGGACCGTCGAACCCGTCGAGCGAGCCGGCCTCCCGGATCGAGCGGGCGACCTCGTCCACGGCGAAGAGCTGGTCGACGAACCAGGGGTCCATCCCGGTGGTCTCGCACAGCAGCTCCGGCGTGGCGCCGGCCCTGATCGCCTGCTGCATCGTGCGCAGCCGCCCGTCGTGCGGGCTGCCACAGGCCCTCAGCAGCTCCGAGAGATCGCCAGGGTCCCCCGCCCAGGTGAAGGACGTTTCCTTCTTCTCCAGCGATCTGAGGGCCTTCTGCAGGGCTTCTGGGAAGGACCTGCCGATCGCCATCGCCTCGCCGACCGACTTCATGTGCGTGGTGAGGGTCTTGTCGGCCCCGGCGAACTTCTCGAACGCGAACCTCGGCACCTTGACGACCACGTAGTCGAGCGTCGGCTCGAACGAGGCCGGGGTCTCCTTGGTGATGTCGTTGGGGATCTCGTCCAGGGTGTACCCGACGGCGAGCTTGGCCGCGATCTTGGCGATCGGGAAGCCGGTGGCCTTCGACGCCAGCGCCGAGGAGCGCGACACGCGCGGGTTCATCTCGATGACGATCATCCGGCCGGTGGCCGGGTCGACCGCGAACTGGATGTTGCAGCCGCCGGTGTCGACCCCGACCTCGCGGATGACCGCGATGGCGACGTCGCGCATGTTCTGGTACTCGCGGTCGGTCAGCGTCATCGCCGGGGCCACGGTCACGCTGTCGCCGGTGTGCACGCCCATCGGGTCGACGTTCTCGATCGAGCAGACGATCACCACGTTGTCCGCGCGGTCGCGCATGACCTCCAGCTCGTACTCCTTCCAGCCGAGGATCGACTCCTCCAGGAGGACCTCGGTGGTCGGGGAGGCGTCCAGACCCGCCCCGGCGATGCGGCGCAGCTCCTCCTCGTCGTAGGCCAGGCCGGAGCCCGCGCCGCCCATCGTGAAGCTCGGCCGGACCACCAGCGGGTAGCCCAGCTCGGCCGCGGCCGACAGGCACTCCTCCAGCGTGTGGCAGATCAGCGAGCGCGCTGACTCGGCGTTCAGGCCGCGCTCGACGGCCACCTTGGCGACGATCTCCTTGAACCGCTCGCGGTTCTCCCCCGCCTGGATGGCGTCGAAGTTGGCGCCGATCAGCTCGACGCCGTACCTGGCCAGCACCCCGGCCTCGTGCAGCGCGACCGCGGTGTTGAGCGCGGTCTGGCCGCCCAGCGTGGGCAGCAGGGCGTCCGGCCGCTCCTTGGCGATGATCTTCTCGACGATGTCCGGCGTGATCGGCTCGACGTAGGTGGCGTCGGCGAACTCGGGATCCGTCATGATCGTGGCCGGGTTGCTGTTGACCAGGATCACGCGGAAGCCCTCGCTGCGCAGCACGCGGCAGGCCTGGGTGCCCGAGTAGTCGAACTCGCACGCCTGTCCGATCACGATGGGCCCGGAGCCGATCACCATGACCGACCTGATGTCCGTGCGCTTAGGCACCCTTCTCCTCCATGTTCGTGGTCGCGCTCGGCCGGCCGTCCGCCCCGCTCGTCCGTCCCCTCGACCGCTCCATCAGCTCGCAGAACTCGTCGAACAGGTACGCGGCGTCGTGCGGCCCGGCCGCCGCCTCCGGGTGGTACTGCACGCTGAAGGCGGGCCGCTCCAGCAGGCGCAGCCCCTCCACACAGCCGTCGTTCAGGTTGACGTGGCTCACCTCGGCCGGGCCGTACGGCGTGTCGAACGGCCCGTCCGTCGGGGCCTGTACGGCGAAGCCGTGGTTGTGCGCCGAGATCTCCACCTTGCCGGTGCGCACGTCCTTGACCGGCTGGTTCACCCCGCGGTGGCCGTAGCGCAGCTTGTAGGTGCCCAGGCCCAGCGCCCGGCCGAAGATCTGGTTGCCGAAGCAGATGCCGAAGAACGGCACCCCCGCGTCCAGCACCCCGCGCAGCGCCCCGACGGGCCCGTCCGCGGTCGCCGGGTCGCCGGGGCCGTTGGAGAAGAACACGCCGTCGGGGTCGAGCGCCAGGATGTCGGCCGCGGTGGCGGAGCCGGGCAGGATGTGCACGTCGCAGCCGCGTTCCGCCAGCCGCTGCGGCGTCATGGCCTTGATCCCGAGGTCGATCGCCGCCACGGTGAAGCGCCGCTCCCCCGTGGCCGGCACGACGTACGGCTCACGCGTGGAGACCTCGCCGGACAGGTCGGCTCCGGCCATGCCGGGTGAGCGCCGCACCCGCTCCAGAAGCTCCTCGACCGGGGCGAGCGCAGGACCGGAGAAGACTCCGGCGCGCATCGCGCCGCGCTCGCGCAGGTGGCGGGTGAGCGCGCGGGTGCCGGGCATGGCGATGCCGACCACGCCCTGTCCGCGCAGGTAGTCCTCCAGCGATCCGTGCGACCGCCAGTTCGACGCGATGCGGGCGGGCTCGCGCACGACGTAGCCGGCGACCCAGATCTTGCGCGACTCCGGGTCCTCCAGGTTCACGCCGGTGTTGCCGACGTGCGGCGCGGTCATCGCGACGATCTGCCGGTGGTAGGAGGGGTCGGTGAGCGTCTCCTGATATCCGGTCATGCCGGTGTTGAAGACCATCTCGCCGAACGTCTCCCCCTCGGCGCCGTAGGGGGTGCCCTCGAAGACGCGGCCGTCCTCGAGCACGAGCAGTGCTGTCGTCATACGAGCTTCCCTTCAAGCACGGTGGGGCGGCCGCGGAGGAACGTGGCCACGACACGGCCGGGCAGCGTCATGCCTTCGTACGGCGTGTTGCGGCTCCTCGACACCATTGCCGTGGGATCCACCCGGGCCCGCACCGACGGGTCGTAGAGGGTGATGTTGGCGGGGGCGCCGGCCTCGATCGGGTGGCCGTGCCCGGCCAGCCTGCCGATCCGCGCCGGCCTTGCGGACATGCGGTCGGCCACGCCCGCCCAGTCGAGCAGGCCGGTCTCGACCATGGCCTCCTGGACCGCGGACAGTGCGGTCTCCAGCCCGATCATGCCCATCGCCGCCGCGGCCCACTCGGTCTCCTTGTCCTCGACCGGGTGGGGGGCGTGATCGGTGGCGACGCAGTCGATCGTGCCGTCGGCCAGGGCCTCGCGCAGCACCCGGACGTCCTCGGCCGTGCGCAGCGGCGGGTTCACCTTGTAGATCGGGTTGTACGGCCCCAGCGGCGACTTCTCGGCGCAGGAGTCCGTGAGCAGCAGGTGATGCGGGGTGACCTCGGCCGTGACGTCCCAGCCCTTCGACTTGGCCCAGCGGAGGATCTCCACGGAGCCGGCCGTCGAGACGTGGCACACGTGCAGGCGGGAGCCGACGTGCGCGGCCAGCAGGCAGTCACGGGCGATGATCGCCTCCTCGGCGACGGCCGGCCAGCCGGTCAGGCCGAGCCTGGCGGAGACCTCGCCCTCGTTGAGCTGGGCGCCCTCGGTCAGGCGCGGCTCCTGGGCGTGCTGGGCCACGACGCCGTCGAAGGCCTTGACGTACTCGAGCGCCCGCCGCATCAGCACCGCGTCGGACACGCACATGCCGTCGTCGGAGAAGACACGGACCCGGGCCGCCGACTCGGCCATCGCGCCGAGCTCGGCGAGCTGGCGGCCCTCCAGGCCCGAGGTGACCGCGCCGACCGGCTGGACGTCGCAGTGTCCGTAGGTCCGCCCCAGGTGCCAGACCTGCTCGACGACGCCCGCCGTGTCGGCGACCGGGGAGGTGTTGGCCATGGCGTGCACGGCCGTGAAGCCGCCGCGTGCCGCCGCCCGGGTGCCGGTCTCGACGGTCTCGGCGTCCTCCCGGCCCGGCTCGCGCAGGTGGGTGTGCAGGTCCACGAGGCCGGGCAGGGCGATGAGGCCGTCGGCGTCGACGACCTGGTCGACCCGGTGGTCCTCCCGGCCGCCGGGCCGCTCGCCGACCTCCACGATCACGCCGTCGCGGATCAGGATGTCGCGCGGGTCGGCGCCAAGGATCCTGGCGCCCCTGATGAGGATGGTGCTCACTCGGTCCCTCCGATCGCGGACTCGGAACCGCCCAGCAGCAGATAGAGGACGGCCATGCGGACGGTCACGCCGTTGCCGACCTGCTCGACGATGGTGGAGCGGGCGGAGTCGGCGACCTCGGCCGAGATCTCCATGCCGCGGTTCATCGGCCCGGGATGCATGACGATCGCGTCGTCGTGCAGGCGGGCGAAGCGGTCGCGGTCGAGCCCGTAGCGGCGGCTGTACTCCCGGGCGGAGGGGAAGTAGGCCGCGTTCATCCGTTCGAGCTGCACGCGCAGCATCATCACCACGTCCGTCTTCGGCAGGACGGCGTCGAGGTCGTAGGAGACCTGGCAGGGCCAGGTGCCGACCGCAACCGGCAGCAGGGTCGGCGGCGCGACCAGGGTGACCTCGGCGCCCAGCGTGTGCAGCAGCGCCACGTTTGAGCGGGCCACCCGGCTGTGCAGCACGTCGCCGACGATGGCCACCTTGAGGCCGTCGAGCCTGCCCATCCTGCGGCGCATGCTGAACGCGTCCAGCAGCGCCTGGGTCGGGTGCTCGTGGGTGCCGTCGCCGGCGTTCACCACGCTGCCGTGCACCCAGCCGGCGAGCCGGTGCGGCGCGCCGGAGGCGCCGTGCCGGATGATCACGGCGTCGGCGCCCATGGCCTCCAGGGTGAGCGCGGTGTCCTTGAGCGACTCCCCTTTGGAGAGGCTCGACCCGCGCGCCGAGAAGTTGATGACGTCGGCCGACAGGCGCTTGGCCGCGGCCTCGAACGAGATGCGGGTGCGGGTGGAGTCCTCGAAGAACAGGTTGACCACCGTGCGGCCGCGCAGCGTCGGCAGCTTCTTGATGGAGCGTTCCGAGACCCTCGCCAGCTCCTCGGCGGTGTCGAGGATGAGCAGCGCGTCGTCGCGGGTGAGGTCGGCCGCGGAGATCAGGTGGCGCTTCATCGCGACTCCTCCTTGATGAGCAGCACGGCGTCGCGCCCGTCCGTCTCCTCCAGATAGACCTTGACCTTCTCGCTCTTGGCCGTGGGCAGGTTCTTGCCCACGTAGTCGGCGCGGATCGGCAGCTCGCGGTGGCCCCGGTCGACGAGCGTCGCGAGCTGGACGGCCGTGGGCCGGCCCACGTCGTTCAGCGCGTCGAGCGCGGCGCGTACCGTCCTGCCGGAGTAGAGGACGTCGTCGACGAGGACGACCGTCCTGCCGTCGACCCCCTCCGGGGGCAGCTCGGTGCGGCCGAGCGGGCGGGCGGGCCGCAGGCGCAGGTCGTCGCGGTACATCGTGATGTCGATGGCGCCGACGGGAACCTTGACGCCCTCGAACTGCGCGATGCGCTCGGCGAGCCGGTACGCCAGCGTCGCGCCGCGAGTGGGGATCCCGAGCAGTACGACGCTCCGGGCGCCCTTGGTTCGTTCGAGGATCTCGTGCGCGATCCGGGTCAACGCCCGGTGGATATCAGGCCCTTCAAGCACGGCACGCGCTTGGTTTCGGGCGACTTCAGGCACGGCGAAATCACCACCTTTCCCGCCTCACGGGACGGGTCTTAAAGGATGTCGGCCGTCAGCGTATCAGCAGGCCCTGTGCCGCCCGCGGGGAGGACCGCCCGGCGGCGGGGCCGATCACATGGCCGGAAGCGGGGGCCGAGTCGGCCGGGGGGCGTGGGGGCGTAGAGGCGGGGGCGTGGATCGGCCGGGCGACCGCGCGGGGCACTCTTTACGTTCTTTTTTCCAATCTGCTTGACCTTTCGGAGTGACAGCTTTACCGTCACTGTCCGTAACCACAACTCGCGACCTTCCTGGGTAAAACCCGACGCAGCGGTCACCGAAGGTGCCTGGCCGGGCGCCAGCCCCGGTGTTCGGAACGCTTAGGACAAGGACGCACAATCAAGTGAGAACAGACATAGAAAGCCGGGGGCTGACGATGCCGTCTGACTATGCCAAGTCGCTGGGCGCACGCCTGCGCGCGATCCGTACGCAGCAGGGCCTGTCCCTGCATGGTGTCGAGGAGAAGTCCCGCGGCCGGTGGAAGGCGGTCGTCGTGGGCTCCTATGAGCGGGGCGACCGCGCCGTGACCGTGCAGAAGCTGGCCGAACTCGCCGATTTCTACGGGGTGCCGGTGTCGGAGCTGCTGCCCGGCGGGGCCGCGCCGAGCCCGCTGGCGCCCGCGCCGAAGCTTGTCATCGACCTGGAGCGGCTGGCTCAGCTGCCCAAGGACAAGGCCGGTCCGCTCGCGCGCTACGCGGCCACCATCCAGAGCCAGCGCGGAGACTACAACGGCAAGGTGCTGTCCATCCGCCAGGAGGACCTGCGTTCGCTCGCGGTGATATACGACAGGTCGCCGGTCGAGCTGACCGAGGAGTTCATCAACTGGGGAGTGCTGGACGCGGAGGCGCGTCGCGCCGTCGAGTCCTTCTGACTGGATTCCTGACCTATTTTGGGGGACATGCAGAAAACGACGTCGTTCTATGTCGGTTCTGAGGTCGGCAGGCTGCGGCAGGTCCTGGTCCACATGCCCGAGCCGGCGCTGAAGCGGCTCACCCCCACCAACAAGGACCAGTTGCTGTTCGACGACGTGCTCTGGGTCCACCGCGCGCTGGAGGAGCACCGGGAATGGTGCGAGGTGCTGGCCGCGCGCGGTGTCCGGGTTCATCGCCTCGGCGAGATGATCGAGCAGACGATCGCGATCCCGGAGGCGAGGAAGCACATCCTCGACGGCAGCGTCGACGAGCACTGGCTCGGCCCGGTGGCCGCCGACGCCGTACGCGGCGCGCTGGACACCCTGGACGGCCGGGCGCTGGCGCCGTTCCTCACCGGGGGCATCACCAAGCGCGAGATCATGGAGCTGGGCTGCGAACCGAAGTCCATCGCCTTCCACAGCCTGGGCATGGACGACTTCGTCCTCCCGCCGCTGCCCAACCACCTGTACGCCAGGGACGCCTCGTGCTGGGTGTACGACGGGGTGTCCATCAACGCCATGCGCAAGAAGGCCCGCAGGCGGGAGACCCTCAACTACGAGGCGGTCTACCGGTGGCACCCGCTGTTCGCGCGCGGCTACGACAGACCGGATGACGGCGGATACCACGTCTGGTCTCCCGGCACCCGGATGGGCCCGGCCACCATAGAGGGCGGCGACGTCCTGGTGATCGGCCGCGGCGCGGTGCTCGTCGGGATGAGCGAGCGGACCCAGCCGCAGGCGGTGGAGACGCTCGCGATGAACCTCTTCAGGTCCGGCTCCGCGACCAGGATCGTGGCGCTCGACCTGCCGAAGGCCCGCGCCTTCATGCATCTGGACACCGTGATGACCCAGGTCGACGTCGGCAAATTCGTGAAGTACGCCGGGCTCGGCATGCTGCCGTCGTACACCATCGAGCCGGGCGACAACGACAAGGAGCTCAAGGTCACCGACCACTCCCCCGAGGACATGCACCGGGCCATCGCGCGGGCCGTCGACCTGGACGACATCGAGATCCTGACCCCGGCCCAGGACGCGCACGCCGCGGAGCGCGAGCAGTGGGACGACGGCTGCAACGTGCTGGCGCTGGAGCCCGGCGTGGTGATCGCCTACGAGCGGAACACCACCACCAACAACTATCTGCGCAGGCACGGGATCGAGGTCATCCCGATCCGCGGCAACGAACTCGGGCGTGGCCGGGGCGGCCCCCGGTGCATGAGCTGCCCGCTGGTGCGGGACGCCATCTGACGGCCCGTCCGGCCCTCGGCCCGGCGTCCTCCGGCCGGCATCCTCAGTCGGGCATCCTCAGTCCCGGCGGTTCTCCTGGCCCGCCGGTCTCCTATCGCCCGGCTCTCTGCGGCTCTTATCCCGCTGGTTCTCTGCTCCACAGGGGGTTCTCCGGCGCGACGCCGGTTCGCTATCCCGCCATGGGGAGGGACGACTGACCCGGCACGCCGAGGATCGACTCGACCTCGCCGACGAACCTGTCGGCCTCGACGATGATCTCCTCGGCGTCGGTCGGGGTGACCGCCCGGACCATGCCGGCCTCGGCAGCCGCGCGCTTGGTGGCGCTGACCGCGAAGTACGCCGCCCAGTCGGCGAGTTGCGGCTCCACCTCCGGCAGCAGTTCCCAGGCGCTGCGCAGCCGCCGCCTCCGCCCGTCGGTCGGCCGCGCCCGCGCCGCGAGGAGTCCGGCGGCCGCACGCAGGGCAGCGAGGTGAGCCGAGACGTACCTGCTCGCGGGTGTGGGCGCGGCGTTCGCATCGGCCAGGCACGCCCTGGCGTCCGCGAGGTGCGCCAGGACCGTCTGCGAGACCCGCGGCCCGTTCCGTTCAGTCATGCCCGCCTCCTCGAGTCGTGGCACCACCCGGCGGTCTTCGCCGGTGACATCACGGTCGCAGATCGCACCGACAAAAATTCCGCCAGCGGGTGGCCGGACGAGGAGCTTCCCCTCTCCCCCTCCGGCCTGGGGAGCGTTTCAAAGGGTCGTGTCCCGTCGCGCGGGGCGCCGGCTGGATCCCCGCTCGCGGTGGACGGCACTTTCGAAACGCTCCCCGGGTCGTGTCCGGCGGCCGCCGGGGCGGTGGCAGCCGTCAGACACCCCTACGTCCCACATACCATCGAACATAGATTCGACCGTGTTGACTGTCAAGGGTTGTCAGCGAGCACGGTTTCGAGGTGACGGACGGTGCGGGCGGCGCGATCAGCGGCGGAACCTCCCCCGCACGTGGACGGGGACGCCGGTGCCCAGCAGGTCCGGCAGGATCTCGGCCACGGGCATCGGCAGCCGCACGCAACCGTGCGAGGCCGGATGCAGCGGCACCGACAGCGCGCCGTGCAGGGCGATGCCGCCGTTGAAGAAGATCGGGTTGTACAGCTGACCAAGGTAGGACCGATGCCAGCCGCTCACCCGCCAGGTCGTCCTGTAGTCGCCGGTCGGCGTGGTCGCGCTGCCGCTGAACCTCTGCCGCTTGCCGTTCCACGTCGCGTACTCGACGTACGGGATCCCGCTGCCGCTGGAGACATGGCTGATCACCTTCGGCTCGCCGGCCCGGTAGAGCACCATGATCTGCTGGGTGAGGTTCACCTCGACGCGGTTCTGCCTGCCCTTCGGGACCAGCACCCTGGGCGCCTTCGGGTTCTCCAGCGCCACCCAGGTCCGGCTCGCCACCGTGCTGGTCGGCTTGATCCCCTGCACTTTCTGGAACGCCCAGACGGCCATCATCGTGGCCTGGCCGTACCTGCCGTCGATCTTTCCGGGAACGTACCCGAGCTCGGTCAGCCGGGTCTGCAGCGCCTTGACCTCGGCACCCTTGGCCCCGGGTTTGAGCGTCTTGCGCGGCGCCCGCTTCCGCTCCGCCGCCTGCCGCTGTGTCGTCTGCTGGTGCGCCGCCTGCTGCGATACCTGCTGTGACGCCGTCTGGTGCGATGCCGTCGCGGTCCGCGCCTGCGCGGGACCGGCCAGGCCACCCGCCGCGAGCGTCACGGCCCCGGCCGTGATCAGCGCGGCGGCGGCGAACCGTCGTGGACCCCCCATGGTCAACCCAGCCTCTCAATGTTCTCAAGTAAGGACCAAAGGACCTTTTAGCCTACGAGCTGGGCGTCGATCTGTTTAGAGTGGCCGGGTGTCAGATACGTTGCATCCGAACGCCGCCCGTGTGGCGGACGCCCTCCGCTCCCACGGGGTGGCGGGCCAGGTCAAGGTCCTCGACGAGGCGGCGCCCACCGCGGCGACCGCCGCCGCCCAGCTCGGCTGCGAGATCGGGGCGATCGCCAACAGCCTCGTCTTCGACGCCGACGGATCCCCGCTGCTCGTGCTGACCAGCGGCGCCCATCGCGTGGACACGGCGCTGGTCGCCGAGCTGGTCGGGGCCCGGAAGGTCCGGCGCGCCACCCCGGAGTTCGTCCGCGAGCACACCGGACAGCCGATCGGCGGCGTCGCCCCGGTCGGACATCCCGCCCCGATCCGGACGCTGGTGGACAACTGGCTGAGCAAGCACGAGGTGGTGTGGGCCGCGGGAGGTCACCCGCACACGGTCTTCCCCACGACCTTCGACGAACTGGTCCGGATCACCGGCGGCACCCCCGCCGAGGTGGGCCTTCCCTAGAGGGTCGGTCAAGTGATCGTCGGCCGGGGGCTGGGAGCGGAGCGGGAGGGAGCGAGGACCGCACGCCGCCGGCCTCGCTCGGCGGGGCCCGGCAGCGGACCGGAGCTTCCTCCCGGCGCAGCGACCGGACCCGACCAGAGGCTTCCTCAACGTGCCGCCACTCGACCGATGCTCTAGCCGACGGCGCTCGCCCGTCGGTCTTTGCACCGTCGTCCGCACGCCTCGGCGATCGGGGCACTAGTCTCCGATGTGTGATCCGACTGCGGCGCATCGGGCCGGCCCAGTTCACGAACGTGCTGGAGACGGTGCTGGGCATCTACACGGCGGCCATGCACCCGCCGTCAGACCAACTGACCGGGCGCATGGCCATCATGCGCAACCACGCCGCCTATCCGGACTTCGTGTGCCTGCTCGCCGAGGTCCCGGAGGAGCGGCGGATCGTGGGGTTCGCCTACGGCTTCCACGGCGCGGAAGGGCAGTGGTGGCACGACGTGGTCCGCCGCGGCCTGTACGATCACGTCGGTCCCGAGGCCTGCGACGACTGGCTCGGCGACGCCCTGGAGCTCGCGGAGATCCACGTCCACCCCGATCACCAGGGCAGGGGCATCGGCCGCCGCCTGATCCACACCATCTGCGCGGATCGCCCGGAGCGCACCGCCGTGCTGTCCACCCACGACGCCCCCACGGCGGCCCGGCACCTCTACCGGGACATCGGCTTCGTCGATCTCATCACGCGGTTCGAGTTCCCCGGCGGATATGAGAACTATGTCATCGCCGGGGCTCGGCTGCCACTGACGGCGGAGGCGCCGACCGGGTGAAGCGCCCGGAACACCTCGCGGGTCGCGCTCGACTGGTTGAAGGTGATGAAGTGGATGCCGGGAGCCCCCTCGTCGAGCAGCCTCCGGCACAGTTCCACGGCGTGCTCGATGCCGAGGCGGCGTACGGCGTCGGGGTCGTCGGCGACGGCCTCGAACCTGGCCGCGACCTCGGGCGGGAACGGCGCGCCCGACAGCTGCTCGGAGCGGGTGATCGTGCTGATCCGGGTGACCGGCATGATCCCGGGAATTATCGGCGTGTCACAGCCGCGGGCCGCCACCCGGTCGCGCAGCCGGAAGTAGTCGTCGGCGCGGAAGAACATCTGGGTGATGGCGTAGTCCGCACCCGCCCGGCATTTCTGGACGAAATAGCTGGTGTCGGACTCGATGGTCGCCGACCTGGGGTGCTTGTACGGGAACGCCGCCACACCGACGCAGAAATCGCCCGCCTGGCGGATGAGCCTGACCAGGTCCTCCGCGTACCCGACCCCCTCCGGATGCTTCACCCACTCGTCCAGCGGGTCGCGGCCGGGCGGATCGCCCCGTAGCGCCAGCATGTTCCGCACGCCGGCGTCGGCGAACCTGCCGATCAGGTGACGCAGCTCGCGGACCGAGTGGTTCACGGCGGTGAAATGCGCCACAGGCGTGAGCGTGGTCTCGTGGGCGAGGCGCTCGACGATGCTCACCGTGCGGTCGCGGTTGCCGCCGCCGGCGCCGTACGTCACGGACACGAACGTCGGCTGCAGCGCCTCCAGCTCCCGGATGGCCCGCCACAGCTGGCGCTCGCCCTCGTCCGTCTTCGGGGGGAAGAACTCGAAGGAGAACGACCGCTCCCCCGCCGTGAGCAGGTCACGGACCGTGGGGACACGATCGGGGAGCCGCGAGGGCAGACCGAGAGCCATGTTACAAGGGTACAGGGATGGGCCGTTGGATCAACGCCGGTTAGGCTCGTGACATGACCCCTTCCGCAGCACCGCTCGACCACGTCCGGCCCGGGGTGGACCGCTCGATCCGGGAGTTCCTGGACCGGCAGCGTCCGCTGTTCGACGACCCGCAGCTGGCCGTCCTGCTGTCCACTGCCGAGGACTTCCTCTCCGGGGGCAAACGACTGCGCCCCGCTTTCTGCTATTGGGGCTGGCGTGCGGCGGGTGGGGGCGAGGAATCGGGGCTGCTCATGGCGGCGGCTTCGTTGGAGTTGCTGCAGGCCAGTGCGCTCATCCATGACGACGTGATGGACGCGAGCGACGTGCGCAGGGGGATGCCGTCGGCGCACCGCCGGTTCGAACGCGTGCACGCCGAATCCGGCTGGCACGGTTCGGCCGAGCAGTTCGGCGAGGGTGTGGCGGTTCTTCTCGGCAATCTGCTGCTCGTGTGGTCGGGCGAGATGTGGCGGACCAGCGGGCTGCCCGCCGAGGCGCTGGCCGTCGCCCAGCCGGTGCACGATCACATGCTCACCGAGCTCATGTGCGGGCAGTATCTCGACCTGCTGGAGCAGGCGCAGGGGGAGAGCACTTTCGACGGCGCGCTGCGGGTCGCCCTCTACAAGAGCGGGAAATACACGGTCGAGCAGCCGCTGCGGCTGGGACTGGTGCTGGCCGCGCGGGGCCGGCCGGCCTGGATCGACCGGCTCTGCGAGCAGTACGGCAGGCAGATCGGCATCGCCTTCCAACTCCGCGACGACATCCTCGGCGTCTTCGGCGACCCCGCCGAGACCGGCAAACCCGCCGGGGACGATCTGCGCGAGGGCAAGCGGACCATGCTCATCGCCCGGGCTCTCGCCGAGGCGTCGGACGCGCAGGCCGAGGCCGTACGCAGCCTTCTCGGCGCCCCGGACCTCGACGAGGCGGGCGTCGAGCGGCTCAGGTCGGTCATCGAGGACACCGGCGCCCTCGCCGCCTGCGAGGGCATGATCAAGAGCTACCTCGACGACGCGCTGCACACACTGGACCAGGCCCCGATCGACGAGACGGCTCGTACGGCACTGGCCGCCCTGGCGGTCGCCGCCACGGCCCGGCGCACCTGAACGCCTGCGTACGCCGGGCCGGGCGGGCCCGTCAGATCTCGGCCTTGTCCAGCCTGGCGCTGAACTCCGCGGCCGCCGCCCCCGGGTCGTCGGCCTCGGTGATCGCCCGGACCACCACGACGCGGCGGGCGCCATACGCCATGACCTCGTCGAGATTGCCCAGGTCGATGCCGCCGATGCCGAACCACGGCCGTGCCGTATCGAGACCGGCGGCGTGCGCGAGCAGCTCCGGGCCCGGGGCCGACCGCCCCGGTTTGGTGGGCGTCGGCCAGACCGGTCCGCAGCAGAAGTAGTCCACCCCGGGCTCGGCCGCGGCGGCGGAGGCCTCCGCCGCCGAGTGCGTCGACATGCCGATCAACACCTCCGGCCCGAGGATGTCCCGGGCGAGCGGCACCGGGAGGTCGCCCTGGCCGAGATGGAGGATGTCCGGCCGGGCGGCGTACGCGACGTCCGCCCGGTCGTTCACCGCGAGCAGCGCACCGTGCCTGTCGCAGGCGTCCCGGAACACCTCGAGAAGTCCGAGCTCCTCGCCCGCCTCCAGGCCCTTCTCCCTGAGCTGGACGATGTCGACACCGCCGGCGAGGACCGCGTCGAGGAACTCCGCCAGGTCGCCGCGGTCTCGCCTGCCGTCAGTACAGAGATAGAGCCTGGCCCGCGCGAGCCGCTCTCTGATATCGGTCAACGTCAGAACCCGAGCGCCTGGGCCCTGCGCTTGACCTCGGTGTGCCGGCCCGCCCTGATCGCGTCGATCGGCGACCCGGGGAGCGAGTCGTCCGGGGTGAACAGCCAGCGGATCGACTCGACCGGGTCGTACCCGGCGTCGGCCAGGACGGTCAGCGTGCCGGGAAGCCCCTTCAGCACGTCACCGTCGGCGATGAACGCCGCCGGCACCTGTGGCTCGCCGCCGCCCCTGCGGACGCCGACGAGCTTCTTGTCCTTGAGAAGTTGCTTGGTGCGGCCGATCGTGAGCCCCAGGCTCTGCGCGGCCTCTGAGAGGAGGAGCCATTCCCCCACGAGCTGGTCGGTTTCCGGGTCGATCTGTGCAACAGTAAGTGTCACGAAACCACCATTACCACAGGCAGGCGGCCGCGAAACACCTCGATTAGTTCAGGATGCAGTCGCGGAGCGGTACGGCCGGATCGGCCAGCCTGACCGGATCGACCTTGCGGCCGCCCTCGACGATGCGACGGCCCTGGACCACGTCGCGCGGACGGTCCACGGTGAGGAGGGCCGTCAGCCTGTCTTCCCTGGTCAGCCAGCACACCGTCCACTTCGCGTCGGTGTGGGGGTCGCCGCGCCGCAGCAGCCGTACGGCCGGGCCGTGCTGCGGGTGCCCGGCGAACTGGACCATCCTGCCGAACTGCTCTGACCAGAAGTACGGCACGGGGTCATAGACCGCCTCCTCCCCCAGCAGCGTGGCCGCCGCCGTGTCCGGGGCGCTGAGGGCGGTGTCCCAGTGCTCGACCCGCAGCCGCCGCCGGAACCTGCGCGACCACCAGTTCGCGCAGTCGCCGACCGCGACCACGCCGGGCAGCGCCGTCTTCAGGTGCTCGTCGACGAGCACGCCGTTGTCCAGTTCGACACCCGATCCCTTCAGCCACCCGACAGCGGGGCGCACGCCGACACCGGTCACCACGACGTCGGCCTTGACCCGGGCGCCCGACATGAGCGTGACGCCGCCGGAGTCGACCGTGCCGACCATCGCGCCGAGCCGCAGCTCCACGCCCGCCTCGGCGTACCAGGGGATGGTGTGGCCGCCGACGTCGGGGCCGAGGGCGGCGGCGAGCGGCGTCTCGCCGGCCTCGATCACGGTCACCGCACAGCCGGCCCTGGCCGCCGCCGTCGCCACCTCGGCGCCGATCCAGCCGGCGCCGATCACCGCGACCCGGGCCCCGGCGACCAGCCGCTCGCGCAGCGCGATCGCGTCGTCGATGGTGCGCAGCACGTGCTGGCGGCCCTCACCGCGCAGCCGGATCGGCGCCGCGCCGGTGGCGATGACGAGGCCGTCGTAGTCCACCTCGCCCTCGGTCGTCTCCACCACGCCATCGCGCAGGCCCTTCGCCGCGGCGCCCAGGCACAGCCGTACGTCCAGCGCGTCGAGATCGGAGTCGACGACGGTCGAGTCCGTCTCGCCGAGCAGCACCGCCTTCGACAGCGGCGGCCTGTCATAGGGGCGGTGCCGTTCCTGGCCGATCAACGTGATCCGCCCGGCGTACCCCTGGGCGCGCAGCGCCTCGATGCTCCGTACGCCGGCCAGACCGGCCCCCACAACCACGACGTGATCCACATCTTGACCATAGATTGTCAACCCCGGCGCACGCCAATCCCGATCTGGTAACGAGTTGGGCAACTGCTAGGGTTGGGGACGCAAGAGGACGTAAGACGCGCGGGAGCCCGGCGGTCCGGGCTGAGAGGAGAGCGGAAGGCTCTCGACCGCCAGAGAACCTGATCCGGGTAATGCCGGCGAAGGGAGCGGATGGTGCCGAGCGTGGAAGTCACACCGGAGGCGACGTCGGCCGCGGACGTGATCGTGGTGGGCGGCGGTGTCGAGGGTCTGTCGGTCGCCTGGCGTGCAGCCCGGCGGGGGATGTCCGTCGCGGTCGTGGATCCGGACCCCGGCAGCGGCGCGACGCACGCGGCGGCCGGGATGCTCGCCCCGGTGAGCGAGGTCACCTACACCGAGGAGCCGCAGCTACGGCTCGGCCTCGCCTCGCTGGCGCTGTGGCCGTCGTTCCGCGACGAGCTGGAGGACGACAGCGGTGTCGGGCTCGACTACCGCTCCGACGGCACGCTGAAGATCGCCTACAGCGCCGACGACATGGCCGTACTGGACGAGCTCGCGACCTTCGAGCAGACGCTCGGCCTGCGGGTGGAGCGGCTGACCGGACGCGAGTGCCGGAAGCTGGAGCCGATGCTCTCGCCGTCGATCCGCGGCGGCATGCTGGCCCGCGACGACGCCTGGGTCAACCCCCGCCTGGTGGCGCGGGCCCTGCTCGCCGCGCTGGACAGGAACGGCGGCACGCTCATCGCCGAGCGGGCCGTCGAGCTCACCCCGCGGGGGGTGCGGCTGGCCTCCGGCACGGTGGCCGCCGCGCCGCGCGTCGTCGTCGCGGCCGGGTCGTGGTCGTCGCGGCTGCTGCCCGGGCTGCCCGTACGGCCGGTCAAGGGCCAGATCCTGCGGCTGCGCGGCCCCGCCGACTTCCTCACCAGGTGCGTGCGCGGGCTCGTGCACGGGTCGCCCGCCTACCTGGTCCCGCGCGGCGACGGCGAGATCACGGTCGGCGCGACCGTGGAGGAGCTGGGCTTCGACGGCCGGGTGACGGCAGGAGGCGTGTACGAGCTGCTGCGCGACGCCCGTGAGCTGGTTCCGGGGCTGACCGAGCTGGAGCTCGCCGAGACGACCGTGGGCTTCCGCCCGGGCACCCCCGACAACCTGCCGCTCATCGGGCCGGTCGACGCGCCCTGGCCCGCCGGTGAGAGCCGGGAGATCGACGTGCTCGCGGCGACCGGGCACCACCGCAACGGCATCCTGCTCACTCCGATCACCGCGGCGGCCGCCGCCGCTTTTCTGACCGGCGACGCGGCGCCGGAGATCGTGAAGTTCTGCGATCCGGGGAGGTTCGCCAAATGAAGGTCACCGTCAACGGGGTCGAGACCTCGCTGGACGACGAAGCGACCGTGATCGTCGCCGTACGCACCCTGACCGCGGCGGCGGCGGGCATCGCGGTGGCGCTGAACGGCGAGGTGGTGAGCCGCGGCGCCTGGGCGACGACGCGGCTGTCCCCGGGTGACCGGGTCGAGGTGCTGACGGCGGTGCAGGGAGGATGACCACGGTGAGCGAGGACGTCTTCGTCCTGGGCGGGGAGAAGTTCGCCTCCAGGCTGATCATGGGGACGGGCGGCGCGCCCTCCCTCGAGGTGCTCGACCAGGCGCTGGAGGCGTCCGGGACCGAGCTGACCACGGTGGCGATGCGCCGGCTCGACCCCGCGGCCCGGGGCTCGGTGCTCGACGTGCTGCGGGCCCGCGGCGTCAGGCCGCTGCCGAACACGGCGGGCTGCTACACCGCCGGGGAGGCCGTGCTGACCGCCCGGCTGGGCCGCGAGGCCCTGGAGACCGACTGGGTGAAGCTGGAGGTCATCGCCGACGAGCGGACGCTGCTGCCCGACCCCATCGAGACGTTCGACGCGGCCGAGCAACTGGTCGCCGACGGGTTCACGGTGCTTCCGTACATCGGCGACGACCCGGCGCTGGCGCGGCGGCTGGAGCAGGCCGGCTGCGCCGCGGTGATGCCGCTCGGCGCGCCGATCGGCTCGGGGCTGGGCATCAGGAACCCGCACAACATCGAGTTGATCGTGGAGGCGGCCGGCGTCCCGGTGATCCTCGACGCGGGCATCGGCACGGCCAGCGACGCCGCGCTGGCGATGGAGCTGGGCTGCGACGCCGTACTGCTGGCCAGCGCGGTGACCCGGGCCCAGCGGCCCGACCTGATGGCGACCGCGATGCGGTCGGCCGTCACGGCGGGACGGCTGGCGCACCTCGCCGGGCGGATCCCCCGGCGGCGCTACGCCGAGGCCTCCTCCCCGGGATGGTGACGGCGGGCCGGGGATAGGTCTCGGTTTGGGATTACCGCGCCTTGCGAGTGGCAAAACACCCGTAAACTCAGGCGGGTGGACACGACGCTAACCGACCCGCTCATCGGGCAGCTGCTCGACGGGCGCTACCGCGTCGAGTCCCGGATCGCCCGGGGCGGCATGGCCTCCGTCTACCTGGCCCTGGACGTCCGGCTCGAGCGCACGGTGGCCGTCAAGGTGATGCACCGCTCGCTCGCCGAGGACCCCCAGTTCGTCCGGCGTTTCATCGGCGAGGCCAAGTCGGTGGCCGGGCTGTCGCACCCCAACATCGTGCAGGTCTTCGACCAGGGCACCGACGGGGCGCACGTCTACCTGTCGATGGAGTACGTCCCCGGCCGGACGCTCCGCGACGTCCTGCGCGAGCGCGAGCGGCTGCCGGCCCGCGAGGCGCTGGAGATGGTCATCCCGGTGCTGGCCGCGCTCGGCTCGGCCCACCAGGCGGGGCTCATCCACCGCGACGTCAAACCGGAGAACGTGCTGCTGGCCGACGACGGCCGGGTGAAGGTCGTCGACTTCGGCCTGGCCCGCGCCATCGAGGCGACCAACCAGACCAAGACCAGCATGATGATCGGCACCATCGGCTACATGTCGCCCGAGCAGGTGACCACCGGCCAGGCCGACGCGCGCAGCGACGTGTACGCCGCGGGCATCCTGCTGTTCGAGCTGCTCACCGGGCGGCAGCCGTACGCGGGCGAGTCGCCGATGTCGATCGCCTACCGGCACGTCCACGACAACGTCCCCGCGCCCTCGTCGATCGCGCCGGACGTGCCGCCGTCGCTCGACGCGCTCGTCGCGGCGGCCACGGACAGGGACCCGGCCCGGCGCCCGGCGGACGCCAACGCCATGCTGATCGCGGCCGTGGAGACGCACCGGGGGATCCCCCGGACGGGTCACACCGCCCAGCACAGGGTGCACCACACGGGCGGGCACCCCGGTTCTCCCACCGGTACGCCCTCCGGCCCGTTCGGCTCGCTCGGCTCGCAGCCGGGGGTGTTCCAGGCGCCTCCCCCGCTCGTCTACGTCAAGGACGGAGCCGAGGACGACGCGGCCGGGCAGACCATGATCCAGCCGCTGTCGGAGCTGCCGACGGGGACGCGCGGATCGGCCGGGATCTCCGCCAAGACCCGGCGCCGGACCCTGCGGCCCAACTGGTTCATCGTCGGCCTGGCGCTCGTGATGGTCGCCGGGATCGCGTTCAGCGGCTGGTGGTTCTCCCAGAGCCGCACGGTGAAGGTGCCCGACCTGGTCGGGCAGAACATCGTGCTGGCCAGGCAGGCCGCGCTGAACGCCGGTTTCGAGGTGAAGGTCGGGCAGGCCAGATTCGACGACAAGGTGGAGAAGGACAACGTCCTCGACACCGAGCCTGGGCCGGGCGCCGAGGTCGACAGGGGGTCGGTGCTGACGCTGATCCCCTCTGCCGGTCCCGAGACCGTCCCGGTGCCCAATGTCGCCAACCTCAGCGAAGCCGAGGCCCGGACGAAGATCTCCGAGGCGGGCCTGGCCGTCGGGCGGGTGAGCAAGAACCAGAGCGACACCGTGCCCCGTGGGCAGGTCATCGGCACCAACCCGGCCGTCGGCAAACGCGTCAAGAAGGGCGGCAGCGTCAACCTGGTGATCAGCCTCGGCCTGCTCATGCCGGACGTCAGCCAGATGATGCGCGACCAGGCCGAGAAGTTCCTGCGCGACAAGGGCTTCAACGTCCAGGTCGACGAGACCGACAACAGCGCCCCGCGCGGCACGGTGATCGCTCAGGACCCGGTCGGTGGCACACCGGTCACGGCCGGGGACAGCGTCCGGCTGACGGTCTCCAAGGGACCGGACGAGGGCTGGCACTGGCCCTGGGAGAACGACGACTCCGAGTCCTCCCCCGACTTCGTGGTGGTGCCCGATGTCCGGTTTCGGGCGTTGAAAGACGCCCAGCGCGAGCTGAAGGCTGCCGGTTTCCAGGTCAAGGTACGCAAGCTCGTCGGCACCCGCCGCGTCATCGAGGAGAACCCCCGCGGCCGGCAGCCCATGGGCTCCACCATCACCATCTGGCACTGACCGCCCGACGGGTCCGGGGTCGGCCTTTCTCCCCTGTGACGGCTCTTCTTCCGGGCCGGCCTGCCGTACGGGTTGCCTGAATACGGCCTGCCGTACGGGTGGCCCGAATGGCGACGGCCGGCCCCCTGTCCCCGTTCCGCTGGTTCGATTCAGGTGGATCGCGACCGAAGCGGATCGCGGCCAGAAGAGTTGACGAGTCCAAACCCGCCGTGACACACTGAAGGCGGCAGCGAGGTTGACACTGCTGGTATGAGTGGTCATTCGTTTATAATTCGCGCTATGCTGCTTTCTCGCACTACCTTCTGACAGCCCGGATCCCTCCGGGCCGTTTGGTATGCGCGCAGTTCGATTCCGTCCGCACCTTCCGGAAGGACATCCGTTGGCAGCCTCGCGCAACGCCTCCGCCGTATCCGCTTCCAGTCGCGTCTCCTTCGCGCGCATCAAGGAGCCCCTCGAGGTTCCCGACCTTCTCGCTCTGCAGACCGAGTCGTTCGACTGGCTGGTCGGCAACGAGAAGTGGAAGGCCCGGGTCGAGGCGGCTCGCCAGGCCGGGCGCAAGGACGTTCCCCTCCAATCAGGTCTCGAAGAGATCTTCGAGGAGATCAGTCCCATCGAGGACTTCTCCGGGAACATGTCCTTGTCGTTCCGTGACCATCGGTTCGAGCCGCCCAAGTACTCCATCGAGGAGTGCAAGGACAAGGACATGACCTACTCCGCCCCGATGTTCGTCACGGCGGAGTTCATCAACAACGAGACCGGTGAGATCAAGAGCCAGACGGTGTTCATGGGCGACTTCCCGCTCATGACCTCCAAGGGCACGTTCATCATCAACGGCACCGAGCGTGTCGTGACCTCGCAGCTCGTCCGGTCCTCCGGCGTCTACTTCGACCGCACGGTCGACAAGACCTCCGACAAGGACCTGTTCGGCTGCCGGGTCATCCCCACACGTGGCGCCTGGCTGGAATTCGAGATCGACAAGCGCGACAGCGTCGGTGTCCGCGTCGATCGCAAGCGTAAGCAGCCGGTGACGGTGCTGCTCAAGGCGCTCGGCTGGACGAACGACCGGATTCTGGAGCGTTTCGGTCAGTACGAGTCGATGCGGGCCACGCTGGAGAAGGACCACACCTCCGGCGAAGAGGACGCGCTGCTGGACATCTACCGCAAGCTGCGTCCGGGTGAGCCGCCGACCAAGGAGTCGGCGCAGACCCTGCTGCAGAACCTCTACTTCAACCCCAAGCGTTACGACCTGGCGAAGGTCGGCCGCTACAAGGTCAACAAGAAGCTGGGGCTGGACACCGACATCACGGTCGGCACCCTCACAGAAGAGGACATCGTCGCCACGGTCGAGTACCTCGTACGGCTGCACGCGGGTGAGGAGACGATGGGCGAGAACGGTTCGGTCATCGTCGAGACCGACGACATCGACCACTTCGGCAACCGGCGTCTGCGCAGCGTGGGCGAGCTCATCCAGAACCAGGTCCGGCTGGGCCTGGCCCGGATGGAGCGGGTCGTCCGCGAGCGGATGACCACTCAGGACGTCGAGGCGATAACGCCGCAGACGCTGATCAACGTCCGTCCGGTCACCGCGTCGATCAGGGAGTTCTTCGGCACGTCGCAGCTGTCGCAGTTCCTGGACCAGACCAACCCGCTGGCCGGCCTGACGCACAAGCGGAGGCTGAACGCGCTGGGCCCGGGTGGTCTGTCCCGTGAGCGCGCGGGTTTCGAGGTCCGCGACGTGCACCCGTCGCACTACGGCCGGATGTGCCCGATCGAGACGCCGGAAGGCCCGAACATCGGCCTGATCGGTTCACTGGCCACCTTCGCCCGGCTCAACTCGTTCGGCTTCGTCGAGACGCCGTACCGCAAGATCGTGGATGGCCGGGTCACGGACCAGATCGACTATCTCACCGCCGACGAAGAAGATCGCTTCGTCATGGCGCAGGCCAACACGCCGCTCAACCCC
>NZ_BCBX01000059.1:0-54140 GCF_001417795.1 Sphaerimonospora mesophila | reverse complement strand
GGCCGTGTGGGCCCCGTCGCTGCACAACACCCAGCTTCTCTGTCTTCGGCGAAGAGATCGGTGTGCGGGCCGACCCCGAACGCCGTCTGCGTGTGGAAGACACGTCCGGTCGGGAGATGCTCATCGGCTGTGGTGCGGCACTGTTCAACGTGCGGATCACGCTGCGCGCGATGGATTACCTGCCGCTGGTTCGGTTGCTGCCCGATCCGGATCGCCCGAACCTGCTGGCGACCGTACGGCCGGGCACCCTCGTGGCGGCGGACGAGCATGCCCGGCTGATGCACGCGGAGATCGAGCGGCGCCGAACTCACCGCGGCGCGTTCGCCGATATTCCCCTGTCTGAGGAGTTCCTGGATGCCCTGGGCAGGGAGGCTTCCGAGGAAGGGGCACGGCTGGTGCCGATTGGATCGCAGGCCGCCGTTGAGGTACTCGCCGCGCTTACCTGCGCCGCCCAGCGGGTGCAGGAGCAGGATCAGCCCTTCGCGCTGGAGGTGCTGCGTTGGTCTCGGCCACCCGGGAGCACCCGCCGTGACGGTGTGCCCGCTGGTGCCTATCCGCTGGAGCCGGGCCGGACCGATCCCGAGTTCCTCCAGCGTGATTACGCACGCGGCCAGCCATGGGGGTACGGTCGGCGACCCGAGGATCCCGAAGCGGCCTCCGCGGGCGTGGTGGCAGTGCTCACCACCGCCGGGGACGTGCGAGAGCACTGGCTCGCTGCTGGGCAGGCACTCCAGCGCGTCCTGCTGCGCGCCTCGGCGCACGGCGTCAGTGCAGCCTTCCACACTCAGGCGCTGGAGTTCAGCCACCTGCGGGAGTTCCTCAGGCAGGAACTGCTCTCCGGGGAGCACCCACAGATGATCATGCGGTTGGGGGTCACCCTCGAGGTGCCCGAGGGCGCGCGCAGGCCGCCCGAGGTGATCGAGGAGCAGTGACGGAAGGCAGAGTCCTACGCGTACGGCACTGCTGCCGGTGCCTGGGAGACGCTGACCGGCCCAGCCATCCGGTACATCATCGTGGGCATCGGCTAGTCCGAGACCGACATGGTCGGCACGTTCCTCCTGCTGACGCTCCCCTCAGCGGCGACCAACTTCAGGGCACCAAGAAGAGCGTCCGGCGCGAACGCCTGAAGCGGTCGCCGCTGTTGATCTGTGACCGACTGATCAGGTCGGTGCCGTCGCGACCTCGGTCGTCAGTGAGGTCCAGCGGTGGGCGAGGCGCTTGGTCAAGGAGGCCATCGTGGTGTACTCCAAATCCTCCAGCGGTAGCCGGTGCGGCTCGAACGGGCCGTGACGCCGCAGGTAGTCCATGACCTCGGTCGCCTGCACGCGGGCGTGGTCGAAGGCCGGGTCGTCGAACATGTCGCGCGGGCCGATCAGCTTGCCCTCGTGAACCTGGAAACCCAGGGCGACCACGCGTGGCGGGCCGTCGAACCTCGAGGTGTGCGACTGCTTCAGTGGCACCGGCATGAGCGGCGCGTGGTGCGAGCCGCGCATGCATCCGCCGACCGTGTGCGAGAAGGCGAACGGCTCCAGCGCCTCGCCGACGGCGGGCAGCCCCGACTGGCAGCGGACGATCATCACCGGGTCGTCCTTTCCGACGTACTTGCCGGCGATCAGGGACAGCCGCTGGGTGCTGGTCGCGGCCGCCGTGATGTCCAGGGTCTTGGAGCGGATGCTGTGGATGACGTAGCGGGCCGGTGCGCCGATGTACATCAGCATGTCGTAGAGATCGGAGGGGCAGTCGAAGATGATGCGCTTCTCCTCGTACAGGTCGTACACCTCGAAGCCGAACCCGGCGTGCATCTTCTCGTCGATCACCAGGCCGGCGGTGTTGAACGGGTCGGCGAACATCTTGTACAGCGGCAGGTTCCACGCCCCCGGCTCGGTCTTGTCGGCTAGGAAGCACAGGACCGGTTCGGACGGACGCTCCTCGAACTCCAGCTCGGCGTAGCCTGGGCCCATCCCCCGCAGGTTGCCGGAGAAGGCGTCCGACAGCAGGTCCTGGCCCGCGCCGTACAGGCCGAGCTCTTTGGCGATATGGGTGGTGGACTGGAAGGTGTCCCAGGCGAAGGAATGGATCAGACCCGCGTCGCAGCCGTAGGTGTGGGTCATGATGAGCGAGATGTCGTCCCCGCAACTGGCCACGGCCCCGTCGATGAGCAGCCCGGAGTCCTTGGCCCGTTCGACCTCGCGCCGCGCCTCGGCCATCATGTCCGGGTGGACCGCCGAATGTCCCACGAATCCCCCGGTGTCAGCCTTGATGATGCTCAACGTGATCATGGAGATCGCCCCCGTTATCCGTCGTCTGCCGGACGCGACGGACCCGCTCCTCCGAGATAGGACGGCAGAGCCCGGCGGCTCACGTGCCTCAATAGAGCCGCTGGGACGTCACCCGCCGCTCCGCCTGGAAATTCTGTCCGGTTTGTCTCCGCCGAAACTCCCTGGCTCGGCGACCGGGCTGCTCAGCGGTCGAGCTGCTCTGCCGTCGCGACGTTCTCCTTGACGGAGAAGAAGCTGTCCGGGGCGATCGAGATCGAGTCGATGCCCGCCTCGACGAGGAACCGGGCGAATGCCGGGTCGTCGCTGGGGCGTTGACCGCAGAGCCCGACCTTGCGGTTCTTCGTGTGCGCGGCAGAGATGAGATGCTCGATGCTGCGGGTCACCGCCGGATTGCGCTCGTCGAAGAGCCCCGCCAGAGCCGCCGAGTCCCGATCGACCCCCAGGGTGAGCTGGGTGAGGTCGTTGCTACCGACGGAGAAGCCATCGAACCGGTCAGCGAATTCCTCGGCCAGGATGACATTGGAGGGGATCTCCGCCATGGCGTACACCTTCAGGCCATTGCGTCCTCGCTCCAGTCCCTCCTCAGCCATCACCTGCAGGACGTGGTCGGCTTCCTCGACCGTCCGGCAGAACGGGATCATGACGATCACGTTGCTGAGGCCGACCTCGTCCCTCACCCGGCGCAGGGCACGGCACTCCAGGGCAAACCCCGCACGGTAACCCTCCGTGTAGTACCGACTGGCTCCGCGCCATCCAAGCATCGGGTTCTCTTCGCTCGGCTCGAACCGGCTCCCGCCGATGAGCCGGGCGTACTCATTGGTCTTGAAATCGCTGGTACGGACGACCACGGGGTCAGGCCAGCGCGAGGCGGCGATGCGGGCGATCCCGTTGGCCAGCCGCTCCACGAAGTACTCGGTCCGGTCTTCTTCGTAGCCGCGGGTGAGCTCGGCGATCCGGCGGCGCGCGTCCTCTTCCAAACGGTCGAAGTGGACCAGGGCCATCGGGTGCACCTTGACGTGGTTGGCGACGATGAACTCCATCCTGGCCAGGCCGACGCCGTCGGCCGGTAGCCGCCACCAGCGGAAGGCCGCCGCCGGGTTGGCGAGGTTGAGCATCACCCTGGTCCGGGTCCGCGCGATGCCCTCGAGGGCAATCTCCGCTTCCTCGTATTCCCGAATGCCCTCGTAGACGAAACCTTCGTCACCCTCGGCACAGGAGACGGTGACCGCCATCCCATCGTGCAGCGTGGCGGTTGCATTGCCGGTGCCGATGACCGCGGGAACGCCGAGTTCGCGACTGACGATGGCGGCGTGGGAAGTGCGGCCGCCGTGATCGGTTACGATCGCCGCCGCCCTCTTCATGATCGGTTCCCAGTCGGGGTCGGTAATCTGGGTGACCAGCACGGCACCGTCGATGAAGCGGTCGATCTGGGCCGCGCTGTCCAGCCTGCACACCGGACCGATCGCGATCGCGTCGCCGATGGACAGCCCCTTGACCAGCGTCTTACCGCCCTCGCCGCGGAGCCGATAGGAGCGCAGCAGGGAGGCCTCCCTGCGGGCCTGGACGGTCTCCGGCCGGGCCTGAACAATGAAGATCTCACCGGTCCTGCCGTCCTTGGCCCATTCCATGTCCATCGGCATGCCGTAGCGATCCTCGATGGCCGCGGCCCACCGGGCCAGCGCCACGACCTCGTCATTGTCGAGGGTGTATCGGATCTGCTCCGCTTCGCTGGTGGCGACCTGCTGGGTCCCGCCCGTCTCGTCGTATACCACCTTGCGTTCCTTGCGCCCCCGGGTCCTGGCCACGACGGGGCACAGATCCTTGTCGTGGAGCAGCGGCTTGAAGACGACGTACTCGTCCGGGTCGACCTGGCCGCCGACCACCGTTTCACCCAGCCCCCACGAGGCGTTGATCAGCACGGAGCGGGGGAAGCCTGTCTCGGTGTCGATGGAGAACATCACCCCGGCGGCGCCCAGGTCGGAGCGGACCATGCGCTGCACGCCGATCGATAGCGCCACACCGAGGTGGTCGAACCCGTTGTCCTCGCGGTAGCTGATCGCCCGATCGGTGAACAGGGAGGCGTAGCAGCGCAGGCAGGCGTCGAGCAGCGGCGTCACTCCGGTGACGTTGAGGAAACTTTCCAGCTGCCCGGCGAAGCTGGCCTCTGGTAGGTCCTCGGCGGTCGCGCTGCTGCGCACCGCCACGTCGGGGTCCGCACGCCCGAGGGCCTCCGCCAGCTCGTGGTAGGCGTCTTCGACGGCCGTGGTCAGGTCGGACGGGAGTCGTGCGGCCGAGATCGCCTCCCGGATCGCGGCGCCGACGGCCGGAAGGGCGGCACCCCTGTGCTGCCGGTCGACCCGGTGCAGCTGGTCGATCTGCCCGGCGATGACGTCGCGAAGCCCGTTCTCCGCGATGAACATGCGGTACGCCTCGGCCGTGACGGCGAAGCCCTCCGGCACGCGGACCCCGGCTTCGGCCAGGTTGCGTGTCAGCTCGCCCAGGCCGGCGTTCTTGCCGCCCACCAGGGCGACGTCCGTACGACTGAGCTCCGGAAACCAAGCGACCAATCGAGACATCTCGCACCCCGCCGCATCTGACCGATTGTTAAGGCCTTGCCCGTTCTTCGCCCAATGTCACCGCTCACCTGTCCTGGCGGCCCGACCTGCCGTATCTGCGGTGGTGATGGGAAGGATGACCTGCGAGAAAGCGTGCGGAGGTGCGCCATGTTGGTCCACGAGGTGATGACGACGCCGGTGATGACGGTGCCGCGCACATGGACGGCGAAGCAGGCCGTCCTCCTGCTCTACGAGAAGGACATCACGGCCGCTCCAGTGGTCGACGAGCACGGCCGGATGGTCGGGATCGTCAGCGAGATGGACCTGCTGCGCGGCGAGTTCGAAGCCGACCCCCGGGCCTACCTCCGCCTCTCGGCACTGCCGGGCTCCCAGCCGGCCCTGGGGGTCGAGGACGTTATGAGCCCAAACGTCAAAACCGTCCGGGAGGACACCGACGTCCTGGACCTCGTGGAACTCATGATCACCGTGGGGATGAAGAGCGTTCCGGTCGTGCGGGGTGACGAGCTGATGGGCATGGTGAGCCGGCGAGACCTGATGGGAATCCTCGCCCACGGCGATGACCGGATCCGTGACGACGTGCTCGCGGCCCTGCGTGAGACCTCGCCCGAGACGGCGTCCTTCGAGGTGGCCGTCACCAATGGAGTCGTCGAACTGTACGGTGGGGCCGGGGACGACAGTTCGGGCCGGGTCGCCGAGCTCATCGCCAACACGGTGCCCGGCGTGACCCGCATCGTGCACAAGCCGTGAGGTCACGACCCGTGCCAATACAGTGCCGTGTTCTTTGCAGTGCCGACGTTCTCCCGCGGCAGCGCTCGGCTGAGTGCTACATCGTCGGCTGGTCCGCCGTCATCTTCACCTGGATCTCCTCGCGCGTGCGACGGGTGAGCAAAGCGAGCCGTTCGCTGTAGCGAGCCTTGATCGGCTGTGGATCGCGCAGCACGCGTGCGGACGCCGGCAGGCGGGCGAGGCCGTCGGCGCAGCGGTCGCGCATCGCGGTGATCGGCTCGGGCGCGGTGAGTCTGCGTCCGGCCGCCATCACCGGGACCAGCAGGGGGTAGTGACCGGGCGGCGCGGGCTCGTCTCGCAGACCGATCATATCGCCGGTCTGTCCGCGAAAGACCTGCTTGGCGCCCGGGGCGTTGATCTTCCCGGTCGAGAGCTTCATCACCGGTCGCCCGCCGTAGTCGACCAGTTTGTACGCGCTGTTGAGCGAGGGCGCGTCGGCAGACACGCCCACCTTCGTGCCGACGGCGTAGAGATCGATCGGGGCGCCTTGCCGTACGAGCTCGGCGATGGCGTGCTCGTCCAGTCCGCCGCTCGCGAAGATCTCCGCATCGTGCAGGCCCGCCTCGTCCAGCATCCGGCGGCTCTGGCGGGCCAGGTCCGCCAGGTCGCCGGAGTCGAGTCGTACGGCGATGCGCCCGGGCAGGCGCGTCCGCCGTGCGACGGCGATGGCCGCCCGCACCCCATCCAGGGTGTCGTAGGTGTCCACGAGGAAGGTGTTTACGCCGGGGAGATCGGCTGCGAACGCCGCGAAGGCGGCCTCATCGTCGCCGAAGGCCTGGACGTACGAATGCGCCATCGTGCCCACCGGACGCAGGCCGTACCGGCGGGCCGCCTCGATGTTGCTGGTTGCGAAGAACCCCGCGATCGCCGAGGCCCGCGCCACCGACATGGCGGCGTCAATGCCCTGGGATCGCCGGAAGGCGAAGTCGACCAGGCGCGATCGGCCGGCGGCGAGCACGCACCGGGCGGCCTTGGTCGCCACGGCGGTCTGGAAGGTCACGCGGTTGAGCAGCATGGTCTCCACGATCTGGGCCTCGGTGATCGGGGCGCTCACCTCGAGGATCGGTTCATCGGCGAACAGCACGGTTCCCTCTGGGACCGCCCACACGTCGCCGGTGAAGTGCATGCCCTCCAGGTATCGCAGCATGTCATGGCCGTACAGTCCAAGAGTTTCGAGGTAGTCCAGCTCGGGGCCGGTGAAGCGGAAGCCCTCCAGGAAGGTCAGGCAGTCGTCCAGGCCGGCCGTGACGAGGAAGCCTCGATCCGGCGGCAGCTTCCGGACGAACAGGCTGAAGGTCGCGGTATCGGTCATGCCGCGGCGAAGGTAGCTCGCCACCATGTTGAGCTCGTACAGGTCGGTGAGCAGCCCGCTGGCCATGGCCCCCTCCTCGATCTCCACCCGGCGCGACGCGCCGCTTCCCGCCGCAGGGCCACTCCGGTCCGGCTCAGCCCGGTTCCATCCGTGGGCGGCGGAACCGCTGGGTGATTCCGGCATGGCGGGCGTGGATCGCCGCGAGCGCCCGTTCCAGTGCCCACTCGGGGGAGATGCCCGTGTCGATCTCCGCAGCCTCCGGCCAGGGCGTCGTTCTCGCGGTCATGGCCTCGGCGATCGCCTGGTCGGCGTCGGATATGCCGCCGGTACGGCGGGCGAGCCGTTCGGCGGTAACCGACGGCGGTGCGGTGCAACGCAGCGCTATGAGATCGCTGGAGGTGCGCCGGGCGAGCCGTTCGGCGGCGGCGCGGTGCGCGGCATCCGTCCAGGAGGCGTCGAGAATGACCGAGTCACCGTGGCCGAGCAGCCTTTCGGCCCGGGACAGCAGCTCGGCGTAGGTCCGATCGGTCAGATCCGCGCGGTAGATGCCTTCACCGAAGGGGGCGGGCGCGGGCTGGTGGGGCGGGATGCCGGCGAGCTCCTTACGGACACGGTCACTGCCCAGCAGCGTGTGACCGAGCCGGCCGGCGATGGCCGCGCCCAGGGTCGACTTGCCGGTCGCCGGCGTCCCGCCGACGAGGACCAGGGTGATCGTGCCCGCCCGCAGGTGGCGGAGTGCCAGCTCCGCCAGATCATGTGCCTCCCCCGCGGCGCCGGGCGCCCCCTGCCCGTGCCGGAAGCAGGCGACCTTGGTGCGGACGAAGGCACGGTAGGCGACATAGTGATGCCACAGCGACGGCGGGGCGTGATCGCCGGAGAACTCGGCATACCAGCGCAGGAACAGCTCCGCGAGCCGCGGCGCGCCCAGCCGTTCCAGATCCATCGCGAGGAACGCCGCGTCGTCCAGGCCGTCGAGGAAGCGGAACCGGTCGTCGAACTCCAGGCAGTCGAGAATCCGCGGTCCGCCGTCCAGGCAGAAGATGTCGTCGGCGAGCAGGTCGCCATGGCCGTCCACGATCCGGCCCGCTGCGACACGGGCGGCGAACAGGGGCTCGCGGCCGTCGATGAAGCGCAGCGTGAGCCGCTCGATCTCGCCGAGGATCCCGGGGTCGAGGATCGGGTCGGGCAGCCCCCCGACCTCGGTAAAGCTCGCGACCCAGCGGGACCGGAGCGCCGTCCCGTTCCCCTGCTCATCGATCCGCGGGTCATGCGGGGATCGGCTGTGCATGCTCGCGACCATCCGGGCGACCTGGCGCAGCGGCGCCTCCACGGATTCGCCGGCGCGGACCAGGGCGGACAGGCGGCGCTCGTCGGGCATCCGCCGCATCACGATGAGGTGCTCGCAGACCCGCCCGTCAGGCCCGACCACGTCGGCCACCCCTTCGTAGACGTCCGGCGCCAGCCTGCGGTTGAGCCTCACCTCCTCGTGACAGACCCTCCGCCGGGCCTCCAGCGTGGTGAAGTCCAGAAAGCCCAGGTCCACCGGCTTCTTCAGCTTGTATGCGTGATCTCCCAGAAGGATCACCACGCCGGCGTGCGTCTCCTTGACCTGTGCCCACGGCCCCATCCAAACGCCCCCCGCCCCGAAACCCCTCACCGGCGTGCTGAATGCATATCCCCGCTGCTCAGGCATTGAATACGGGTACGGATGGACATAGGTTCCGCGACGCCGGCCGCGAGACGGTCCGGCGTTCCAGATGGACCTCGGGAGGCGGCCGGAGGGGGACGGATGTTTCTCGATCGCCAAGATGCGGGTGTTCGCCTGGCCGAGCGGCTCTGCGGGCTGCACGGTGCTGAAGGCACGGTTGTCGTCGGGCTGCCCCGGGGCGGCGTGCCGGTGGCGTTCGAGGTGGCCACCGCCCTCGACGCGCCCTTGGATGTGATCGTGGTCCGCAAACTCGGCGTGCCGTACCAGCCGGAGTTGGGGTTCGGCGCGATCGGCGAGGGCGGCGTGCGCGTCGTCAATCCCAGCGTCGTACGGCTCGCCGGTCTCACGCCGGGCGAGATGGCGAGGGTGGAGGGGCGCGAGCAGGCCGAGGTGGAGCGCCGGGCCCGCCGCTTCCGAGGGGAACGCGCTCCTGTCGATCTGGCGGGCCGTCGGGTGATCGTGGTGGACGACGGGATCGCCACCGGCGGGACCGCCCGGGCGGCCTGTCAGATCGCGCGGGCGCGCGGCGCCTCGCGGGTGGTGCTGGCGGTGCCCGTCGGCGCGCCGGAGACGGTCGCGAGCCTGCGCGACGTCGCCGACGAGGTCGTCTGCCTGGAGACTCCCGACTCCTTCTACGCGATCGGGTTCTGGTATCAGGATTTCACTCAGACGACCGACGATCAGGTCGTCGAGCTGCTGCGGCGGGCTGCCTCCCGCGAGCGCGCCCGTGCCAAGGCGACGGCGGGGTCGCATCCGCACGGCCTCGCCGAGGACGTCGAGGTGGGCGCCGGGCCGGTACGGCTGCCGGGCCGGCTGGTCGTGCCGAGGGACGCCGGTGGGATCGTGGTATTCGTGCATGGCAGCGGCAGCAGCCGGCACAGCCCGCGCAACCGGTACGTCGCCTCCGCGCTCAACCAGGCACGACTGGGGACGCTGCTGTTCGACCTGCTGACCACACAGGAGGAAATTGACCGCGGCAACGTGTTCGACATCAACTTGCTGGCGGGAAGGCTGGTTCAGGTGACCGACTGGCTGGGCGGGCAGCAGCGGGCGGCGGGGCTCTCGATCGGATATTTCGGCGCCAGCACCGGAGCAGCGGCCGCGCTGTGGGCAGCGGCGGAACCCGGCAGCGAGATCGCCGCCGTCGTCTCCCGCGGTGGACGGCCCGATCTGGCCGGACCACGCCTCGCCGCCGTGCAAGCCCCGACCCTGCTGATCGTGGGAGGCCGCGACGATGTGGTGCTCAACCTCAACCGGGAGGCACAGGAGCGGCTGCGTTGCGAGAGCTCACTTCAGATCGTCCCAGGTGCCACGCACCTGTTCGAAGAGCCCGGAGCGCTCGAGACGGTCGCCTCACTCGCAGGCGACTGGTTCACCGAGCACTTCCGGCCCTACACCGCGTGAACGCGACCGGACGCGGACGCGAATGACCTGGTCGGTCCAGGAGGAGTGATGAGTCTGCGAATCGTGGCCGGATCCGCCGGCGGCGCGCTCGCGGGCGCCGTGGCGGCAGCGCTCGACACCGAGCCGGTCGCAGCGGACCTGGAACGCTTTCCCGACGGCGAACTTCGGCCCAGCGTCGACGGGGTGCAGGGCGCAGACCTCTACCTGGTACAGCACACCGGGCCGCCCGTGAACGATCACGTCGTGGAGTTGCTGCTGCTGCTCGACGCGTGCGGGAGGGCCGGCGCGGGTCGGATAACCGCAGTGGTGCCCTACTTCGGATACGCACGCCAGGACCGGCGGAGGCAGGCCGGCGACGCGATCGGCATCCGGGTCGTGGCGGACGCGCTCGCCTCGGCCGGGGCGCACCGGCTGATCGTGGTGGACCCGCACACGGCCGCGCTGGAGGCGATCTGCGAAATCCCCGTGGAGATGCTCACAGCCGTACCCGTGCTGGCTCGCGCTCTCGGCCAGAAAATCCCAGCGGGAGCCGTCGTGGTCGCGCCGGACCTCGGCGCGGTCAAGCTCGCACAGCACTACGGCAGACTGCTGTCCAGCCCCGTCGCGGTGGTCCGCAAGATCAGACTGACCGGGACGAGCGTCACGGCCGAGGAGCTCATCGGAGAGGTCCGCGGCCGTCCAGCGGTCATCGTAGACGACATGATCAGCACTGGCGGCACGATCGAAGCCGCCGTCGAGGCCCTGCTGAACCAGGGCGTCGCGCCGGAGATCACTGTGGCGGCCACCCACGGGCTGCTCGTCGAGGCGGCGGAGCAGCGTCTCAGCCGCTCCTCCATCCCAGAACTCGTGGTCACCGACACCATCCCGCAGCATGACAGGCCGACGTTGCCACTCAGCGTGTGCTCGGTGGCCCCCTTACTTGCGGACGCCATCGGACGCCTGCATCGCGACGAGCCGCTGGACGATCTACTGGGACATGCGTGAGCTGGGGCTGTCGATCGGAGGTCATGTCCCATCCCTTGACATCCACGACCTTCGAGGGGGCGGCCAAGATGACAGCGGCCCAGTCGAAGGGGCTCACTGACCCTCGTGTCGGCTTCCGTGGCGGTACTCGATATGTGCGTCCGGTCCCGGTAAGACGAGGGCCTCCTGTTTCTCCTCGTCAAGCCAGTGCACCGGGTAGGGAGGCGAGCCGTTCTACCGTTCGGCCATGGCCAGCGGCAGTTCGAACTCCATGGTGACACAGAGGTGCTGCCCTGTCGTCGAGCGGCGCAGCCGCACGAGCAGGATTGGGATCTGCTGCCCGAGCTGGTCGAGTGCCTCCACCAGCGGGGTGATGTCAAGACGATGCTGTGAAGGTTGGGCTAGAAACAGCGCCAACCGGTGATCGAATTCTCGCCGGAGCGTCTCGTCGTCCCGGACATAATGAATGGCGATTTCCTTGCCGACGTCGTCAGCCGAGCATCAGACCCTCCCCTGTTCGGTGCTCCGCGCGGAAACGCATCGTGCCAGGGCGGGATCCATCGCCGCGGCCACGGCTGCCTGGCCGAAGCTGATCCCGGCGTCGTTGGGCGGCACTCGGCGATGGGTCAGGACGCGGAAGCCGCGTTCCTCCAGTGCCTGTACGCATCGGTCGAGCAGCAGCGCGTTTTGGAAGACCCCGCCGGACAGCGCGACCGTACCGATCCCGGCCCCGCTCGTGGCGTCGGCCCTGGCTGGAGCCGTCGCGCCGTCCCGTACTAGGGCGCATGCGGCGGCCACGGCAGCGGCGAGACCGTTGTGGAACCGGGCGGAGACCTCCGCCGCCTCGGTGCCGCGCAGCAGGTCCTCGGCGACCGCGCGGATCAGATCATCTCCCCTGATTACCAGGCCGGTTACCAGGCCGGCACTGTTCACGAAATCGGTTCCGGACTCGAGCCGTACCGGGTAGGCGCGCTGTTCGGCCGGATCGGCCCGCTGCTCCAGGGCCATCGCGGCCTGTCCTTCGAAGGTGACCCGGTCGCCCAGTCCGCACAGGGCCGCGACGGCGTCGAAGAGCCGTCCGGCGCTGGAGGTGAGCGGCGAGTTCAGCCCCGACCGGGCTACGGCCATCACCCGGTCCCACTCGGCGGCGTTTCTGAGGCGTACGGCAAGATCTGGCGGTGGGGCGCCGTCGAAGGCGGCATCCAGGTGTGCCGCCGCCATCCGCCAGGGTTGCCGGATCGCCACCGTGCCGCTCGGCATCGGGACCGGCGCCAGGTGACCGGCGCGAGTGAACCCGGTCAGGTCGGCCACCAGCAGCTCGCCGCCCCACACGGTCCCGTCCGGGCCGTGGCCGGTTCCGTCGAACGCGATGCCGATCACCGGTCCCTCCTCTCCGCTGTCGGCGAGGCAGGACGCGATGTGGGCGTGGTGGTGCTGGACGGCGATGAGGTCGACGTCGGCCAGCTCCTGAGCGTACTTCGTCGACAGGTACTCCGGGTGCGTGTCGTGAACGACCAGCGCGGGCGTGACGTCGAACAGTCGCCGGAAACGTGTGATCTCCTCGGTGAAGGCGCGGAGCGTCTCGTAGTCCTTCAGGCCGCCGATGTGCGGAGAGAGGAACGCGTGCCCGCCCCGGGCCAGGCAGAAGGTGTTTTTCAGCTCAGCGCCGCAGGCGAGGATCGCACGCCGGGCCGGCCGCGGCAGCGGCAGCGGCAGCGGCGCGAACCCCCGAGACCTGCGGACCGGGATCTCCCGGCCATGGGCGAGGAGGATCACCGAATCCTCCGCTCGTGCGTGGATCGTGCGGTCGTGCGCCAGGAAGGCGTCGGCCAGACCGCCGCCGAGCCGGTCCGTCGCGTCTCGATCCCGGTACACGATGGGTTCGTCGGAGACGTTTCCGCTGGTCAGCACGTACGGACAGGTGAGTTGTCGGGCGAGCAGGTGGTGCAGTGCCGTGTACGGCAGCATGATCCCGAGCCGGTTCACGCCAGGCGCCACCTCGTCGGCGACCGTCCCGCCCGTACGGCGCGGCAGGACGACGATCGGCCGGGCCGGGCTGCTCAGCAGCCGCTCGGCATCCGGGCCGATCTCGCACTGCTGCGCTGCCATGGCCAGGCCGGCGACCATGACGGCGAACGGTTTGTCCAGTCGGTGCTTGCGGTCGCGCAGCGTGCGTACCGCCGGGCCATGGGTCGCGTCGACCGCCAGGTGGTAGCCGCCCAACCCCTTGATCGCGACGACCTTGCCCGCTCGCAGGAGCGCAGCTGCTGCATCCACGGGATCGCCGTCCATCGGCCGTCCCCGCGAGTCGAGCAGCCGCAGGGCCGGTCCGCAGGCCGGACAGCAGATCGGTTGAGCATGGAACCTGCGGTCACTCGGGTCGTGATACTCGGCGGCGCATTCGCCGCACATCGGGAAGGCCGCCATGGTCGTCGCCTCCCGGTCGTACGGCAGGCCGGTGACAATCGTGAATCTCGGGCCGCAGTTCGTGCAGTTCACAAACGGGTGCAGGTACCTGCGGCAGGCAGGGTCGAACAGCTCGGCCAGACAGTCATCACAGGTGGCCACGTCGGCCGGGATCAGCGCCGACCGTCCGCCGTCGCGGCTGCCCGCGATACGGAAGCTCCGTTCGCCCAGTACGGGGATCACGTCGGCGGAAATCCGGTGGATCAGTGCGAGCGGCGGCGCCTGGTAGGGCAGCTCCTCGCGAAACCGGGTGACGTCACCCTCGGGGCCCTCGGCCTCGATGAAGACGCCGAACCCGTCGTTGCCGACCAATCCCGACAGGTTCAGCCTTCTGGCCAGCGCGTGCACGTACGGCCGGAACCCCACCCCCTGGACGATCCCCTCCACTCGGATGCGCACCCGAGTCGTACGGCCTGCCGCGAAATCACAGCCGGGACAGCGATCGAGGTCATCCGGTCGTGTTCCGCGATCCGGATCGCAGTCGAAGGGGTCGAAGGCCGTATCCGTCACGTCGCCATCTTGCGCGTACGGCGCGGCGGCGGACCGGCCGCGGCGCGTTGGCCGGGAAATGCGGAAGGCCGCGTGAGCAGATCTTTACCCCTCCCGCGTCATGCGGTCGACGCATCACGGAAACACGGAACGTAGCGTGATGACCACGCCAGATCACGGAGCCTGCCCATGCCTGCCGCACCTATGACGAACACGATGAACGACGCCCTCCACCGGGCCTTCGCCAGGCGCATGGCCCCCGGCGATGCGCTGATACGCGACGCGGAGCACATCACTCGTGCCTGCCGGGACATGGCGGAGCGGTTCCGGCGGGGCGGCAAGCTGATCGTCTTCGGCGGCGGAGGTGACGGCGCGGATGCCGCGCACGTCGCTGTCGAGTTCATGCACCCGGTGATCGTCGGCAGGCGGGCGCTGCCCGCGCTGGCGTTGAGCAACGACGCGGCGACGGTCACCACGATCGGTGCCCGTGACGGCCTGGGCGAGGCGTTCACGCATCAGATCGCGAGCTGGGCCGAGCCGGGGGACATCGCGCTCGGCATCTCGCGTGATGGCCGGTGCACGGGCGTGCTACGTGGGCTGGCTGCCGCCCGGCGGCTCGGCCTGCTCACCGTGGCCCTGATCGGCGGGCAGAGTGACGGTGACGGTGGAGTGACCGATCGGAGCGGCATCGCCGCCGATCACGTCCTGCTCGCCCCCTCCCACGACCCAGACGTGGTGAAGGAGCTCCACGTCACCACCTATCACCTGCTGTGGGAGCTGGTCCACGTTCTGCTGGACACCGTTTCCGAAGAGAGCCGCTGTGGCCTCGGCGAACCGCCGTTGGCGGAGATGCGCGGGCTCTACCCCTTCCTTTATTCCGACGAGGACAGCCGGGCATCGGTGCCGGCCGAGGCCGTGCGGTCTACTGAGGGCAAGGCCGCCGAGATCGCGCGGTTGCGTACGGAGGCCGCGGGACTCGACCAGCGACGGATCGCCGCCTGCGCCCAGGACATGGCGGTCCGGTTCGCCGCCGGGGGCCGGCTGTTCACCTTCGGCAACGGAGGCAGCAGCACCGACGCACAGGAGGTGACCACGACCTTCCTCGCTCCGGCTGGCTCCGGCCGTCCGCTGCCCGCGCACTGCCTCACCAGTGATGTCGCCCTTGTCACCGCGCTCTCCAACGACGTCGGCTTCAACGTGGTCTTCTCCCGGCAACTCGCCGCGCTCGGGCGGCCCGGCGACATCGCGCTTGGGCTGTCCACCAGCGGCGACTCCGGCAACGTCGTCCAGGCGTTCAAGGAAGCGGCCAGGATCGGCATGCTGACCGTCGGCCTGGCCGGCGCCGGGGGCGGCAGGCTCGCCGAGTCCGGCCTGCTGGACCACCTGTTCGTGATCCCGTCGTCCTCGGTGCACCGCGTCCAGGAGGCGCAGACCACGGTCTACCACGTGCTGTGGGAACTGACCCAGGTCGCGCTCGATGTTTCAGGGCAGCGGTGACGCCGATGTGCCTGGGCATCCCCGGAGAGATCGTGGAGATCCTGCCCGGTCGGCATGAGCTCGCCGAGTTCGCCGACCTCGCCCTGGTCGACGTGGGCGGCGTACGGCGGAAGGTCCATATCGGCCTGCTGGACCACGAGAGCCTCGCGCCCGGCGACTGGGTGCTCATCCACGTCGGCTTCGCGCTCTCCAAGATCGACGAGACGGAGGCGGCCGCAACGCTCGACTTCCTCAAGAGCCTCGGCGCGGCGTACGAGGACGAGATCGCCGCCTTCCGCGAATCCGCCAGTGAACAGGAGTGACCTTCGTTGCGTTTCGTCGACGAGTACCGTGACGCCGACCAGGCCCATGCGCTGGCCGACCGGATGGCCGCGCTGTGCCGGCCGGGCCGCAGGTACCAGTTCATGGAGGTCTGCGGTGGGCACACCCACGCGATCTACAAGCACGGCCTGGAGGACTACCTGCCCGACGCGGTAGAGATGATCCACGGGCCCGGCTGCCCCGTCTGCGTCATCCCAATGGGCCGGCTCGACGACGCGTTCCACATCGCCGAGCAGCCCGGCGTCATCATGACCACCTTCGGTGACATGATGCGGGTGCCCGGCGGGCGCGGGACGTTCCTGGACGCCAAGGCTCGCGGCGCCGACATCCGCATGGTCTACTCCCCGCTGGACGCACTCAAGATCGCCCACGCCAACCCCGGCAGGCACGTCGTCTTCATGGCCGTCGGTTTCGAGACCACCGCCCCCTCGACCGCGCTGACGATCCTCCGTGCCGAGGCCGAGGGGATCGGCAACTTCTCGGTCTTCTGCAACCACGTCACGATCATCCCGTCGATCAAGGCCATCCTCGACTCACCCGACCAGCGGGCCGACGGTTTCGTCGGCCCGGGCCACGTCTCGGCCGTCATCGGCTGCCGCCCGTACGAGTTCGTCCCGCGCGTCTACGGCAAGCCGTTGGTCGTCACCGGGTTCGAACCGCTCGACGTGCTGCGCGCTGTCCACCAGCTCCTGACCCAGCTCGCCGAGGGCCGCTGCGAGGTCGAGAACCAGTACGCCCGGGTCGTTCCCTGGGACGGCAACGCCAGAGCACTGAGCGTGATCGGGCGGGTCATGGAGCTGCGTGGCTACTTCGAATGGCGCGGCCTGGGCTGGATCCCGCACTCCGCGCTGAAGATCTCCGAACGGTACGCCGCCTACGACGCCGAGCGGATCTTCCAGATCCCGGGCGTACGGGTCGCCGACCCCAAGGCGTGCCAGTGCGGTGAGGTGCTCAAGGGCGTGCTCAAACCGTGGGAGTGCAAGGTGTTCGGCACCGCGTGCACCCCGGAGACGCCGATCGGCACCTGCATGGTCTCTTCCGAGGGGGCCTGCGCCGCCTACTACAACTTCGGCCGCTTCTCCCGTAAGCGCGTCAGGGAGGCGACCCGCCGATGAGCCCGCGCCACCTGGACGATCCCATCAGAGAAGACGCCCCGCTCGAAGACACCGGGCTCGAAAACACTTCTCGACCGGACCTGGTGCCCGGTGCGGCCCAGGCTGAGGCCGCGGTACGCGAGGCCTGCGAGCTCGACCAGCCGGAGATCCCCCACGGCCACATGAGCGGACACTCTCGTGAGGAGGAGGTGCTCGAACGGATCGAACGCGCCAGGAAGCGCAGGGCCCGCGTCCGGGAGGATCGCATCACACTCGCACACGGTGCTGGAGGCAAGGCGGCCCGTGCTCTCATCGAGGCCGTGTTCCTGGAGGCGTTCGGCAACCCGCTCCTCGAGCCCCTCGGCGACGGCGCCGTCACCGGCCCCGTCGCCGGCGGTCTGGCGTTCACGACCGATTCGTTCGTGGTCCGGCCGCTGTTCTTTCCCGGTGGCGATATCGGCGACCTCGCGGTCAACGGCACGATCAACGATCTCGCCATGTGCGGGGCCGCCCCGCGCTATCTGTCGGCCGGGTTCATCCTGGAGGAGGGCTTCCCCGTCGAGGATCTGCGCAGCGTGGTCGCCTCCATGGCCGAGGCCGCTCGGGCAGCCGGCGTCTGGATCGTCACCGGCGACACCAAGGTCGTCGAGAACGGCAAGGCCGACGGCTGCTACATCACCACGGCGGGGATCGGCGTCATCGAGCGGCCGGTCCGGTTGAGCGCGGCGGCCGTCGTGCCGGGTGACTCCGTCGTCGTCTCCGGCCCGATCGGCGAACACGGCATGACCGTCATGCTCGCCCGTGGCGGGCTCGACATCGAAACCGATCTCACCTCCGACACCGCGCCGCTGCACACGCTCGCCGACCGGCTGCTGGCGGCCTGCCCGGGGCAGGTGCGCTGCCTGCGGGACGCCACGCGCGGCGGCGTGGCCACCGTGGTCAACGAGATCGCCGCCGCGGCCCAGGTCGCGATCGTGCTCGACGAGAGCGCTGTCCCGGTCCGGCCGAACGTGCGCGGCGCCTGCGAGCTGCTGGGCATCGATCCGCTGTACGTGGCCTGCGAGGGGCGGATGGTCGCGGTGGTGGCGGGAGATCACGCCGATGCCGCCCTGGATGCCCTCCGGTCGCACCCGCTGGGCACCGATGCCGCGGTGATCGGCCGCGCGGGCGACGACCCGGCCGGGCTCGTCCTGATGCGCACCCACTCCGGCGGCACCCGGGTCGTCGATCTGCTCGTCGGTGACCCGCTCCCGCGCATCTGCTGACGAGTGCGGTGATCACAGACCTTGGCCGGGCCGGTCCCTCGATCCCGGTGAGCGTTGGTGGACAGCGCTGGGCCGTTCGTCCCTTTTCTGGCATCTGTGCTGGTAGTTACGTTGGAGGGGGTACATGTCCGTCGGTGGCAGCGTTGGGGGGAACGCTCTGATGGACACCGTTGTAATCGAATCCCTGGAGCCGCTCATCGCGGCTCTCCAGTCAGCCGGCTACGCAGTGGTCGGGCCCACGGTGAAGGACGCGGCCGTGCGGATGGCCGAGATCTCCTCGGTCGAGGACCTGCCGGCAGGCGTAGGCGACGTCCAGAGACCGGGCAACTACCGGTTGGCCGAGCGGGGCGACGAAATGCTGTTCGACTTCGCCGCCAGCCCCGACTCGGCCAAGCGCTTCACCCAGCCGCCCCGTCAGAGGCTGTTCCGGATGCGCGGCCAGACGATCGAGGAGGTCCGGGAGAAGGCGCCGCGGGTGGCGCTGCTGGGGGTGCGCGCCTGCGATCTGGCCGCGATAGCCGTCCAGGACCGGGTGTTCCTGGGCAGGCACCCTGATCCGACCTACCGGCGGCGGCGCGAGGCGCTGTTCTTGATCGCGGTCAACTGCGCGGTGCCCGGCGGCACCTGTTTCTGCGTCTCCATGGGGACCGGGCCGAAGGCCACCACCGGATTCGACCTCGCGCTCACCGAGCTGGCGTCGCCGCATCGGTTCACGGTAGAGAGTGGCAGCGAGCGAGGCGCGCAGATCGTCGCGGCGATTCCGCACCGGCCGGCCGACCAGGGTGACCTCACCGCGGCCGAGGAGGTCTCGCGCATCGCCGCGACCCGGATGGGCCGCCATGTGGACACCGAGGGCATCCAGCAGTGGCTGCCCGCCGCGCACGACTCACCACGCTGGACCGACGTGGCCTCCCGCTGCCTGAGTTGCACGAACTGCACGATGGTCTGCCCGACCTGCTTCTGCAGCACGGTCGAGGACATCACCGACCTCACCGGCGAGGTCACCGAGCGGTCCGAGCGGTGGGACTCCTGCTTCTCGCTGGACTTCACCGAGCTCAGCGGCCAGCCGCCGGTGCGCTCCTCCGCCCTGGCTCGCTACCGGCAGTGGCTGACCCACAAGTTCGCCACCTGGTACGACCAGTTCGGCACATCCGGCTGCGTGGGCTGCGGCCGATGCATCACCTGGTGCCCCACCGGCATAGACGTGACCGAGGAACTGTCGGCCATTCGAGACGGCACCGGGGAGACGTCGTGCATCCGATGACGCCAGTGCCGTACCGCGTACGTTCACGGCGTCCGGACCGGGCCGACACCGTCACGCTGGCGCTGGAGCCGGTGAGCGGGCCATGCCCCTTCTCCCTGCCGGGCCAGTTCACGATGGTCTACGCGCATGGCGTCGGCGAGATCCCGATCTCGCTCAGCGGCCGAGGGCGCACCGGGGCGCTGGTGCACACGATCCGGGCCGTGGGCGCGGTCAGCCAGGCGCTCTGCCGCAAACGACCCGGCGACCTCGTGGGGGTGCGCGGGCCGTACGGCACCGCCTTCGACGTCGCGGGGGCGGCCGGGCTGGATGTGGTCGTGGCGGCGGGCGGTCTCGGCCTCGCACCGCTGCGCACGGTCGTCCGGGAGCTGATCGCCCACCGCTCGCGGTACGGCCGGATCAGCGTGATCGCCGGCACCCGGACCCCGATGACCCTGCTGTATCCGCGTGAGCTGGACCGCTGGCGGATGGCGCACGACATCGACGTCCAGGTCATCGTGGATCACCCCGATCACATCTGGCCGGGCCCGGTCGGGCTGGTCACGAAGCTGATCGACCGGATCGTCTTCGCACCGCGCCGCACCGCCGCCTTCGTCTGCGGCCCGGAGATCATGATGCGCGCCGTCGCCGACGACCTGATGGCGCGCGGCGTGCCGGCCCGGCGGATCGCGCTGTCGCTGGAGCGCAACATGAAATGCGGCGTCGGCCGGTGCGGCCACTGCCAGCTCGGCCCGTTGCTGCTGTGCCTGGACGGCCCGGTGGTCGACTACGAGCGGGTGGGCGGCCTGCTCGCGGTGCGGGAGCTGTGATGGGCACGCGCGAATCGGGCTCCCGGCCCCGGATGGCGGTGTGGAAGTTCGCCTCCTGCGACGGCTGCCAGCTCACCCTGCTCGACTGCGAGGACGAACTGCTGTCCCTCGCCGCCGAGGTGGAGATCGCCTACTTCCTGGAGGCCTCCAGCGCTGTCGGCCCCGGGCCGTACGATCTGTCCCTGGTAGAGGGGTCGATCACCACGCCGGAGGACGCCGAGCGCATCCGGCACGTGCGCCGGGTGTCGAAGCGCCTGGTGACGATCGGGGCCTGCGCCACCGCCGGCGGGATCCAGGCCCTGCGCGACTTCGCCGACGTGAAGGAGTTCGCCTCCGTCGTGTACGCGCGGCCCGAATACATCGCCACTCTGGACAAGTCGACCCCGATCTCCGCCAACGTGCCGGTGGACTTCGAACTGCGCGGCTGCCCCATCGACAAACGGCAACTGCTCGAGGTCATCACCGCGTTCCTGGCCTGCCGCCGTCCCGTCGTCCCCAGCCACAGCGTGTGCGTCGAGTGCAAGCTCCGCGGCAACATCTGCGTCCTGGTCGCCCACGGCACGCCGTGCCTCGGCCCGGTCACCCAGGCGGGCTGCGGCGCGCTGTGCCCGGCGTTCAACCGGGGCTGCTACGGCTGCTTCGGACCGGCGGACACCACGAACTCCAGGGCACTGAACACGAAACTCCGCGTCCTCGGGATGAGCGACCCCGAACTGGTGCGCGTCTACCGGACGTTCAACGCGACCGAGGAGCAGTTCATGCGGGCATCGGAGGAGGACCAGGGGCCGGAGGAGGACCGGGCGTGACGCACAAGAACATCCGCATCGGCGGGCTGTCCCGCGTCGAGGGCGAGGGAGCACTGCTGGTGCGGGCCCGCGACGGCCGCATCACCGATCTCCGCCTGAGGATCTACGAGCCGCCCCGGTTCTTCGAGGCGTTCCTCCGCGGCCGCGCCTACGACGAGCCCCCGGACATCACCGCGCGCATCTGCGGCATCTGTCCCGTGGCCTACCAGATGAGCGCCTGCCAGGCGATCGAGTCAGCCCTCGGCGTCGCGGTGAACGGGCCGCTACGCGACCTGCGGCTCCTGCTGTACTACGGCGAGTGGATCGAGTCGCACGCGCTGCACATCTTCCTGCTGCACGCACCCGACTTCCTCGGCTACGACAGCGGCGTGGCGATGGCCGCCGACCACCGAGAGCCCGTCGAGCGGGGCCTGGCGGTGAAGAAGGCGGGAAACGAGCTGGTCGCGACGCTGGGCGGGCGCGCGATCCACCCGGTCAATGTACGGGTCGGCGGCTTCTATCGCGTTCCCCGGCGGCAGGAGCTCGCCCCGGTGGCCGAACAGCTGCGCCGGGCGCGCGACCACGCGCTGGCGACCGTGGCCTGGGTCGCCGGGTTCGACTTCCCCGACATCGAACACGACTACCGCTTCCTCGCGCTGCGGCACCCGGAGGAGTACGCGATCCTGTCCGGAACGCCCGCCGTGAGCGACGGATCCTCCTTCCCCGTCGAGGCGTGGCCGGAGCACGTGGTGGAGGAGCAGGTCCCCGACTCCACTGCCCTGCACGCCCGTCTCGACGACGCGGGCGGCTACCTGGTGGGCGCCCTCGCCCGCTACGCGCTCAACTCCCACCGGCTGTCCCCACTGGCCCGCGAGGCGGCACGCGACGCCGGGCTCGGCGAGGTCTGCCGCAACCCGTTCCGCAGCATCGTCGTCCGCGCCGTCGAGGTCGTGCACGCCTGCGACGAAGCACTGCGGATCATCGACGACTACGTCGAACCCGACGTGCCCGCCGTACCGGTCGAGCCGACGGCCGGTGTCGGCCACGGCGCGTCTGAGGCCCCGCGCGGCACGCTGTACCACCGCTACCACCTCGATGGGGAGGGGCTGATCACGGAGGCGGACATCGTGCCGCCGACCTCCCAGAACCAGGCCCGGATGGAAATGGACCTACGCGAACTCATCGAACCCCGCCTCAACCTGGCCCAGGCCGAACTGGCCGCACTGTGCGAACGGGCCGTCCGCAACCACGACCCCTGCATCTCCTGCTCCGCTCATTTCCTGGACGTGCACCTCGATGCCCGGTAACGCACTCGTGATCGGGATCGGCGGCTACGCGCGCGGCGACGACGCCGCGGGCCTGGAAGTGGTACGGCTGCTGCGCGGCACGCTCCCGCCCTCCATCGACCTCGCCGAGAGCTGCGGAGATCCCATGCAGCTGGTCACGGCCTGGAGCGGCGCGCATCTGGCGGTCGTGATCGACGCGGTCTCCTCCGGCGCGGCGCCGGGCACCCTCCATCGCGGCCTGCGGCCGCGCCCCTGGCCCGTCTGGCAGCGAAGCTCGCACGCCCTCGGCCTGGGCGACGCGATCGCGCTCGGCCAGGCGCTCGGCCGACTCCCTGAGGAACTGCTCGTTTTCGGGATCGAGGGGGGCGACTTCGGCCTCAACGCCGCCATCACGCCGCCGGTCCGGGCGGCGATCCGGGAGACGGCCGAGGCCGTACGGCGGACGGTGGGGTGAATCCGGGAGGAGGCCGATCGTGCACAAGAAGGTGCGAGATGTCATGACCACCGAGGTGGTAGCCGTCACCGCCGACGCGCCATTCCGTGTCATCGCCGAGGTGCTTGCGACTCGCGGGGTGAGCGCGGTCCCCGTCATCGACGGTGCAACCCACGTCCTCGGCGTGATCTCCGAGGCCGATCTACTCCACAAGGAGGAGCTCAGAGAGCAGTACTACAAGGAGGATTACCGTCCTCCTCCCCCGCCGCCCGGTCACCCAGGTAGGCGGGACGCGACGGAAAAGGCCCGGGGACACACCGCCGCAGAACTGATGAGCGCTCCGGCCGTCACCATCGAGGACTGCGGCAGTGTCGTGAACGCCGCCCGACTGATGCACGAGAAGGGAGTGAAACGCCTCCCCGTCGTTGGCGACGACGGGCGACTCCGGGGGATCGTCAGCCGCCACGACCTGCTCAAGGTCTTCCTGCGCAGCGACCACGACATCGCTGACGAAGTGCGCGAAGACATCATCGACGGCCTGCTGTGGGCGGACACCTCCGGCGTCTGTCTCCGCGTGACCGGTGGGGTGGTGACGCTGAGCGGCTGGATCGAGCACCGCAGTGACGCGCGGATCCTGCTACGCATGACCGAACGGATCAACGGGGTGGTAGATGTCATCGATCGGCTGGAGTGGGCGGAAAACGACATCCCAGGCTGAGCCGACGTACCGACCGGCCTGCGGTCATCGCATGCGCCGCAGCACCTCCCACACAGCCCCCGAACCGATCAGCGGAACGTCGACTTCCAGAGGCCGGCGTCGCCACTCGGCGTAATCGGCCACGTGTGCGAGCGCCGCGACGGCCTGTTCCGCTGCGGCGTAGGAGGGCACCCGGCCGTTGATGAGGCCGTCACGTCCCATCACGCACGCCAGTACGGTCTTCGTGGCCGACCCGGCCGCATTCGCAATCGCCTCCCCGGTCCGCGTCAGAACGGAGGCGGATGACGGTGCACAGACGGCGAGGATCGCGTCAACCTCCGAAGCCATGTTGGCAGTCGCGATGGCACCTCCCAACGCCTCATCCTGGACTGCCGCGCAGGCCACGACCGGCGACACGATCAGGCCCAGGCGCTCGCAGGCATCGACGGCCGCGGCCCTGAGATCGCCGGAGTCGCCGACGATCGCAACGCGACGCCCGGCAGGCAGCGGTTGAGAGGCGAGCAGCGACGCCACGCCGACAAGGGCCTCGACATCGTCCAGGCGGATCACGCCACACCCCGGGACGAGGGCGTCGACGGTGGCATCCGCAGTAGCGCCATCACCATGAGAGCACGCGGCCGAGTCCCCCGAACCCCCCATCCTGACCAGCCCTGTCCTGATCAGCAGGACCGGCTTCCTGGCCCCCACCCGGGGCGCGATCCGGGCGAACTTGCGCGGGTTCCCGAAAGACTCCAGGCACAGCACGATCACGTCGGTGTCGGGGTCGTCCTCCCAGAACTCCAACAGGTCGTTTCCGCTGACATCCGCCTTGTCCCCGACCGACACGAAGAAGGACACGTCCAGCCGCTCCAGCAGCGACGACCCGATCGTCGCGGATTGCGACATCACCGCGATCCGGCCGCGCCGCGGGGCGTACGGGAAGAGGCTCGCGTTGAGGCCGATCGCGGTGTTCACGATGCCCGATGAGCCGGGGCCGATCAGCCTCATTCCGGTGGTACGGCAGATGCCGAGAAGTTCCCTCCTCCTGTCGCGGTCGCCGTGCTCGGCGGAGCCGTACGGCAGGACGACCAGTCCGGCCACCCCTGTCTCCCCGCACACATGTGCCACCTCCACGACCCGTCCAGCGGGGACCGCGAGGATGGCGACGTCCACCGGCTCCGGCGCCGATCGCAGGCCCGGATAGCACGGCAACCCAGTCGCCTCGGTGACGTGCGGGTCTACCGGGTATACGGCACCCTCGTATCCGCCCTCGATGAGGTTGTGCAGCACCCGGCGCCCCGCCTTCGACTCGTCACCACCGACTCCGATCACAGCCACGGACCGTGGCCGCAAAACGCGGGCCAGCGAGGCGAGCTCGGCCTGATGATCCCGCGCTTCGATGCCGGCCAACAGCCGCGGTGTCGAAGTGAGCGGGACCCGAACGTGGACCGTACCGTCGTGCGTGTCGTGGCACTCCACGTCCAGACCCAGATCGTTCAGCACCTGGATCATGGCCCGGTTCTCCGCGAGCACGTCCGCGACCAGAGCCCGGACACCGTGCTCCACCGCGCCGGCGGCGAGGTGTTCGAGCAGGAGCATGCCCAGGCCACGACCGTGGACGGTGTCGTCGATCAGCACGCCCAGATCGGCCGAGGTCACGTCGAAGGGAAAGTACTCCGCCACGGCTACCAAGGTCCCCTGCACCGTCGCCACCAGGGCGTGCCCCTGATAGTCCGGCGCGGTGATCCGGTCCATGTAAGCGTGGGCCGTGGCTCGGCCTCCCGCGAAAAAACGCAAATACGCGGATCTTTCCGACGACCGCGCCACGAGCGCGTGCAAGGCCGGCCGATCCTCGGCGCGCAGTGGCCGGAGGCGGGCGATACCGCCGTCTCGCAGGAGGACATCGCATCCACCGGACATGGGTTCTCCCGTCTAGCCGTGTCTGGGTTGCCCGCCGGTGGCGCCGCTGCCGCGCCGGCGGTTCCAGCACATCGCATGCCATTCGGGAACGACAGGGCCGTTCGGCATGTGATCGGATGGGCCAACGTCCCGTGCTTTCCGCTTTCCAATGCCTCAGTGGCGTACGACGGCGACCGGACCGTGCGCATGATGCACGAGCGCATGGGCGATGGAACCCATTCCGAGCACGGTACGAAGGCCGCAGTGCGCCCCGATGACAGTGAGATCATGTTCAGCGGATGCGTCGATCAGCGCCTTGGCCGGATGCTCACGCACGACCTCCTCGATCACCCGGACGTCGGGGAACTTGTCCCGCCATCCCGCCACGGCCTCGGCCAGCAGGATCTCCTCGCTCCTGCCGATGGCATCCAGGTCGTTTACCAAGGGAGGCGCGCCACCAAGGGTAGGGACGACCGGCGGGATCCACGCGTGTAGCAGGCGCAGTGACGCGCCGCGCACCTCCGCTTCCCGGAAAGCGAAATCCAGGACCGGCACCTGATCGGACCTGCCGGTCACGCCCGCGACGATCTCCCCTGTGGGGTAGGGGCGGGACTCCCGTACCACCACCGCTGGACAGGATGCCCGCGTGAGCACATGTCGGCTCACCGAGCCCAGCAGCAGCCCGGTGAACCCGCCGAGGCCCCGGCTGCCGACGACGATCAGCTGTGCGTTCTCCGCTGCGGCGACCAGTGCGTCCCACGGCCCGCTGTTGACGACCTCCGTGGTGACCCGCACGTCTGGATGACCTACCCGGGCCCGATTGGCCGCTTTCTGCAGCAGTTCCTGAACGACTTCGGCTTTCGCAGGTCCCCAGGGTTGCGGCTGCGGGGTAAGCGGAACGTAGTACATCCACTCCAGCGCCGCATGCATGATGTGCACCCGCGCACCGCGTAGCACGGCCTCCTCGCCGGCCCAGGCCGCAGCCTCCAGTGAGGACGGCGACCCGTCGACCCCCACGATGATCGGTTTATCCGTCTGCTCCATGGCTCCGTCTCCCTTCCGGCCCACCGGACTCGCAGTCAACGGTCTGCCAGGGTGAGAAGTCGGCCGGTCGGGCCGTCGTTCCACTGCTCATCGGGTCCGTACCCCGCCTCAACAGCGAGAAGCGAGGAGAAGGCGTACGGCTCGGCCGCAGGGGAAGGACCTGAGGACTGAGGGCCTCTGACACCTACCCCTGCTGCTGAAATGCGAAGAGATGGGCAGGGAAGGCCGAAGCGACGAGAGGAAGCCAGGAAGACAAGGAGGTACGCGTATGGGCGGACTTATGCGCCGGGAATCTCGGGGAATCCTTCCTGAGATCTTCGACTGGCTGGAGGCTCCGTTCGCTGGGCTGCGTCCCCTGCCAGGCCAGGCCATCCGATTCGAAGATTACGTCCAGGGCGGGCGATACGTGCTACGCGCCGAACTGCCCGGGATCGACCCTGAGAAGGACGTCGAGAGCACCCTGTCCGGAGGAATCTTGACAGTCCGTGCCGAGCGCCGAGAGGAGCAGAGGGAGCAGCACAGGACCGAGTTCCGCTATGGCTCGTTCACCCGCTCCATATCACTGCCAGAGGGTGCGGACGAGAACGATGTGAAGGCGACAGTCGCAACCGCCACCGGCGGCGAGCATCCGCACCGTCGAGCGATCCCTTCGCCGGCGGAAAGTGGCCCCTTCGGCGGGGAAGACGTCAGGCTATGGGCAGGCGGAGCTGGAGCAGGGCGGGGCGACGAGTCGGTTCCCTCCTGAGGATCTTCAGGAGGTGATGCGGCGGCCGGTGATCTGCTGCGGAACGATGCGGACGTCGAGCTCGCGTTCGCCCCCGGCCCAGGGCTCCACCCCGGCAATGGTCATCCCGGGCAGCTCTTCCGGTGGGGTGACGTGACGGACTGGGCCTCTGACGCACACGCTCCAGCCCCCTTGCTCGGCCTCGTCGATGTGGTCGACCTGGAAGGCGACCTTGATCTCCGCCCCTTCGATGCCGCTCCGTAGATCTTGGTTTATGGGCCCACCGAAGGCGGTGCGGAAGATGATCGCCCCTTCGTGGAGGCGATAGTTGACCGGCAGCACGGTCGGCCCCTCAGCGCCAAGGAAGCCGATGCGGCCGACGCCGCCGGGTGAGATGATCCGCAGGCATTCTTCACGGTCCATTTCCTGCAGTACGGGGCGGGTAACCTGGGGGGCCCAGGTCACCGGGTGACATCGACTGTTCGGCCATCGGCTTCTCCCTTGTCTCGCCGGCCACTGGGAAGGTACGCATTTCGCCGCGGCCGAGCCGGGCACGCTGGCCGCCAACGGTCACCCGCAGCACGTCGGGCCCGTCGTCGGCCCGGCCGATCCGCACCTGGCGAGGGTCGGCATCGATCGATATCTCCCCGCCCTGATAGCGGATGCACAGCGACAGCCTGCCGAGTTGCTCGGGCAGCAGCGGGTTGAGGTGCAGGCTGTCGCGGCGGATCCGCAGATCGAGGTAGCAGCGCTGGACCAAGTCGAGCGTGCCCGCCATCGCACCCAGGTGAACGCCTTCGGCCGTGGTACCGCCCTGGACGTCGCTGAGGTCACCGGTGAGCGTCTCGGTGAAGAACTGCCAGGAGCCGGCGCGGTCGGAGCGGGCCAGCACCCAGCCGTGCACCACCGCGCTCAGCGTCGAGCCGTGGCAGGTCCGGGCGAGGTAGTGGTGAACGGTACGGGGGATCATCTCGGGGTCGGCCGGGTAGCCGAGCCGGCCGAGGATCTCCAGCAGCTCACCGGCTGTGAGCAGGTAGAACAGCATGAGCACATCCGCCTGCTTGGAGGCCTGGTACCGGTTGGGGCTGTCCCCCTCGGCCTCCAGCACCCGGTCAAGTCGGCGTACTCCCGGGTAGCGGCTCCAGTCAAGCTCCGCCAAGTCGGAGTAGCCAGTGAACTGGCTGATCACCCCATCGTGGAAGTCCACCCGCATCCTGTGAGTGATCTGCTCCCATCGGGCGGTCTCGGTGTCGTCGAGGGCGAGCCGCTCGGCCAGTTCCGCGCGGGCGCGGCTGGGCAGCAGGTCGAGCACCTGACGGGCCCGCAGCAGCAACCAGACCGTCATGACGTTGGTGTAGGCGTTGTTGTCCAGGCCCGGCAGGGCGGCGCCGGGGTAGGCGTCGTGGTATTCGTCCGGGCCCATCACGCCGCGGATCTCATAGCGGCCCGATGGTGGATCGAACCTGGCCAGCGAGGCGAAGCATCGGGCGATCTCGATCAGCAACTCGGCCCCGGGCTCGACGAGAAACTCCATGTCGCCGGTGGCCTGGTAGTGCTGCCAGACGTTGTAGGCGATGGCCAGCCCGACGTGACGCTGCAGGTGGGAGTGATCGGCCAGCCAGCGCCCGGAGCGAGGATTGAGATGAAAAGTCTGACTCTCTTCCCGCCCGTCGCTGCCGCTCTGCCAGGGGAACAACGCCCCCGCCAAACCGGCCGCGCGGGCGGCTGCCCGGGCCGTCGGCAGCCGCCGCAGACGGTAGCGCAGTAGACTGTGGGCGATTTCGGGGAAATGCAGGTTGAGCCATGGCAGCACGAACAGCTCGTCCCAGAACACATGCCCCCGATATGCCTCGCCGTGCAGCCCACGCGCCGGGACGCCCGCGTCCAGGTCAACGGTGTGTGGCGACAGAGTCTGTAGCAGGTGGAAGACGTTCAGGCGGATGTCCCGCTGGATGGACTGGCCGTCGACCTCCAGCCGAGCCCGCTCCCACAGCCGCCGCCAGGCCATTCGCTGCCGTTCCAGCAGTATGGCGAAGCCCGGCGCAAGCCGTACCCGCCGCAGCACGAAGGAGAGGGCGTCGGAGATTGCACGGTCGCGGGACGTGGCCAGCGCGATCGTCTTGACGACCGTTACCGGGCGGTTTTTCTCCAGCTCCAGGGTGTGATGCTCGGCGATCCAGTCATTGTGCCGCTCGATCTGGCTGGTCTGCGCGGCTTGGTTGATCTGCCCGTAGATCGAGGTCGTCTCGATGCGGGCCGCCAGCGCGATCGTGATCTGTGAGGAGCGGGTCCGGACGCACAGCCAGGTGAGCCCGTCTCCCGACCCGGTGGCGTGGCCGGTGAGGTGGTCACCGCGCAGGTCGCGGTAGCGGGGCACGCCCCGATTGGTCACCCGTCCTTCTAGCGCGGAACGCACGCGCAGCGGGCCCGACCAGTTCTCGGCCGTGAAGGTCGTCTCCAACGCGGCCAGGTGCGGGTCGGCCATAGAGACCAGGCGGCGCTGCCGTACCGAGGTGATTCGCCCGTCCGCGCAGCGGAACCGGACCAGCCGGTGCAGGACGCCCTCCCGCATGTCCAGTTCCTGCCGCCAATCCAGTAGGTCGGCGCAGCCCAGCAGGTCGGTGTGCTGCGGGGAGAACCAGCCGGAGCCGGGGACGGCGAAGGACAGCGGGAGCCAGTTGGGCAGATTGACCAGGTCCTCGTTGGTCACCGTACGGCCGGCGACGGTGGAGGTCAGGCGGTCGTAACAGCCCGAGGCGTAGGTGCCGGGGTAGTGCACCTTATCGGCCTCGGCTTCTGGGGCCGCACCTCGAGTGGCGAAGTAGCCATTGCCCAGGGTGCACAGCGCCTCGCGCAGCCCCTCCTGTCGAGGATCGAAGCCGTCGTAGACAAGCGACCAGGGACTCACCGCTCACCTTCCGGTATCCGTTCAATAACGTCGGGACCGCCGTGGCCAGATGCCGGTCCTTGACTGCGCCCGCACCGTCCACTGTGTCCGCCGGGGCGATCCGCACCGCTCCTGCTGGCATGCTTCCCGAGACTTGGTCGCCTGACCCGCAGGACCGCCCCATGACAGGGCGACGGGTCTCATGGACATTTGACCCCTGGTGACCGCGAGTATTAGGGCACGCGGGCATCACCTCTAGCGATCGCTCGCATCAAGAAGCCGCTACCAGAAAGCCGATGACAACCCGATAGATCGATTCCCTGGAGCGGCGGTTCGCCTGAGCGGAGTACCCGCTTCATAGGACCGTCGTCTCCTGCCTCGTCTCAGGGCGACGCTGGAACGGGGGAGCCGTTGGTTCACGAGCTGCCCCAGGTGGCACGCATAGGGATTGGAGCTCGTGTCCAACATGCCGTCGGTACGAAAGTTCCTGCATGACGTCCGGGGGCGTGCGCTGCCCCGGGGGCGCGGGGTTGACAGTATCGGGTATCCGCCGACGTCTGAGTCCGGCTTCCCTGCGGAGGCCGCCGATCGCCTAGCGAACCCGCGTGAGCCGCTGGCGCTGCTCCGTAGGGAACTGGGTACGGGCCTCGGGGGGCTGTCGGAGCGGGAGGCCGCTCGGCGGCTCGCCGTCTACGGTCCCAACCAGGTGCGGCGGCCGGCGGAGACGACGCCGGCGGATCGACTGGTGCGCCAGCTGGCCCACCCGCTGGCGTTGCTGCTGTGGGCGGCCGGGGCGCTGGCGTTCGTGGCGGGGATGCCGGTGCTGGCGTGGGCGATCCTGGCGGTGATCCTGGTGAACGCCGCGTTCGCGTTGCTGCAGGAGCGCCAGGCCGAGCGGGCGGTCGAGGCGCTCGCGGCCTACCTGCCGGAACGCGTCCATGTCATCCGCGATGGATTGCCCCAGGCGGTGGAGGCGGCCCGGCTGGTGCCCGGCGACCTGCTGGTGCTGTGCGAGGGCGACAAGGTGCCCGCCGACGCCCGGCTGACCGAGGGCGCGCTGGAGGTCGACCTGTCGATGCTGACCGGGGAGTCCGCCCCGGTGGAACGGATCGCGGGCCCGGCCGACGAGCAGGCCGCCCTGCTGCGCGAGCCGCATCTGGTGTTCAGCGGCACGACCTGTGTCGGCGGGCAGGCGCAGGCGATCGTGTTCGCCACCGGCGCACAGACCGAGCTCGGCCGGATCGCGGCGCTCAGCCACCGCAGACGCCGGACCCCCAACCCGCTGGAGACCCAGGTGAAGAGGGTCGCCTGGCTGATCGCGGCGGTCGCCACGGGGATCGGTGCGGTGTTCCTGCTCGTGGGCGTCCTGGTTGGGCTGTCCCCGACCGACGCGCTGATGTTCGCGATCGGGCTGCTTGTCGCCAACGTCCCCGAAGGCCTGCTGCCGACCATCACCCTGGCGCTCGCGGCCGGGGTGCGGGTGATGGCCCGCAGGGGAGCGGTTGTCAAGCGGCTCAGCGCGGTCGAGACGCTGGGATCCACAAACGTGATCTGCACCGACAAGACCGGCACGCTCACCCGGAACAGGATGCGGCTGCAGGCGTTCTGGACGATCGACGAGGGCGTCGTGCCGGCCTCGCCCGAACAACCGGTGCCTACCGAACTGGCCCGGGCGGCGATCGCGTGCACCATGGTCGCCTACGACCACGACGGCGCACTGCACGGAGATCCGACCGAGATCGCACTGGTCGAGGGCGTGGCTAGGCCGCGCCCGATGGCGGACGTCGCGGACATGCTGACCGACCGGGACGCGCGGCGGCGGGCCGTGTTCCATTTCGACCCCCGGCTGCGGCTGATGTCGACCGTCACCCGGCCCCGGGACGGCGATGACCGGCTGATCATCGATGTCAAGGGGGCGCCAGAGGCGGTGCTGGACCGCGCCGTGCTCACGGGGGCGGAACGCGCCGCGGCGCACACCGCCGCCGGCGAGCTCGCCCGCCGCGGGCTGCGGGTCCTGGCGATCGCCACCCGCCGGCTGCCCGCCTCCACCGCGGTGCCCAAGCGGCGAGACGAGGCCGAGGCCGACCTGCTGCTGATCGGCCTGGTAGGCCTGTACGATCCGCCGCGCCCGCAGGTGGCCGGCGCGGTCCGGCGGTGCCATGAGGCCGGGCTCCAGGTGCACATCGTGACCGGTGACAACGGGGCCACCGCCGCAGCGGTCGCCGGGGAGGTCGGCATCGGCGTGCCACGGCTGCGGGTGGTCGCCGAGGCGGAACGGCTCACCGACGGCGAACTCGACGAGCTGCTGGACGACGACGCCGAGATCGTATTCGCGCGCTCGTCCCCCGAGACCAAACTGAAGATCGCCGACGCGCTGCGCGCCCGCGGCCGGGTCGTGGCGATGACCGGCGACGGCGCCAACGACGCACCCGCCCTGCACCAGGCCCACATCGGGGTGGCGATGGGCCGCTCGGGCACCGACGTGGCCCGCGAGGCCGCCGCCATGATCCTCACCGACGACAACTTCGCCACGATCGTCACCGCGATCGAGTCCGGCCGCCAGGTCTACGACAACGTGCGTAAGTTCATCCTCTACATCTTCGCCCACGCCGTCCCGGAGATCGTCCCGTTCCTCGTCTTCGCCCTCAGCGGCGGACTCGTTCCGCTGCCGCTGACCGTGCTGCAGATCCTGGCGATCGATCTCGGCACCGAGACCCTGCCCGCCCTCGCGCTCGGCCGCGAACCCGCCGAACCCGGCCTCATGTCCCGCCCACCCCGGCCACCCTCCCAGGGCGTCATCACCCGCGACATGCTGATCCGGGCCTGGGGCTACCTGGGCCTGATCTCTGCCACGCTGGTGATGATCGCGTTCTTCTACGTCCTGTGGCGGGCCGGCTGGCACCCAGGCGCCCCTACCGGACCGGGGACGCCGCTCCACCACGCCTACCTGACCGCCACCACCGCGACCTTCGCGGGACTGGTCACCTGTCAGGTCGGCACCGCCATGGCCGCCCGCACCGACCACGCCTCCCTGCGGCAGATCGGCTTGACGTCCAACCCGCTGCTGCTGGCCGGCATCGCCTTCGAGCTCGCCTTCACCGCCGCCCTGGTCTACCTGCCGCCCCTGCAAGGTCTGTTCGGCACCGCCGCCCTGCCCGCCGACGTCCTCGCTCTGATCGCCGTCTTCCCGGTCATCGTCTGGGGCGCCGATGAACTGCGCCGCTGGGCGCGACGCCGCCGACATTCTGTCGGACAGACCTCCCCGCGCGTGTGCTTGCCTGAATAGCGGGACTCGAAGAAGGGCCGATGCGTGTCAGTAACATCTACCGTCGGCATCCGCTACTGATCCTTTCTGCCAGATCGCCGAAGGGCGCTATCCGAGCCGAAGTGGATCATGTCGTTTACGATCACGGATAGTACGGCGGCGCCGAGCGCCATGGCCCAGCCGGCGGGTGGCAGGGGCACCAGCGCGAGCGGCGCGCCCAACGCCGGGACCACCGTCACGAGTGCCTGCAGCGCCGCGGTGGCGGTCACCGCGATGAGCACGGCACGGCCTCGCCACCAGCCGCGCTCGAAGGTCCGGCGGCGTGCCCGAACAACGTAGGCGAGGGTGAGGCGGGCGAAGACCAGGGCGAGCACGGCCTGGCCGCGGACCTGGTCCTCGCTCCAGCCGAGGCGGCGGGCGACCTCGACGGCCGCGAAGACGAGCGCGCCGACGACCAGCGCACGCAGCGCGATCCGAGTCAGCACCGGCCAGGAGAGCAGGCCGCCGGTACGCGGGCGCAGCGCCAGCGGATCGCCGGCGGGCCGGTCGACGCCGAGCGCGATGGCGGGGATGCCGTCCAGCACCAGGTTGATCCACAGCAGCTGCACGGGAAGCAGCGGCACGACCAGGTCCGGCCAGGCGACCAGACCGGCCAGGACGATCAGGATCTCCGCGAGGTTGCCCGTCAGCAGATATCCGATCATCGAGGCCACGTTGTGGTGCAGGCGGCGGCCTTCGCGCACCCCGGCGACGATCGTGCCGAGCTCGCCGTTGGTGACGACGACTGCCGCCGCCTCCCGGGCCACGTCGGTGCCCTCCTCACCTACCACGGCCACTCCCACGTCGGCGTTGCGCAGCGCAGGGGCGTCGTTCACCCCGTCGCCGGTCATCGCCACGACCTCGCCGCCCGCACGCAGGGCGCGGACCAGGTCGAGCTTGGTGCCCGGGTCGACCCGGGCGAGCACGGCCGCCTCGCGCAGCCGGGCGAACCGTCCCGAGTTATCACCGCCGAGATCGAGCGCGGCGCCCGTCACCGCGGGATGTGCGTCGATGCCCACCTCCGCGGCGATCGCGCAGGCGGTGTCGGGGTGGTCGCCGGTCACCATCACGACGCGGATGCCGGCGGTGCGGCAGTCCGCCACGGCCTGCGGAGCCGAGGGACGAATCTCATCGCTCAGCGCGACGAGGCCGAGCGGGCGTAGCCCCCGGCTGTCCAGATCACCGGTGTCCTTGTCGGCGAGCGCGAGCACCCGCAGGCCACGGTCGGCCAGACCGGACACCGCTCGCACGAGCCGCTCGGTCTCCGGCCCGGGAACGCACCGGGCGAGCACCACCTCCGGAGCGCCTTTGACGGTCAGCAGCGGTCCGGCCGCGCGGCCGTTCCCCTTGGTGATCACGGCCATGGATCTGGTCCCGGCGTCGAACGGCCGGGCGGCCAGGCGCTCCTCACCGGGCGGCAGCCGTACGCCGTGCCGCCGGGCGGCGGCGGCGAGGGCCACATCGACGGCGTCCCCCAGCCCGTCGCGGGCGTCGTTGCAACGCAGCGCGGCACGCCACAGCTCGTCATTACCGGACACCGCCACCTGGTCGACCACGGTAAGGCGACCGGTGGTCAGCGTGCCGGTCTTGTCTGTCGCGATAACGGTGGTCGCGCCCAGGGCCTCGATGGCCGACAGGCGCCGTACGATCACGCCGAGCTTGGCCATGCGCTGTAAGCCCAGCGCCAGCGCCGTGGTGACTGCGGCGGCCAGGCTCTCCGGCACGGCGGCGATTGCCAGCGCCACCCCCGCCAGGATGATGTCGAGCAGCGCGACCTCGCCCCGCTGGACCCGGGTGAGCCCGATCAGGATCATCACGACACCGGCCATGACCGCGACCAGGCCGATCCGCCGGGACACCTGGGCGAGCTCCACCGCCAGTGGGCCCTTGACGCCGCTGCCCAGCGCGGAGGCGATGCGCCCCATCTCAGTGCGGGCACCGGTCCGAGTCACCTCGGCCACGCCCGCGCCACGGACGACGAGCGTCCCTGCGAACAGTTCGCCCCGGCGATCGGCGAGCGGCACGACGATCCCCGTCGACCCGGCCGGCTCCTCCGCTCCCGCCGCCTGCTTTTCTGCTGACAGCGACTCCCCCGTGAGCATGGACTCGTCCACGGCCAGCGCATTGGCCTCCAGCAGTCGCGCGTCGGCCGGGACGCGGTCTCCGGCGGCGACCTGCACGATGTCGCTCGGCACGATGTCGGCGGCGGGAACCCTCCGTATGACGCCGTCACGGACGGCCTTGGCCATGGGCGCGGTGAGGGTGCGCAGCGCCCGTACGGCACGGTCCGCCTTCATCTCCTGGCTCACCCCGATGACCACGTTGACCAGGAGAATGGCCAAGATAGCCGCACCCTCAGGCACCTCGTCGAGGACGACCAGCGTGACCAGTCCGGCGACCAGCAGCAGGATCGACATCGGGTCGGCGAGCTGGCGGACCGCCCGGGCAGACAGCCTTGGCGGCCTCGGCTGCGGGAGCTCATTCGGCCCGCACTCGGCCAGCCGCCGGGAGGCGGCCTCCTCGGTCAGCCCGGTCAGTGCTCGCACAGAGGTATCCATGCCCTTAAGCCGATCACTCAGGCGTACGGGGATACCGCGGTCGAAAGGCACCTGGCAGGGGACCTTCGGCTCAGCGGACGGCTGCCGTGAGCAGCGCGCTTACGACCACCGCGGGCGGCCGGATGTCGCCTCTACCCGGCCGCCCGCTAATGCTCAGCGGGTATCTACAAGCGCGTCCGAGGCCCGTAGGTCTCACCGCCGCTCAGGGTGTCACCAGCTATTTATCCGACCTGCTTCTCCGCGTTGGTTAGGTCGAGAGCAAGAAGTCGAAGAACCTCGATGGTGGGAACCCTGTACGTGTCGCCTGCCTGGATTACCCGGCAGGGGAACTCACCCCGCTTGACGAGGCGGTAGGCGGTGTTACGGCTGAGCCGAGAGTGCAGGCGGCGGTCAACAGAGGGACGACGGCCGGGAGGACTCGTACTTCCTCGATGGTCATGGAGTTCACTCTGCTTCTCCTCCCATCGCTGCTCCTGACGCGAGCAGCCGGGCCTTGGCAAGTGCGCAGTGGTCGATGTTGAGCTCGATACCGACGAACTGCCGGCCGAGTTGCCGGGCGGCAAGAGCCGTTGTTGCCGCTCCGGCGAACGGGTCGAGAACCTGCCGCCGGGTTCGGCAGCCGGCGGCCCCGGTGCGCTCATCTCGGCTCGAGGACCGCGGGTTTTCGCAGACATTCGGCGCGATGCGCCGTATTTGAAGATGATTGGTCACTTTACCGTTTTCGGCCGGTATATCAGGTATAGGTTTTAAGGCGCGCAGGTGGGAAGTCTGTGTTCGGGGAGATGCATTTGCAGTGACCTGGCCGCCAGCCGCCCGAGAAGGTTCTGTGCAGCCTGACGAGCGGATCGTGGAGCGCTTCTTCGAGCAGGAGCCGGTCGAGGGGCGGGTGCATCCTGCCATTCTCCGGTTGTGGTGGCAGTGCCGGGCGGCGGGCCTGGCCCCAGGAAAGCTTGATGTCGCGCTGCTGGCCGACTCGGCTGTGGCGCTGGCACGATCCGTGGTCACCGAGGCTGGCGAACGCCGCCACGAGGCCGATGCCAACGCCGAAATGGTCCGGCTCCTACCGCGCACGCGGGATCTGCGCTCGGCACTGCCGACCGTTTCCCAGCACCTGGCGCGGGCACTGGGGCTGCCATCCCCGACGATCGAACCGCAAGCGGCCTCACCGCGACGACCACCGCATCGCATTGCCGTTGATGCAGGGTGCCGCCAGGCTCGGCACGCTCGTCATGCTCCCAGACCTGCCGGAGGCGACCATGCGCCGACTGCGTGAGCGGGTGGTGCCCGCGCTGGAGGCGCTGCTGCAGGCGGCGCGTGATCGCATGTCCTTCGGACATGCCCTGCAGGCCAGCCGTGACGAACTGCGCTGGATCGCACAGGAGCAGGCCGCGCTGCGGCGGGTGGCGACGCTGGTCGCCCGCGGAGCCTCTACAACGGAGATGTTCAACGGCATCGCCGGTGAGATGGGCCCCATCCTTCAGGCCCCGTGCACGATGATCGGACGCTACGAACCCGATGAGACGCTGGTCGTTGTGGGCTCCTGGAGCGGTGACAGCCCTGGCAACGCACTGCCGCTGGGTTCGCGCTGGCCGCTTGAGGGGGAGAGCATTCCGGTGATCGTGCTGGAGACCGGGCGGGCGGTGCACATCACCAACTACGCCGACGCCACCTGGAAGATGGCCCGCTGGGCCCGGGAACGGGGATACTTTGCCGCGATCGGTACCCCCATCCTCGTGGACGGAGGGTTGTGGGGTGTGCTGAAGGCCTTCTACCACGTAGACGAGGACGCCCCCGACCACGTCGACGAGCACATGCTGGAACTCACCGAACTGGTGACGATCGCGATCTCCAGCGCCCCGGCCGCCTCGGCCAGGAGGCGGCTGCGAATCCTGTCCGATGCCGCCATGGGTATCGGCCAGACGCTGGATGTGGTGCGGACGGCCGAAGATCTCGCGCAGGCGACCGTTTCCCGCTTCGCCGACCTCGTCACGGTCGATCTCGCCGAGTCCGTCCTGCGCGGCCAGGATGTCGGCGATCCTTCGGCAGGCATACGCCGCGTCGTGGTGCAGGACACCGGGGACAACTCGGACATCATGGGCCCCCTGGGGCAGGAGGTCCAACTACCCTTCCCTGTCCGCGCAGGCACGCTGCCTCGCGGAAAGCAAGCCGGTGCTGTCGCCAGGGCAGCAAGCAGGCATCCGATCCCTCATCGCCGTTCCTCTGTGCGCGCACGGCAACGTCTTGGGCGTGGCCACCTTCATGCGACGTGCCACACCGTTCGATGACGACGACCTGTCTCTTGCCGAGCAACTGAGCACCCGTGCAGCGGTCTGCCTCGACAATGCTCGCCGGTTCACCCGCGAGCGTGCCACCGTGCTGGCCTTGCAGCGTGCTCTGCTGCCCCGGCGCCTGCCCGAGCAGAACGCGGTCGAGGCCGCCTACCGCTACCAGCTGGCCGAGGGGGCGGCTGGCTTTGCCTGGTTCGATGTCATCCCCCTGTCGGGCGCGCGTGTCGCCCTGGTGGTGGGCGAGGTCGCAGGCCACGGATTGCGTGCCGCAGCCGCCATGGGCCGCCTGCGCACCACGATCAGCAACTTCTCCGCTCTCGACCTGCCCCCCGAGGAGATTCTCGCGCATCTCGACGGCTTGGTCCGCCAGTTCGCAGGCGAGCAGGCCGAGCAGGCCGGCGACGATGTCACCCAGTCGCTCGGGGACATCGTTGGTGACGTCGTCGGTGGCGTCGCGTTCGGTCGTGCCGACGATGTCGTCACCGGCACGACTTGCCTGTATGCCGTCTACGACCCGACCAGTCAGCGCTGCAGTCTGGCCTCGGCCGGCCACCTCGCACCCGCTATCGTCGGCCCCGACTGCACGGTGGAGCTCCCGCACGTGTCCGCCGGGCCGCCGCTGGGCCGGGGAAGGCCGCCCTTCGAGACGACCGAACTCAGCCTTCCCGAGGGCAGCAGGCTCGTCCTCTACACCGGTGGGCTGCTCGCCAACGACCCGGGCGACCCCCGCACTGGGACGCAGCGCCTGCGCCAGGCGCTGGAGGCAGATCCCGGCCGCACCGCCGAGGACGCCTGCGCGGCTGCGCTGTCCGCCCTGCCGCACGGCCAGCACCGCGAGGACGTCATCGTGCTGGCGGTGTGCACCCGGGCGCTGCCGGCCGGCCACCTCGTCTGCTGGGACCTGCCGGCCGATCCCGCGGCGGTCTGTCGCGTACGCGCCCAGGCCGTGCGGCAGCTGTCGGCCTGGAACTTGAGCGAGCTGTCTTTCAACACCGAACTGATCTTCAGTGAGCTGATCACCAACGCGATCCGTTACGGGGCCGAACCCATTCAGGTGCGCCTGCTCCTGGACCGGATGCTGATTTGTGAGGTGTCGGATGCCAGCGACGTCTCGCCCCGCCCTCGACGGGCCGCCGTCACTGACGAGGGAGGACGGGGGCTCTTCCTCGTCGCTCAGCTCAGCGAGCGATGGGGCACCCGCTACACCCGGCGTGGCAAGGTCATCTGGGCCGAGCAGCTCCTGGATCAGGAAACACAAGAGGACGCCATGGAGCCGCAGGCAGCCCTCGGCCTGCCGGAATGGGACCTCGACGGCTTCGAGGTCTCGCGGCGAGAAAGATCCGCACGCGGAGTGTCGGGGGTTGAGCAGCATGCGAACGAAAAGTCGCGGTAACGGGCCGGGCGGAAGCGGCTTGGCGTGACATTCCGTTCCGAACTCATCTGGACGAGAACGGTGCCAGTGAGCCCTTGAGTGGCCCATCGCTCGGGATCTGCCCGACCGGACGCAAGGTAGCTGTGTGTAGCGGTCGTGACTTTTTGTGTTCTCAGAAATGACCAGTTCTGAGAGAGCTGGCGATCATCCGGCGAGTGTCCGTTTTATCCTTGATCTTCGTTCTCAGAACCTCTCGCAAAACCGACTTCTCAGAATGGTTTCACGATAGGTTTTGCGACATGACCGAGCTCACGGATCCGGCTGCCGTCGTGGAACAGTTCGATTGCCCGATGTGCAAGGCGCCCGCGGGCAGCGCCTGCCGTACGCGGGGCGGCAAGGTCGCGTCGAAGTACCACACGCCGCGCTTCATGCTGGTGCCGCAATTGCGTACGGAGTTGGAGGTGCGCACTCCCGCCGAGCGCGGGCCCGGGCGCGTCTGGCAGGCGGGCCCGGCCCTGGACGTTGTGGCGCCTGCGGCCGCGAGGAGGCCGACTCGGGTGGGCTATGCCCGGTGCAGCACCGCTCAGCAGGAACTGGACAGCCAGCTCGACGCCCTGAAGGAGGCGGGCTGCGAACCGATCTTCGCCGAAAAGATCAGCACGCGTATCAAAGTGCGGCCGGAGTTCACCAACGCGATGGACTACGCCCGCACCATCAAACGAGCCGTCCCGCACCAGCGCGTGATCGTCACGGTGCACGAGATGAAGCGCCTGGGCCGGGGCGCCGCCGAACTGCTCGCCATCGCCGAGGAACTACGCCACCACGACATCGAGCTGGAGCTGCTGAGCGGCCCGCTGCAGGGCATCTACAACCCCTCAGGGCACGGGGCGGCGCTGTTCGCCTTCTTCGCCAGCATGGCCGAGTCTGAGCGGGAGTACATCCGGGAGAAGTCACTGGAAGGCCAGGCCTCTGCCCGCGAACGCGGCCGGCACGGCGGCCGCCCCAAGGTGTTCGACGACGACATGATCGCCTACGCCCGGTCGCTGCGCGCTCGTGGTGTACCGGTGACTGACATCGCCCGCAAGCTGGTCATCCCTGCCGGCAAGAACAAGGGCCAGCATCCCTCGGTGGCCAGCGTCTACCGGATCTTGGCCGACGACGGCAGCGCGATTCCGGCCGAGAGCTGATCGGCGTGCACACGGTCAGCCGGCGTGGGCGGCGAGGCCGACGAGGAGCACCTGCAGAGCCTTGCGGCGGCGCTCAGCGGGGGCGGTGCCGTCCGCCATGCGCATGAACGCCGCCACATCCTCCACGCTCACGTCCTGCCGCAGGCTGCCCGCGGCCTGAGCCCGCTCCACCAGCGGGCCGATCACCTCTGCCGTCACCGCCCGGCCCTTGTCGGCGCTCGGCGCGCTGACCCTGGCCAGCAGGTCGAACAGCGCGAGGTCGCGCTCGCTCAGCACGCACGCCTCCATGAACACCAGCTCGAAGGCCCGCCAGGGATCCGGCTCGGCCGCCGCCCGCGCCGCCACTTCCCGAGCTCCTTCGCCCAGCTCGTGCAGCAGCGCGTCCACGAGGTCGTCCTTGGTGGGGAAATGCCGGTAGAACGTGGTGGCTCCCACGCCGGCCCGCCGGGCGATCTCCTCCACGCTCACCCCGGCCCCCCGCTCCATGAACGCCTCCCGCGCGGCATCGAGCAGCCGCCGCCGATTGCGCTCCTGGTCTCTGCGCGGCACACGACCTCCCCCATAAACGGTAGTAGTGCTACCGCTTTTGCCGTTACGGTAGTGGCACTACCGTTTTGTTGGCACTCTAGCTCACGGAGCGATCCATGCGCGCACTGCAAGCCACCGGCGACACCGCCCGCCTCGTGGAATTCACCGACATCCCCGAACCCGTCCCCGCTGCCCACGAGGCCCTGATCCGCGTCGAGGCCTTCTCGCTAAACCGCCCCGACTACCTCTACCTCGCCATGCCCGGCACCGCCTATCGACCGGGCATCGACGCGGTAGGCGTGGTGGAATGCCCCGCCGCGGACGGTTCGGGCCCGCGGGCGGGCCAGCGGGTGGTCATGCACGTCCCCTCCGGCGGCGCCGCCGCCGAACGGATCACGGTTCCCGCCGCCCGGCTCGCGGCCGTTCCCGGCACCCTCGCCTCCGAGGTCGCCGCCTGCCTCCCGCTGGCAGGCATGGTCGCCTTGCGTCTGTTGCGCGCGGCCGGACCGCTGAAGGGCCTGAACCTGCTCGCTACCGGGGCCACCGGCGGCGTCGGCCAGTTCCTGGTGCAACTGGCCGTGCACGAGGGCGCCGCCATCACCGTCGTCGCCCGCGAACACGACCCGTGGGCCCACCTCGCCCGCGCTGGCGCCACCGTCGTGCACGACGTGGACCACCTGCCGCCGGGCGGCTTCGACGTGGTCCTGGAGTCGGTGGGCGGCCGGCTCGGCTCAGAGGCGGCGCTGCGCCTGCGTACCGGCGGCCTCTTCCTCTGGTACGGCCAAGCCTCCGCCGAGCCCCTCACCCTGGACTTTTTCGAGCTGTTCCAAGGCGGGCAGTCCATGACGCTGCGGCACTTCGTGTACTCGGGGCTGGCCGACGACCGCGAAGACCTCGACCTCCTGCTGGACCTGGCGGCCAGGGGCGTGCTCCAGGTGGAGATTGGGCATCGGGGCGACTGGGGGCAGACGGCCGACGTGCTCGACAGCATCTCCCGGGGCGAGCTGCGAGGCAAGGCCGTGCTCGAGGTGAAATAAGGGGAGAGCGGTGCGCCGAGTGAGCGCACCGCGGTGACAGCGCCGGTGGCCTGGAGGAGTCGAAGTCGGGCGCGGGGCAACCGGACGCGGGGCACCCACTCATGGCGAGGGATCCATCACCGCGAGAGTCCGAGGCCGATCTTGAAGCGGGCGCGTCGAACACCATGCGCTGCCCCCAACCGGGGCGACGCGATGCCGACGTCACTTCCGGGAGGACTCCTTGGCCGGGGCTTGCGTCCGCAGGACCCGGCTAAGGAGAACCTCCTCGAGGGCGCGCAGGGGAAAGTCCGGGTCTTCCGCGGCCAGGGACAGGCCGCCGCGGATGCAGGCGAGCAGCAGCAGCCGGTCACCCTGGGGGTCGGGCGAGCGGCAGCCACGCAGGGCCTGGTCCAGGGAGTCGAGCAGGTCGGCCGATTCCTCATCGGCCTGCGCCGCCCGCAGCACCTCTCGCGCCTGGGGGTCGGCGAGCAGGGCGGAGACCGCTCGGCCTTCCTCGACCTCCTCGGGGGAGGTGTCCAGGCCCATCAGCGCCGATCGCACCAGCAGGCGCAGGGCGGCGGCGGGCTCGGCCTGCTGGTCGGCGGCCAGGGCCGCCAGCGCGGCCCGGGTCCGCTCGCGCCAGCCGCTGGCCACATCGAGGAGCAGGCCGGCCTTGCTGCCGAAGTAGTGCGAGGGCAGCCCGGCGGCCACGCCCGCCTTGGCGGCGACCTGCCGCAGGGTGGTGGCGTGGTAGCCCTGCTCAGCCATCAGCAGCACCGCCGCCTTGCGGATGCGAGCGCGGGTGGCCGCTCGCACTACCGCCGACGCTTCAGGCGTTCTGGGCATCACCGCTCCTCATCGTAAAAATGAACCGCCGTTCAACCTACCGTGGCGCCGGCGGTTCTCGCAGCATGTACATTGAACATTCGCTCAACCAAAAACCGTTCAAAGGAACCATCGAGTGGCAAATCCGATCAAACCGTTCCGAATCGCCGTCCCGCAAAGCGACCTCGACGACCTGGCCGCCCGGCTGACCGCCACCCGCTGGCCCGACGACCTGCCTGGAGCGGGCTGGGACTACGGCGTCCCGCTGCCGTATCTACGAGACCTCGTGACCTACTGGCGCACCGGCTACGACTGGCGCCTCCACGAAGCCGCCCTGAACGCCTTTCCCCAGTTCACCACCCGCATCGACGGCGCCCACGTACATTTCCTGCACGTGCGCTCGCCCGAGCCCGACGCCCTCCCACTGATCCTCACCCACGGCTGGCCCGGCTCCATCGTGGAATTTCAGAACCTCATCGGCCCGCTGACCGACCCTCGCAGCCACGGCGCAGACCCCGCCGACGCCTTCCACGTCATCATCCCCTCCACTCCCGGCTACGGCTTTTCGGGCCCCACCCAGGACAAGCACTGGGACTACCACCGGGTGGCGGCGGCGTGGATCGAGCTCATGTCCCGGCTGGGCTACGAGCGCTACGGAGCCCAAGGCGGAGATTGGGGTTCGGGCATCTCCCGGCAGATGGGCGTCCTGGCACCCGAGCGCCTGCTGGGCATCCACCTCAACAGCGCACCCACCTATCCCGACGGCGACGGCGACGGCCTGGACGAACTCGACAGCGCCCGCCTGCAGACCTGGGCTCGTCACCAGCAGGAGACCTCCGGCTACACCGCCGTCCAGGCCACCCGCCCTCACACCCTCGCCTACGCCCTCACCGACTCACCCGTCGGGCAACTGGCCTGGATCGTGGAGAAGTTCCAGGAGTGGACCGACTCCACCGGCACCCCCGACAGCGCCGTCGACCGCGACCGCATCCTGACCAACGTCATGATCTACTGGCTGACCGCGACCGCGGGCTCCTCGGCCCGGCTGTACAAGGAGTCCGCCCGCATCTGGGCCGAGGCGCAAGTCTCACAGGTCCCCACCGGCATGGCCGTCTTCGCCCACGACATCACCCTGCCGGTCCGCGCCTACGCCGAACGGCTGGACAACATCGTCCACTGGTCGGAGTTCGAGCACGGCGGCCACTTCCCCGCCCTGGAGCAGCCCGGCCTGCTCATCGGCGACATCCGCGCCTTCTTCCGCACGGTGTGCCGTGGCTGACCGCAAGCACGGCGTCCCCGCCCCGCCCATCACCAGCACCATCCAGACCCTGCAATGGCAGGCCGAGGAACTGGACGGCGAGCAGTTCGACAAGGTCCTTTTCGTCGACGTCGACATGATGGAACTCGTCAATCGCGGGGCCGTCTTCACCGACTGCACCTTCCGGGGCGTGCGCTTCAACGTGTCCACGCACGAGAACGCCGCGTTCATCAACTGCACGTTCGTGCGCTGCTCGTTCTTCGACGCGGTCTTCACCGACTGCAAGTTCGTCGGCAGCATGTTCGACGGATGCTCCTACGGCCTGCTGACGGTCAACGGCGGCGACTGGGGGTTCGTCGGGCTACCGGGCGCCGACCTGCGCGGCTGCGCGCTGCGCGGCGTGCGGTTGCGCGAGGCCGACCTGACCGGGGCGCTCCTGGCCGAGGCCGAGGTGAAGAGCTGCGACCTGTCCGGCGCCTGGCTGCACAGCGCCGATCTGACGCGGGCGGACCTACGCGGCAGCGACCTCACCGGCATCGATCCGCTGACCGTCAAGCTGAACCAGGCGGTCATCGACGCCGCCCAGGCCACCGTGATCGCAACCGCCCTGGGAATGCAGGTCTGGCCTTGATCCCGACCTCCAGATCGGCGTAGAGCCACCATGACGCCCTGCATGAACGGCTTCACGGCTTTCCCGGCGCACGACACCTGGCCGAGCAGAAGAGCCCACCCGACTGCCGCTCCGTCCGCACTCCGCGTAGCTTGCCCGACTCCTTGCCGAACCGTCCAGCAACACCGCCACCCGCGCGCGGCTGCGCCGCACCCAGCGGCGCGCCGTAGCGCCGGCGCGCCGTAGCGCCGAAGGGGGGACCGCGGGTCGACGGCGACGGGCTGGTGGACCCCCGCCTCACCGTAGCCCCCGTGGGATCGCGACATGCGAGCCCGACGCACACCTGAAGCGCCGTACGGGCCGTGCTGCGCCGCCCCAGCGCGTCCGGAGCACAGCGCGATCGTTTGCGTCAACGTCAGTCGTCCCACTCGGGCTCGTCCGGGTTTCGCAGCTCCCGCACGCCCCCGGGGCCGAGATCGGGCAGCGCGAAGGTGTAGGTGCCGATCACGTTGATGTGCCGGCGGACGAACGGCGACAAACGGGCGACATCCTCCTCCGCCAGCGGGTAGCCCGCCCTCTGTAGAGCGCCCAGAGCCTTGTCGACGTAGAAGCTGTTCCACAGCGTGACGCAGTTGAGCACCAGGCCCAGCGCCCCAAGCTGGTCCTCCATGCCCTTGTAGTAGCGCTGATAGACCTCACCTTTACGGCCGTGGAAGATCTTCCCGGCCAGGGCATGGCGGGACTCCTGCAGGTTGCGGATGCCCTTGATGTCACGCCGATACGGCTCCTCCACCGCGTAGATGAGGATGTGCAGCGTCTTGAAAATGCGGCCATAGGCGGCGATCGCGTCCCCGAGCGGGGTGGGGTTGCCGTCGCGCTGCAGCATTCTCATCACGTCATAGGCGCGGATCCGGCCAGTGTAGATCGACACCACCACCCGCAGGATGTCGTCCCAGTGCCGCTTGACCTTGGCCAGGTCGATCTTCCCGCGGGCGAAGCGTGCCAGTGGCCCATAGTCGGCGTCCTGGATGCGCCAGCCCTTCTGATCGGGCAGGTCGGCCAGCGCCGGACGGTACTGCATGCCCAGCAGATGCACCAGCCCGAAGACCGCGTCACTATAAGAGCCCGTGTCGGTCACGATGATGTCCGGCCGCTGCCCGCCGTCGCGCCGGAACAGCACGTCGATCATGTGCAGCGAGTCCCGGACAGTGCCGGTGACCACCTTCGCGCCCAGCCCCGCACCGTGATCATTGATCATATTGAGCCAGGTCAGACCCCTCTTGCCGCCGAAAAATTTCCGGTTGGGCCGGGTGTAGATAGACGGCACCGGGACCACGAACCGCATGCCGTCGATCGCCGCGACCAGACCGCCACCGAGCTGCCGGGCGAAACCGATCTTCGCCTGCTCCTCGATCAATGGCGCGTTGGCCAGGGAGAACGTCTCAGCCGACAGATAGTTCTGGGCCACGTGGCTGAGCCGGGCGCGTTCCAGCGCCGCGGTGCCGGCCTTGACGACCGGCGCGTAGCCGATGTTCAGCGCCTGCGCGGTCAGGCAGGCCGCCACCGAGACGTGGAAATCGGCCAGCTTGCTCACCCCGCCCGCCACCGAGGTGAAGGCCGCCTCGAACCCGGGGACGCGGCCCATCACCTCCAGCAGCAGCTCGGGCAGGTCCACCCGGGGCAGCATGCCGGCCACCCGCTTGCGCAGATCCACCAGCGACGGCGGCTCGGGCATGGCCTGCAGCCTGGCCACGTGCAGCCGCCCCTCCTCATCGACGGTGACGTCGACGCCGTCGGTGCCGAGCCGGGCGGCCACGTCCCGCAACGCCAGGTGCAGCACCAGCGCGTGCTCGGCCAGCAGCGTCTCCGGATGCTCCGGCAACTGCAGGTCCGTCAGTGCCGGCCCCTTGGCCGCCGCCCAGTCCGCGCCGTCCAGCAGCTGGCCGCGCGGGTCACGCCAGCGGGCCGAAGCCTCGGCATAGACGTCGCGCCGCTTAAGATGTCGGTGGAACTGGGTCAGCACGCACATGGTGTAGGCGTTCTTGTCCACCGTGCTGCCGTGCGAGCCGGCCCGCAACACCAGCCGCGCTTCCACGACCCGCTCACCAGCGCGACGTCAATGTCGTCCTCGGTCACCTTCTTCTTACGGCCGTCCAGCAGCCGCGGCAGCGTCCTCATCGCCGCCAGCACGCGCTGCGCCTCGGCGTTCGCGCCGAACTCGATCACTGTGGTCAGCGTCTTGAGGAACCCCGACACGGTGGCGATCCGCTCGGCCAGCAGCGCCCGCATCTGCCCGTCGGCGTCAGCGTCCGGCGGCGGCACCATCCCGGTCACCGCGGCCACCGCCTCCTTCAGCTCCCGGCGCGGCACCATCGCATCGATCGCCTCCCACACCTGCTCCAGCCGCAACTCCTCGCCGTACTCGGTGACCTCCAGCAGGGTCTCCACCGCGACGGCGAGGGTGGCCGAATGCCGGGCGAGCTTGGGGTGCTGGCGGGCCCGTTCCTTGTCGGTGGCGGTCTCGGCCTTGCCGATCAGCTCGGTCGTCATCAGCAGATCGAGCAGGTCCAGGCAGTCGTCGACCGACTTGCCCTCCAGGTAGATGACCGTGGCCAGCAACGTGGCCAGCTGCCGCGAGGGGCCGTGGCGGCGCAGCGTGGTCGCCGTGGCGGTCATCCCGTACCGGGCCAGGTCCACCATCCGACGCTGCGGCACCCCCGGCGGCAGCTCCATCGCGCCCAGGCCGACACTGAGAATCTCCCCCGCCCGCTCCAGCGCTTTTTCCATGTTCCGGCCTGAGGGCACCGACGGGCCCTTGCGCCAGCGCTCCAGATCCGAGGCCCGCGCCCCTTCCGGTACCTCCAGTAGCCGGGCCAGGATGGCCTGCTGCCGCGGCGACAAGATGCCGTGCAGCGTTTCGTGCAGCCGCTCGGTCGCCTCATCGCGCACCCGGGCGATCAGCCGGGTCAGCGTGGTCACCCCCGGCAGCAGCACCTTGTTGGTGCGCAGCCAGCTCACCCCGTCGATGAAGATGCTCTTCTTACCGTCCCCGGTGTTCCATGCCCGCGCGTCCACCCACGCGGTGAACTCCGCCTCCACCGCGGAGAACTCCCGCAGCCCGTACGCCTTCTTGATCTCGTCCTGGTGGTCGAACTGCGTCTGGCGCCGCTCGGTGTACTGCTTGACCTGCGAGACGTCCGCCACGCCGAGCTGATCGGCCAGGTAGTCGATCACTTCGGCCGGGACCTCCAGCGGGTCCGGCAGGAACCGGCCCACGAACCGGGCCGTGGTCAGTTGCAGGGCGAACCCGAGCCGGTGCTGATCGCCACGGCGACGCCCGATCAGTTTCCGGTCCGCGTCGTCGAGGAAGAACATCTTCTCCAGCTCGGCCCGCGTCGGTGCCCCTACGTAGCGGCCGTAGGCGGCCGCCTCTTCATCGCTCAAGAACTCAACTGGCATGGGCCCCGAAAGTAGAACTCATCCATCAGCGCCGGCCAGGCTCAAGATCGAACCGTTACGGAGGAAACGGCTTCAGCGACCCTCTGAGCAGCACGTTTCTGCAGGTCAAGCACATCGGAAAAGCCATCCACGCCAAGCGGGGTTTCGGGGGCGGCTAAACGAGACTTTTCGTTCGCATACTGCTCAACCCCCGATGCGCGCCGAAGGCCGCTACGTCAACGACGAAGCCTTGGCCCACATCTCCCCAGTCCGCAGCGAAACCGTCAACTTCTTCGGCACCATCAATGTGGAGGTCGACACCGAGCTCGCCAAGCTGGATGCCGCCGGCTATCGCCCGCTGCGGCAGTCCCAGGCCGATGCGACCATAGGAAGCCAACCGTGACCGCGATCGGCGTGCCCCGTGTACGGGTGCCGTGTCGTGAGGTCACGCGACTCCCTGGCCAGGCTCCGCCAGGCGCTGTCCGATGCGCCCGCCATGAACACAGAACCACCGGTGGTGTGCCTCGGCATGCGCCAGCTGCCGACATAGGAGTGCTCGGGCTTGTCAAGCTGGACAGAGCCCAGCAAGGAGAACGAACAGCCCGAAATGGAACAAGTCGCTTAAGCAGCCTCAAACGGTTAAACAGTACCGAGGCCGGGCCCCGAAGCGAATACAGAAGTTGAAATGCCGGGTTCATACACGATCTGCTCGTTGACCTGCAGGGATTGACCATCCCGGCCGCGAAGGGCAATTGATCATCTTTATCATGCGGCGTGGGCGGTAGGCGTATTTGGGGTAAATCCACTCAAACCTATTGACAGGCGGACGACCTTGTCGTCAACTCGCTGTATGACCATGCGGCGGCATGGGCAGTGCCTCATCGGGGCGAACGCAGAGGAGGGAACGCAATGCGCAAGAGAACGACCGCAAGGTGGGTTCTGGCGTTTGACGCTGGTTGTGCGCACTGCCAGCGGATCGCGGAAGCGGTAAAGTCCTCTTCGCACAGGGGCATCGAGGTCTTGCCGCTCATGCACCCCGATGTCCGCGCCTGGCGGGAGCAGGCTCTTGGTGAGAATCCAGTGTGGGCGCCGACTCTGATCAAAGTAGAAGAAGCACGGATTCGTGCTTGGGTCGGATCGCAGATGAGCCTTCGGCTTCTTATGCGAATAGGCCTTCCAGCTAGCATACGACTTCTCGGCGCTCTCAAAGGAATTTATGCCGACACGGGTACGAGTTCAAGCGGCCGGTTCGGCGAGATGGATAGGAAGCGTTTCCTAAAGCTAGGCGCCGGCTTAGGTGCCGCGCTCGGGCTTGCTGTTACAGGGGCTATCCCTGCTCATGCGGAATCAGGCGACGCCCAGCTAGCGGCGTGGCTTCAGGCTAATAAACACCGCCTTCCGCGAGAGTACAACACCTTCTCTAATTACTCGATGTCGTACAGGCGCGCCATCTTCGGTGAGCTATCTCCCGCGGACAGGAGCCGGCTGTGGGTAGAGCATGTACGTCGGTACAGAAGCACCCATCAAGAAACCCTCTCTCCCGCCCAGGACGAGGTCCTCTCGCGAGCGGAGGAGATCTTCAGCAATGAAGCCACTTTTGCTGGCAGGCCACGGACTTCTGATCCACAGCTCGACAGTCTGAAGGAAGCAGCGCTCGCAGCGTTCGGCCCGGAGGAGACCCGCCTACTCCTCATCACCCTCGGCCCCGCCGAAGATCCACCTCATGACACCGAACTGAGGAAGCCTAAATGTCACTGCTTTACACCTGATCCCGTCGAATGTCCGGGCTCCTGCTTTAGCGGAGGATGCGACTGGCAGTTCGGCTGCGGACCAGGATGGATGTATCAATGCAATGGGCTTTGCATCGCCGCGCCATCCACTAACAGTAGTCCAACTTCTTGAATGGTATTAAACATCAAGAAGCTGTGCTATCAAGAACTTCTCAACGCTGCCCATCGGCACACGTTGCTGATGCATCGAATCCCGATCGCGCACCGTCACGGCATGGTCTTCTAGGGTGTCGAAGTCGACCGTGATGCAGTACGGCGTGCCGATCTCGTCCTGGCGGCGGTAGCGGCGGCCGATCGCGCCCGCGTCGTCGAACTCCACGTTCCACCTCTTGCGCAGGTGCGCGGCCAGGCCACGGGCCTTGGGCGTTAGATCGGCGTTGCGCGACAGCGGCAGCACCGCCACCTTGACCGGCGCCAACCGATGGTCCAGGCGCAACACGGTGCGCTTCTCCATGACGCCCTTGGCGTTGGGCGCATCGTCCTCGGTGTAGGCGTCGAGCAGGAAAGCGAGGGTCGCGCGGTCCACACCGGCCGCCGGCTCGATGACGTAGGGCACCCAGCGTTCGCCGCTTTCCTGCTCGAAGAAGGACAGGTCCACGCCAGAGGCCTTGGAGTGGACGGTCAGGTCGAAGTCGGTGCGATTGGCGATGCCCTCCAGTTCGCCCCACTCGCCGCCGGCGAAGTTGAAGCGGTACTCGATGTCGACGGTGCGCTTGGAGTAGTGCGACAGCTTGTCCTTGGGATGCTCACGCAGGCGCAAGTTATCGGGGTTAATACCTAACTCCGTGTACCAGCGGAAGCGCTCGTCGGCCCAGTACTGGTGCCACTCCTCGTCGGTGCCGGGCTTGACGAAGAACTCCATCTCCATCTGCTCGAACTCGCGCGTCCTGAAGATGAAGTTGCCCGGGGTGATCTCGTTGCGGAACGACTTGCCGATCTGGCCGATGCCGAACGGGACCTTCCTGCGCGCCGACTGCTGCACGTTGAGGTAGTTGATGAAGATGCCCTGGGCGGTCTCGGGCCGTAGGTAGGCCAGGCCGGACTCGTCCTCGACCGGGCCGAGGAAGGTCTTCAGCAGCCCGCTGAACTGCCGCGGCTCGGTGAAGGCGCCCTTATTGCCGCAGTTGGGGCAGCCGATGTCGGCCAGGCCGTACTCGGGCGCGTGGCCGTGCTTCTCCTCATAGGCCTCGATGAGGTGGTCGGCGCGAAAGCGCTTGTGGCAGGACAGGCATTCGGTCAGCGGATCGGTGAAGGTCTCCACGTGGCCAGAGGCCCTCCAGACTTCGGGCGCGAGGATGACCGAGGAATCAATGCCCACGACGTCGTCGCGGGACTGCACCATGGAGATCCACCACTGGCGCTTGACGTTGTTCTTCAGCTCGACGCCCAGCGGACCGTAGTCCCACGCCGCCCGCAGCCCTCCGTAGATCTCACTCGACGGGTACACGAACCCGCGCCGCTTGGCGAGGCTGAGAATTTCCGCCAGGGTGCTACTGCTACGGCTCACAGTGTTGGCCTCCATCTGTGCGAGCGTGGGATTTCAAGGGGTCCGTGGCGAAGCGTGTACCCGATCTTGCTGGCGAGCTTAGAGCTCGGAGATGAAATACATACCCTCTTCAGATGAGGACCACTGGTTCGAGCAGAGACAGGCTACGCATCGCCCTGGCCAGGTTGTGAACCAGGCGGGAGACGTGGTCATTGCCGGTCTCGCCTTCGTCTCAGCCAGCGGCGCGCGCCCTGCCGCACCTCCCGCGGAAACCTGGCGTGGCCCGCTCTACATTTGACCCCTATGTGACCATCCGATTGCAAGGGTAGAGGCGACTGGGGCCGGTGTTTCATGGGCGTTCACCTATGAAACAGCCGCCGGGCGTCCGGCCGTCCAGGGCGTTCCCGCCCTGATCCTGTTCCATGAGTCGTTTCAAATCCCTGGAGCTTTGAAACGCATCCATGAAACGATCGCCGGGTGAGCGACGACGACTTTTCCCGCGTGGAAGCCTTCGACTGCCCGATGTCCTCCTGCGGCGCCCCGGCGGGGTCGCCGTGCCGGACTGGCAAGGGGAAGGTGGCCGTCCAATACCACACCGCCCGGTTCCGGCTCTTGCCCCACCTGGCCAAGACGCTCAACGTCCCGACCCCTCCGGTCCGCAAGCCGGGATCGGTCTGGATCGAGCTGCCCCGCCCCGTGGACGCAGGGACCGAGCCGACCGGGCACGTGAGGATCGGCTACGCCCGTGCCTCCACCGTCCGCCAATCGCTGGACACCCAGCTCGACTCCCTCAAGACCGCGGGCGTCACCCGGATCTTCTCCGAGAAGATCTCCACCCGCGCAACGAGGCGGCCCGAACTCGAGCGGGCCGCCGCCCTCGCCCGCGAGCTACGGGCCTCCGGTGTGGCGGTCACCCTCGTGGTTCACGAGCACAAGCGGCTCGGCCGCGGCATCGAACTCGCGGCGCTGGCCGAACAGCTCAAAGCCGGCGACATCGGCCTCGAGTTCCTCACCGGCGAACTCCAGGGGACGCACGACCCGTCCGGGATCGTGTTCACCGTGCTGGCCGCCCTGTCGGGGATGGAACGCGAATACATCCGCGACCGCACCCTGGAAGGCCACGAGTCCGCGCGCACGCGCGGCAAGACCATCGGCGGCGCCACCGTCACCGACGACGCCATGCTGTCGATGGCCCTCCACCTGCGCGAGCAGGGGATGAGCCTGCGCGACATCGCCGTCCGGCTCGTCATCACCAAGGGCAAGAAGAAGGGTCAGCATCCCGCGACCATCCTGCGCATGTTGCGCGAGCACGACGAGCAGACAGCCACGTCCTGAGCGTTACGCTCACTACTTGCCACTTCGCCGGGAAGCTACGGGAGCGGAGGGCCTTAGAAAGCAGCCACATGTTCTACCTGGTCAGGCAAATGTGTTGGATTTTCGGCGGATGCTACGGCTAGCCCGATCGGCTCGGGCCACTCCGCGCAGCGCTCCCAGCCTTCGCGTTCCAGGACCGAATCGAACCAGTCCGGAGGCGGGCACGCCTCGGTGCGCGGTCCGACCACCCAGTTACGGGGCGCCCACTCGCCATCTTCTTCGCTGCGGACGAGGTTGCTGGGGTGGTCCACTTCGACGCACCAGGACGACCCTGTGGTGTTGATGCGGGCAATCGGCTCGTCACCGAAGCGGGTCTCATAGAGGGGTGATCACGATCGCCCGTCCTGGCGCTGATTACTGGCACCGTGGCCATCGCAGCTGCGCGTTCGCCGGCGTATCGTCAACGTGTCGGAGCATGAGGAGATCCGTATGGCAGCTGAGTACGCGGACCGTATCTTCCAGGGTTTCCGTGAAGAAGTTACCGGCGCGAGTGGTCTTCGCATCCGCAAAACCGGCATACTTGCCGCCGAGCAGGCTGGTGGCGGCCTGACAACTGATCATGGTGCGAGTGCTGTTCTGATGGAATTGCAGGTCGACAGTCGTATACGGCGCGATCCTGGCCAGGTCCGCACGAGGCTGTCGGGACATCCACTCGGCGCGGGCGAATAGGCGCAGCAGATCGTCCTTTTGTCATTGACCGGAGGTCACCGCGTGCTGCGGGAGACCGGCTGATGGATTGCCGACGGCGACGGACACCGGATGGTTGTTCACTGCTCTCTCCTGCGGTCGATGGTCAGGAAGGGCTGGCGAGGAGACAGCCGACGGCCGCGCCGGACGGGCGTGGCACGAATCCGACCACCTTCGTTGCTGTCGAAGCGGAAATGACAGCCGGTGATCGTCTCTCCGATGGAGAAGGGGCTGAGGTCCCGGGTGCCGTCCTGGCGTCGACCGGTGCGTTGAAGGCCTCACGGTGCTACAGGCTCGCCACGTGCGTCGCTACGTCCGCGACAGTGGGCAGCGGCTCAATGCCGAGCAAGTTACAGTCCGGGTCCGTCTTCTCTCCGAGGCGCTGCCACCGTATGACGGGCCCTGGCTTTGCCAGTTGTCCGTGGCCATGTAAA
>NZ_BCBX01000058.1:0-58074 GCF_001417795.1 Sphaerimonospora mesophila | reverse complement strand
GACACGGGTCTGCTGCTGATCGCCGATAAGGGGTTCACCTCCAGGGAGTTCGAGCGATCACTATCCGCTCAGAGCATCACGCTGCTGCGACCCTCCCTCAAGAACGGGGCCTCACGCCCCGGACAGCCCCTGCTGAAGAAGGTGCACCAGCTCATCGAGCCCGTGAACGACACCTCCAAAGGCCAGCTTGACCTGGAGCAACACGGCGGCCGCACCCGGGAGGGAGTGGCGGTCTGCGTCGCCCAGCGCGTTTTAGCGCTGGCCGTGGCGATCTGGCATAACTTCCAGACCGGGCAGGCGGTCAGCCGTTCACTGACCGCCTATGATTACTGACCGTATTCGGATTTGATCGTCTAGTCACGGACTTGTTGTATGCGCAGTTGACGCCAGGCCGTGGCCCAACGCTCTACATCGTCCCCGCTGCCCCCGCATGCTCGGATGAACGCCTGGAGGACTTCGGATCTCGGCAAGATGCTCTGCGTGAAAGTTCGATGTAAGCGGGTGAGCGAGAGCGTCCCGCCGGAACGGCGGACCAACTCTCGGTACGACGGGTCCCCTGCCCAGATCCGGTAGCGCCGCATCTGGTCGACCAACTCTTCGGGAGTGCTGGCGGTGAGGGGGTCGGGCTTGAGCTCGCGCGTAGGGATGGTTTTGGTGTGCTGGGGGCGGCGGTGGGCTGGTTTGTCGAGCTGGCCGGGGTGCAGGGTGTAGACGTTGCGCAAGCGTTCGATGTCGAAGTCGTCGGGATTGATGGGCTTGCGGCTGAAGGTCAGTAGGCCGAGGTCGCGCAGGTCGTTGATGCCCTTGGTGCGGGTGTCAGTGCTGAGGTCGTAGCGCTCCGCGAAGGCTTTGGGGCTGATCCAGACGTGGTGGAGTGGTTCGGTGAGTTCGGTGGGCCAGTACTGGTCGAGCAGGATCAGGTACATGGCCAGGCCGGCTCCGGTCATGAGCTGGATGTAGCCGTTGGTCCACAGGGTTGCGGGGAGCTGGACGTAGAGGTGCCGGAGGCCTTCGGGGGTGTTGCGGTGTGCTTTGGCTGCGGCGCCGGGGGCGACGTAGGGGCTGCCGTCGCCGGTTTCGTTCAAGACGGTGACGGCGTTGGCGTGTCCCGGGTGGGCCTTGACGGTGATGAAGCCGTGCCTCTCCAGCCATGCCTGCGCCTCGTTGATGCGGCGGGCCCCGGTAGTGGCCGCTTGGGGGAGGTCAAGGAGCTGGGCCCATGCCTGTGCGGGATGGGCGAGCGGGGTGGCCTGGTCGCTGGTCTGCATCCACAGGTAACTGAGGAACAGCTTGAGCCGGACCTGGCCGCCGCGGCCGCCGCGCAGCATCCGGGCGAGCGGCGGTGCTTCGCTGCTGCTGGTCTCGGCGTCGGGGCGGGCGATGAATGACAGGCGCAGTTGGGCGCGGCGGCGGGCGCGACGGGAGGCCTTCTCGGCTTGGTCGAGCGCGGTCGCCGAGGGCATCTCCGAGAGCGGTTCACTGCCCCTGCGAGAAGGTCGCGTCGCTTGCGCCGGAGCAGTCTCCGTAGTCATCAGTCATTCCTAGTATGGAGAAGTATTTACTAGTTACATAGTAGCGGCTGAGAAAGTGCTGGTAAAGCCGGTGCAAGCGTAGGAGTCAAGCTTGGTCTAAGGGTAGCCTGAACGGTACAAACGTAGGGGGTTATCCGTCCAATACACATGAAGCGGGGGTTGCAGGCGGTTCAAGGCAGGGTAAAGTAGTCGTAGCTCCGGCACCGCGGACACTAGTTGCCCCGGGGGTGCTCCCCGGGAAGACGGCCGACCTCGAGCAGGAGTTACGGGTTACCTGGCCCGGACATGGGAGCCATAGCATCGAGTCGTCCTTTGGAGAAGAGGCTTCACGAGGCATGGTGACGGGTTCGGGTTCTTCTACCGGTTGTGCCCCGGTACCCACCCGCTAGGGCATCCGGGCTGAAGGTCACCATCAAGTTGATGGTGACCTTCAGCATGTCCGGTTCCATAGCCCTACCGCAGTGCGAGGAGACGATCCCCGAGATCGCCAAGAACTTCGGTGCCGGCCCATCGGACCTGACCGGGGATGCAGGGCAGGCACGGGCTAGGGCGACCACGTCGGCGTGGACCGGATGGTCTAACACGGCCATGATCTGGCGGTATGGCCCCATGTAGCGGCTTCAGCAACGCGACGTTCTCCATCGGCGTGGTAAACCTGAGCCGCCCCAGCCACTGGAAGGTGCCGCCGACCGGCTCGCTGACGCCGACCCCCGCCGGGCTGCTGCCTGAGTGGTACACCGGGAGGACCGATCGGCGTGAGGCCGCGTCTCACTCCTACAGGTTCCGCAGCAGGGCCCTTCACTCGGTTCCGACACCTCGCCGACAGCCTTGAATTCGTCGGTGAGGTTGGTGCCGTCGACGGACGGTACTGCCGCGTTGGTAGGTGCTCGCTTGAACACCATGGCCATACAGCTCCAGACGGACATCGCGATCAAGGTGCCCGTGAAAACTTACTTGAACTCGTTGGTGCCCGCTGGTGACGGTGAGCGCGACGGTCAAATGACGGTCAAACGATCAAGAGGCCAGGTCCATGATCTTGGGAACCGGCCTCTGAGCTGGGGTTTTATGGTGGGGCTACCTGGACTCGAACCAGGGACCTCTTCCTTATCAGGGAAGCGCTCTAACCGTCTGAGCTATAGCCCCGTACGAACGTCTGTGGCGCCATCGTAGCGTACCCGCCGTCCTGAGTGACTCCTCGCGCAGCGGGTAACGCGGGTGGGTAAGAGAGGGCACGCCTGGGAATACGTGGGAGGAACATACGGAGATGCCGCGATTGTTGTGGGGGTAGGCGCCTGCGGGCGCCGCGCGTCTTCGTGGAAGTCCAGGTGACGGGGAGGAACCGGAGCGATGCGCCGCCGGTCGCCCCCGGCCCGCCTGGACCTGCCCATGTGCTCGATCACCGCTCCTTGATAGAAGGGGGCCCGCAATGGCCACGCGCACGGCGAGAACCGCCGCCATCGAAGACATCTGGTCCGAGGACGAGCTCGCCGAGGTCCGGGAGCGGCTACTGCACGAGGTCGATGAGCTCAACGCGGACATCGCCCGCGCGGAGGCGCAGCTGGCCTCGGGAGACGTCAGCCAGGGCGCCGGGGACGATCCCGCCGATGCCGGGGCGAAGACATATGAGCGCGAGCGTGAGATCGCCCTTACCCTGAATGCGCGAGAGTTGCTCGCGCAGAATGAGCGGGCGATCGCCCGCGTCGACGCAGGGACCTACGGAGAGTGTGAATCGTGCCACAAGCCGATCGGCAAGGAGCGCCTTCTGGCGTTCCCGAGGGCGACGCTGTGCGTAGCGTGCAAGCAGCGGGAGGAACGCCGCTGAGTGAGGGGTCGCCGACCCGCCCCCCTCGTGGCCGGAGGATCGCCCTCCTCGCCACGCTGGCGGCGGTGATCTACGCACTCGACCTGGTGACCAAGTTCCTGGTGGTGGAGTTCCTCGAGGACAGGGAACCCGTCGTCCTCATCCCGGGTGCCTTGGTGCTGAACGTGATCCGCAATCCCGGCGCGGCGTTCAGCATGGGCACCGGGCTGACCGTCGTGTTCTCCCTGATCGCCACGGGCGTCGTCATCGCGATCATCCGTACGGCACGGCGGCTGCGCAGCCTGCCCTGGGCGATCACGCTCGGCCTGCTGCTCGGCGGGGCCATGGGCAACTTGACGGACCGGATCTTCCGCGCGCCCGCCCCGCTCCAGGGTCACGTCGTCGACTTCGTCCAGGTGTTCCCCGCGACCCGGTTCCCGGTGTTCAACGTCGCGGACTCCGCGATCGTGTGCGGGGGCATCCTGGCTGTGTTCCTCGCCTGGCGGGGTTTCCAGATCGACGGCACGCGGCAGGACCAGCAGGAGGAAGAGAGAGCCGATGGGTGACCGGCGAAACCTGCCCGTGCCGGACGGCCTGGAGGGCGAGCGCCTCGACGCCGCCCTGGCCCGCCTTTTCGGCTTCTCCCGGACCCGGGCCGCGGAGCTGATCGCCGCGGGCGAGGTGCTGCTCGACGGATCCGTACCGACCAAGTCCGACCGGGTGCACGCGGGAGCGTGGCTCGACGTGACGATCCCGCCGCCGCCCGACGCCCCGATGCCCGTGGCGGAGCCGGTGCCGGGCATGACGATCATCCATGAGGACGACGACATCGTCGTGGTGAGCAAGCCCATCGGCGTGGCCGCGCACCCGACCGTCGGCTGGACCGGCCCCACCGTGCTCGGCGGCCTGCTCGCCGCCGGGCACCGGGTGGCCACGAGCGGGGCGGCCGAACGGCAGGGCATCGTCCACCGCCTCGACGCGAACACCACGGGCGCGATGGTCGTCGCCAAGAGCGAGTACGCCTACTCAAGGCTCAAGCGGGCGTTCAAGGAGCGTACGGTCGACAAGCGTTACCACGCGCTCGTACAGGGCCACATGGACCCGCTGCGTGGCACCGTCGACGCGCCGATCGACCGGCATCCGTCCGGTGACGGGCGGTTCGCCGTCGTCGCGGGCGGCAAGGACTCGGTGACCCACTACGACACGATCGAGGCGTTCCGGGCGGCGTCCCTGCTCGACATCAAGCTGGAGACCGGCCGGACCCATCAGATCCGGGTCCACCTGTCCGCGCTCCGGCACCCCTGTGTCGGCGACTTCCTGTACGGAGCCGATCCCACCCTGGCCGCCCGCCTGGGCGTGGCCAGGCAGTGGCTGCACGCGGTGTCGCTCGCGTTCGAGCACCCGTCGACGGGGAAGTGGATGTCGTTCACCAGCGAATATCCGGCCGACCTGGCCCACGCGCTGGAGATCGTCAGCGCCGAGAGCTGATCGACTCGCCGTCGCCGTCGCCGTCGCCGCGCCCGCCGGGGCCGCCCGTGTCGCCGTTTCCGGCGCCGTCGCCCTCGGAGGGCTCGACCTTGCCGCTCTTCGGGCCGTCGTCGCCGCTCGGCGACGGTGTGCTCCCGCCGGAGCCGCGCCCCTCGGACCTGTCGGCGTGTGTCGGCTTTCCGCGGTGTGTCGGCTTCCGTGAGGGCTTGCGGGACCGTTCCGCGTCGCGCCGCCGATCGGACCCCGTCTCCGATCTCGTCTCGGACCCCGTCTTGGCCCCTGCCCGGGAACCGGTCGCCGGGCCGGGTGCCGGGCGAGCACGCTGGTCGGCCACCGTTCGCGCCTCCGGCCGCCCACGCGGCCCGGCGGCGGGCTCGGCCGCCGGGGGCGAGGCCGTCCTGGTGGCGTAGACCGTCACGGTGGGCGTGCTGATCGAGGACCCGGGCACCTGCGCCGCGTCGGTTCTCGCGGTCACGAAGGCCAGTCCGCCCACGGTCAGACCGACGAGCGCGATCAGGGCCGTCGCGCCGACCGCGGCGTGCCACGGTGTCCCTCCGGTCCGGGACAGCGCCGGCGGCGGTGGCGGTGGCTCGTCGAACCGGCCGTACGGCCGGGAGCCGTATCCGGGCGTCGAGGGGACCGGGGTGGGCTCTGTGGCCTCGGCGGCGGCGCCCGGGCGCGGGGCGCCCCGGGGACGCGGCCGTTGCGCCGGCACGAGGGGACCGGTCGGCGCCCCGCCGCCGGTCGAGCGTCCGGTGGCCACGCCGTGCAGGTGCCGCGCCGCCTCCTCCGCCGTCATCCGATAGGCCGGGTCCTTGGCGAGCAGGCCGTTGATCACCGGTGCCAGGGGTCCGGCGCGGTGCATCGGGCCGGGCGGCTCGTACATGACGGCGGCCAGCGTCGCGAGCGCGTGCCCGCGGTGGAACGGCGACCGCCCCTCCGCGGCCAGGAACATCGTCACGCCGAGAGACCACAGGTCAGACGCCCGGTCGGCCCGCGCGCCCGCCGCCCGCTCCGGGGCGATGAAGGCGGGCGTGCCCACCAGCATGTCGGTGTGCGTGAGCGGAGCGTCGTCGTCCATGGCGGCGATGCCGAAATCGGTGAGTACGGCACGGCCCTCGTCGGTGATGAGCACGTTGTCGGGCTTGACGTCGCGATGCAGGACGCCGGCGGCATGCGCGGCGCGGAGGGCGGCCAGGACCTGTGCGCCGATCTCGGCGACCCGCCGGGGCGGCAGCGCGCCCTCCTCCCGGATGATCGACCCCAGGGTGCGCGAACGCACCAGCTGCAGCACGATCCAGGGGTGGCCGCCCTCCTCGAACACGTCGTACACCGCCGCGACGCTCGGATGGCTCAGCCGTCCGGCGGCCCTCGCCTCCCGGAACGTCCGTACGATGAAGGTCTCCCGGTCCGGCCCGGTCAGCCCGGCCGCGCCCCGGAGTTCCTTGACGGCGACGTCTCGTTCCAGCACCTGGTCGACCGCACGCCACACGACTCCCATGCCGCCGCGCCCGAGCGGCTCGATCAGGCGGTAGCGCCCCGCCACGACTCGTTGTGAGGTCGTCTGCGCATCAGCCATGGATCTCGCGCTACCCAGAGCCTCCGCCGGCTAACTCCGCGCGACGATCCCCGGGAGATCGCTATCGGGGACGGAACGAGGCGGTGAACATCCGCCAGTAGGCCAGTCCGGTCGTCCAGCGGGCGTCCGCGACCTGCCAGTAGATGGTGAAGCAGCGCCCGTCGTCGAACCGGAACCCCCGGTCGAGCACCCGGACCTTCCCCTGACCTGGTTCGAAGGTGAACTCCCAGTCGGCCGCCTCGACTCCGCGATAGCGCAGCGGATCCAGCCGGATCCGCGTGTAGCCGGGCAGGAGGTTCCGCCCGGTCGAGGTCGCCTCGACCCGGGTCATCTGGGCGACCGGATCCTTCTCCTCCCACTGCGTGCGGTCGATCAGCAGGTAGTCCGTACTGCCCGGGCGGCGGAACCACACCCGGGCCGCCTGGCGGTCGTACGGCTTCCAGCCGGGCGGCAGCGCTACCGAGAAGCCCAGCCGCGTGTCGTGGTACATCGACCATCCCCGGGGCAGCGACGCGTCCGTCGCCTTCGGGCTCGACACCGGGCTCGGCGTCGGGGCCGGCGCCGGGGAAGGAGACACCGAAGGCGGGGGAGAGGTCGTCTCGGCCGGCTCCGGGGTCGATAACGGGGTCGAGGGCAGCGGGTCGGGCGGCGACGACGACGCGCCGGCCGGGGCGGAGGACACGTCGGTCAGCGCGCGGTAGCCGTACCAGCCGCCCGCTCCCGCGCCGGCGAGCAGGACGGGAAGCAGAGCGAACACGACCACCCGGTTCCTCCCGGAACGCGTCCCGCCGGGACGGCCGTCGGCCGGGCTCCGCGGCTGAGTCGAGTAGGGAATCGGAGGCGCCGGGGGCGCCGTCGGATGGAAGGCGGACGGGGCCGAAGCGGGTGGGGCCGGACGGGAACGGGGGCCGGCGTGGTCTGCGGCCGAAGCGGCGGCGAGCAGTTCGGCGGCCTCCAGCGCGTCGATCCGCTCGGCGGGGTTCTTGCGCAGCAGGCCCATGATGACGGGCGTGAGCACGCCCGCGCGGCGCGGGGGTTCCGGCTCGTCGCTGAGGACGGCCGCCATCGTCGCGATGGGCGTGTTGCGCTCGAAGGGCGGTCTGCCCTCGACCGCGGCGTACAGCGTCGCCCCGAGCGACCACAGATCCGACTCGGGCGTGGCGGGCAGCCCGTTCAGCCGCTCCGGCGGCAGGAACGCGGGGGTGCCGCTGAGGGACCCCGTCATGGTGAGCGCGGTCTCTCCGGGCATCGTGGCGATGCCGAAGTCCGTCAGCACGACCCGGCCGTCCGCGCCGATCAGCACGTTCTCCGGCTTGACGTCGCGGTGGAGCACTCCGGCGGCGTGGGCCGTGCACAGCGCGTCCAGCACCTGCGCGCCGATGGACGCCACCCGCTCGGGCACCAGCGGCCCGTGCTCGCGCAGCGCCTCTCCCAGGGAACGGGCCTTGACGAGCTGCATGACGATCCAGGGCCGCCCGTCCTCCTCGATGACGTCGTGGACCACGACGACGTTCGGATGATCGATGCGGCCCGCCGCACGCGCCTCCCGGATGGTCCGCAGGTTGAACTCCCTGCGGTCCTCCTCGCTCATGGGGTGATAGAGGACCTCTTTGACGGCCACCGGCCGGTCGAGCAGCTCGTCGTGGGCCCGCCAGACGACGCCCATGCCGCCTCGGCCGATGGGTTCGAGCAGGTGATATCTGCCTGCCACACGGTGCCCGTCCCGCACACGGCCCTCCTCCGGAAACCCCTGCATCGTCCCACAATTCGACGCCGCAGGCTTCGCCGCACACCGGTGATCATGGCGTTGGTGGCCCGGATGGAACGGCTTCGGCCGTGAACCGTGCGGCTCACCCTGGTGATATCGGGTCGCTTGACTTCTCCGGGGCCGCCTTTCCGACCGGTGTGTCCGCGTACCTCGCGACCAGAGGTCTCTCCGGCGCGTCAGCGGGCCGGTCGAAGATGTCGATGTCGACCTCCTCGCCCCCGACGATCAGCGTTTCCCACGCTCCGCTCACGACCAGCGTCCGCAGCGTCTCGCTCTTGAGCCTTCGCAGGTGCTCGGCGATGGTCGCGTCATCGGGCATCCCGGCGATCCGGGCTGAAAGGCGATCGCGGATCTGCCGCAGCCGCTCCATCAGCGCGTCGATGTCCGCGTTCCTGTCCGCGTTCCTGTCCGTGTTACCGCCTGTGTTACCGCCCGCGTCCCGGCCCGGGCCGCTCTCCTCGATGCCCTGGGCGATCTTGTCCTTGATCGCCCGCGTGACCCCGTGCTCGTCGGTCGTCACCATCGCGTTCCAGGCGCGGCTCTTGTGCCGGTACTGCAGCATCGACATCGCCGCCTCGTGCCGGATGAAGTCCGCGTCGCGGAACGCTCTGCCGCGCCAGTTGCGGTTGAGCGTCTGCGCCAGTGAGATGGACGACGCCAGTCCGCTGTTGAGCCCGCGGCCCGGCCAGAAGTGGATCGCGTTGGCCGCGTCCCCGAGGAGGAATCCGTACGTGCCAGGGGTGGCCGGCGTCGGGGAGTACAACTGGGCGGTGAAACGCGGGCGCTGCACCATGTCCAGCCGGAAGGCGGTGACCGCGCTCACGTTCTCTTCGGCGACGCCGAAGAACACCAGCCCTTCCTTCGCCCGTTTCCACAGCGCCGAGCCTCTGACCAGGGCGGGCAGGAACAGCGTCCGGTGGGTCGAGCAGTGGAAGTCGCCGTCTTCGTTCCGCGCCATGAGGCAGGGATTGGACGCGACGCATTCCTCGAACACGTGCCGGACGGGGTCGATGCCGATGACCTCTCGTGCCTCTTCGTCGGTGAGGCGCATGTTGAGGAAACCCTCGCCGCGCAGGGCGTTCAGGAGAAAACGATTCTGTGCCACGGTGAGCAGGACGGTCATCGGATCCGACAGGTCGGACTTCACCCGCAGACCCAGCACGACGTCCTGCACATGCCGGCCGTCGAGTGAGTAGATGGACTTGTCGGCCTGGCCGAATTTGTCGGTGAAATGCTCACGGGTTCGGGATCGCCCGCCCTCACAGATGGCGAGCACATGGTCCAGGACCACGGTGTCGTGGTGCTTCTCGGGGTCGAATCGCTCGGGAACCAGCCGGATGCGGCCGGGTTTCTCGTTCGCCATCTCGAGCAGCGTGTCCTCGATATAGGCGATGCGGATGTTACGCGGATTGCGTCCGCGTATCGAATCGGGGCCGGTCGGCCACATCTCCGTGTAGGCCTCGGGGGTGAACAGCCGCGCCTGCACCGCCTCGGGGAGGTTCAGATATTGGCGGCTCTGGATCGTCACGACCTGCTGCCGCCGGTTGTTGCCCTGGGCCGCGTTCTTCCACACGACGCGTGACCCGTCCAGGGTCCAGCGGCCGTCGTACATCGTGATGGCCACTCGCTCGCCCATGAGGTGATCGAGCAGCAGGGCGAGGCTCAGGCCGACGGGGCCGCCCCCCGAGATGGTGACGCGCAGGACCTGCCCCGGCTCGACGCTCGGAACCGCTCTGCGGAACGTCTGGAGCAGGGTGGCGTCCATGATTGTTTCTGAGTCGTCGAACGCCTCGAACCGGAACGTCTCCCCGCCGATCGTGATCACATCGCCGGGCCGGAGCACGTGCGACGTGACACGTTTCCCGTTGACCAGCGTGCCGTTCCGGCTTCCCCTGTCGTGCACCACGTAATGCTCGGACTCGGGCAGCACCTCGGCGTGAAAACGTGAGGCCCGCTCACTCGTGATCACCACGCTGTTGTCGCCTCTGCGACCGAAAGTGAGCGATTTGTCGCCTAGCGGAAACCGCTGCCCGGCAAGAGGCCCCTCGTGCCCGACGATCGCAGGTGGCATAGTTCGGACCCCTCTCTGTCGGGCAACCGATGCCGATCACCATCGTGACACGCTTGGGGATTCCCGAAAACAGTCCACGAACCGTATAAATCACTTGCCGTCGAAGCGGTCCCGTACGGCCGGGCACGCTGGACGGATGCGGCAGGCGATCGGCCCTCGGTTCCGCGGGCGAGGGTCATTTGGCCGGTTCGAAGGTGGCGGTGAAGGTCTCGAAGTAGTGGTAGTCCTTCTCCCAGCGGTCGTCCAGCGTGTGCCAGTAGATGGCGTAGCCGTGGTGTTTGTCGGTGACGAAACCACGATTGAGCACGTGCGCCTTGCCGCTGCTCGTATCCCAGGTGAATTCCCAGTCCGCGGCCGACTTCCAGTAGTCGATCGACTTGATCTTGATCAGCTTGTACCCGGGGAAGCCGTGCTTCGCGCTCGGCTCGTAGTCACGCCAGTCCTTCTCGGCGTCCTTCCGCGGACTGCTCGTCTGGTCGATCAGCAGGAATCCGGAGGTGCCGGGGCCGCGGAACCACACGCGGGTGTCGCGCCGGCTGCTCACCTTCCAGCCCTTGGGAAGGGCCACGGAGAAGCCGGTCTTGTCCTTGTAGCGGTACCACCCCTTCGGGACGTCGGCGGGCTGGGAGGTCGTCGGGCTCGGCGAGGGGCTCGACGTCGATTCCGCCGAGGGGGAGGCCCCCGGCACGGCGAGTTCTGAGGCGGCGGGCGCCGGCGACTCCTTGCCCTTGGCCGGCGCCTCGGCGTGGGACGACACGGCGGCCTCCGTCTGGCCGGAGGAGCGCTCGCCCTCGCGCAGCCCCAGGTAGCCGGCGACTCCCGCGATCACCATCAGGACCGGGACCAGCACGAGCGCCACCTTCACGACGGGCATCCGCCGCCGCTCGGCCGGACGACCGTCCACGCCGCCCTGCCACATCACGCTTCGCTGCGTGGGCACCGCCAGTCCGTCCGGGTCCGCGGCCGGCGTGAGCTGCCCGAGCGGCCCGAGCGGCCCGAGCCGGTCGGCGGCCGGCTCAGCGGGGGCCGGTTCAGCGGGCGCCTGATCCCGCGCGGCGCCGGTCGAGTCGTCCCGGACCGGGTCCTCCGCGGGGTCGTTGTGAGCCGGTGCCGACGGGGTGGACGCCGGTTTCGGTACGACCTTCGCCACGGGTGGAGCGGCCTGCGCCCCGGTCTCCGGGATGGGCAGCACGGCGGCGGGACGGTCCTTCTTCGCGCCGGAGGAGGACGCATCGGCCGGCGCGTCGTCGCCGGTCTTACCGGGTCGGCGGGCCTTCCCGGGTTTCTGGAACTGCTCGGGTTTCTGGAGCTGCTCGGGTTTCCGGGGCCGGTCGGCCCGGTCCGCCCCGGCCGCTGCTTCGCCGGGTCGCTGCGCCGTCGCCTTGCCTGAACCCTTGCCGGAAGTCTTGCCGGGAGTCTTCGCGGCAGTTCCGCCGGAGGCCTCGGCGGAGGCCCCGCCGCCCGGGACCTTGCCGCCGGTCGCGTCGTCGTCGGCGCCCGCCGCTCCGGCTTCGTCCGTACCCGCATCGGTCACGGGCCGGCCGTCGGCTCCGATCGCGGGGAGCGGCGAGGTGATCTCGCCGGGGCCCGCCGCTTCCGCGTCGTCCAGCGCGCCCCGATCCGGCCGCGGTTCGGCCCGATGCGCTTCGGCCGGCCGCGGTTCGGGCTGCTGCGCTTCGGTCGGCCGCGGTTCGGCCGGCTTGGCGGCGGCGCCCTTGCCCGGGGAGCTCCCGGCCGCCGCGCCGGAGACCGGGCGCGACGGACTCCGGCCCGGCGCCTTCCTGGTGGCGTCGCCGCGATCGTCCTCGGCGGCCCGGGCAGGCTTCGCCGCCGAGCCGTACGGCCTGGCCCCGGCACGTGCGGCCTCACCCGGAGGCGCGGCGGGGGAGGCGGGGCGGGCGGCCTGCCGCAGCAGGCGGGTGATCTCGTCGTATCCCGGCCGGTCCTCGGGTTCCTTGGCGAGCAGCCCGGTCAGCACCGGGCCCAGCCGCCCGGCCCGCTTGGACGGCGCGGGATCGTCGTTGAGCACGGCGTGCATGGTCGCCATCGCCATGCCCTTGTCATGCGGCGGCCTGCCCTCCACCGCCGCGTAGAGCGTCGCGCCCAGGGACCACAGGTCGGACTCGCGCTGGGCGGGCGAGCCGCGCAGCCGCTCCGGCGGGATGAAGGCCGGGGTGCCGACGAGTCCGGTGCGGGTCATCGTGGAGTCCGCCTCGATGCGGGCGATGCCGAAGTCGGTCAGCACGACCCGGCCGTCCTCGGCCAGCAGCACGTTCTCCGGTTTGACGTCGCGGTGCAGCACGCCCTGCCGGTGGGCCGCACGCAGCGCGTCGAGGACCTGCAGGCCGATCTCCGCCGTGCGCTCGGGGGTGAGCGGGCCGTCCTCCCTGATCACCTGCCCGAGCGAGCGGGACGGCACGAGCTGCATGACGATCCAGGGCCGGTCGTCCTCCTCGATCACGTCGTGGACGACGACCACGTTGGGATGGGTGAGCCGGCCGGCCGCGCGGGCCTCGCGCATCGTCCGGCGGTTGAGGTCGCTCAGCTCGTCGCCCATGGCGCTGTCGAAGCGGACCTCCTTGACCGCGACCTCGCGGTCCAGCAGCTGGTCATGGGCCCGCCACACCACCCCCATGCCACCCCGGCCGATCTGCTCCACCAGGTGGTACCGGCCACCCACGAGCCGGCCTTCCGCTTGCGACATCTATTCCCCTCCCGGACGCAAGAATCGTCCCACGGATGGCAAAGGGATCAACTCGGGCGAATGGCCACCCGATCCCCTTATTCCGGCATATGAGACAGATCGATTGGGGATCGGTACGTGGTGCTAAGGTCGAAGACATGGCTCAGTGCTTCACGTTTACGCAGCCGGCTCCGGGAGGGCCGGTCGTGCGATCGTGAGTTAGCGACCATCCGGAGCCGGCTGAAGGCAGGGACGTGCGTCTCTGCCTTTTTCGTTTAGGGAAACGACCTAGCTCAGCCGGCTCGCGGGGCCGGCCTGACGAAGGAGGCCACATGTCGAACGCAGCCCAACTCGACCGCCGTGCCGTACGGAGCCGGGTCGTGCGGGTGGGGGATCTGGCCATCGGGGACGGTATGCCCGTCGCGGTGATCGGCGGCCACGACGCCCGCTGGCTGAGCCTGCGCGATCACCATGGCGGCACCCCGGCCGACGAGGTGATCTGCCGGGCGCGGGCGGATTGGGCCGGGCCGCTGCTGGTGGAGCCGTTCTCTGCGGCGGACCTGGACTCGATCGCGCGGCACGCCGACGGCGTGGTGGTCGGCGCGGCGTGGATGCAGGACTTCGCCCTGGTCCGGGCGGTGGCACGGCTCGGCCTGCCGGTGGTCGTCCAGCGCGGCCGGGGCGCCACGCTGGAGGAGTGGCTGGCCATCGCGGACTACTGCGTCGCCGAGGGCAACGACCTGGTGGTGCTCTGTGAGAGCGGCAGCCGTACGCCTCTGGAGGGAGTGCCCCTCGACCTCGCGCTGATGCGGGCGGCGCGGGAGCGCTCTGGCCGTCCCGTCATCGCCCTGATCGGAGAGAGCGCCTCGATCGGAGGAGAAAGCGCCTCGATCGGAGCAGGGGGCGACGGCGTGCTCGCCGCGGCGGCGGTCGCGGCCGGGGCCGACGGCCTGCTGCTCGTCCCGGCGGCCGCGCCCGCCGTGGTGGCGGCGGCGCACGAGGCCGCCACGGTGCTGGCGCCGCTCGTCCGGCCGGAGGAGCCCGCGACCCTGGCCGACGCGAGGGCGGCGATCGACCGGGTCGACGCGGCGCTCGCGACGCTCCTCGAACGCAGGGTGGCCCTCGCCGGGACCATTCAACGTCTGAAGCCGGTCGGCGGCTTCCAGGGGCGGGACATGGAGCGTGAGCGCCGGCTGGTCGCCGCCATGGCACGCCGCGCGCCCCGGCTGGGCGAGGAATGGCTCGCACCGGTGATGAACGCGGTGATCGAGGCCGGGCTGCGGCTCGCCGAAGCGGAACGCGGGGACGGCGAGCGGCGACGCTGAAGGGCGGCACGCGGGGGTGGTGAGCGGCGGCGCCGAGGCGGCGCGGGACGGCGCGTAGATCTCCTCACTCCGGTCCCACGGGTCCCCGGATCCCGCGTAGGCTCTGACGCGCGGGCGCGCGGCATGCGCCGGGCGGCCCGGAAAGCGGCGCGGCGAGTTGGGGGTCCCATGGGTGATTCGTTTGTTCATCTGCACGTCCACACCGAGTACTCGATGCTGGACGGGGCGGCCCGGTTGAAGCAGATGTTCAAACTCGTGGGCGAGCTCGGCATGCCCGCGATCGCGATCACCGACCACGGCAACATGCACGGGGCGTACGACTTCTACAAGCAGGCGACCGCCGCCGGGGTGAAGCCGATCCTCGGCATCGAGGCCTACGTGGCGCCCGAGTCGCGGCTGCGCAAGAAGCCGGTCCTGTGGGGCGAGCCGCACCAGAAGAGCGACGACGTCTCGGCGGGCGGCTACTACACCCACATGACGATCTGGGCCCGGAACAAGGCGGGTCTGCACAACCTGATGAAGCTCTCCTCCCGGGCGTACACCGAGGGCTTCGTACGCAAATGGGCCCGGATGGACGCCGAGCTGCTCGCCGAGCACTCCGAGGGCCTGATCGCGACCACCGGATGTCCCTCGGGCGAGGTGCAGACGCGCCTGCGGCTGGGACAGTACGACGAGGCGCTCAAGGCGGCCGCGAAGTTCCAGGAGATCTTCGGGAAGGAGAACTACTTCCTGGAGATCATGGACCACGGTCTCGACATCGAGCGCAGGGTACGCGACGGGCTCATCCGGATCAGCCGGGAGCTGGGCATCCCGCCGCTGGTCACCAACGACTCGCACTACACGTACGAGTCCGACGCCTCCGGCCACGACGCGCTGCTGTGCATCCAGACCGGCAAGCAGCTCAGCGACGCCGGCCGGTTCCGGTTCGACGGCACCGGCTACTACCTCAAGTCGGCCGACGAGATGCGGGCCATCGACTCCTCCGACCTGTGGCAGGAGGGCTGCCGCAACACGCTGCTGATCGCGGAGAGAGTCGACCCCTCCGGGTTCTTCGAGTTCAAGAACCTGATGCCGACCTTCCCGATCCCGGACGGCCTGAGCGAGGAGGCGTACTTCCGGCAGCAGGTCTGGGAGGGAATGGAGCGCCGCTTCCCCGAAGGGGTGGACGAGGAGCACCGCGACTGGGTCGAGAACGAGATCGGCGTCATCCTCCAGATGGGCTTCCCGAGCTACTTCCTCGTGGTGGCCGACTTCATCATGTGGGCCAAGAACAACGGCATCCGGGTGGGCCCGGGCCGTGGTTCTGCCGCCGGGTCGCTGGTCGCGTACGCACTCGGCATCACCGACCTCGACCCGATCCCGCACGGGCTGATCTTCGAGCGCTTCCTGAACCCCGAGCGCGTGTCCATGCCCGACATCGACATCGACTTCGACGAGCGCAGGCGGGCCGACGTGATCCGCTACGTCACGGAGAAGTGGGGCGCGGACAAGGTTGCCATGATCGCCACCTTCGGCACCATTAAGGCGAAAGCCGCCATCAAGGACGCCGCCCGCGTCCTGGGCTACCCGTACGCGCTGGGCGACCGCGTGTCCAAGGCGTTCCCGCCGGCCGTCATGGGCAAGGACATCCCGCTGTCGGGCATCTTCGACACCGACCATCCCCGCTACAACGAGGCGGGTGAGCTGCGCAAGCTCTACGAGGAGGACGTCGACGTCAAGGCGGCGATCGACCTCGGCAAGGGCCTGGAGGGGCTGATCCGGCAGACCGGCGTGCACGCCGCCGGCGTGATCATGTCGGCCGAGCCGCTGACCGATCACATCCCGATCATGCGCCGCGACTCCGACGGCGCGATCATCACGCAGTTCGACTATCCGACCTGCGAGACGCTCGGCCTGCTGAAGATGGACTTCCTGGGCCTGCGCAACCTCACGATCATCGACGACTGCCTGAAGATGATCGAGACGAACACCGGGAACAAGATCGATCTACTGAAGCTGCCGCTCGATGACACCAAGGCCTACGAACTGCTGGCCAGGGGCGACACCCTGGGGGTGTTCCAGCTCGACGGCGGCGGCATGCGCACCCTCATGCGCATGATGCGTCCCGACAACTTCGAGGACATTTCCGCGGCCCTCGCGCTCTACCGGCCCGGCCCGATGGGCGCCAACTCCCACACGAACTACGCGCTGCGCAAGAACGGCCAGCAGGAGATCACCCCGATCCACCCCGAACTGGAGGAGCCGCTCAAGGACATCCTCGACACGACCTACGGCCTGATCGTCTATCAGGAGCAGGTCATGGCCATCGCGCAGAAGGTGGCCAACTACACGCTCGGCGGCGCCGACCTGCTCCGCCGCGCGATGGGCAAGAAGAAGAAGGCCGAGCTGGACAAGCAGTTCGAGTTCTTCGAGAAGGGCATGAAGGAGAACGGCTTCTCCGACGCCGCCATCAAGGCCCTGTGGGACATCCTGCTGCCGTTCTCCGACTACGCCTTCAACAAGGCGCACACCGCCGGTTACGGCCTGGTCGCGTACTGGACCGCCTACCTCAAGGCCAACCACCCCGCCGAGTACATGGCGGCCCTGCTGACGTCGGTCAAGGACGACAAGGACAAGAGCGCCCTCTACCTGAACGAATGCCGTCGCATGGGCATCAAGGTGCTCCCGCCGGACGTCAACGACTCCGACTTCGACTTCACCCCGCGCGGCACCGACGTGCGGTTCGGCCTGTCGGCGGTACGGAACGTCGGCGGCAACGTGGTCGACGGCATCATCGCCGCACGCCAGGAGAAGGGCAGGTTCGACGACTTCAAGGACTTCCTGCGCAAGGTCCCCGCGGTCGTCTGCAACAAGCGGGTCATCGAGTCACTGATCAAGGCGGGCGCGTTCGACTCGCTCGGGCACGTGCGCAAGGGCCTGGTCATGGTCCACGAGCAGGCCGTCGACGCGATCATCGACATCAAGAAGAACGAGGCCATCGGCCAGGACTCGCTGTTCGGCGCGGCCGACGGCACCGAGGACCAGACCTTCGACGTGCAGATCCCGCCGGGGGAGTGGGACAAGACCACGCTGCTGCAGTTCGAACGCGAGATGCTCGGCCTGTACGTCTCGGATCACCCGCTGCTCGGCCTGGAGCACATCCTCGCCTCGGGCACCGACTGCTCGATCGCCGCCCTGCAGGACGAGAGCCGCCCGGACGGCCAGATCATCACGGTCGGCGGCATTCTGTCCGGCCTGCAGCGCAAGGTCACCAAGAAGGGCGACACCTGGGTCCTCACCGAGCTGGAGGACCTGGAGGGCTCCATCGAGGTGATGATCTTCCCGTCGGCGTACCAGCTGTGCGCCACGATCCTGGCCGAGGACGCGATCGTCTTCGTCAAGGGCCGGTTGGACAAGCGGGAGGACGTCGCGAAGATCATCGCGATGGAGGTGTCCGCCCCCGACCTCACGGCCGAGTCGGGCGGCCCGCTGGTGGTCAGCATGCCGGTCGCCCGGTGCACCCCGCCGGTGGTCGGCCGGCTCAAGGAGGTGCTCACCACCCACCCGGGCACCACCGAGGTCCATCTCCAGCTCCACAACGGGCCGCGCACGACGGTCATGCGCCTCGACGACCGGCTCAGGGTGTCGCCCTCTCCCGCTCTCATGGGAGACCTCAAGCAGCTCCTCGGTCCCGCCTGTCTGGCCGGCTGACCTGCCGCCGTCGTACATCGATCGGTGTAGCCGGATACTCCGCTGTCGCAGACCCAGGTGACGCGCTGCGGCCGATGTGCCCGGCCGTCACCGAAACCTACCGTTGGGGCCCCGAGAACGCCCCGAGAACGCCCCGGGAACGCCCCGGGAAAGACCGTCCGGCCCTCATCAGGCCACCCGGCGTCCGCGTCCGCTCAGGTGGGGTGCTGCTGCGCACGGTGGACAGGGCGGCCGCGTCGTGCCGGTGCTGCGGCCGGAGGGGTTTCCCGGCTTTCCGCCGGGTGTGAGTCACGGGCCATCGTGCCCCCGGCGCCGCCGGTCGGCTCCTCGTCGCCGTTCGCCACGCCGCCCTCGCCGGTCCGCCCGCCGCCGTCGTGCCGTTCGCGCTCGGCCTCCCGCTTCCTCTTCTCCTTCTCGCGCTGCTTCTCCAACGCCTCTTTCAGGCCCGGCGTGAAACCGCCGCCGAACCGGGCCGGGTCCGGCGGGACGAAGTCGTACACCGGAGTGCCCCGCAGGGCCCGCCGCATCGAGTCGACCCAGATCGGACCGGGCAGGGACGCCCCCTGCACGGCGCCGTAGTAGCGGCCGCCGATGGTCACGCCGGTGAGCGGGTGGCGGTAGGAGCCGCGGATGTCGCCGATGCTGACCGCGCCGGCGAGCGTGGGGGTGTATCCGGCGAACCAGGCGGAGGTGTACCCGTTGTTCGTGCCCGTCTTGCCCGCCTGCGGCCGTCCGATGGACTGGCCGCGCATGGTGCCCCTGGCGAACACGCCCTCGAGCACGTGGTTCACGGCGTCGGCGACCTCGGGTTCGAGCGCGGTCACGCAGTCGGGCGACATCTCCGTGCGGGTGCCGTCCTTCGCCACGACCGCGGTGATCGCCATCGGACGGCAGTAGCGTCCCCGCGCGGCGAACGCCGCGAAAGCGGCGGCCACGGTCGTCGGGTCCATCTCGTTGACGCCCAGGGTGAACGTCGGCACCTCGTGCAGCGGCTCGCCGTCCGCCCGCCTGATGCCGAGCGCCTTCGCGGTCTCGACGACGTTGCACAGGCCGACCTCGCGTTCCAGGGTCATGAAGAAGATGTTGACCGAGTTCCAGGTGCCCATCTCCAGGGTGTACGGCCCGCCCCCGCCTTCGCCGCCCGCGTTGTAGATCGTCGTCGTGGGATCGTTGACCGCCTTGCCCGAGCAGTCCCGGTAGCCGCTGCCCGGGACGAACGCCCCCGGGATCTGGAACCCGTCGCCGAACCGCATGCCCTGTGACAGCGCCGTCGCCAGCGTGAACGCCTTGAACGTCGACCCCGCCTGCAGGCCGAGCCCGCCGCCGTGCGCCTGGTCGGCGGCCAGGTTGTAGGTGGTGCGCGGCCCGATGCTTCGGTTGTGCCGGTTGCGTCCGTACCGCTTGCTGACCGTCATCGCCCGGATGAACCCGGTGCCCGGCTCGACCATGGTCTCGGCGGCCGTCTGATTGTCCCGGGGGTCGACCCGTGCCGCGATGGCCCGCTCGGCGGCCCGCTGCGCCACCGGGTCGACCGTGGTCCACAGCGTGAGCCCGCCCCGCTGGAGACGGCGCTCGCGCTCGGCCCGGGTGCGCCCGAACGCGGGATCGGTCAGCACCTCCTGCTGCACGTACACGCAGAAGAACGGGTAGGCGCTCGCCTGACAGCCACCGGGCTCGGCGCGCATGCGCAGTCCCAGCGGCGCGGCACGTGCCGTACGCGCCGTCTCCGGGCCGATCACATGCAGCTCGGCCATCCGGCCGATCACCAGGTTGCGCCGGGCGAGCAGCCGCGCCCGCTGCCCCGCGCCGATCGACGGATCGGTGTCGTACGGCGTGCGCACCGCCCCGGCGAGCGTGGCCGCCTGCGGGAGCGTGAGATCGGCGGCGTCGACGCCGAAGAACCGCTGGGCGGCGGCCTGCACCCCGAAGGCGCCCGCCCCGAAATAGGCGATGTTGAGGTAGCGCTCCAGGATCTCGTCCTTGGTGTACTTCTTCTCCAACGCCAGCGCGTAGCGCAGCTCGTCGATCTTTCTCTGGATGCTCCGTACCCGGGCCAGGGCACGCTCGCGGGCGGTCTCCGCCTGCGTGACCATGATGTTCTTCACGAGCTGCTGGGTGATCGAGGAGCCGCCCTGGCGGATGCCGCCCGCCCTGGTGTTGGCGATGAGCGCCCGCAGCGTGCCCTTGACGTCGAGCCCGCCGTGCTCGTAGAACCGGGAGTCCTCGATGGCCACGATGGCCTGCCGCATGACCGGGGCGACCCGGTCGAGCGGCACGGACCGGCGGTTCTGGTAGTAGAACTGCGCGATCTGCTCGCCATTGCGGTCGAGGATCCTGGTCATCTCCGGCAGGCGATCCTCGCTGGGCGGCGGTGGCAGTTCCGTGAACATGGACGTGGCGTTCCTGGCCGCCAGGCCGGCCCCGCTCACCAGCGGCATGGCCAGGCCCGCGACCAGAATTCCCCCGGCCGCGCCCGCCAAGCCCAACGCGGCGGCGGCGCCGAGTAGACGAGAGGTCACGGGAATATCAGTGCGACCCCCGGATCACGTCCAAACGTGATCGGGCGAAAGCTTTACATCGGCCTGCTGATCTTCAGCCCAAGTGAGGTGAACTGCTCGAACGGCCGGTGATATCCACGTTCGATGTGGTTGACCCCGCGCAGGGTGGAGGTGCCCTCCGCCACCGCGGCCGCCAGCACCGCCGAGAAACCGGCCCGGATGTCGGGCAGGGTGACGTCGGCGCCCCGCAGCTTCGACACCCCGCGCACCACCGCGGAGTGCTTGGCGTTGGTGTCGTGATAGCGGCAGGCCGGGCCGCCCAGGCACTGCGCGAACACCTCGATCTCGCAGCCCAGCTTCTGCAGCGCCGGCACGTAGACCAGCCGGTTCTCGAAGACCGTCTCGTGCAGCACCGACATGCCCTCGGCCCGGGTGAACAGCACCATCAGCGGCGTCTGCCAGTCCGTCATGAACCCGGGATGGGTGTCGGTCTGCACGGCGGCCGCGCGCAGACCGTCGGGGGCCGAGGCGCACAGCCACTCGTCGGTGATCTCGAACCGGGCGCCCATCCTGGCCAGCGTGGTGATGGCGGTGACCAGGCGGTCCTGCGGGCAGCCGTGCACCCGCACCTCACCCCCGGTGACGAGCCCCGCCACCAGGTAGGAGAACGCCTCGATGCGGTCGCCGGCCAGCCAGGTGGAGGCGCCGTGCAGCCGTTCCACGCCCTCGATGACGATGCGCCGGTCCGGACTGAGCTCGATCATCGCGCCCATCCGCTGGAGGAACAGCGCCAGCTCCACCACCTCCGGCTCCATCGCGGCGCCCTTGATGACCGTTTTGCCCTCGGCGAGCACGGCCGTCATCAGGATCGTCTCGGTGGCGCCGACGCTGGGATAGGGCAGCGTGATCCGGCTGCCGCGCAGCCGCTTGGCCTTGGCGCTGATCCCGTTCTCGCCCACCTCGATCTCGGCGCCCATCGACCGCAGCGCCTCGACGTGGTAGTTGACCGGCCGCCGCCCGATCGGGTCGCCGCCGACCAGCGGGACGAACGCCTCACCGGCCAGGTGCAGCAGCGGGCCGAGCATCAGGATCGGAATGCGGTTGAGACCCGTGTACTCCTCGGGGACGCGAGGCCGGATATCGGTGCCACGCTCGACGTTGATCTCGCCCGGGGTGATCTCCACGTGGATGCCGAGGGCCTCCAGCATCGCCGCGGTCAACCCCACCTCGCCGACCTCGGGGGCGTTGTGCAGGGTGCTCGGACCGGTGCCCAGCATGGCCGCGACCATGTGCTTGGACACCGCGTTCTTCGAGCCGCGTACCTCGACGTCCCCCCGCAGCGGCCCGGACGGGTCGATCTGCCACACCTCTTGCCTGCCGTGCCTGTTGGCTCGCTCGCTCTGCTCGCTCACGTCGTCTCCTCGAGTGCGCAGGTGAAACAAGCGTAACGGGCTGGATCTGATCAGCAGGTGACCAGTGCGGCGTAGGTACCATTTGGACGGTGCGGTATGTGAGGGGCAATCTTCAGGTGGCGGCACTTACCGTCCTCGTCCTGGCACCGCTCGGCGTGGTGGCCGGATTCGTCTGGTCGGCGGTCGCGCCGGCCTCGCGCTTCGTGCTGACCGACGCCGGCCCGATGCTCGCCGATCCGGAGGCGCAGACGCTCATCGAGGCCGACGGCTGGTTCGCCGTCATCACCGGCGGGTTCGGTCTGCTCTGCGGCATCGCCGGGTACGTCCTGGCCCGCCGGCGGCCCGTCGAGGTCCTGGTGGGCCTCGCGGGCGGCGGCCTGCTCGCCGGCTACCTCGCGCTCCTGGTCGGCGGAACGGCGAAAGGGACGCTCCAGGCCGCCGCCCCCGGTGGTCTCACCACGACCACCTCGCTCGGCGTGACCGCGCACGGCGTGCTGCTGGCCTGGCCGATGCTGGCCACCGCCGTCTTCTGGATGATCGAGTTCGTGTTCTTCTCACGGGAGCGCCGCGAGGTGCGCGGGATCTGATCCGGCTCAGACGCCGGCCGGACGCGTGCGCCAGTGCCCGGTCGCCCGCTCGAAGGCGTACCCGAGCCGCAGCACCTCGGCGTCCGCCCACGGCCTGCCGACGATCTGCACGCCGACCGGCAGACCGCCCGAGGTGAACCCGCACGGCACCGACATCGCGGGCGCGTGCAGCACGCTGATCCAGTAGCAGGAGCGCATCCACGCCAGATAGTCGGGCATCGGCTGCCCGGCGACCTGCGTGACGTACGGATCGTCCACCGGGAACGGCGGCACCTGGCTGACCGGCGCGACCAGGAAGTCGTAGTCGTCGAAGAACGCGCGCATCCGGTGGAACAGCCCGGTGCGCAGCCGCTCGGCGCGGGCGAGGTCGGCCCCGGTGACCTCACGCCCCCGCTCGACGTTCCACGCGACGTTGGGCCCGACGCCGGAGACGCCGTCGAAGTTGAGCGCGTAATACCACGCCCGGTAGATCCGGAAGGCGTCCTCGGCGTCGGACAGGTCGAGATCCACCCGCTCGACCTTCGCCCCGAGACCGGTCAGCACCGCCGCCGCCTCCGCCGTCACCCGCGTGGTCTCCGGATCCACCGGCAGCCCGCCGAGATCAGGGCTGAACGCGACCCGGGCGCCCGCGACGTCGCCGTCCCACGGGGCGGCGAAGGCCGAGCCGTCCTCCCTGATCGAGTACGGCGAGGCCGGGTCGAAACCGGCGATGGCCGACATGAAGAGCGCCAGGTCGCCCACCGTCCGCGCCATCGGCCCCGAGACCGGCAGCGTGAACCACGCGGCGGTGGCCGACTTGGCCGGCACCCGCCCCGGCGTCGGCCGCAGCCCGGTCACGTTGCAGAACGACGCGGGGTTGCGCAGGGAACCGCCCATGTCGGAACCGTCGGCCAGAGGCACCATCCGGGTGGCCAGCGCAGCCGCCGCCCCGCCGCTGCTGCCGCCCGCGCTCCTGGACAGGTCATAGGGGTTGCGGGTCGCGCCGAACACCTCGTTGACCGTGTGCGATCCGGTGCCGAACTCGGGGGTGTTGGTCTTGCCGATCATGATGCCGCCGGACTCGCGGATCCGCCGTACGAGCGGGTCGTCCTCGGTGGGGACGTGATCGGCGAACGCGCGGGAGCCGTACGTCGTGCGCACCCCGGCCGTGTCGGCGAGGTCCTTGTGGGCGACGGGCAGCCCGTGCAGCGGGCCGCGCCAATGGCCGCGTGCCAGGTCGGCGTCGGCCTTCGCCGCCTCGTCGAGCGCCCGGTCCGCCACCAGCGTCACGATGGCGTTGACCTCGCCGTTCACCTCGTCGATCCGCCGCAGGCACGCCTCGGTCAACTCCACCGCGCTCACCTTCCCGGTGCGCAGCAACTCGGACATCTCGGTCGCGGTGAGGTCGTGCAACTCGGTCATCGACGGTCCCCCCAAGAGAGTGCGTCCGGCCCGGCTCCCGGCCGGGACCGGCTCCGGCCGGCCCGGTTCGTACGGCTGTCGCCTCCGAGTCTCGCCTACCCGCCCCGCCGCCCGCGATGGCAACACTCGCCGAGCCGCCGCCCCGCCCTTTGCCGACCGAGTCCGGGACCGGAGCCCATGCTGACTACTGTTGGTGAAGCAAGTGACACGAAGAGTAGTAGAAGGGGGACTTATGACTCGTCCAGAGCCGCCGGGGGTGGACCGGTGACATCCCTGCTGCATGTGGATTCCAGCGCCACCGATGCGGGCGACTCGATCAGCAGGCAGCTGACCGCCGGTTTCGCACAGGTGTGGCGGAAGCTGCACGGCGCCGACGGATACCGCTATCGGGACCTGGCCGCCGACCCGGTGTCACTCGTCTCCCCGGCCTTCGTCTCGCTCGGCCTGCGGGTGGAGAGACAGGGGGCCGTGCCGCTGGCGAAGGTGGCCGGGATGACCGAGACAGCGGCCGAGGAACGCGAGTGGGCGCTGACCCTGCCCCTGATCGAGGAGATGCTGGCGGCGGACACCGTGCTCCTCGGCGTGCCCATGTACAACTTCTCGGTCCCGGCCTCCCTGAAGGCCTGGATCGACCGGATCACGTTCCCGGGGGCGTTCCTCGCGTCCGGCACGGGGGAGCGCCTGCTGCGCCGGACGAGGGTGGTCGTGGTCACCGCACGGGGCGGCTGTTACGCGCCCGGCACGCCGAGGGAGGGTTTCGACTTCCAGACGCCCTACCTCCGGGCGTACTTCACCGACCTGGGGGTGTCCGAGGAGAACCTCCACTTCGTCCACGCCGAGATGACCAGGGCCGGGGACGTGCCGCAGCTGGCTCGGTTCAAGCCGCTGGCGGCCGACTCGCTCACGGCGGCGTGGACCGCGGTGACCGAGCTGGCCGCCCGCCCGGTGGGCGGGAGAGCGGCGGCGCGTTCACGCTGAGCCCGCCGGCGGTGTCCGTCGCGCCGGCCGGGCCGTACGGACACCGCCGGCTCCGTCGCCGGACCACCCGGTCACCTTTCGACATCGCCGTTCGTCATATCGGTGAGGAGGTGGCCGCCGGGACGGACGATCAGACGTTGTGGCGCCCGGATCGCCGGGCGATCCACCGGCCGAGGAATGCCGTGGACGAAACGGTGCCGGAAGCGATGACGCGGTGCCGGAAGTTCTCTCCGGCGGTGTGCGGACGATCGGCGGAGTGTCTTCTCCGCCGATGAATTCCGTCGGCGTCGGGAGCCCGATGCCGTCCATTTCTGCGGTACCGGTGCCGTCGCTTCGCCAATTCACGGAGCGGCGTTCCGGCATATTCTTTTGCGGCCTTTGTTGCGGATGCCTTTATCCAGGGCTCCCCTTTTTCTGAGTGCCTTTTTTCACGCTGCCCTTTTTCTGGTCTGCTTTCGTCGTCGCGGACGGCCGTCGCGCACCGGAGGGGAGACGGAGTCCGTACGGGAAACGGAGCACGGCACGGGAGACCTTCTCGCCGGAGCGGAAGAATGCGAGGCCGGGTGTGATCCCGATCCGGGCTCGTGCCGTGCCCTGGACGCGTCGCGGGAAAGGAGCGGACCACCGCTCACGCCGACGCGGCCGGCCGGGCCTGCTCGACCGTCCGCTGGTAACTCTCCGTTATCGCGGAGAGGGTGGAGGTCTTGTCCGCGTCGGATCGGCCGACCATGGCGCGCTCGGCGCCGTCCATCCTCCGGTTGGCCAGGGTGATCGCGGTGGTGGCCGGACGGCGGTCCTCCTCGTACCTTGCCAGCGCGGCCGTCACGTCATCGCCCTGAGCGAGCTCGGCGGCGAGGACGGCGGCGTCCAGGATCGCCTGTGAGGCGCCGTTGGCGCCGATCGGGTACATCGGGTGGGCGGCGTCGCCGAGCAGCGTCACCCTGCCGTTCCCCCAGCTCTCCAGCGGATCGCGGTCCACCATCCGGTAGTGCAGGATCCGCCCGCCGCCGGCGAGCACCCGCGGCACGTCGAGCCAGCCGAAGTCCCAGTGCGCGAAGTGCGGCAGCACCTCGTCCAGCCGGCCCGGACGGTTCCGGCCCGCGTCGGCGGACCGCTCCCGCCCCGGAGTGGCGACCAGGCAGACCCAGTTGAGCAGGGCCTTGCCGCGTGCGGCGTGCCGCGCCGAGATCGGATAGGCGACCAGCCGGGTGGCCTGCTCGTCGTTGGCGAGGATCATGGTGCGGCCGTCGAGGAAGCCGTCGAGCTCGGTCAGGCCGCGCCACATGCTCACCCCGGCGGCGCGCAGCGGGGTCTGATCCGGGTGGAGCCGGGACCGTACGGCGGAGTGGAGGCCGTCCGCGCCGATCAGCGCCTCGGCGTCGTAGGCGACCTCGGTGCCGGCGACCTCGTCGGCGGCGTGAACGCGGACTCCGCCGCTGACGTGCGCGAAGTCGTGCACCCGGATTCCGGTGCGTACGGCGCCGGGGCCGAGCCGGTCGCGGACCGCGGCCAGCAGCAGCGTCTGCAGCTCACCCCGGTGGATCGAGTACTGCGGATGCCGATGGCCTGCCGCGATGCCCCGCGGTTCGGCCCAGAGCAGGGCGCCGCGGTGGTCGAGGTAGCGGTGCTCACGGGTGGGGATCCCGGTCGCCGCCAGGGCCTCTCCGAGCCCGAGGCCGGTCAGCTCGGCGATCGCGGCGGGCTGGATGTTGATGCCGACTCCGAGCGGGCGGATCTCGGCGGCGACCTCGAGCACGATCGAGTCGATCCCGCGGGCGTGCAGTGCGAGGGCCGTGGTGAGCCCGCCGATGCCGGCGCCGGCGATCACGATGTCAGGAGTGTTGGCGGTGGTCATGGCGACGGTGCTCCCTGCGGGTCTGGTGTCGGGCTGACGTGTCGTTCCCAGGGACGGTGCGTCGCGGGCACCTACTACGGTGAGTGACCAGAACCGAAGGCGGCGACGCGCCTGCGCGGACAGGGGACCGCCCCGCCGATGCCGACCAGCGGGGCGGTGGAACATGGTCGAATCCTCGCTGTTCTCACCCTCCGCGCGAGGATTCTTTAGTTATCAGGCGTGATGTACGGAAACGACCCGATAAGGGGCTGGTGCCGCCTTGGCGATCTCGGCCGCCCTCTTCGCGAAGTTCTGCGCCTCCGGGTCGGTCATGGTCGCCTTGATGTCGTCCAGGCTGCGCCACTGAGCGAGGTTCACCACTCGGGTGCCGTCCAGGCTGGCGAGAATGTTCACCGACACGAATCCCGGCCGGTGGCTCATCACCTTCTCGGTGCCCTCGTTCAGGACGTCGATGAGTTCCTGCTGTTTCGTCGGGTCGACGTCGAGGATGTTGATGAAGGTCACCACTTGATCCTCGACGCGAATCACGGTCTCACTCATGAGTCCATGCTATCTGAATTCAGGTCGGAAAAGTCAAGCCTTGTTGTTTATCCATTCGGCGTCCCGGATGGGGGAGTTACTCACGTAATTACGTTTCGCCGAGAGCAGGAAATGGCGATTCACGCAAGGGGGAGCGGCGGACGCGCCGGGGAGCCGGCGGACCGGGGGCACGGGCCGGCGCCCCGGCCCGCCGGACTCCTCGGGTACGGGGCGCCGGTGCGGGCGTCAGGCCGGCGTCATGGACGGGCTGCTGTCGAGGACGAAGCCGTCGTAGCCGGCGGCGGCCACCTCGTCCAGCTTCTGGCGGTAGGCGGCGAGACCGGCGAAGTAGAACATGACCCGGTTCTTCTTGCCGGGGATGTTGGCGCCGAAGATCCAGGAGTCGACCTTCGCGAAGATGGTGTAGTCGGCGAGTTCCTTGCAGGTGCGGGTCCACTCCGCCTCGGCCTGCCCGGTGGGCTCGATGGAGGTCCTGCCGCTCTCCTCGGCGGTCCTGATCAGGTCAGTGAGCCACTCGACCTGGGTCTCGATGCAGGGCGGCAGGTTGCTGAAGGCGCTGTTCGGGCCGAGCACCATGAAGAGGTTCGGGAACCCGTGCGTGGCGACGCCCAGATAGCTGGTGGGCCCGTCGTCCCAGTGCTCCTGGATCGTCCTGCCGCCCCGGCCGCGGATGTCGATCTGCCGGTAGCTGCCGTCGACGGCGTCGTACCCGGTCGCGAAGACCAGGACGTCGAGTTCGTGCTCGACGCCGTCCTCGGTCACCACGCCCTTCGGCGTCATCTCCCTGATCGGGTTCTCCTTGATGCTGACCAGGGTGACGTTGTCGCGGTTGTAGCTCTCGTAGTAGTCGGGGTTGCAGATCGGCCGCTTGGCGTAGGGCTGGGTCGGGATGAGCTTGCGCGCCGTCTCCGGATCCTTGACGATCTCCCTGATCTTCGACCTGATGAACTCGCAGGCGGCCTCGTTGGCCGCCGGGTCGGTGGCGATGTCGGAGAAGGTGCCGAACATGAAGCGGAAGCCGTTGCCCTTGTCCCAGTTCTCCTGGAAGATGCGGCGGCGTTCCTCCTCGGACACGCTCATCGCGGGGATGTCGCTCTCCTCGAATCCGCATGCGACCCGGGACGCGCGCGCCTGCTCCCAGATCTTGTCGTAGTTGGCCCGGCACTCGGCCACGTACTCCTCGCTGACCGGTCCGTGCCCGGAGGGTACGCAGTACTGCGCGGACCGCTGGAACACGGTCAGGTGCCCGGCGAGCTTCGAGGCCGCGCAGACGAACTGGGTTCCGGTGGAACCGGTGCCGATGACGCCGACCCGCTTGCCCTCGATGTCGAGGTCGTCGGGCCAGGCGCCGGTGTGGACCATCCGGCCCTGGAAGGTGTCGCGGCCCTTGATGTCCGGGAAGTTCCGGCTCGACAGCGGTCCCAGCGCGGTGACCAGGTAGCGCGAGGTGAAGGTCTCGCCGGTGTCGGCGGACACGGTCCACCGGTCGCGCGACTCATCGAAGACCGCCGCCTCGACGGACGTGTCGAGCTGGATGTCCCTGGCCAGATCGTGCCGGTCGACCACCGTCTGGAGGTAGGCGAGGATCTCCCGCTGCGGGCTGTAGCGGGTGGTCCAGTTCCACTCCTGGAGCAGTTCCTTGTCGAAGGAGTAGCGGTAGATGTAGCTGTCGACGTCCGACATCGCGCCGGGGTAGCGGTTCCAGTACCAGGTGCCGCCGATGCCGCCGGCCCGGTCGAAGAGACGGACGGTCAGGCCGAGCTCGTTGCGGAGCTTGTGGAGCATGTATAAGCCGGCGAAACCGGCACCGATGACGATCGCATCGAAATGGGTCTGCTTCGTGTCGGTCAAGGGCCGTACTCCTTCTGTGCTTCTTTCGATGGCGCGGGGGTGTGCCCGGGGGCACGGGCCCGATCAGGGCTGCAGCCGGGTGGCGTGCCAGCCTTCGGGGGTCTTGTCGTAACGCAGCCGCCGGTGCAGCCTGTCGGGGGCCGCCGACCAGAACTCGACGGACTCCGGTTCGAGGCGGTAGCCGGCGAATCGCCGCGGCCGGGGCAGGGCGATTCCGTCGGCCGCCAGCCGCTCCGCCTCCGCGCGCAGGGCGGCGACGTCGCCGAGGGGCTCGCTCTGCCGGGAGGCGGTCGACATCGCGTGCAGCGGCGCCGGCCGGGAGTTCCAGAGCCGGTCGGACTCCGCCTCGGGCAGCATCACCACCGGGCCGCAGATGATCAACTGCTGTGCCGTCTCCCGCCAGTAGAGCAGGCCCGAGGCCCATCCGGTCTCGGCGATCTCCCGGCCCTTCCGGCTCGTGCTGTGGCTGGTGAAGACCAGGCCCAGGGTGGAGACCTCGACGACGGCGACCATGCGGCTGGAGGCGCGGCCCCGGTGGTCGGCCGTGGCGAGCGCGAGGGCGAGGGGCTCGCGCACGCCCGCCTCGACGGCGGACGCGATCCAGCGCCGCAACAACTCCATGGGCTCGTCCGGCGGCGCGCCGTACTCCGGGAAGGCCGGGTCGATGACGCCGGTCAGGCTCTCGAACCTGCTGCTCACCTGCGCACTCCTCACACGTAGATCACTCCGCGGGCGACGACGACGCCCGCTCCAGCGACCCGCACCGACGTGATGCCGTCGGCTGCGCCCTCGGCGCACGCCCGCATCAGCGAGGGGCGGCCCATCTCGACTCCCTGGTGGATGTCGATCCACCGGCCGAACCCGACGCACCCGTGGCGGGCGAGGTGGACGGCGAGCGGACCGGCGGCAGAGCCCGTGGCCGCGTCCTCGGTCACGCCGTAGGCGGGAGAGAACATGCGGCTGCGCCAGCTCGTGCCGCTGCCCGCGAAACAGTTGGTCGCCATGTCGGGGAACGCCGCCAGAGCCCGGTGGTCGGGGTTGAGCCGCGACAGCGCGGCCACGCCGTCCAGCCCGACGAAGACGTGCCGGGGGCCGTTGGTGTAGATCTCCACCGGAAGTTCGGACTTCTCCAGGCCCAGCGCGGCGAGCAGTTCTTCGGCGCGGTCGAACTCCGTCCAGGTCGGCACCGGCTGCCCCATCTCGGCGGAGACGATCCTCCCGCCGGAGCGCTCCAGGTCGAAGGTGATGATCCCCATCACCGTCTCCAGCCGGAGCCGGTCCCCGTAGAACGACTCGCCGAGCGCGATGGCCGTGCCGAGGAGCGGGTGCCCGGCGAACGGCAGCTCGTTGACGGGGGTGAAGATGCGGATGTGGGCGTCGCCGCCCCGCTCGGGCGGGAGGACGAAGGTGACCTCGGAGAGGTTCATCTCCCTGGCGATCCGCTGCATGCGCTCGGCGGGGAGGTCCGCCGCGTCGAAGAAGACGGCGACGGGGTTGCCCCGCAGCGGGGTGTCGGTGAACGAGTCGACGACCACGTACGGGTGCGTCCCGGCCGGCACGGCCGGATCTGTCGTCATCGGAACAGCGCCCTTTCGATGGAGGAGCCGAGGATGCGCGGGCCGTTCTGGGTGAGCACGGACTCCGCGTGGAACTGGAGCGAGGAGAACCACGGGCCGTGCAGGGCGTGCACCTCTTCCGTCACCGGATCCCGGCAGATCGCCAGCGTGCCGACGCCGTGGATCTCGGTCCCGTCCGCCGTCGAGCGGGCCGCGAAGGTGTTGTAGAACCCGACGCGTTCCCGCTCGCCGAACAGGTCGATCTCCTTCTGCACGCCCTGGTTGGGCGCGTCGCGCCGCTGCAGGGCGAGCCCGAGCCGGAGGCACAGGACCTGGTGGCTCAGGCAGACGGCCAGGAAGGGGCGCCGCTCGGCCAGCAGGGTGTCGGCGGCCGACCGCAGGTAGGCGATCCTGGGATGGCGCAGATCGCGGGGGTCGCCGGGACCCGGGCCCAGGACGACGAGGTCGTAGCCGTCGAACGAGGGGATCTCGTCGTGCCGGCGCATGGTCACCCGCATGCCCATGCTGCGCAGCTGATGGTCGAGCATCGAGGTGAAGGTGTCCTCGGCGTCGACGATGAGCGTCCGGCATCCGGCCAGCCGGGGGAACGCCGTCGCCGGCTCGGCGCCGCCCAGCCAGAAACCGGCGATTGTCGCGTTGCGGTCCTCCAGTGCGGCGCGGACCCGGGGGTGGGCGTCGAGCCTGGCGGCGGGCCCGCTGCCGAGCGCGGTGAGCAGTCCGGACGCCTTGGCGTGGGTCTCGGCGACCTCGGACATCGGGTCGGAGTGCCGTACGAGCGTGGCGCCGACCGCGATCTCGGCCCGGCCCGCCGCGTCGATGTCGGCGGTGCGGATGAGGATGGACGAGTCGAGCGTCCGTCCGCCGGACCCGTCGCGTCCGATGAGGGCGACGACTCCGCTGTAGTAGCCGCGGCCCCGTGGCTCGTGCCTGCCGATGACCCGGCAGGCGTTCTGCAACGGGCTGCCCGTGACGGTCGGGGCGAACATCGACTCGCGGAGGATGTCGCGGACGTCCCAGTCGCTGTCGCCCTCGATGACGTACTCGGTGTGCGCCAGCCGCGCCATCTCCTTGAGCCGGGGACCGATCACCCGCACGCCCGGGGCGCAGATCCGGGTCATCATCTTGAGCTCCTCGTCGAGGACCATGTAGAGCTCGTCGGACTCCTTCCTGTCGGCGAGGAAGCCCATGATCTCCGGCAGGGTGGGGCCGGACGGCGGATAGCGGTAGGTGCCGCTGATGGGGTTCATCGTCACGACGCCGTCGTGCAGGGTGATGTGGCGTTCTGGGGTGGCGCCGACGAAGGTGCGTTCCCCGGTGTGGACGACGAAGGTCCAGTACGCTCCCGACTCGATCTTCATCAGTCGCCGGAAGAGGGCGAGCGCGGAACGGGGCGTGTAGTCCTCGATCTCGGTGACGTAGGAGCGCTTGATGACGAAGTTGGCGCCCTCGCCCTCGCCGATCGCCTCCTTGACCACCCGGCGCACGGTCTCGGCGTAGTCGTCGTCGGCCACGTCGAAACGTCCGTCGGACACGGCGATCGGCAGGTCGGGGATCCGGGACAGCGCCTCGGCCGCCGGCATCGTCTCCTGGGCGGTCACGGTCATCGCGAGCAGCGGGGCGCCGTCGTCGACGCAGGTGAAGCCGCGTTCGCGGATCTGCCGGTACGGGATCAGCGCCAGCACGTCGTGGCGGGCGCCGTCCCGCTCCCGCGGCCGTCCCTCGGCCGTGCCCTGACGGTCGGCCCCGGGAAGAGGGAGCTCCGCCAGCGTCTCCACCTCGGCGAACTCGCCGATCAGGACGTCGAGCAGCTCCTGGCCGGTGGTCTCCGGCCGGTGGAGCAGCGCGAAGGCGGGCACCTGGAGCTCCAGCACCGCGTCGAGCAGGTCCCCGCCTCCGGGAGTCGTCACGCGAACACCTCCTTCGCATCGAGGACGACCGCGCAGCGCTCGGCCGCGTACGTCAGGGCCATCCGGTGGTAATCGGCGGTGAAATCGGCGACGGCGTCGGCGACCAGGAACGTCTGCAGGTCGTTGGTGAACGCGTCGATCGCCGTCATCAGGACGCCGACGTGCGCGTACACCCCGCAGACGATGAGCTGGTCACGCCCGCGGTCCCGGATGCGCTCCAGCAGATCGGACCGGAAGAACGCGCTGTAGCGCAGCTTGGTGAACATCCAGTCGCCGGGGGCGGGGGCCAGTTCGTCGACCACCTGACGGTCCGCCGGCGCCCTGCGCATGCCCGGTCCCCAGAAGTCCTTGAGCAGCCCCCGGACCTCGTCGCTCATGTCTCCGGGCTGGGCCGTGTACCCCACCGGTACGCCGAGGGCGGCGCTGCGGTCGCGCAGCAGCGCGATGTTCGCGACGAGCCGGTCCCGTACGGAACCCGGAAAGGGCTCGACGAAGTAGCGCTGCATGTCGTGGATGAGAAGCACCGCGCGCTCGGGGTCCGGCGTCCACCGCGCGATGCTGGGCGGCAACTCGCCCGCGGTCGGAATGGGGTAAGGCTCAATTACCGGTATGCCGGGCATGACCGTCCTTTCTGTCGGATCCGGGTCAGCCGCCCCAAGATGGGATGAACGGGATCGCCTGCCGAACGAGCCGGTCCTCGCGCCCGTCGGGGTGACGGCGGCGTCAGGTGGGGATCCCCTCACGCCTGATCTCGGGGACGGGGATGCCGAGCGCGCGCAGTTGCTCGAACGGGTTCATGAACTCCCGCTGCTGCCTGATCTTCCCGTTCTCCAGGAGGAACGAGTGCAGGAAGTGGTTCTTGTAGTGGCCCTCCGGGTAGCCGGCGAAGCGGATCGCCCCCTCGCCGTCGCATTCGACCCAGAAGAAGTTCGGGTCCTGCGTCTCGAAGATCTGGATATTGGTCCAGACCCAGTCGGGGAAGCACTTCAGCGACCAGATCGCGTGCTCGGCGAGGCGGTCGCGGCCGTGGATGGCGATCGGCCGGCCGGTGTCGTTGGTCCACAGGCCCCCGACGCCGTCCTCGGTGAAGAGCAGGTGGCGGCGCAGCCGCTCCTCGCCCCTGGTGTTCATGTACTTCTCGACCGTCTCTCGATTGATCCTGCGAAGCTCGATCTCCGCGTCCGTACCGGGAAAACGCCGGATTTCTGACACGATGAACCCTCCAATGGCGGCCGTCGCTCAACGGTGAATGGGGAATTGGAAGAAGTTCGATTGAATCTTTAAATGACAGTCTTTAGATGGATTTTTCGGACATGGGCGGGACCATGCTCGCCAGCTTCCGCCAGTCCTCGCATCGCTTCAGCACGACCGCACGGATGAGCGGCACGCAGTGGGCCGGGATCGCTTCGGCGATCTCCTCCCACTGGGCCGGATCCATCTCCGTGGCCAGGAGCATCCGCAGCAGCAGGCGTCCCGACTCCGTCGCGCGCATGGACGGGTCTCTGGCGAGCTTCCGTACGACCGAGGCGGTCTCGACCGTGCCCTGGGCCGCCCGCGCCTCGCGGTGCGGCCGGCCCGCGGGCTGCCGCCGGGCGGTCCCGGCGTGCGGGGCCGGCGCTTCGCCCCGTGTCGTGACGGCGATGGTGTCCGGTGGGGCGGCGGGCGCCCTTCGCGCCCCGGCACGCAGCCGCTCCGGGATCGGGTCGAGGCCGCGGCCGAGGCGGTCGCGCACGTCCCGCACGGTCCCGGTGGACAGGCCGGTCCTCCTCGACAGCTCGCGAAGCGACATATCGGTGCCGGTCGCCAGCAGGGCGGCCGCGGTCAGACGCCCCTCGGCGCTGCTGAGCGGCCTCGACCTGCCGTCGCGGCCGAGACGGCTGCCCATGAGCTGAGACTCGCCGTTCATCTGCCTGCGCACCTTGCCGACGGTCTTGGGGCTCAACCCCGCCCGCTCGGCGATGGCACGGTCCGACCAGTGCGGATGGGAGCGGATGATGCGACGGGCGGCCGCCTTGCGCTCGTTCAGCGTCAGGGGAAGGCCGTGCCCGACGTTGAGCTGGACGGAGAGGACGAACGCGTCGGCCTCGCTCCCGTCGAAGAATTTGACCGCGATTTCGGTCTGACCTCTCATCGCGGCCGCGCGCAGGCGATGCATGCCGTCGATGACGCGCATGGTGGGACGGTGCGCGAGGAGCGGACTCATGACGCCGTCCATCTCCGCGAGCAGGCGGATATGGGCCGGGTCCTCCTGCCGTTCACGGGGTGAAAGCGATGGCATCAGGTCTTTAATCGGCACGACCTCCAGGGGAAGATCACGGAGCAGTTCCGACGCCTCGGGAAGATGGCTTTTGTCTTTCTGACCGGTGTCGGCTTCGGCGTGAAGGGGCACTGCGGGACCTTCCTGGATGAAGGAATGTGGGAGAGGGTGATTCTTCACAGGAGCTCAACGGGAGTCAGCTTAGTTTCTGAATCGCGTTTATTCCAGAGTAAAGGAGTCCATCTATGGACATCCGGCGATGATCACGAGCGATCCATGCAGTGGGGACATTTCTGTCGCGTGAAGCCGACCAAGGGAGGACCGTCGCCGTAGAGTGGACGCCGGCATGGGAATCCACGAGGCGCGGAGGGTTCAACCGGGCACGCAGGGGTTCAACGAGGCCCTGGCATTGCGTGGGCGCCGGACGGGTAATTGTCCGCGTCCTTGTCCCGCAGTGGTGGGGTGGCAAACTCGGGGGACGGGGTGCGGCGATAGGATATGTATCCGACGTTCTCCGCCCGCTCACCCGCGGCGCCGGCGAACGCCGACCCGCTCGCCCCGGCCACACCCATCACACCCGCTCCGGCGGCCCGGCGTCAATAATCAGTACGGACACCCGGCTCTCCTTGTCAATCGCGTGCAGTTCATCTCCCACACCTATGACGAACCACGACGACGAAAGGTGACCGATGGACGACCAGTCCGCATTGGCCGAGCACTTCGACCGTTCCCGCGGCCATCTGCGGGGGGTCGCCTTCCGCATGCTGGGGTCGGTGGACGAGGCCGACGACGCGGTGCAGGAGACCTGGCTGCGTGCCTCACGCGCGGGGGCCGCCGGTGTCGGCAACCTGACGGCGTGGCTGACCACGATCGTGGGGCGCGTCTGCCTCGACATGCTGCGTTCCAGACAGCGGCGGCGCGAGGAGTTCGCCGACCTCACCGAACTCGACCTGCTCGCCGTCGTCGACGACGCCGACCCGGCGGACGAGGTGGTGCTGGCCGACTCGGTCGGGCTCGCGCTGCTCGTGGTGCTCAACGCGCTCGGCCCCGCCGAGCGCACCGCCTTCGTGCTCCACGATCTGTTCGCCGTGCCGTTCGACCAGATCGCCGGGATCGTCGATCGGTCACCCGACGCCGCCAAGAAGCTGGCCAGCCGTGCCCGCCGACGCGTGCACGGCACGGCCACGGCGGGCAGCGCCGATCTCGCGCGGCACCGTGTGATCGTGGACGCCTTCCTCGCCGCCTCGCGGACCGGTGATCTGGACGCGCTGCTGGCCGTGCTGGCCCCCGACGCCGTACGGCGGGCCGACCAGGCCGCGCTGCGCGGACAGGCCGGGGCGGAGATCCGCGGCGCCCGCCTGGTCGCGGAGGAGACCAGGACCAACGCGGCCAGAGCGCGCTTCGCCCGGCCGGCCCTGGTCGACGGCGCGCTCGGCGCCGTCGTCGCGCCGCGCGGCCGGCTGCTGCTCGCCTTGCGGTTCGCCTTCGTGGACGACCGCATCGGCGCCGTCGACGTCATCGGGGATCCCGCCAGGCTGAGCCGGATCCACATCGCCGTCGCCCCCGACCCGGCCGCGCCGCTCCAGCGGTACGACGCCCGGCCCCTGCCCGCCGGGAGCGGGTGAGGCCGCCCGCCGGGAGCGTACGGAATCTCGCCCGAGTAGCCCTGTCCCCGCCCCATTCGCCGGAAGGACTCACGTTGATCGTCAACCCTCGGCTCGCCGTGCTCTACGTAGGCGACCAGAGCAGAACGCTGGAGTTCCTGGTCGACACGCTCGGCTTCGAACCGGTGGTGGACGTCCCGCACGCCGACGGCGGACGCTGGGTCGAGGTCCGCCCGCCCGGGGCGCAGACCTGCGTGGCGCTCGCCGCCGTCGGCCCGGACGTCCTGGCGGCGCTCCATGCCCGGGCCGGCCGGATGGCCATCGGCTGGTTCGACTGCGACGATCTCGACGCCACCTGCGACGACCTGCGCGCGCGTGGCGTGGAGTTCGTCGTGGAGCCGCAGGCCACGCCCTGGCGCGAAGGCGGCCGCTGGGCGCAGATCCGCGGCCACGACGGGAACCTCTACGGGCTGACGGAGCGCGGCCGCTGAGCGGGGCGTCCGGCGGACGCCGGTCGACTGTGTGCTTTCCTCAGTCGCACACTTGCCGGCGTTCGGGTGGCCGCACCGCACAGCGCACCCGTGCCTCGGCCTCGGCGTCGATCCGCCGGACCTCCGCCTCCGGCAGCCCGGTCACCGCCGCGATGTTCGCGTAGGCGAGGCCGAAGGCACGGCGCAGCAGGAACACCACGCGCTCATCCCGCCCCAGCGCGTCGATGACGGTCGAGAGGGCGGCCGAGATCGACTCGGCCACCATGAGCTCGGGCTCGTTCCGCAGTGACCCGGGGAGCCAGGGACCGACGTGGGACTCGCCGGCCGAGTGCGCGGCGCGCAGGCGGGTGAGCGCCAGGACGGTGGCGATCCGGAGCAGCCCGACGGGGGATCGCGGCGCGGGGCCGTCGGCCTCGGCCAGCCAACGGGCGCGGGTCTCCCGGACGACCTTGTCGGCCTCCCCGTCGTCGCCGAGCACGCTGAACGCCACCGCGTGGAGCAGAGCGGCGTGCCGCTGGAAGACATGGTCCGCACAGGGCTCATCGGCCGGTGGCTCCGGAGATTGCCCTGCACCCATGCGCCCTCCTTGCCGGCGGTCCCATCCGGCGAGCCGTCCCGCCGGCCGGGCTGATTTCCGAAACAGTGCGTGCCGCTGTGGAATGCCGTCATATGCCGCTTGTTGCCGTAATTTACCCCGTGATGATCCTCCGGGGACAGCTTTTCGCCGCCGATCCTTTGACATCGGCGCCGCCATGCGCTCTCATCGGAGGACGTACCGATTTCTCCATGAGATGCGCGCTGCGGGTGGGAATGTGACATGCGCCACCCGGCACACCTGATTTGCCAGGTGAGGCTCTTTCGCGCCTGCCGTCGAAGTCGCGGGATGTCACTTTCACCCCGGTCCGTTTCGTCTTTCTTATAGCTGGGGTCGGCCCGGCTGTCGCTGCCAGGACTTCGCGTGGTCGCCCCTCTTACGCACAGCGAGGTGAATTCCCTTGGCCTTCGTTCCGGATGCCTATTACAGCGACCCCAGTGCCTGGCGGATCGCCATGGAGGCCAGCGCGGGGACGATCTCGATGATGACGTCGAACGAGCCGAAGGTCCTTTACGAACTGCCGCGCTTCCACGGTTCCTTCTATTTGAGCCGTCATGGGCTGCTGGCGGGATTCACCCTGCGATTGCCGCTGCCCGTCCGCCCCGGATGGCTTCGTGAGGAATCGGAGCCCGTGCTTTTCTGGGAGTCGATGGAACTGTGGGCGGACGGAGCACAGAACAGGGTCGGCGGCCGCGCCCTGCTGCGGCTCGGCCGGCGTGAGATCGTCACCGCGGTGTCGGGGCTGTGCGTCGAGGTGCCGGTCGGGTCCGGCCGGCCGTACCTGAAGATCGTCCTGGAGGCGGTGTTCCCCTCCGTGAGCCTGCGCTGGCCGCCGCAGGCGCGGCAGCGGCTGCGGCCCGTCATGCTCAAACTGTTCAGCGAGATCCGTCCGGCCTAGGGAGTGTCACGCGGGACTCGGGCCGCGCTCCGCTGAGGAGCGCGGCCCGAGGGTGACCACCCGCTCCCCCCAAGGGAGACCGCGGGCCCGGAGCGCGCCCCCGGACCCGCGGCGGGATCGTCAGCGGGTCAGCGCGCGGGTGTCGCCGCCCGCACGGGTGCCGCCTTCCGCGCCGATGGCGGCCTCCCCGTCCTCGCCCGGCACGTGGCCGTTCCCGAGGGGGATCTTCTCGCCTCCGTACGCCCGGGACATCCGGGCCCGCAGCCTGCCGACGGGTCCGCGCAGTTCCTTCGCCGGGACCCCGTCGCCCGCAGGCGCCGACAGCGTCGGCACCGGCTCCTTGCCGCGAAGGTGCGCCTCGACGTCCTCGGCCAGCGTCGAGTGGACCTCGACGTACCGGCCGTCCGGCAGCCGCTTGATCACGCCGGATTCCACCCCGTGGGCGATCAGCGCGGCGTCGGAGCGCTGGAGGCCGAGGCAGACCCGATAGGTGATCACGTAGGCCAGGGCCGGCGCGAGGAACACCAGCACCCGTCCCGCGTACGTGGTCGTGTAGAGGCTGATGTGGAAGTTGGTCGAGATGATGTCGTTGGCGCCGAACAGCCAGAGCACGCCGTAGAACGCGATGACGGCCATGCCGATCGACGTGCGGTGCGGGTTGTTGCGCGGGCGGTCCGCGATGTGGTGCTCGCGGTCGTCCCCGGTTATCCAGCGTTCGGCGAAGGGGTAGAGCGCCATGCCCACGGTGACGATGCCCAGCGGCAGTAGCGCGGGGATGATCACGCTGAGCGGCAGCGTTCCGCCGTGGGACGTGCCGAAGAGGTTGATCTCCCACGCCGGCATGATGCGCAGCGCGCCTTCGAGGAAGGCCAGGTAGAAGTCGGGCTGCGAGCCGGCGGAGATGTCCGCTGGACTGTAGGGACCGTACAGCCAGACCGGGTTGATCTGCGCGAAGGTGCCCAGGAGGGCGAGCACGCCGAAGGTGAACATGAAGTAGGCGCCGGCCTTGGCCATGAAGGTCGGGTAGAAGGGGGCGCCCACCACGTTCCGGTTCGTCCGGCCGGTGCCGGGCATCTGGGTGTGCTTCTGCACCCACATGAGCACCAGGTGGGCCGAGACGAGCGCCAGGATGATGCCCGGGATGAGCAGGATGTGAATCGAGTAGAACCGCGAGATCACGTCCTCGCCCGGATACTCCCCGCCGAACAGGAAGAACCGGATATAGGTGCCCACCACCGGCAGCGAGATGATCACGCCTTCGGTGACCCGCAGGCCCGCGCCGGACAGCAGGTCGTCGGGGAGCGAGTAGCCGGTCAGGCCCTCGGCCAGCGCCAGCGTGAGGATCAGTATGCCGATCAGCCAGTTGAGCTCGCGCGGCTTGCGGTAGGCGCCGGTGAAGAACACGCGCAGCGCGTGCGCCATCATCCCGGCGATGAACAGCAGCGCCGCCCAGTGGTGTATCTGGCGGATGAGCAGGCCGCCGCGGACCTCGAAGCTGATCTGCAGCGTCGACGCGTAGGCCTCGGACATCATGACGCCCTTCAGGGGCGCGTAGGGGCCGTTGTAGACGATCTCACCCATGCTCGGCTTGAACCAGAAGGTCAGGAACGTTCCGGTCAGCAGCAGGATGATGAACGAATAGAGCGCGATCTCGCCCAGGAGGAACGACCAGTGGTCGGGGAAGATCTTGCGCATGTTGCGCCTGACGATGTTGCCGGCGCCCAGTCGCTCGTCGAGGAAGGTCGCCGACCCCGCGACGCGCCTCGGAACGGATTTCAGCTCGCTCACGCGTGGCCTCCGCTCCGCCTGGCTCCGGCCTCGGCGTCCGCCACCCCGCCCAGCACGCGGTAGGCGACTCCGGATAACAGGTTTCCGCTGTTCTCCAAGTCCGCCACCGGAGTGGGTTCCGCCTCAGTCACCACGGGCATGCCGCCTCCTTGTCGTCTCCTTCCGCTATAGAGACGTGCCGAATGCCCGAGACGTGACATTCGGCTGTGCGGCGGCCGCCGGAAGGTCCGGCGAGAGGCGTCAGTCGGTCCTGGCGATCGCGGCGACGAAGGCGCCGGTGAGCTCGACGAGGGTGGCGGGAGCCGTCTCGATCTGCAGGCCGCGCCGGCCGGCGGAGAAATAGACGGTCTCGAAGCCGAGCGCCGACTCGTCGACGACCGTGGGCAGCTGCCTGCGCTGGCCGAGCGGGCTGATGCCCCCGACGACGTATCCGGTGACCCGCTCCACCTTGGCCGCCTCGGCCATCGTCGCGCGCTTGCCGTGCAGCGCGGAGGCGAACGCCTTCAGGTCCAGCTTGGCCGCGACCGGGACCACGGCGACGGCCAGCCCCCGCTCGGTCTCCGCCACCAGAGTCTTGAAGATCCGCTCGTACGGCACGCCGAGCGCGTCGGCGGCCTCCTCGCCGTACGCCTGCGCGCTGGGATCGTGCTCATAGGGGTGGAGGGTGAAGTCGGCCCCGGCCTTGGCCAGCGCCACCGTCGCGGGAGTCCCCTGCCCGCCCCTGCCCTTGTTGGTCTTGCCCACGTCTGGAAGCGTAGGGCACGGATCCTCCCGTGATCGGCTTCCCCACCGGGGCGGTAGATTTTTCCGGCGGCTTTTCGGTACCGTGGAGATCCCGGTCGAGAGGCGCTGCAACGGGCTGAGGCCCGCCACGCTCGGCCGGGCGACGTATCGTCAAGGGCGCCTCCCGACAGCCGGGAGGTGACCGGTGAACACACGTTCAAAGCACGACGACGACCGAGCCGAGGATCGTACGCTGCGACTGCGAGAGCTGTTCGATCGGCGGATCGCGGTGCTCGACGGCGCGTGGGGCACGATGCTCCAGGGCGCCGGGCTCACCGCGGACGACTATCGCGGGGAACTGCTCCGCGACCACCCGCGTGACGTCGCCGGCGACCCCGACCTGCTGAACCTGACCCGGCCGGACGTCATCCTCGACGTCCACCGGCGATATCTCGCGGCGGGCGCGGACATCACCACGACGAACACGTTCACCGCGACGAGCATCGGCCAGGCCGACTACGGACTTCAGTCGCTGGTGCGGGAGATGAACATCCAGGGCGCCCGGCTGGCACGACAGGCGGCGGACGAGGCCGGGGGGCGTTTCGTCGCCGGGTCGGTCGGGCCGCTCAACGTCACGCTTTCGCTCTCTCCCCGGGTGGAGGACCCCGCCTACCGCGCGGTCACCTTCGACCAGGTCCGTGAGGCGTACGCGGAGCAGATCCGGGCGCTGGCCGAGGGCGGCGTCGACCTGCTGCTGATCGAGACGATCTTCGACACGCTCAACGCCAAGGCCGCGATCGCGGCGGCGCGCGACGTCGCCCCCGACCTGCCGCTGTGGATCTCGGTCACGATCGTCGACCTGAGCGGGCGCACGCTGTCGGGGCAGACGGTCGAGGCGTTCTGGCGCTCCATCGAACACGCCGATCCGCTGGTCGTGGGCGTGAACTGCTCGCTGGGCGCGGAGGAGATGCGCCCGCATGTCGCCGAGCTGTCCCGGCTGGCCGGCACCTACACGGCCTGTCATCCCAACGCGGGGCTGCCGAACGCGTTCGGCGGATACGACCAGACTCCGCAGGAGACCGCCCGGCTGCTCCGCGAGTTCGCCGAGTCGGGCATGGTCAACGTCGTGGGCGGATGCTGCGGCACGACCCCGGAGCACATTGGGCGGATCGCCGGCGCGGTGTCCGGCCTGTCGCCGCGTGCGGTTCCCACGCCGCCGGCACGCCCCCGCTTCAGCGGGCTGGAGCCGTTCGAGATCGGCGACGACACCGGCTTCGTGATGATCGGAGAGCGCACCAACGTCACCGGGTCGAAGCGTTTCCGCCGCCTCATCGAGGCCGACGACTACCAGGCGGCCGTCGACGTCGCGCTGGACCAGGTGCGCGGCGGGGCCAACGTGCTCGACGTCAACATGGACGCCGACCTGCTCGACGGCGAGCTGGCGATGACCACGTTCCTGAACCTGATCGCCACCGAGCCCGAGGTCGCCCGTGTGCCGATCATGATCGACAGCTCGCGGTGGAGCGTGCTCGAGGCCGGGCTCAAGTGCGTGCAGGGCAAGGGCATCGTCAACTCGATCAGCCTCAAGGAGGGCGAGGGCCCGTTCCTGGAGCAGGCGCGGCTGATCCGCGACTACGGCGCCGGCGTGGTCGTCATGGCCTTCGACGAGCGCGGCCAGGCCGACACCGTCGAGCGCAAGGTGGAGATCTGCGCCCGCGCCTACGACCTGCTCACGCAGCAGGCGGGATTCCCCGCCGAGGACATCGTGTTCGACCCGAACGTGCTCGCCGTCGCCACCGGCATCGCCGAGCACAACGGCTACGCCAAGGCGTTCATCGACGCCCTGCCGCTCATCAAGGAGCGCTGCCCCGGGGTGCGGACCAGCGGCGGCATCTCCAACCTGTCGTTCTCCTTCCGCGGCAACGACACCGTGCGGGAGGCGATGCACTCGGCGTTCCTCTTCCACGCCGTACGGGCCGGCCTGGACATGGGCATCGTCAACGCCGGGCAGCTCGCCGTCTACCAGGACATCCCCGAGGACCTGCTGGAGCTCGTCGAGGACGTGCTCTTCGACCGGCGGCCCGACGCCACCGACCGGCTCGTCGCCTTCGCCGAGACGGTCAGCGGCACGGCGGCCCGCCGTACGGTCGACCTGGCCTGGCGCGACGCGCCCGTCGAGAAGCGCCTGGCGCACGCGCTCGTGCACGGCATCGTGGACTTCATCGAGGCCGACACGGAGGAGGCCCGGCAGGGGGCGGCCCGCCCGCTCGACGTGATCGAGGGGCCGCTCATGGACGGCATGAAGATCGTGGGCGACCTGTTCGGCTCCGGCAAGATGTTCCTGCCGCAGGTGGTCAAGAGCGCGCGGGTGATGAAGCGCTCGGTCGCCTATCTGGAGCCGTACATGGAGGCCGAGAAGGAGCAGGCCCAGCTGGAGTCGGCCGACGTCGTCAGGGGCAACGGAAAGATCGTGCTCGCCACCGTCAAGGGCGACGTGCACGACATCGGCAAGAACATCGTGGGCGTCGTCCTCGGCTGCAACAACTACGAGGTCGTCGACCTCGGCGTCATGGTCCCGGCGAGCGTCATCCTCGACACCGCCGTGGCCGAGGGCGCCGACGCCGTGGGCCTGTCCGGCCTGATCACCCCGTCGCTCGACGAGATGGTCAACGTCGCCGGGGAGATGCGCCGCCGCGGGCTGAAGCTGCCGCTGCTGATCGGCGGCGCCACCACCTCGCGCCAGCACACCGCCGTCCGCATCGCCCCCGCCTACGACGGCCCCACCGTCCACGTGCTCGACGCCTCCCGCGTGGTGGGCGTCGTGTCCGACCTGCTCGATCCGGAGCGCGCCGACGAACTGGTCACGCGCAACCTGGCCGAGCAGGAGCGGCTGCGCGAGCAGCACGAGAACCGGCGGCAGACCCCGCTGCTCTCCCTCGCCCAGGCCCGAGCCAACCGCGAGCGGGTCGACTTCGCCGACCTGCCCGTCCCGGACTTCACCGGCGTCCGCGTCGTCCGGCCGGACCTGACGGAGCTGCGCGCGATGATCGACTGGCAGTTCCTGTTCCTCGCCTGGGACCTGAAGGGCAAGTTCCCCGCGATCCTCGACCAGCCGGTGGCCCGCGAACTCTACGACGAGGCGCTCGCCCTGCTCGACCAGATCATCGCGGGGGAGCGGCTGCGGGCACACGGCGCCTTCGGCTTCTGGCCCGCCCACTCCGAGGGCGACGACATCGTGCTCGAGACCGCCGCAGCGGGCGGGGACGGCGTCGTACGCCTGCCGATGCTGCGCCAGCAGACCGTCAAGCCCGAAGGCCGGCCCAACCGATGCCTCGCGGACTACCTGGCTCCCTCCGGGGACCACATCGGCGGGTTCGCCGTCGCCGTACACGGAGCCGACGAGCTCGCCGCCGAGTTCGAGGCCGAGCACGACGACTATCGGGCGATCATGGTGAAGGCCCTGGCCGACCGGCTCGCCGAGGCGTTCGCCGAACACATCCACCTGCAGGCGCGGCGCGCCTGGTTCGAGCCCGACGCCGACCCGCGCATCGAGGACCTGCACGCCGAGCGCTTCCGCGGCATCCGCCCGGCCCTCGGCTACCCCGCCTGCCCCGACCACAGCGAGAAGCGGATCCTGTTCGAACTGCTCGACGCCGGGCAGGTCGGCATGGGCCTCACCGAGTCCTGCGCCATGACCCCGGGGTCCGCCGTCAGCGGGCTGATCTTCGCCCACCCCTCCTCGCGCTACTTCACAGTGGGACGGATCAACCGGGACCAGGCCGAGGACTACGCCGTACGGCGCGGCCTCGCCCTGAGCGAGATCGAGCACTGGCTGCGCCCCAACCTCGCCTACACCATCGAGTAGCCCTCGAGGACCGCCGGGATGTCGTCACCGGCGGCCTGTCGAGCATCATGTCTGGCGTACGAGGCCGGGATCGTACGCCACCGGCTCGTCGCAGGTGATCAAACCTCGTCCGGTGTGGGCGGCCACACCGGCCAAAGGCTCAGGCGACCTTGATCGTGCATGCACCGACACCGGCGGTCACATCCAGATGACCGCCCAGAGCGGCGACGTATGACCGCAAAGTCTCCAGCTCCATGGCATGCACCTCGCCATTTTCGATCTGGGAGATCCTCGACTGGGACACCCCCAGCACGGCGGCGATCTCGCCCTGGGTCTTGCCCAGCCTCTGGCGCAGTTCCTTCAGGCGATGATGAGTGACCCGAGCGTTCAAACGCGCATCGGCGGCGGCCCGCCGTGCGGGGTCCGTCATCTCCGGGTGCAGCCGGTGGGCCTCAGCCTTGACCTCCCGCCAGTTTCGTGCAGGACTCATCGGTAGCTCTCCAGTTCTTTCTCGGCGCGGTATGCGGCGTAGCGTCGCTCGGCCAACGGAATGGTCTCTCGATACCAGCGGGACCAGACGCGCCCTGGGGCACAGACCATCACCGCCCGTCCTGCCGCCGGAGCTTTCGATGGTGCGATGTCGACCGCCTAAACGCCTTCGGGTGACTGATCGGCCTGCCATGGCGGCGGATAACGGTGGATCTCCGCGCGGTGCCCGGTCGAACCGGCGAACTTCGCGTCGTCGGTCAAGAGCGGTACCCCCAGCAGCTCCGCGAGGGCGACGTACATGCCGTCATAGGCGGTGAGATTGTTCCGAAGCTCCAGCACTCGCGGCTGTAGCGGCAACATGGAATGCCGGACGATCTTGAGCTGTGCATAGCGTTCCAGCATGGTTCTGGCCCGTGCCTCCGAGATGCGCACCTCCGGCTTGCTGGTGATCACATGCCCACGCACCACCGAAGCGATCTCGACATCGATCAGCGCCGGTGCGTGCAGCTTCCGGGCCAACCGCCGCCGAAGAAGATCGTCGCCCTTCACGTTGGCCAACAGGCGGAAAACGATCGAGGCGTCGACGACCACGGTCACCGACGGCCCTCGCGCATCGCCTCGCGTACGAAGTCGGGATCGTACGGCACCGGCTCGTCAGCGGCGATCTTGGTCATCACCTCGTCCAGGGTCGGTGTGGCCGCCTCCTCGTTCAGCAGGTCCCGCACGTAGGCGGCCAGCGACTTGCCTTCGCGCTCCGCCCGTGCTTTGAGCGTCCGCTCGGTCGTGTCGGGGACATCGCGAATCTGAATAGTACCCATGCCTGCATTTTAGCATGCATGTCGCATGCATTCATGGTGCTTCAGGACGATGGGCTGCTCATCCACCGCGAGGCCGGCTTTTGGCGCCCCGCCGCCCGGGAGCCGCCCCTGCCAAGCGGTGGTCATTCGCGGGGCGAGACGGTGCCCGGATGGTGGACGGAGAGCCGGAGCGGTTGCCGGTTCTCCGTAGACTGTTACGGTGATTTCCCGTATCGACCTGCGCGGCTCCCTGCCGGGAGACCTGCGCGCCGTGCTGCCCCGCGCCGAGCTCGACGTCGAGGCCGCCCTGGAGAAGGTGCGGCCCATCTGCGAGGAGGTGCGCCATCGCGGTGCGGCGGCCGTACGGGAGCTGACCGCGAAGTTCGACGGCGTCGAGCTGGACAGGGCCCGCGTGCCGGTCGCCGAGATCGAGCGCGCGCTGGCCGACCTTGATCCGAAGGTGCGCGCCGCGCTCCAGGAGTCGATCAGGCGGGCCCGCCTGGTCCACCGCGACCAGCGCCGCACCGACACCACCACGAACGTCGTGCCCGGCGGCACGGTCACCGAGCGGTGGGTCCCGGTCGGCCGGGTCGGGCTGTACGTGCCGGGCGGCCGGGCCGTCTACCCCTCCAGCGTGGTCATGAACGTGGTCCCAGCCCAGGAGGCGGGGGTGCCCTCGCTCGCCGTCACCTCCCCGGCCCAGGCGGACTTCGGCGGCCTGCCGCACCCCGCGATCCTCGCCGCGTGCGCGCTGCTCGGGGTCGACGAGGTGTACGCCGTGGGCGGCGCGCAGGCCGTGGCGATGTTCGCGTACGGCACCGAGGAGTGTCCGCGTGCCGACATGGTGACCGGGCCGGGCAACATCTGGGTGGCCGCGGCCAAGCGGCTGCTCAAGGGCCGCATCGGCATCGACTCCGAGGCCGGGCCCACCGAGATCGCGATCCTCGCCGACGAGACCGCCGACCCCGTGCACGTCGCGGCCGACCTGATCAGCCAGGCCGAGCACGACGTCATCGCCGCCTCCGTGCTGGTCACCACCAGCCCGGCGCTGGCCGACGCGGTGGAGAAGGAACTGCCCGGCCAGGTCGCCGCGACCCGCCACAGCGAGCGGATCACGCAGGCGCTGGCCGGCCGGCAGTCCGGCATCGTGCTGGTGTCGGACATCGAGGACGGGCTGAAGGTCGTCGACGCCTACGCCGCCGAGCACCTGGAGATCCAGACGGCCGACGCCGCGGCGGTCGCCGCGCGGGTGCGCAACGCCGGGGCGATCTTCGTCGGGCCGTACGCCCCGGTCTCCCTGGGCGACTACATGGCCGGGTCCAACCACGTGCTGCCGACCGGAGGCTGCGCCTGCCACTCCTCGGGGCTGTCGGTGCAGACGTTCCTGCGCGGCATCCATGTCGTCGACTACACCCGCGAAGCGCTCGCCGAGGCCGCGCCGTACGTCTGCGCGCTCGCCGACGCCGAGGACCTGCCCGCACACGGCGCCGCCATCCGCGCCCGGTTCGACTGGAACATTCCCTCATGACCCTTGACGATCTGCCGCTCCGCGACGACCTGCGCGGCAAGCAGCCGTACGGCGCGCCGCAGCTCGACGTGCCCGTCCAGCTCAACACCAACGAGAACCCCTACCCGCCGTCGGCGGCGCTGATCGACGACCTCGCCCGGGCCGTACGGCACGGCGCCGCCACGCTCAACCGCTATCCCGACCGGGACGCGGTCGAGCTGCGCAAGGACCTCGCCGACTACCTGGGCCACGGTCTGACGGCCCGGCAGGTGTGGGCGGCCAACGGGTCGAACGAGATCATCCAGCAGATCCTGCAGGCGTTCGGCGGTCCGGGGCGTTCGGCCATCGGCTTCGAGCCGTCCTACTCGATGCATCCGATCATCTCGGGCGCCACCGGCACCCGCTGGATCGAGGCCGCCCGCGACGAGGGCTTCGCGATCGACCCCGAGGCCGCCGTCGCCGACATCCGCCGCCACCGCCCCGACGTGGTCTTCCTGACCTCCCCGAACAACCCGACCGGTACGGCGCTGCCGCTCGACGTGATCGAGCACGTCCTGCGTGCGGCGCCGGGCATGGTGGTGGTCGACGAGGCCTACGCCGAGTTCGCCAGGGAGGGCACGCCGTCGGCGCTGGCCCTGCTGTCCGGCCACCCCCGGCTGATCGTGACGCGGACCATGTCGAAGGCGTTCGCCATGGCCGGCACCCGGCTCGGGTACCTGGCCGCCGACCCCGCCGTCATCGACGGGCTGCTGCTGGTCCGCCTGCCGTATCATCTGTCGACCCTGACCCAGGCGGCCGCGCGGGTCGCGCTCGCGCACCGCGCCGAGCTGCTCGGCACGGTCGACGCGCTGCGCGCCGAGCGCGACGCCACGGTGGACTGGCTGCGCGGGCTCGGCCTGACGGTCGCCGACTCGGACGCGAACTTCGTGCTGTTCGGGCGGTTCCCCGACCGGCACGCCGTCTGGGAGGGGCTGCTGGAACGCGGAGTGCTGATCAGGGAGACCGGCCCGGACGGCTGGCTCAGGGTGTCGATCGGCACCCGGGAAGAGATGGCGGCCTTCCGTGCCGCTGTGGAAGGGGTCCTCCAATGAGTAACGAGCGTCGTGGCCGGGTCGAGCGCAGCACGAAGGAGACGTCCGTGCTGGTCGAGGTCGGCCTCGACGGCACCGGCGTCGTCGACGTCTCGACCGGCGTGGGGTTCTTCGACCACATGCTGGCCCAGCTCGGCAAGCACGGGCTGTTCGACCTGACCGTGAAGACCGAGGGCGACCTCCACATCGACTCGCACCACACGATCGAGGACACCTCTCTCGCGCTGGGCGCCGCGTTCCGCGAGGCCCTGGGCGACAAGTCGGGCATCCGGCGGTTCGGCACCGCGTTCTGCCCGCTGGACGAGACGCTCGCCCAGGTCACTGTGGACCTGTCCGGCCGGCCGTACCTGGTGCACACCGAGCCGGCGGGCATGGCCCCCATGATCGGGCCGGAGTACGACACGACGATGACGCGGCACATCCTGGAGTCGTTCGTGGCCCAGGCGGCCGTGTGCCTGCACGTGCACGTGCCGTACGGGCGCAACGCGCACCACATCGTGGAGGCGCAGTTCAAGGCCCTCGCCCGGGCCCTGCGCGAGGCCTCCGAGCGGGACCCGCGGGCGAGCGGCGTGCCCAGCACCAAGGGCGTGCTCTGATGACCCTCGCCTCGGTGGGGATGATCTTCGTCGGTCTCTTCCTGATCGGCGGGGTCATCTCCGGGGTGCGGCAGGGGATCAAGCCGCTGGCCGTGCTGGCCGGCGTCGGAGCCGTGCTGGCGATCACCGCGGGGGTGCTGTGGTGGGAGTGAGGAACCGCGTGGTCGTCCTCGACTACGGCTCGGGCAACCTCCGCTCCGCTGAGCGGGCGCTGGCCAGGGCCGGCGCCGAGGTGACGGTGACGGCCGACTTCGACGCCGCGCTCGAGGCCGACGGCCTGGTGGTCCCGGGGGTCGGCGCGTTCTCGGCGTGCATGGAGGGGCTCCGGCGGGTGCGCGGCGAGCAGATCATCGGCCGCCGCCTGGCCGGCGGCAGGCCCGTGCTCGGCATCTGCGTCGGCATGCAGATCCTGTTCGAGAAGGGCGTCGAGCACGGCGTCCACACCCCCGGCTGCGGCGAGTGGCCCGGGGTGGTGGAGCGCCTCGACGCCCCGGTGCTGCCCCACATGGGCTGGAACACGGTCGCCGCGCCCACCGGCGGCGTCCTGTTCCGGGGCCTGGACGCCGGCACCCGCTTCTACTTCGTGCACTCCTACGGGGTGCGGGAGTGGCGGCTGGAGGCCGGCCCGGGCTTCGCCGAGCCCCTGGTCGCCTGGTCCGAGCACGGCGCGCCGTTCGTGGCCGCCGTGGAGAACGGGCCGCTCATGGCCACCCAGTTCCATCCGGAGAAGTCCGGCGAGGCGGGAGCCGTACTGCTGTCGAACTGGCTGGACAGGCTGTGAGAACGCTGTGAACCTGTCCTGAGTGGGACCCGTCCTAATCGTGGGTCCCGCCGAACCCGGTGCTCGTCACCATCGTTCCTGACCGGAGGTCGTGTTCCAATGTCGCTCGTATTGCTCCCAGCCGTGGACGTCGCGGACGGCCAGGCCGTCCGCTTGGTGCAGGGGGAGGCGGGGACGGAGACCTCATACGGGGATCCGCTGGCCGCCGCGCTCGCCTGGCAGGAGGCCGGCGCGGAGTGGATCCATCTGGTCGACCTCGACGCGGCGTTCGGCCGGGGCGACAACCGTGAGCTGCTCGCCTCGGTGATCGGACGGCTGGACGTGAACGTCGAGCTGTCCGGCGGCATCCGCGACGACGAGTCGCTGACCGCCGCGCTGGCCACCGGCTGCCGCCGGGTCAACATCGGCACGGCCGCGCTGGAGGAGCCGGCCTGGTGCTCGAAGATCATCGCGGAGTACGGCGACCGCGTCGCGGTGGGGCTGGACGTCCGGGGGACCACACTGGCCGCCCGCGGCTGGACGAAGGAGGGCGGTGACCTGTGGGAGGTGCTCGACCGGCTGGAGTCCGACGGCTGCCCCCGCTACGTGGTCACCGACGTCACCAAGGACGGCACGCTGCGCGGCCCCAATGTCGACCTGCTGCGGCAGGTCTGCGCCAGGACCGACCGGCCGGTGATCGCGAGCGGCGGTGTGTCGTCGCTGGACGACCTGCGCACGCTGGCTTCGCTCGTGCCGGACGGCGTCGAGGGCGCGATCGTCGGCAAGGCGCTGTACGCCCAGGAGTTCACGCTGGAAGAGGCGCTGGCGGCGGTGAGCGCGTCATGACCGGCGACACCGACGCGCACGGCCGCATCTTCTCGGGCGGTCCCTGGGAGGACCGGTACGGCTACGCCCGCGCGGTCGTCGCGGGTCCGCACGTGCTGGTGTCCGGATGCACCGCCACGGTAGGCGGCGAGGTCCAGCACGTGGGCGACGCCTTCAACCAGACGCTCACCGCCATCTCCATCGCTCTGGACGCGGTCGAGAAGGCGGGCGTCTCGGTCGAGGACGTCGTCCGCACCCGGCTCTTCGTGGTCAAGGCCGCCGACTTCGACGCGGTCGGACGGGCACATGGCCAGGTGTTCGGCTCGGTGCGGCCCGTCTGCACGAGCGTCCAGGTCGCCGGGCTCGTCGACCCCCGGATGCTGGTCGAGGTCGAGGTCGAGGCATACCGGGTCGACCGGGGGGAGGAGACGCGATGACCGTCGCGGTACGGGTCATTCCCTGCCTCGACGTCGACGGCGGCCGGGTCGTCAAGGGGGTCAACTTCGAGAACCTCCGCGACGCGGGCGACCCGGTCGAGCTGGCCCGGCGCTACGACGCCGAGGGGGCCGACGAGCTGACGTTCCTGGACATCACCGCGTCGTCGGGCGAGCGGGAGACCACGCTGGAGGCGGTACGCCGTACGGCCGAGCAGGTCTTCATCCCGCTGACGGTCGGCGGCGGCGTGCGCTCGGTCGAGGACGTGGACCGGCTGCTGCGCGCCGGAGCGGACAAGGTCGGGATCAACACCGCCGCCATCGCCCGGCCCGAGCTGCTGACCGAGGCGTCCCGCCGGTTCGGCGCCCAGTGCGTCGTGCTGTCCGTGGACGCCCGCAGGGTCGTCGACGGGCCGCCCACCCCGTCCGGCTTCGAGGTGACGACCCACGGGGGCCGCCGGGGCACGGGCATCGACGCGGTCGAGTGGGCCGCGCGGGCCGAGGAGCTCGGCGTGGGGGAGATCCTGCTCAACTCGATGGACGGTGACGGCACGAAGTCGGGGTACGACCTGGAGATGATCCGGGCCGTGCGCGCCGCGGTCTCCGTCCCGGTGATCGCCTCGGGCGGCGCCGGCGGCCTGGCGGACTTCCCGCCCGCCATCGAGGCCGGCGCCGACGCGGTGCTGGCCGCCTCGGTGTTCCATTTCGGCCAGCTCAAGATCCAAGAGGTCAAGGACGCGCTGCGCGCTGCCGGTCACCCCGTCCGCTGACCCCACCCCGTGATCTTGCGAAAACTCGCACGCGGGTACTGAGAGCAGGCACTTCGCGTTTGTGATCTCGCAGTTTCTTGCAGGTCTGCCCGCCGAGCGGTGAAAACGCCTTAGCCGATCTTGCACTTTCCGATCGAGTGCAAGATCGGCTAACGCATATCGGCAGGTCGGACGCCATGGCTGCGAGTATCTGCAAGATCACGGAATCGATTCGTGCAGGTCAGAAGGCCATCCTGCGAGAAATCGCAAGATCACGGGTGGGGGAGTGGAGGGATGGCTCGGCCGATCTCGGTGCCGGCGGGGACTCCGCCGGCGTCTCATCGGGTCCGGGCGGCCGTTCCGAGGGGACGATCAGACCGTCCGGGCACCCGACCGGGTCGAGTGCGTGGTGGCGGCCGCGCGTGAGCGGGCCGCCGGTGGCGAGCATCCCCCGATGTCGCGGAGGCGATATGGCGGGCGATGATCGGCGTCTTCATCGATTACGGGCGCGCCGAGCACCGCGTCCGCCCCGGGTCAAAACGGCGGGCCGGGCGGCATCATCCCAACACCGAGGTGAAGAACGTCGCCAATCGCGACGCACCGGTGTTGACGGTCTCGAAGACGCCCTTCACGGCGGCCGCGGCCGCGTGCGGCTGGTTGTAGAGGTAGAAGACCACGAACGCGATGGCCGCGTACGTAAGAACCTTCTTGACCTGCATTGGGGAGCCTCCTGCAGTCAGTTTCCCGGCTGTTTGTACCCGGTGACTGAAATGATCATAACTAGCCGCAAGGACACGAGGCTCTACCGCCCCTCAACCGGAGACAAGGGATGTGAAGAACGCCCCGAGGCGTTCGGCTCCCGTGGTGATGCCGCCGAACACGCCCTTCACGGCGGCGGCGGCATTGGCCGGTTGGGTGAACAGATAGAAGATCACAAAGGCGACGGCCACATAGGTCAGCACTTTTTTGACGTTCATTCGGGGCTCCAACCGTGATGCGTTGACCACATGCTGCCCCATGGAGCCGAGAGGATGTGGCTGAATCGTCCACCCGGGCGTTTGTGTCGGGTGAGCCGTTACAGCCCGAATCGGGTCTGCCGCAGACGGTCGACGGCCGAGGGCTCGCCGGAGTAGTCGACCATCGCCTGTTCCCCGCGTCCGAAGGCGAACAGCGTGAGTTCGGCCGGCTCGCCGCTGACGATCACCACGGGCGAAGCACGCCTGCCCGCGGTCTTCTCCCCGCTCGTACGGCGCAGCACGACGCCGACGGGGGACCGGCGCAGCAGCAGGCGGGCCATGGTGCGCAGCCGCCGCCACAGCACGTCCTGCAGACCGGCGGGGAGTGTGCGCGGCGCCCATCCCGCCTGCGCCCGGCGGACGTCCTCATGATGGATGAACAGTTCCACCGTGCCGACCAGCTCGTCGAGGCCGGGGAGCCCGTACGGCGACCACGCCGGCGGGCCCTGCCGCACCAGATCGACGAGCTCGGGGTAGGGGTGGCGGGTCTTGATCCGCTCCTGCACCGCACGGGTGTGACCGGACAGGAACGGGATCGCGATGCCCGGGGCGGCGTCGAGACGCCGCTCGCGGAGCACGAGGTGGGCGGCGAGGTCCTCGGTGGCCCAGCCCTCGCAGAGCGTGGGGGCGCCGGGGCCGAGCCGGTCCAGCAGATCGCAGAGCGCTGCGCGCTCCTGTCGGGCATGTTTCACACGGTCAGCCTAACCGCCGGAATAACCGGCTGATCGCGGCGATTGGGAGAGTCTAGGACCGAGGGCTCGGCGCCCGTCCGCGGCCGGAGGCCGATCCGCGCACCGCGACCCGCGGGTGCGATGTCCTCCCGCCGTATGCGGGAGCGCCCGGCCCTTTCCCCTGATTGAGAGGAAACGCCCCGAGTGTCCAAGGAGTCCACGGAGTCCAAGGAGTCCGAAGAGTCCAGAGAGTCTGAAAAGTCCGAAGAATCGAAAGCACCGGCCCGTTCTGTCATGCTCCAGGGTTTTCGGGTGATCGGGGTGGCCGTCAGGGCGGAGCCGGGAGTGTTCACCGCCGCGGTCCTCGCCAGCGCGCTCTACGGCGGGATGACCGTGGCCTCCTCGTGGGCGCTGGGCTGGGCGACCGACCACGCCGTCCTGCCCGCGTTCCGCGACGGCGGAGAGGCGGCCACGGGAGCGCTGCTTCTCGCCGCGCTGTTCATCGTCGGCGTGGCCGTGCTCAAGGCGGCCGGGGTCATGGGACGGCGCATCCTCGCCGGGGTCATGCAGTACCGCATGCAGGCCCGGTCCAGGCGCGAGGTGACCCGGCAGTACCTGCGGCTGCCGCTGGCCTGGCACCACCGGCACCCCACCGGGCAGCTCCTGTCCAACGCCAACTCCGACGTCGAGGCGGCCTGGGGCCCGCTGGCCCCGCTGCCCATGGCCGTCGGCGTGATCGTGATGCTCGTGACCGCCGCCGTGGCGATCGTGCTCGTCGACCCGGTCCTCGCGCTCGTCGGTTTCCTGATCTTCCCGGCCATCGCCCTGCTCAACCTGGTCTACCAGCGCAGGCTGTCCCCGCTGGCGATGCGGGCGCAGCGGCTCAGGGCCGAGGTGAGCGAGGTCGCGCACGAGAGCTTCGACGGGGCGCTGGTGGTCAAGACGCTCGGCCGGGAGGACGCCGAGGCCGCGCGCTTCCAGGCGCGGGCCGACGAGCTGCGCGACGCCAACATCGCCGTGGGGCGGGTGCGCGGACTGTTCGACCCGCTGCTGGAGGCGCTGCCCACGCTCGGCGTGCTCGCCGTGCTGCTCGTCGGCGCGGCCCGCCTGGAGTCGGGCAGCCTCGCGACCGGCGACCTGGTCCAGGTGTCCTACCTCTTCACGCTGCTCGCCTGGCCGATCCGCGCGCTCGGCTGGGTGCTGGCCGAGCTGCCGCGCAGCGTCGTCGGCTGGAGCCGGGTGCGCGACGTGCTCGACGCCACCGGCTCCATGGCGTACGGCACGGCCTCGCTCGACGGCGCGGGCCCCGCACGGGTGACGGCCGAGAACGTGCGGTACGGCTACGACCCCGGCGCGCCCGTGCTGCGGGACGTCTCCTTCCGGGTCGAACCGGGCCGGACGGTCGCCGTCGTCGGCCCGACCGGATCGGGCAAGTCCACGCTCACGCAGCTTCTCGCCCGTCTGATCGACCCCGACGTCGGGGTCGTCAGGATCGACGGGACCGACCTGCGCGACGTGGCCAAGGGCGGGGTGAGCGGCGCGGTGGCGCTGGTCCTCCAGCAGACGTTCCTGTTCGACGACACCGTGCGCGGCAACGTCACGCTCGGCCTCGACGTGCCGGACGAGAAGATCTGGGCGGCGCTGCGGCTGGCGCAGGCCGAGGGGTTCGTGAGCGCGCTGCGGTCCGGGCTGGACACCCGCGTCGGCGAGCGCGGCGCGTCGCTCTCCGGCGGCCAGCGGCAGCGTCTCGCGCTGGCCCGCGCGCTCGTACGTGAGCCCCGGCTGCTCATCCTGGACGACGCCACCTCCAGCGTGGACCCGCAGGTGGAGAAGCGGATCCTGCACGGGCTGCGGGAGGAGTCCGCCGAGTCGACCGTGGTCGTGGTCGCCTACCGGATGGCGACGATCGCGCTGGCCGACGAGGTCGTCTACCTGGAGCAGGGCACGGTGGTCGATCACGGCCCGCACGACGAACTGCTGGCGCGGTGCGAGGGCTACCGCGCGCTGGTGACCGCCTACGAGCGCGAGGAGGCCGAACGGGCCGACGCGCTCGACGAGGTCGTCGACGAGTCCTTCGACAGCGACGAGGAGGTCGTGGCGTGACCGCCGTGGACGAAAGGGCCGGCGACGGCGTGACGGACGAGGCGCGGGCCGAGGAGACCCTGCGGGAGGCCGAGCGTTCGGCCATGGAGACCGTCCGGCACGGCCTGCGCCTTTCGCCCGAGTTCCGGCACGGGCTGGCCGGGACCCTCGCGCTGGCCGTGCTGGCCACGCTCGGGAAGATCATCGTGCCGATCGCGGTCCAGCAGGTGATCGACCGGGGGCTGGACGGCGGCACGCCGGACGTGCCGTTCATCAGGAACGCCGTCCTCCTGTGCGCGGTGGCCGTGCTGCTGACCGCCCTGTGCGGCTACCTGATGAACGTCAGGCTCTACCGGTCCACCGAGTCGGGGCTGGCCACGCTGCGCGGCAAGGGATTCCGCCACGTGCACGACCTTTCCGTACTGACCCAGAACAGCGAACGGCGCGGCGCACTGGTGTCACGGGTTACCGGGGACGTGGACCAGATCAGCGCGTTCATGCAGTGGGGCGGTCTGACTATCATCATCGCGGTCGGGCAGCTCGTCGTCGCGACCGCGCTGATGGCCGTCTTCTCTTGGCGGCTCACGCTGCTGGTGTGGGTGTGCTTCCTGCCGGTGATGATCGTGTTGCCCCGGTTCCAGCGCATGGTCTCCCGGGCGTACACGAGGGTGCGGGAGCGGGCCGGCGACGTCCTGGCCGCCGTCAGCGAGTCGGTCGTCGGCAGCGCCGTCATCCGGGCGTACGGCTCGGAGGACCGTACGGCCGAGCGGATCGACCGGGCCGTGATCGGCCAGCGCAGGGCGCAGACCCGGGCTCAGATGATCATCGGTTTCACGTTCCCGACCACCGAGATGGTCGCGGCCGTCGCGGTCGCCGGCGTCATCGTCCTGGGCGTCCACCTGGGAGTGGCCGGGTCGATCACGCAGGGGCGGCTCATCGCGTTCCTGTTCCTGATCACGCTGTTCATCAGCCCGCTGCAGACGGCGACCGAGGTGCTCAACGAGGCGCAGAACGCGATCGCGGGATGGCGGCGCGTCCTCGGCGTGCTCGACACCCCGGCCGACGTGGCCGACCCCGCCGACGGCGTGACGCTGCCGCGCGGCCCGATCTCGGTCGCCTTCGAGCGCGTCGGCTTCGCCTACCCCGGCGGCCCGCCGGTGCTGCACGACGTCTCCGTGGAGATCACACCGGGCACGCGGATGGCGGTCGTCGGGGAGACGGGATCGGGCAAGACGACGTTCGCCAAGCTGCTCACCCGGCTCATGGACCCCACCTCGGGCCGGATCCTGGTCGACGGCGTCGACCTGCGCGAGGTGAGCTTCTCCTCGCTGCGGGAGCGGATCGTGATGGTGCCGCAGGACGGGTTCCTGTTCGACGCTTCGCTGGCGGACAACATCAGGTTCGGCCGGCCGTCGGCCTCGGACGAGGAGATCAGGATCGCCCTGACCGAGCTCGGGCTCGCCGACTGGCTCGACGGCCTCCCCGCCGGTCTGGACACCCCGGTCGGTCAGCGCGGCGAGTCGCTGTCGGCGGGGGAGCGGCAGCTCGTCGCGCTCGCCCGCGCCTACCTCGCCGACCCCGACCTGCTGCTGCTCGACGAGGCGACCTCGGCGGTGGACCCCGCCACCGAGGTACGGCTCGCGCGGGCGCTCGACGGCGTCACCCGGGGCAGGACCGCCGTGTCGATCGCCCACCGGCTGTCCACCGCCGAGGCGGCCGACGAGGTCCTGGTGTTCCAGCACGGCCGGATCGTCCAGCGCGGCCCGCACGCCGAGCTGGTCGGGGAGGACGGCGTCTACGCCGACCTGCACGCCTCCTGGGCCTCCGCCATCGGCTCCTGACTCCGCGGTGATACCGACGTCTAACGTCGGTGGCGTCTTTTCGTCAACGGGTTCGGCGAGCCGGCCCGGCTTCAGGAGTGGTGGGAGAGCCTCTGATGGCGATGGAATCTCACGATCGAGTAGAACCTCCTGCGCCTTGTCGAACGGATCCTTCCGGTTACCGAATCAGTGCAGCGGACGCGGTGGAAGATCCACCGCGTCGCTCGCGTTCCATCTCGGCCCGCTCTCACACCAGGGGCGGACATCGAGCACGGCGCCGGGCCGGATGTCGTGTCGGCACTGCGCGATATCCCGGCTTCCGCCTTCCCCGCCGCCACTGGAGGCCGGGTCGTGCCCCCGACGCCATCCGAGGGGCTGCCGGTCCGCTCTGACCTGGCGACAGGGGCTTCTCCGCCATCAGTCGCTATTCGTCGCCCGTAAGCCATCCCTTGGCCACAGCCTTGGCACCGGCCTGAAAGCGGCTACGGGCACCG
>NZ_BCBX01000057.1:0-58470 GCF_001417795.1 Sphaerimonospora mesophila | reverse complement strand
TAGACGGAGGTTGGCCGATGTACCGACAGGGCGACGTTCTGATCGTGCCCGTTGCCGAGGAGTCCGTGCCACGCGGGTTGCGCCCCGAGCAGCGCGACGCGCGGGGGCGGCTGGTGCTGGCGGAGGGCGAGGCGACGGGACACTGCCACGCGATTCCCGGTCCGGGGACGCTGTTCCCCGGTTTCCTTCACCTGCCCGAGGGCGGCCGGCTCGTCCACGAGGAGCACGATGCGATCTCGCTGCCCAAGGGGTGGTTCCGGGTGATCCGCCAGCGGGAGTACGTGCCCGGCGCGTTCCGGATGGTGGCCGACTGATGGAGACGCTGACCTGGCGGGACGTGGCCTTCGCGACCCACGGGCCGGACACCTCGGTCATGGGCGCGGGCGGTGAGCGGGATCTCACCGGACATCGCGGCGAGGCCGAGGCGGGGGTGCGGCTGGCCTACCGCGACGCGGGGCTGCCCGAGCCCGAGGTGATCGTCTGGCTGGCCTCACCCGCCGCCGGTGCGATCGCGGTGGTACGGCTCACGGGCACCGCCGAGGCCCGCGCGGCCGTGAAGGACATCGGTTTCGGGCGACTCGGCGCGCTCGACGGCATCGACGGTCTTGAGCCGGGACGGTCGGTCAGGCACGAGGTCCGGACCCTGCCCTGGGAGCGGGCCCGGGCCGAGGCGAGCGCGGCCCTCGGCCCCGCGGGCTGGGCACGGCACTGGGCGGAGACGGGCGGCAGGTTGTGGCGGCCGGTGGACCGCCTGGTCGGCGACGTGCGACGGGCCATCGCCGATCTCGGTGGTGAGGTGCCGCGCCGGGCGACGCTGGACGCGGTGCTCGGCCAGCACGACGCCCCCTGGCTGTCGGCGTTCGACGGCATGGCCGGGCTCAAGCTGGTCGCGCGGAACGCGGGCTGGTGGTGGCCCTTCGAGCGTGTCGCGATCATGACCGACCGTCCCGTGGAGCTGCACGTGGACGGCCTCGGGCGGCTGCATCGGGCCGACGGCCCGGCGATGTCCTACGCGGACGGCTTCGCCCTGCACGCGTGGCGGGGCATGCCCGTCCCCGCCGGATTCGGCGCGGCCATGGCCGCGCTCACCCCCGAGCGGATCCGCGCGGAGGACAACGCCGAGCTGCGACGGGTCATGCTGGAGCATTTCGGTTTCGAACGCTATCTCGCCGAGTCCGGGGCCCGGCCGCGGCATTCCGACGAGACCGGCGTGCTGTGGCGGATCGACCTGCCCGGCGACGAACCGATCGTGATGGTGGAGGTGGTCAACTCGACGCCCGAGCCCGACGGCACACGGCGCACCTACTTCCTGCGCGTGCCGCCGTGGGTGTCCAGGGCACGCGAAGGGGTCGCGTGGACCTTCGGGGTGACCGAGGACGACTACCGGCCGGAGCGGGAGACCTGAGGCCAGGCGGCGGGAACGCGTTCCAGCACGCCTCCCGCGAAGACGTCGTACAGGCCGAGCGGTTCCAGATGGACGTATCCGATGTGACAGTCGCAGGCGGCCGCAGGACAGGGGCGCGGCCGCAGCGACCGCCGGTACGACCCGTCGTAGAGATTGCCCAGCACCCGCGGGATGAAATGGCAGCGCCTGACCTCGCCGTCGCCGTCCACCGAGATCACGGTCTCGCCCGTGCGGCACGGCAGCCCGGCGCTGCGATGCGGGAGGCGGCTGTAACCGAACAGCGGGTCGATGGCGGTCCATTCGGCCGCCTCGGCGTCGCTGTAGATCCGGCCCTCCTGCGCGTTGACCCACAGATAGGTCTCGGCCGGCAGGTCGTCGCGCAGCCTGCGCGCGTGCGCCAGGTGGGCCGGATCGCCGACGATGCCGACGCTGTGCCGTACGGGCAGGGAACGGACCCTGGCGAGAAACCGCTCGTAGGGAACCTGGGTGGGATGGTAGGTCACCCACAGCGCGGCCCGGTCTGAGGCGTCGGCGAGCCAGCCGGTGCGGCAGCTCAGGTTCGTCTGGATGGCGACCCTCCGGACGTTGCCGGACCAGGACAGCCGCACCAGCGCCTCCCGGTACCAGGACCGCACCAGCCCTTCTCCCCAGGGGGTGAACAGCACCGAGATCTCGGTGTCCTGGGCCATGACCCAGGAGGTGAACCGTTCGAGGGCGGCCCGGTCGGCGCGCAGCTGCTCCGGGGTGTCCCTGCGCTTGGCGAACGGGCAGTAGCCGCAGTCGTAGTCGCAGCTCGCCAGCGGCCCGCGGTAGAGGATCGTCAGCATGCCGCGTATCCGTCCATCAGCCGCCTGACCTCGGCGGAGAACAGCGCCGGCCCGATCGCGTCGGAGTTGGCCAGCCCGTCCGCGGTCAGCCGCAGCCTCTGGTCGTCCACCGTGAGCCGGTCGCCGAAACGGTCCAGGGCGAAGTCCTCGAGCACGTCGACGCCGAAGCGGGCGCGGTAGAGGTCGCGGGCCAGCCCGTCGGCCTGCAGCAGCGACTGGATGAGATGCCGCCGCTTGCGCTCCTCGAGGTTCAGGGCGAAGCCCACGTGGGCGACGTCGAAGTCGTCCCGCCGCACATAGTCGTCGATGATCCCCCTGACGTGGCGGACGCCGACCGCGTATTCGAAGGAGTAGTGCAGCGTGCTCGTGTAGGACCTGGCCCCGCAGCCGAGACCGACCATGCCGTCGGTCTGGCAGCAGTAGTCGGTGGTCGCGCCGGAGCCGGGCAGCCGGAACATCCGCATGGAGACCTGTTCGTATCCCGAGCCGAGCAGGTGGTCGCGACCCTGGCGGTAGAGCTCCATGCGCTGGTCGTCCCAGGCGCGGCCCCGCTTGCCCAGACCGGTGAGCGGCCGGACGTACAGCGGGTAGAGGTACACCTCCTCCGGCTTCCACGTCAGGGCGGTGTCCAGGGAGAAACGCCACGAGTCGGGCGTCTGCCCGTCGATCCCGTAGATCAGGTCGATGTTGAGCGTCGGGATGCCCGCGGCGCGGATCGCGTCGAGGGCCGCGTCGACCTCGGCGCGCTTCTGCGGTCGCACGGCCGCGCGTGCCTCGGCGTCGACGAAGCTCTGCACGCCGATCGAGACCCGGCTCACGCCCCGTTCCGCCAGCACCGCGAGGCGGTCGCGGGTGGCGGTGGCCGGGGAGGTCTCCACGGAGAGCGGGACGGCGCCCAGGTCCACGCCCATCGCGCGCTCGGTCAGGTCGAACAGGCGGGTCAGCTCGCGGGCGTCCAGGTAGGTGGGGGTGCCGCCGCCGAAGGCCGCCGTGGTGAAACGCGGCCCGGTCGTACTCCGCTCATCGAGGGCGTCCCGTACGGCTCGCGCCTGCCGTTCCACCGCGTCGAGGTAGGCGCCGACCAGATCCTGCGGCGCCCCCGTGCGGGTGAACAGGTTGCAGAACCCGCAGCGCATCTCGCAGAACGGGATGTGGACGTACAACGCGGCGGCGTGCTCCCCGGCCCAGACGTCACGCAGGGCGGGACGCGGATCGAGCGGGCGGTAGGCCGTCTTGTGCGGGTAGGCGTAGACGTAGCCCCCGTAGGGGCTCTCATAGGCCTGCATGCTGCTCCAGGATGAACTCGGCGTAGGGCACCGTCCAGACGACCTCGTGGCCGATCCGATGGCCGACATGCCCGTCCTCTCCGTACGCGGTGCCGTGGTCGGAGCAGACGATGACGAGACAGGGCCGGCGCATCAGCGCGTACAACCTGCCGATGTGCCGATCGACGTACTCGAGCGCGGCGGCATGGGTGTGCGGGCCGTCCTCTGCGGCTCCCGGCAGGTAGAAGTGGTTGGGCTGGTGCAGCGCCGACACGTTGACGAACAGGAAGACCGGCCGGTCCCGCTCCCGTCCGGCCAGCACGGCCTCGGCGCGGTCGATCTGCCGCTCAAGGGAGCCGGGGTTCGTCACACCGAACTCCGGTGCCCAGTGGCTCTCGGCGAACAGAGCGGGCAGGGCCGAGCCCAGCGGGGTCAGCTTGTTGAAGAACCCCACCCCGCCGATGCAGACCGTGTGGTAGCCCGCCCGGGCGAGCCCGGTCGGCAGGTCGGCCGCGTCGAACACCCACGTGCCGGGTGCGGTCGTCTCGCTGCCGGGGAACGTCGCGGCGAACAGCCGCGGATGCGGCCCCGGCGTGACCGGTGTGGGGAGGAATCCGGCGAACATCGCCGCATGGGCGGCGTAGGTGAAGCTTCCGGGGCTGTGCCGTCTCTCCCACCTCCTGCCGTCGGGCAGCAGGCCCGGCAGCCGCCCGGCGTCGGCCAGTTCGGCCGCGATGTCGTACCGGAGGGTGTCGAGCGTGACCAGGAGGATGTCATGGGTGCCCACGACGTCGTTCATGTCGATCGAGGATCGCTTCGACCTGCTCGGCATAGGTGTCCCTGCCTCCTCCCGCGAGATCGCCCAGGTTCGGCAGGAGATCGCCGAACGCGTTCACCTCGGCCACGGCCACCGACCGCCGGTCGGCGCCCACCATGACGTCGACGCCGACACTCAGGCTTCCCGGAAAGCACGCGGCGGCCGCCTCGGCCGTGTCGAGCACCCGCCGCCACAGGCCGGCCTGGGAACGGACGGCGTCGAGATCGCCTCGGGCGCCCCCGAGGTGCAGGTTGGTGATCGGCGTCCGGCTGGTGCGGACGACCGCGTGGGTGGGGATCCCGGCGACGGCGACGACCCGCAGGTCGAACGTCCGGCCGCCCAGCGAGGCCTTGGGGAACCACCGCTCGACGTGCAGCCCGTCCGGGGCGAGCGTCTCGACCAGCGCCTTCACGTCGCCCTCGTCCTCGTAGGAGCGGACCCGCAGCGAGTTGCACAGCACCCCGTCGAACCAGGCCGCCGACGTCACCGCCTTGACCCGCTCCCCGTTCGACTGGAAGGCGATCACCCCGGCCGCCGACGAGCCGTGGGCGGGCTTGACGAACACCCTGGCCCAGCCCCGCTCGGCCATCCGCTCGCGCAGTTCGCCGTACGACCCGGCCCGGAAGGCGGGCGGCACCGGCAGCCCGGCCGCGGCGAGCCGGGCGTGGCAGCGCCGCTTGTCGAACATCACCGCGATCTCCTCGACGTCCCCCAGCGACCGGACGCCGGGAACGGCGGCCACCCGGCGCAGGCCCGCCACGAACGCGGCGTACCAGGCGGCTCCCCCGGCGACCCGGGTGGGGTCTCCGGGTCCGCGCAGCAGCGCGTCGATCTCCGCGTCCTCACCCGGCGACTCGATCCGCAGGAGCGTTCCCGCCGGCGTGCTCACCTCGCCGCCGGTCAGCACGTCGCGCCAGGAGATCACCTGCGGTTCGGCCAGCCCGCAGGCGACCACGGCGTCGCGGAACAGCCCGACGCGCCGATCGCCGGGCACTCCGACGACGGCCAGGCGCGGCGGCGTCACTCGCTCACCGCCACATACCTCTCATAGAGGGGCTGCCGGTCGGACAGGTCCACGTCCACGTCCGGAAGGGCGGCCGTGATCCGGTCCATCACCGGCTCGCCGAGGTAATGGTGGTGCAGGTCGAGCCGGCACAGGTGGGTGAGCGGCTGCCCGGTGAGCAGGGACTCGGCCCCGGCGTCGGTCAGCTCGCCCATGGCCAGGCTGAGCTCCTCCAGCCGCGCCACCACGGGCGCGGCGGCGACGGCCGCGGCGATCTCGTCCTGTGCCGGGCTGTCGCGCAGACCGAGCCGCCTGAGCGCCGGCAGCCGGTCGCCCGACAGGATCGGCTCCAGATCGGCCACGGTGGCGTCACCGCCGTAGTCCTCGACGCCGAGCCACAGCTCCAGATGCTCCAGAGCCGGAAGATCGCAGGCCCCGACGCCCCGCACCACCGCACCGGGCAGCCCGCCGCACTCGAACCGCAGCACCCGCAGGTGCTCGTGCCGTACGGGCCGCAGGGCCAGCCCATCGGAGCCGCGGAGGTCCAGCCGCTCCAGCCGGGGGAACGCCTCGAGCAGCGGGGTGACGTCCGTCTGCCGGATCCAGGAGATCTCGTACCCCTCCAGGCTGATGGATCCCAGGAAGACCGACCGGAGGCGGGGCAGCCGGTGGGCGTTGGCCACGAGGCCCTCCGCGTCGACCCCGTCTCCGGCGCAGACGATCGACTCGACCCGCTCCTCGCCGACGGTGTCGAGCAGCGCGGTGAGCTCCTCCTCGAACGTCGTCGCGTCCGATCCGGCGTCGGACCCCGCCCGGCCGTACAGGAGCCACGCGACCCCGGTGGGATCGCTCACGTTCACGCTCTCGCTGAGCTCCACCACCGGCCTGCCGTCGAAATACTGCTGATCGTTCCAGACGTCGTTGTAGAGGTAGGTGTCCTCGTTGACGAAGGTCATGCCGGGATCGGGCGCGTCCATCTGGTCTTTCCCCGGCCCGTCGTGTCCGGCTCCGGTCATCACTCGCTCACCGCCACGTACCGCCAGTCCCCGTCGGCCTTCTCCTGATCGGACAGGTCGACCTCGACACCACGGAGGGCCGCCGCCACCCGCGCCGCCATCGCGTCGCTCAGGAAGTGGTGGTGCAGGTCGAGCCGGCGCAGGTGCGTCAGGGGCTGACCCCCGAGCAGCGCCTCGGCCCCGACGTCGGTGAGCACCCCCATGGACAGGCTGAGGGACTCCAGCCGGGCGACGACCGGCGCGGCGGCGACGGCCGCGGCGACCTCGTCCTGGATCTCACTGTCCTGCAGGCCCAGATGGCGCAGCGCGGGCAGGCGCTCACCGGTCAGGATCGGCTCGAGGTCGGCGACGGTGGCGTCACCGCCGTAGTTCCCGACCCCCAGCCACAGCTCCAGGTGCTCCAGCACCGGGAAGTCGCAGCCGCCCACCGCGCGTACCACGGCGCCCGGAAGGCCACCGGTCTCGATGCGCAGCACCCGCAGCGACTCGTGCCGTATGGGGCGCAGCGCGAGACCCGTGCCGCCCCGCACCTCGAGACGCTCCAACCGGGGGAACGCCTCGAGCAGCGGGGTGATGTCCGACTGCTGGATCCAGGAGATCTCCGCCTGCTCCGCGGTGATCGCGCCGAAGAAGAGCGAGCGCAGCTCGGGGAACCTCTCCGCGTGGTCGGCGAGCGTTTCGACGATGTGCGCCGAGGAGGTTTCGTAGCATTCCTCCCACTCGCCGATCACCAGCGCCCTGACACGGCCGACGTCGACGCGTTCCAGCAGCTCACCGAAGGCCTCGGCGAAGCTCTCGTGATCGTCGCCGAACTCGCTTGCGCTGAGATACCACGCCGCCGCACCCGGCTCGGGAAGCTCCTCGTCCTCCTCGAACGGCCCACGGCCCACGGGCAGCCCGGCGTAGCGGTCGCTGTAGGAGTGCTTGTACCCGTGGAACCTGTCGTACGGGACCGGGGTGTAGGGGAACATGGCGGACATCCTCGGCTGGGGAACCTGACGCGCACTGTCCTACCAGACCCCGCCGACATTCCGATCGGCCCCGCTCGTCAGGGTTCGCGGTCGTGGGCGGCCTCGGATGCGGGATCGGGTCCGCCCATCGGGGTGCGGTGCTCGTACGGGGTGCTCAGCACGACCGTGGTCCGCGTGCTGACGTTGGCGGAAGCGCGGATCTGCTGGAGCAGCTCCTCCAACGCGAACGGCGAGGCGACGCGGACCTTCAGGATGTAGCTCTCGTCCCCGGCCACGCTGTGACACGCCTCGATGGCGGTGAGATGGCTCAGCCGCTCGGGGGCGTCGTCGGGCGCGGCCGGGTCGATCGGTTTGATCGAGACGAACGCGGTCAGCGGCAGGCCGATCTCGTCGTGGTCCACCAGCGCCGCGTATCCGCGGATGACCCCGCGTTTCTCCAGCCTGCGCACCCGCTGGTGGACGGCCGACACCGACAGTCCGGTCTCCTTGGCCAGGTCGGTGAAACTCATCCGGCCGTCCCTTGCCAGCAATGTCACGATTCGGCGATCGATCTCCTCCACGTCTGAAACGGTAGCGCCGTCCCGGTGTGCCCGTGTGCGTGATGTCCTCAGAATGAGACGGTTCAGAGGTAGTGACCGGGAGACTGCACCCGCTCCTCCGGCCGGCCCTCCTCCCGTTCCGGGGCGACCAGCGCGTGCGGCTCGACGCCGGGCGCCGGGGCGCCTTCCTCCTCCTCCGACACCGTGAACGCCAGGTCGCCGTCCCGCACTCCGACGTGGACCCGCTGCCCGGGCTTGAGCGTGCCGTCGAGAAGCAGCCGGGAGAGCGTGTTGTCGATCTTTCGCTGGAGCGTACGGCGCAGCGGCCGCGCCCCGAACTCCGGCTGGTATCCCTGCCGCGCCAGCCAGTCGACCGCGGCGCCGTCCACGTCGAGGACGACGTCCTGGGCGTGCAGCCGCCGCCTGCTCTCCTCCAGCAGCAGCCCCGTGATCTGCCTGAGCTGCTCGGCGTCGATGCCGTGGAAGACGATCGTCTCGTCGATCCGGTTGAGGAACTCGGGCCGGAACGCCCGCTGCAGCAGCCGCATGAGCTGGCCGCGCAGCCCGGCCGCCGCCTCCCCGGGATGCGCCATGATCAGCTCGGCGCCGAGGTTCGACGTCATGATCAGCACGGTGTTCTTGAAGTCGACCGTACGGCCCTGCGCGTCGGTGAGCCGGCCGTCGTCCATCACCTGCAGCAGCAGGTTGAACACGTCGGGGTGCGCCTTCTCGATCTCGTCGAGGAGGACCACCGAGTACGGCCGCCGCCGTACCGCCTCGGTGAGCTGGCCCGCCTCCTCGTAGCCCACGTAGCCGGGCGGCGCGCCGACGAGCCGGGAGACGGTGTGCCGCTCCTGGAACTCGCTCATGTCGAACCGGATCATCCGGTCCTGGTCGCCGAACAGCGCCTCGGCCAGCGCTCGGGCCAGCTCCGTCTTGCCGACGCCGGTCGGGCCGAGGAAGAGGAACGAGCCGATCGGCCGGTTGGGGTCGCCGAGGCCGGCGCGCGACCGCCGCACCGCCTCCGCCACCGCCTCGACCGCCTCGTCCTGGCCGATGACCCGCTGGTGCAGGTGCTCCTCCAGGGCGAGCAGGCGGTCCTTCTCCTCCTGGGTGAGCTGCGCGACGGGAATGCCGGTCGCCCGTGAGACGATCTCGGCGATGTCGGCCGCCGTCACCTCCGGCACGCCGCGACGGCCGCCCCTGGTCTCCTCGATCCGCCGTCCGAGCTCGGCGATCTCGTCCCGCAGCTCGGTGGCGCGCTCGTAGTCCTCTGAGGCGACGGCCTGCTCCTTGTCGCGCCGCCGCTGTTCCAGCCGCTCCTCCAGCTCGCGGGTGTCGGACGGGGTGGTCCTGGTCCGCAGCGCGACACGCGCCCCCGCCTGGTCCATCAGGTCGATCGCCTTGTCGGGCAGGAACCGCCCCGTCAGGTAGCGGTCCGACAGCTCGGCCGCCGCGATGAGCGCCTCGTCGCCGAACCGCACCTGGTGATGCGCCTCGTACCGGTCGCGCAGCCCGCGCAGGATCTCGATCGTGTCCGCGACGCTCGGCTCCGGCACGAGGACCGGCTGGAAGCGCCGCTCCAGCGCCGCGTCCTTCTCGACGTAGCGCCGGTACTCGTCCAGCGTGGTGGCGCCCACCACGTGCAGCTCGCCCCGGGCCAGCGCCGGTTTGAGCATGTTCGAGGCGTCGATCGCGCCCTCGGCGCCGCCCGCGCCGACGACCGTGTGCATCTCGTCGAGGAACACGATCAGCTCGTCGCCGTGGTCGCGGATCTCGTCGATGACCTTCTTCAGCCGCTCCTCGAACTCGCCGCGGAACTTGGTGCCGGCGACCATCCCGGCGAGGTCGATCTGCACCACCCGCTTGCCGCGCAGCGTCTCCGGCACCTCCCCGCCGACCACCCGCTGAGCCAGCCCCTCGACGACCGCGGTCTTGCCGACGCCGGGCTCGCCCAGCAGCACCGGGTTGTTCTTGGTACGCCGCGACAGCACCTCGATCGTCTGGGCGATCTCGTCGTCCCGGCCGATCACCGGGTCCATCCTGCCCTCCCTGGCCAGCTCGGTCAGGTCCCTGCCGTACTGGTCGAGCGTCGGGGTGGTGCTGGGCGACCGCCGGATCGGCGCCGCCTCCGCCGGGCCGGCCGCCGCGTCGGTGCCCAGCGCCTGCGGCGAGATCCGCCGCAGCAGCCGCCCGGCTATGGAGTCGGGGTTGGCCGACAGCGCCAAGACGATGTGGTCGGGGCCGATGTAGGAGTGCCCGGTGGCCCTGGCGATCCGCCGCGCGTCCAGCAGCGCCCGCTTCGCCGCCGGGGCCAGCGGCATCGGCCCCTGCCGCGACTCGTGCCGCTCGGCCAGCTCGGCCACGTTGCCGGCCAGTTCCTCCGGATCGGCCCCGGCCTGTTCCAGCAGCCGCCGTGTCGAGTCGACCCGGGTGGCGGCCCACAGCAGGTGCTCCGTGTCGAGATAGGCCGCACCCCACTCAGCGGCCTTGGCCGCCGCGACCCGGAGCAGCTCGATCGCGTCCTCACTGAGCAATCGCCCGATGTCGACCGGCCGACCGGGTCCGGGGGTCCCACCGGGCTGCCCCCCGAAGAACCGGGTGATCAACTCGTCCAACGGGCTGAAACCGTACGGCCAGAACTCGCTGCTCGTCATGTCGTCCCCCAGCGGCGTAGTCAGGTGTCGGTCAAACCTCCGCCTACCCGTGGCCGCCTGACGTAACCGGCGCGCTCCCCTCTTCGGGGCCGGGATGCGATGCTGTGTGCTGTTGCTTGATCGCCGATCGGCCGACCACGCGAATGGAGAGAAGCGCATGATTTCACTCGAGGCCCTGGCGGAGAAGGCGATCCGCCTGGAGCCGCCCACCCGCGACGAGGCGCGTGCCGTGCTGGCCACGCCGGACGACGACATCCTGGACGTGGTCGCCGCCGCCTTCCGGGTGCGCCGCCACTTCTTCGGCCGGCGGGTCAAGCTCAACTACCTGGTCAACCTGAAGAGCGGGCTCTGCCCGGAGGACTGCTCCTACTGCTCCCAGCGGCTCGGTTCCAAGGCCGACGTGCTCAAGTACACCTGGCTGAGCACCGACGAGGCGGTCGCGAGCGCCGCCACCGGCATCGCGGGCGGCGCCAGGCGGGTCTGCCTGGTCGCCAGCGGCCGCGGCCCGACCGACCGGGACGTCGACAGGGTCGCCCGGAGCATCTCCGCGATCAAGGCCGATCACCCCGATGTCGAGGTGTGCGCCTGCCTGGGGCTGCTCTCCGACGGCCAGGCGGACCGGCTGTGCGACGCCGGCGCCGACGCCTACAACCACAACCTCAACACCTCCGACGCCACCTACGCCGACATCTGCAGCACGCATACGTACGCCGATCGGGTGCAGACCGTGGACCTGGCCAAGAAGGCGGGGCTGTCCCCCTGCTCCGGCCTCATCGCGGGCATGGGGGAGAGCGACCAGGACCTGGTCGACGTCGCGTTCGCGCTGCGTGAGCTGGCGCCCGACTCGATCCCCGTGAACTTCCTCATCCCGTTCGAGGGCACGCCGCTGGGCGGGGAGTGGCATCTGACTCCGCAGCGCTGCCTGCGGATCCTCGCCATGGTCCGCTTCGTCTGCCCGGACGCCGAGATCAGGATCGGCGGCGGACGGGAGATCCATCTGCGGAGCATGCAGTCGCTGGCGCTCCACGTGGCGAACTCGATCTTCCTGGGCGACTACCTCACCAGCGAGGGGCAGCCGGGCCAGGACGACCTCCAGCTGATCCGCGACGCGGGCTTCGTCGTCGAGGGCGCGGCACCCGACGATCCGCACGAGGGACACGGGGACGCCCACCACGATCTCGTACGGCCCCGCAGGCGCGGCGCGGGCACCGGCGAGGCCGCCAACGCCTGAACGTCCGGCGGCCCGGCCGGCACCCCATCGGGCGCGGCCGGGCCGCCGAATCGTCTTCCGGGACCGATCTAGACGACGACGAGGTCGCGGGTGGTGTTGTTCAGCCGCTCGCCGGCGGTCTCGCCGCAGATGAGGATGTCCTCGATCCGGGCGCCGTGCTCGCCCGGCAGGTAGATGCCCGGCTCGACGGAGAACGCGAAGCCCGGCTCCATCGGCTCGGTGTTGCCGCTGACGATGTACGGCTCCTCGTGGGTCTCCAGACCGATGCCGTGGCCGGTGCGGTGCACGAAGCGGTCGCCGTACCCCGCCTCGGCGATCACCTCGCGGGCGGCGGCGTCCACCGACTCGCAGGTCACCCCGGGCCGTACGTGCGCACAGGCCGCCTCCTGGGCGTTCTTGAGCACCTCGTAGTAGGCCGCGAACTCCGCGGGGGGCTCGCCGATGCAGTAGACCCGGGTGGAGTCGGAGCAGTAGCCGCTCGGCATGGTCCCGCCGATGTCGACCACGACGGGCTCGCCGGGCTGGATCACCCGGTCGGACAGTTCGTGGTGCGGGCTCGCGCCGTTCGGTCCGGAGCCGACGATCACGAAGTCGACCCGGGCGTGCCCCGCGTCGATGATCGCCTCGGCGATGTCCCGGCCCACCTCGCGCTCGGTCCTGCCGGCCTTCAGCAGGCCCGGGACCAGGCCGTGGACCGCGTCGATGGCCGCCCCGGCCTCCGCCAGCGCGGCCTTCTCCGCCGGGGTCTTGCGCATGCGCAGCTCGCGCAGCACGCTCCCGGCGAGCACCTGCTCCGCCCCCGGCATGACGGCGCGGAACCGCAGCGACTGCATCGCCCACATGCGGTCGGCGAGGCCGACCCGCTCGACGGCGCCCAGCCGGCGGGCGACCGCTTCGTACGGATCGTCTGTCTCGTCCCAGGCCACGAACTCGATGCCGAGCCGCGCGGCCGGCGAGTGCTCGGCGGCCGGCAGCTCCAGACGCGGGACCATCAGGAACGGCTCCCCGGCGGCGGGCACGGCGAGGCAGGTCAGCCGCTCCAGGGGCATCGCGTCGTAGCCGGTCACATAGCGCAGATCGGGTCCCGGAGTCAGCAGCAGGGCGCCGAGGCCGGCCCGGTCGGTGGCCGCACGGACCTCGGCGAGGCGGGTCACCGGATAAAGCTCAGAGGACGTCGTTGTCACAAGGCCCAATGTAGTGCCCCTCCCGCCGATCTCCGCCCCTGCGCTCGCCGCCGTCGGGCGACACGCGGCGGCGTCGGCGGGCTGGGGTTTATTCCACCCCATAGAAGAAATCCCATCCCGGCGGCACCCTCTGCTGCTACGCTCCGCGCTAGAACGATCACGTTTCGTTCTGCCCGGTCCCCGTATCCGCGAGCATGCTGAGAGCGAGTTTCATGGTCGGCCTAGTGGACGGCGCACAGCCGTCCCTCCCCCCCACCGACGACCCCGAGCAGGAGTCGTCACGGCAACTGCAGAGTGTCCGAGCACGGGCAGCGGAGTGGGCCCACACGGCGGCGGGCCTGCGCGACTCGATCCTGCCGGGACCGGTGGGCTCGAACGACCTCCCCTACACGAGCATCGCGGCCCGCTCGGTCCCGGCCCGCTCGGTCCCGGCCGGCGAGGCGACCGGCCTCGGGGGCGACTGGTACGAGGCGGTCCGGCTGCCGGACGGCCGGCTGTTCCTGGCCGTCGGCGACGTGTCCGGCCACGGCGAGCCCGCGATCGACAAGATGACCCGGCTGCGGCGCGCACTGCTCGGGCTGAGCATGTCCGGGGCCTCCCCCGGCCTGCTGCTCGCCCGGCTCAACACCCTCGTCCTCGACGGCTTCGCCGACACGACGGCCACCGTGGTCTGCGGCCACTTCGACCCGGCCACCCGGCTGCTCTCCTGGGCGCAGGCCGGCCACCCCGCCCCCATCCTGGTGCGGCGGGGTTCCGCCCGGCAGCTCGCGGCCCCGGCCGGGGTCGTGCTCGGTGCGACGGCGAACCCGCCGTACGGCATGGCGGAGGTCCGGCTCGCGCCCGGCGACCTGCTGCTGATGTTCACCGACGGCCTGGTGGAGCGGCGGGACCGTGACATCGGCGAAGGGGTGTCGCTCGCCCTGCGCGGCGCGGAGGAGATCACCGGCGAGGAGATCACCGGCGCCGAACGCTCCGGCGCCGACCGGGAAACGGTCACGGCCGCGGAATCCGGCGCGGACTTCGACGCGCGGCTCGACCGGTTCGTCACCTCGATCGGCGGGCCCGATCCCGAGGACGACGTGTGCCTGCTGGCGGTACGGGTGACGGGGTGAGGGCTCCGGCCCACATGTGACCCGGCGCGGATCGCCGGGCGAGCAGGTCAGAATGGGCTGGTGCGAGGACTAGATGTACACGAGCTCTCCTCTGACCCGGGGCGGCCCGAGGTGGAACGGCCATGACGCGTTCACGGATTGAGATGCTCGATGGCTTGCCTCCCGTTGAGGATTACCTTCGGCTCCGCGAGGCGGTCGGCTGGAGCACATGCGGCTTTCAGGTCGCCGAGCAAGCTCTCGCAGCGAGTTTGCTCGGTGTATACGCCACCAAGGATGGGGAGATCGTCGGAGCCGGGAGGATCATAGGCGACGGTGTGATGTATGCCTATGTGCAGGACCTCATGATCCATCCACATCACCAAGGCGCAGGTATAGGAAGTCGGCTGCTGGATCGCCTTCGCCGATCATTGACGACGTCAGGGTATGGGCGCACCCTTCTGTTGGTTGCCTCTGACGAGGTCAGAGGTTTCTACGAGAAGCACTGTTTCAACGTCATGAACGACCGAGTTCTTTCCGCGAAGAGCCTGATCCAATAGCCATGTGACGAATCGGACGCCACACGTCCCGTGCAGTAGAAGTCGGAAATCTCGCAAGAAAATGCGTACAGTCGGGCGGGCTGCGGCGGCGTGCCCGGAAGGGTGCTGCAGCGGTACGGTCGCGGTCTCTTCCTTCCCCCATGGCCAGAGCCGCCACAGGGGCCTGCTGCTCGCACGAGGTCTGAAAGACCGACGGAAGCGGCTCGCGGCGCCGAGAGACCAAGGACAAGTCCCCTGTTGTCGTACGGGTCAGCCATGATGGACCCATGACCCGCCCCGAGAAGTGTCTCCTACTCGACACCCCGTCGCTCTACTTCCGCGCGTTCTACGGCGTGCCCGAGTCGGTGACCGCTCCGGACGGCATGCCGGTGAACGCGGTGCGGGGGCTCATCGACATGATCGCAACGCTGCTCCGGGACCACTCCCCCACGCGGCTCGCGGCGTGCATGGACGCCGACTGGCGACCCGCGTTCCGGGTGGCCGCGATCCCGTCGTACAAGGCCCACCGGGTGGCGACCGACGACGGCGCGGAGACCGTGCCCGACGCCCTCGCCCCGCAGGTGCCCGTGATCGAGCAGGTCCTGGACGCCCTCGGCATCGCCCGTGTCGGCGTTCCCGGCTACGAGGCCGACGACGTGATCGGCACGCTGGCGGCCCGGGCGACCGGCGCCGTGGACATCGTCACCGGCGATCGGGACCTGTTCCAACTCGTCGACGACGCGAAACCCTGCCGGGCCCTTTACACAGTAAGGGGCATTCGTAACCTTCAGGTGGTTGATGAGGCATTTATCAGCCAGAAGTACGGAATTCCGGGCCGGGCGTATGCGGACTTCGCCACCCTGCGCGGCGACGCGAGCGACGGCCTGCCCGGGGTGGCCGGAATCGGCGAGAAGACGGCCGCGGCCCTGATCACCCGGTTCGGCTCGCTGGCCGCCATGCTGGCCGCGCTCGACGCCGGCACCACCGACGGCTTCACCGGCGGCGCACGCAACAAGCTCGCGGCGGCCCGCGACTATCTGGAGGTCGCCCCGACCGTGGTCTGGGTGGCGCGGGACGCCCCGCTCCCCGAGCTGGACCTGACCCGCCCGGCCAAGCCGCGCGATCCGGAACGCCTGATCGCCCTGTCCGAGCGGTACGGCCTCGACAGCCCGCTGAACCGCCTGCTCGCCGCCCTGGGTTGAACCGTGCCGTTGGAACCCCGTGCCGTTGAAACCCTCTGCCGTTGAAACCCCGTGCCGTCGGAACCCCTGCCGTCGGAGCCCTCTGCCGTTGAACCGGACCGCTGAACCCGGCGGTTGAGCTCTGCCGTTGGCGGGCCGCTGAGCCGTGCCGCCGGTCCGGCCGCTGAACCGGTCGCCCGGACCGGCGGCCCTGCTCGAACGGCGGGCTCAGGCCACCGAGGAGTAGGCGACGACGCCCCGGCGCATGGCCTCGATCGCCTTGGCCGCGTTGTCCCCCACCTTGGCCCCGCGGGGCGCGGCGTCCTTGAGCTGGCCGAGCAGGTCGAGCAGCTGCTTGACCCAGCGCACGAAGTCGCCCGCCGCGAGATCGCAGTCGGTGAGCACGGCGTCCAGGCTGTGGCCCCTGGCCCAGCGGAAGGCCGCCCAGGCGAATCCGAGATCGGGCTCGCGGACGAACGACAGACCGTGATCTCGCTCGATCTCCTCCAGCTCGCCCCAGAGCCGGACCATCTCGGCGAGCGCCTCACGTGCCGCCCCGCCGGGGATCTTCGGGCTGCGCGTGTCGTCCGACTGCCGTGACTCGTACACCAGCGACGACACGCACGCGGCCAGCTCGGCCGGGTCGAGCCCCTCCCACACACCCGCGCGCAGGCATTCCGAGGTGAGCAGGTCGAGCTCGGTGTAGATCTTGGCCAGGCGCCGGCCATGCGCGGTGACCGTCTCGCCGTCCAGATAGCCGAGCTGGTCGAGCACGCCGCAGACCCGGTCGAAGGTCCGGGCGATCACATGGGAGCGGCTGTCGACCCGGCGGCGCAGCCCCTCGGTCTCCCGGAGCAGCTTGTGGTAACGCTCGGCCCAGCGTGCGTGGTCCTCGCGCTCGTCGCAGCCGTGGCAGGGATGCCGGCGCAGCTCCCGCCGCAGCCGGGTCACCTCCTCGTCCTCCACGGCGTGGTCGCGTGCCCGTTCCGGCTTGCCGAGATCACGGTCGCCGATCTTGGCGTGCATGGTGGAGACGAGATCGGCCCGCTCCTTCGGTGAGCGCGCGTTGAAGCCCTTCGGGATCCTGATCTTCTCCAGGGGCTCGACCGGCACCGGGAAGTCCGCCGCCGACAGCCGCTTGACCTGCTTGCCGATGGTCAGGACGAGCGGCGAGGGGCCGTCGCCGCGCCCGTTCGCCGGGTTCACCCCGGGGTCGAGCACGACCGCCAGGCCCGCGCGGCGGCCGCCGGGCACGCGGATGACGTCGCCCGGCCGCAGCACCTCCAGGGACCGTACGGCCTGGGCCCGGCGGGCCGCCCCGCGCTGGCGCGACAGCTCGGCCTCCCGGTCCGACAGCCGCCGGCGCATCGCCGCGTACTCCTGGAAGTCCCCCAGGTGGCAGGTCATGGCCTCGGCGTAGCCCTCGAGCGCCTCCTCGGCCTTGCGCAGCTGCCGGGCCAGCCCGACGACGGCCCGGTCGGCCTGGAACTGGGCGAAGGAGTCCTCCAGCAGCGTCCTGGCGCGGTCGCGGCCGACCTGGCCGACCAGGTTGACGGCCATGTTGTACGACGGCTGGAAGCTCGAGCGCAGCGGATAGGTCCGGGTGCCGGCGAGGCCGGCGACGCTGAGCGGATCCATGCCCGGCTGCCAGATCACCACGGCATGGCCCTCGACGTCGATGCCACGCCGCCCGGCTCGGCCGGTGAGCTGGGTGTACTCCCCCGGGGTGAGGTCGGCGTGGGTCTCGCCGTTCCACTTGTCGAGCTTCTCGATCACGACCGACCTGGCCGGCATGTTGATGCCGAGCGCCAGCGTCTCGGTGGCGAACACCGCCTTGACCAGGCCCCTGGTGAACAGCTCCTCCACGACCTCCTTGAAGGCCGGGAGCATGCCCGCGTGATGGGCCGCCAGGCCGCGCTCCAGGCAGTCGCGCCACTCCAGGTAGCCGAGGACGGCGAGGTCCTCGTCGGGCAGGTGCGCGGTGCGCTCGTCGACGACGTGGCGGATCTCCATCCGCTCCCGGTCGGTGGTCAGGCGCAGCCCGGCGTAGTTGCACTGCATCACCGCCGCGTCGCAGCCCGCGCGGGAGAAGATGAAGGTGATCGCGGGCAGCAGCCCCTCGGCGTCGAGCTTCTCGATCACGTCCACCCGGTTGGGCGTGATCGCCCGCCCCGGCCTCGAGTAGCCCCGCCTGCCGCGTGTCTGCGCCAGCCGGGCCTCGTCCCTGGTGATCCGCATCAGCGCCGGGTTGACCCGCTGGGTGTCGTCGCCCTCGTAGACGAACAGGTCGTACAGCCGCTTGCCGACCAGCATGTGCTGCCACAGCGGGACCGGCCGGTGCTCGTCGACGATCACGGTGGTGTCGCCGCGTACCTCGCCGAGCCACTCGCCGAACTCCTCGGCGTTGCTGACCGTCGCGGACAGGGCGACCACGCGGACCGACTCGGGCAGGTGGATGATCACCTCTTCCCAGACGGCCCCGCGGAACCGGTCGGCCAGGTAGTGCACCTCGTCCATCACGACGTACGCGAGCCCGGCCAGCGTGGGCGACCCCGCGTACAGCATGTTGCGCAGCACCTCGGTGGTCATGACCACGATCGGCGCCTCGCCGTTGACGCTGTTGTCGCCGGTCAGCAGGCCCACCCTGGCGGCGCCGTACCGGCGGACCAGGTCGTTGTACTTCTGGTTGGAAAGCGCCTTGATCGGCGTGGTGTAGAAGCACTTGCTGCCGCGCTGGACGGCGAGGTGGACGGCGAACTCCCCGACGACGGTCTTGCCCGATCCCGTCGGCGCCGCCACCAGCACACCGTCGCCCGCCTCAAGTGCCCGGCAGGCGTCGAGCTGGAACTCGTCGAGCTCGAAGTCGTACAGACCACGGAACGAGGTGAGAGCGGGCCCGGATTCGACCTGCTGCTGACGGAATGCGGCGTAGCGTTCCGCAGGCGTACTCATATCGCCAACCCTACCGATAACCGGATTCCGGGCCGTCCGCCCGACCGGATCTCACCTACTGCGACTCGGAGTCGGAGGTGGTGGCGGGGCCGTCGAGCTCCTCCTCGATGGCGCGGGCGTGTGCCGCTTCGGCGGCGTCGTGTCGCTTGTCCCGGAAGAACATGATCACCTGGGCGATGTAGAAAAGCCCGATCATCGGCAGGGCCAGCATCAGCATGCTGATCGGGTCCTGGCTGGGCGTGGCCACCGCCGAGAAGACGAACAGCAGGAAGACGACCATCCGCTGGTGCTTGGCCACGGTGGCGAAGCGCAGCACGCCGACGACGTTCAGGAACACCATCAGCAGCGGCATCAGGAACGAGACACCGAAGATCGCCAGCATCGCCAGCGTGAAGTTCAGGTATTCGTTGATGGTGAGGATGTTCAGCGTGTCCTCGGGAGCGAAGCCGAGAAGCAGCCCCAGCCCCTTGTCCATGATGAAGTAGGCCAGCGCCGCCCCGGCGGTGAACAGCGGCACGGCGAGCCCGAGGAACGCGATGGTGTAGCGCCGCTCGTTCTGGTAGAGCCCGGGGGTGACAAACGCCCACAACTGATACAGCCAGAACACGGCCGACACCACAAGGCCGAACATCAGCGCGACCTTGAGATTCACGAAGAACGAGTCGAACACCCCGTTGACGAACAGCAGGCACTTGTCCTTGTCCAGCTGGTGCGCCTGCGGGAGCCGGCAGTACGGCTGTTTCAGGAACTTCCAGATGGGTTCGAAGAAGATGAACCCGACGACGGTGCCCGCCACGACGGCCAAGATCGCCTTGACCAATCGGTTGCGGAGCTCGCGGATGTGCTCCATGAGAGTCATCCGCCCGTCATCCGGCACGGAGGGAGTCGACCGCTTCAGCAGAGCCATCACGCTAGTCCTATGTCAGGAGACGGGTGGGAGGCCGGCGAAACGCGGTGGCGGGTCTCAGCCGGGGTTGCGCTCGTTCTGCGCCTGCGCGTTGACGGGAGCCTGGGTGTTGGCCACGGTCTGGGCGTCCTTGAGCCGCCGGTTCTCCTCCTCGAGCGCGCGCAGCCGCTCCTCGACCGACTGTCCGCCCGACGGGAGCTGCGCCGGCGGCGCCGCGGGCTCCGCCTTGGCCTGCACGACCTCGCCGGACTCGTCTTCGCTGAGCTTGCTGGTCTCCTTCTTGAACATGCGCAGCGACTGTCCCAGAGCCTTCGCGGTGTCGGGGAGCTTCTTCGCGCCGAACAGGAGGATCAGAACCAGAAGGATCAGAATCCATTCCATCGGACCAAGAGTGGGCATGTCATGTCCTTAAAGCGAGGGCCATGCTGTCTCCCCCGATCGTACGCGCAACCCGGGCGGTTCGTCCCCCTCCCCCGGCAGCATGCGCCTCGCCCTGGCCAACTCCGCGCCCAGGTCACGCGCCGCGGAGATCATCCGTACGGTCAGGACCGCCAGGACGGCGAGCCCGGCGACCGCCAGGGCGGCGCCCACGAAGATCCACGTCATGCCCGTCATGCTACGGGTCAGCCCGCGGCCGCGTAGTTGGCCAGGGCCTCCTCGGCCGTCGCGGCGACCTGATCGGCCAGGGAAGCGGGGGACACCACCTGCCCGCTGTCGCCCAGCCGCAGCGCGAGCCGTACCACCCAGGACTGGTCGCGGGCGCGCAGCGTCACCCGCAGGCGGCCCTCGCCCAGCTCCGTGACCTCCTCGCACGGGTAGTACTCGGCGACCCAGCGCCCGGCCGGGGTGAGCTCCAGCTCGACGAGCTCGTCGCGGTCGGACGGCCGGAAGACGCCCTCGGCGACGTCCATCGGCTCTGCCTCGGCGGGCGGATCGACCGGCACGTCCAGGACCTCGACCTCGACGATCCGGTCGATGCGGAACATCCGCATCGCCTCGGCGCGATAGCACCACCCCTCCAGATAGTGCCGCCCGTCCACGAGCACCACCCGCAGCGGGTCGACCTCGCGCGGGGTGATCTCGTCGCGTCCCGGCACGTAGTAGCGCAGGGACAGCCGCCGGCGCCGCCGGGTCGCGTCGGTGATCACGGCGTGGGCGTCGGGTGCGGCGCCGAGCTCCACGTGCACCTGGCTGCTGATCGTGGCCGTGCCCTCGGCCGCCGCCTGCTCCAGCTTGGCGATCACCCGGCCGAGCACGTCGCGGCCCTGGAACTCCGGCAGCTCGTCGAGCATGCGCAGCGCCACCAGCAGCGCGCTCGCCTCGTCCACGCCCAGCTTCAGCGGCCGGGCGATCGTGTCGGCGTTGTCGATGAGGATCTCGCCGCCGTCCCAGGACACGTCGATCAGGTCACCCGGGGTGTGCCCGGGCAGGCCGCACATCCAGACGAGTTGCAGGTCGTCGATGAGCTGCTTCTCCGACAGGCCGAACAACCGCGCCACCTCGGCGACCTCGGCCCCGGGATGCGACATCAGGTACGGCACGAGCGCCAGCAGCCTCGGCAGCCGGTCGGAGCTCATCGCAGCGCCTCCTTCTTCTGCGCCCCCTTCAGCCGGCGGATCACTGCCTCCCGCGCGTCCGGCGGATCGACGACCTTCGCGTGCGGGCCGAGGCTGGCGATCCACCCCGCCAGCCGTTCCGGGTCGGTGAACACCACCTCGGCCTCGTCCCACCCGTCGGACCCGGTGCGTACGGCCCGGGCGAGGTGCCGCAGGCCCTGGCAGGTGTCCTGCCGTACCAGAACCAGCGCGACCCGCTCGACCGGCTGCTCCGGGTAGCCGACCATCGCCCGCAGATCGACGCCCTCCGGCACGGTGAACGCCCCCGGGCGGCCGACCGGCGACACGCGGCCGGTGATGCGGCCCAGCCGGAAGACGCGGGAGGCGTCCCGATCGCGGTCGTGTCCCACGACGTACCACCTCCCGTAGCGGCTCACCACGCCCCACGGCTCGACGACCCGGGTGAGCACGGCCTCGCTGCCCGCCGAGCGGTAGTCGAAGGTCACCACCCGGCGGTCGCGCACCGCCTCCCACAGGGTGGGGAAGGCCGGATCGCGGGTGTGCAGCCGCAGCTCCAGCGGGCCTTCCGCGAGATCGGTCCGCACTCCCCCGGCCCTGAGCTTGAGCAGCGCGCCGCCGGCCGCGTCGGCGAGGCTGGCCCGCTGCCAGACCTGGGCGGCCAGGCCGAGCACGGCGGCCTCGTCCGGTTCCAGGGTGATCTCGGGCAGCTCGTAGGCCTCGCGCGGGATCCGATAGCCCGGATCGTCCTCCCACGGGTCCTTGTGCACCTCGATCGGGATGCCGATCTCGCGCAGCTCGTTCTTGTCGCGCTCGAACATGCGCTGGAAGGCCTCGTCGTTGTCCGGGTCGTAACCCGGGACCGCGTGCCTGATCTGCTCGGCGCTCAACGGCCGGTGCGTGGCGAGCAGGCAGATCACCAGATTGAGCAACCGCTCGGTCTTCCGCCGCGACATGGGGCCTCCCTTCGAGGAGAACGCTACCCTTTCCTGGTGATCCGATGGCGCAAAGGCGAGGTGACGCGGGTCCGGCGCGAGTGGCCGGGGGCGGTGGAGCTGGAGGCCGCCACCGAGGACGGACCGTGCCGGGCGCTGGCCTATCCCGCGCTGGTGGGACGGCCGGAGCCGGGCGACACCGTGCTGCTCAACACGACCGCGCTCGCCATGGGCCTCGGCACGGGCGGGTACGCGATGGTGGTCGCGGTGCCCGACCGGCTGCCGCCGGACCCCGCAGGCCCCGGACATCTGGTGAAGGCCCGCTACACGCCGCTGCAGGCGACGGTGGCGGGTGCGGACGAGCAGGGCTCGCCGCACCACGAGACGCTCAGGGACGCCGACTCCCTCGACGGCATGCCGGTCGTGATCGCCGACCTGCACTCGGCGCTGCCCGCGATCCTGTGCGGACTGTACGCCTCGGGACCGTACGCCTCCGGAGGCGACCGCGACCGGCCGCGGGTGGCGTACGTGATGCAGGACGGCGGGGCGCTTCCTGCGTGGTTCTCGATGTCGTGCGCGGAGTTGAAGGCGCGTGAGTGGCTGTGCGGGGTGATCACGGTCGGGCAGGCGTTCGGCGGCGATCTGGAGGCCGTCACCCTGCACGCCGGGCTGCTCGCCGCCCGCCACGTGCTGGACGCCGACGTCGCCGTGGTCGCGCAGGGCCCCGGCAACCTCGGCACCGGCACCCGCTGGGGGTTCTCCGGCGTGTGCGCCGGGGAGGCGGTGAACGCCGCCGCCGTGCTGTCGGGCCGGCCGGTCGCCGCCCTGCGGATCAGCGAGGGCGACCGGCGCGACCGCCACATCGGGGTGTCCCATCACTCGCTCACCGCCTATGGCCGGGTGGCGCTGGCCCCGGCCCGGGTCGTGCTGCCCGAGCTGCCCGGTGAGCTGGGCGATCGGGTGCGCGAGCAGGCCGCGCCCCTGGCCGTACGGCACGACCTCGTCAGCGTGCCCGTCGACGGGCTGCTCGACGCGCTCAAGGCCGCACCGGTCCGGCTGTCCACGATGGGCCGCGGCCTCGACGAGGACCTCGCCTACTTCCTGGCCTCCGCCGCCGCCGGCCGCCACGCCGCCGACCTGCTCGCCTCATGACAGGCGAGGCGCAGGATCTGGTCAGGCGCCGAATGCTTTCACGGCGAACCGCGTAATGCGCCGTGTGCTCTAGCGGGCGGGTTTATGCCAGGTCAGGGAGTATCGGCGGAGCACGTGACGGCGGTAACGCACGCCGGGCAGCAGCAGCCGCGCCGTGGATCGCACCTGCCCGTAGCTCATGCACGGGTCGGCCACCGGCATTCCCTCGGGGCCGCGGGCGCGACGCAGCACCTTGGTGATCCGTACGACCGGGGCGGCCGCCATCGTCGCCGCCCACTCCGCCGGGGTCGTCTCGCGGGCCAGGCCGACCACCACCAGCGTGCCGCCGGGGCGCAGCAGGTCGCGCATACGGGTGAGGGCCGCGGCGAAATCCATGTGGTGGATCGTGGACACCGAGCAGATGAAGTCGTAGCCGCCGATGGGGAGGTCGGCGGTGAGGAAATCGCCCTCGATGAAGTCGAGGCGCGGGTGTCCGGCGGCGAGCTCGCGGGCGCGGGCGATCATCGCCGGGGAGTTGTCGATGCCGGTGGCGCGCTTCGCCCGCCCGGTCAGCCTCCGCGCGAGCAGGCCGTCCCCGCAGCCGACGTCCAGCGCGTCGCCACAGCCCTCGGGGACGGCGCGGAGGATCCCCGGGTGTCTGGCGACGTTGGTGTTCCAGTAGGGCGCTGAGTCGGCCTGGCGCATCGGATCATTCTAGGTGCCGGAGAAGTCGTAGAAGTCCTGGAAGGTGAACGCCTCAGACGTCGGTCCCTGAGATCGGAGCAGGTCGAGGCGGGCCATGCCCTCCTCCAGCGACGGCGTGTACCCCCGGGGGACCCACCACATCACCGTGTACGGCTCGGCCACCCGATGGAACCACTCCCTCCGGCGGCGGAGCACCGGCAGATGCGGGCTGCGGTAGACGAAGTTCCACAACGCCTCGCGAGACTCCCACACCGAGAAGTTGACCAACAGGTGATCGCCGTAGTCGTGCTTCACCGTGTCGGTCGGCTGATCACCCCCCTTGAGGCGCCAGACGAACCCGGGCGCGGTGTCGGCGATCGCGTTGATCGGCTCAAGGGCGGCGACGAAGTCGGCCAACTGAGGGGCGTCGAGGGGAGCGATCAGCTGGGCGACGTTCAACTGAGCCAGATGCATGCCCCAAGTCTAAGTCAATTTTCATTGCTTTTAGAAGCGTCACCCTCGTGGAAAGCACCGTCCCCATTGGATGCACCACCCCCGGAAGGGCCCGGGGAGAACACGACACAGCACTCTCCGGGGCGCGGGTCGAGCACCGCTGTCTCCCCCGTGCCCGACGCGCTGAGCAGCCCCTGGCAGAGGGCGAGGTTCATCGAGCAGACGAGCAGCGGGCGATCATCGGCCAGCAGGTGGAAGGGACAGTTGCGCAGCCGGATCCGCCCATCCTCCTCGTACGGCTCATAGCCACGCCGGGCGAGCAGAGCGGACAGGTCGGCGTCGGGTACGGCATGGGCGGCGGCCAGGCGCTCCCCCGCGCGCCGGGCGGCCGCCTCGGCCTGCTCCTCGCCGCCCAGCGTCTCGACGGCCTCGGCGAGGATGAGGGCCATCGTGCGGTAGTCCCGGGGCGGCAGGCTCACCGCGCGCTCGCCGGCCCCTCTGCGGTAGACCTTCGCCGGGCGGCCGCTGCCCGGCCCGGTGCGGCCGGTCAGCCGCCGGAACCCCTGTTCCAGCAGCCCGGCCTCGACCAGCTTGTCCAGATGGAACGCGGCCAGTGTGCGACCGATGCCGGCCGCTGTCGCCGCCTCCTCGCGGCCCACGTCGCGCCCCTGCCCGACGACGAAGCGATAGAGCGCACGCCGCACCGGGTCACCCAGAGCGCCGACGGCATCGAGGTCGTCGTCGTGGGCTTCGATTTCCACAGCGAGCGGCCCGGTGAACGCGTCAGGCGGCGCCGAGGACGTCGACGACGAAGACCAGGGTGTCGGTGCCCTTGATCCCGGCCTGCTCGTTGCCGTCCTTGCCGTACCCGAGGTCCGGCGGGATCGTGAGGAGCACGCGGCTGCCGACCGGGACGCCGGTGAGGCCCTCGGACCAGCCCTTCACGACCTGGTCAAGGGCGAAGGACGCAGGCTCGCCACGCTCCCAGCTCGAGTCGAACTGCTTGTCGCTGCCCCAGATCTTGCCCACGTAGTGGGCCATGATCTGCTGGCCGGCCTTGACCTCGGGACCGGTGCCCTTGATCACCGTCTTGACGACGAGCTTGTCGGACGGCTTGGCGTCGGTCTTGGTGGTCAGCGTGGGCGCCTTGTCCCCACCCGGGTTCTCCAGCTTGACGCCCTTGATGCCGGGATCGACGGCGGGGCCCTCCACGGACTTCGCCACGGCCCCCATCACGTCGATCACCATCACCTGGTTGCTGGCGCCGAAGTCGACCCCCTGATTCTTGGCCTCCTCGACCTGCCCGGATTCCAGGCTGTCCTTCGCGATGACCGCCAGCTTGCGGCTGCCCGGCTTCGCGCCGAGCAGGGCCTCGTGCAGCGGCTTGGGCAACTGCGGGCTGACGCTGACGAACTCCGCCCTGCCCTGGTCGTAGGCCGAGCCCCCGGACTTGTTCTCCTTGCCGTCCCAGGTGTAGACGGTGACGTTCGCGGTGAGCACGTCCCCGTCCTTGGCCGGCGCGCCCTCACCCTCGATGATCGTGCGGGAGACCGAGGTCAGCGCGGGGGTCCCGGCCGGGAAGGTGACGTTGGGCTTCGAACCGACCTGCCCCTCCACCTTGATGTCGTCAGCGGAGACCACGGGCCCGGACGCGCCGGCGGACGCACCGGCGGAGGCACTGGCACCGGTGGCGGTGGTCCGCTGGGCGGTGCCGCAGGCCGCGGCGAACAACAGGGGAATGGTGGCGGCGGCGATTGCCGTACGGCGGCGCATGTGGGGTTTCCTCAGGAAGACAAGTGGGTCCGGGAAACACTACCCGAACCCACTGTCTGCCGGATGTAAAGGATCACATTCCGGCGATCAGCTTCTCGACCCGCTCGTCCACGCTGCGGAACGGATCCTTGCACAGCACGGTGCGCTGGGCCTGATCGTTGAGCTTCAGGTGCACCCAGTCGACCGTGAAGTCGCGCCGCTTCTCCTGGGCCCTGCGGATGAACTCTCCGCGCAGTTTGGCCCGCGTGGTCTGCGGCGGAACCGATTTCGCCTCGAAGATCTTGACGTCGCTCGCCACGCGCTCGACCGCCCCGCGCTTCTGCAGGAGGTAGAAGAGCCCGCGCTTGCGGTGCACGTCGTGGTAGGCCAGATCGAGCTGTGCGACCCGTGGCGACGACAGCGGCAGGTCGTACTTCTGCCTGTAACGTTCAATCATCTGGTACTTGGTGACCCAGTCGATCTCCCGGGAGACGAGGTCGAGATCACCGGTCTCCACCGCCCTGAGCGTGCGCTCCCACAGCTCGAGAACCCGCTTGCTGATCTCGTCGCCGCCGCGCCGCTCGACGAAGTCGCTCGCCTTGGTGAGGTACTCCTGCTGGATCTCCAGCGACGAGGCCTCCCGCCCGTTTGCCAGCCGGACCCGTCGCCGTCCGGTCATGTCGTGGGAGACCTCGCGGATGGCCCGGATCGGGTTCTCCAGGGACAGGTCCCGCATCACCACGCCGGCCTCGATCATGCGCAGCACCAGGTCGGTCGCGCCGACCTTGAGCAGCATGGTGGTCTCGCTCATGTTCGAGTCGCCGACGATCACGTGGAGCCGGCGGAACCGCTCGGCGTCGGCGTGCGGCTCGTCCCTGGTGTTGATGATCGGCCGGGATCGGGTGGTCGCCGAGGAGACCCCCTCCCAGATGTGCTCGGCCCGCTGGGAGACGCAGTAGACCGCCCCGCGCGGGGTCTGCAGCACCTTTCCGGCGCCGCAGATGATCTGCCGGGTCACCAGGTAGGGGATGAGGACGTCGGCCAGCCGGCCGAACTCACCGTGCCTGCCGACCAGGTAGTTCTCGTGGCAACCGTAGGAGTTGCCGGCCGAGTCCGTGTTGTTCTTGAACAGGTAGATGTCTCCCGCGATGCCCTCCTCGCGGAGCCGCTTCTCGGCGTCCACGAGGAGACCTTCCAGGATGCGCTCACCCGCCTTGTCGTGGGTCACCAGTTCCACGACGTTGTCGCACTCCGGGGTGGCGTACTCCGGATGGCTGCCCACGTCGAGGTAGAGACGCGCACCGTTGCGCAGGAAGACGTTGCTCGATCGGCCCCAGGACACCACTCGCCGGAACAGGTACCGCGCCACCTCGTCCGGTGACAGCCTCCGCTGTCCGCGAAACGTGCAGGTGACGCCGTACTCGTTCTCCAGCCCGAAGATGCGTCGATCCATCACCTAACCCTATTCCCCGAAACGGGCGATCGAACAGTGATCAGGACGTGTAGATCTCGACGACCTTCACGATCTGGCGATTCTTGACCGTGATCAGCGCGTACAGCCCGCCCTTGTCGGCCCGGGAGATCAGCCTGTCCCGGGAGCAGCGCTGGGTTCCCACATAGCTGCTGTTGATCGTCTGGTCCTTACCGTCGCAGCCGACGGCGCTGAGGAAGACGACGTTCTGGGCGATCGGCGCGGCGAAGGCGGTCACGTCGCCCTCGGGCGGTCCCTCGAAGCGGCCCGAGGTCGAACCGCCGTACTCCGGCACCCAGCGAACCGGAACGTACTCGGCCACGTTCGCGTCGTTCATCGCGCGCATCTCGCCGCGCAGGACGCCGTCCCGGCTCGGGCTGATGCCCTTGGTGAAGTCGTGGCCGGGATCGGACTGGAAGACCTCGCCGAACACCGCCGGGGTCTTGTCCGAGATCGGCTGCCGCTCCTCGTCTTCTGCCGGCTGGGCGACCGGCTCGGCCGAGGGGCTCGCCGAGCCCTCCGGCTCCTCCGGCGCCTCCGACGGAGCCTCGGCGGACGGCTCGGCCGGCGTCGCCGTCACCGTGACCGTCGCGGTGGCGGCCACGGGGGAGCCGGCCTCGCCGGAGCAGGCGGACAGGGAGAGGAGTGCGACGGCGGCCGCGGCCGGAACCGCCGCCCGCCGGAAAAGGTCAAATGTCGTCATAACCGGATGAGACTAGCGAACTCCCGATCTGGTTGTGACCATCTCGATCATCGCCTCCCGGCGGTCCGGCGGCTCCGGCCCGGCTTCCGCCTATTCGGGCGAGCCCGTGTCGATGTCGCCCTCCGGCGCGGTCGGCGGCGTCCGGTCGCCGGCCGGGGCCGTACCCTCTTCGCCGCTCTCCGGGCTCTCGGGGGCCTCCTCGGCCTCCTGCTCGGCGGCGGCCGCCGCCTCGGCCAGCAGCCGCTCCAGGCGTGCGCCGGTGAGCCGGAGGAACTTGCGGTGCTCCCTGCTCCGGTCGAGGACCGCCACCTCCAGCTGGGTGGACGGCGGCCGTTCGCCGCCCGGCTCGGTCAGCGCGGCCAGGGCCGCGTCGAGCGCGCGCGGCAGCGGCAGCCCGTCCCGGTAGCGCTCCTTGAGCCGTCCGGCCACCGCGTCGGACTGACCGCCTATGACGGCCATTCCCTGCTCGTCGAAGACCGATCCGTCGAAGGTGAGCCGGTAGATCTGATCGTCGTTCGGGCTCTCCCCGACCTCCGCCACGACGATCTCCACCTCCAGCGACTTGATCGACTCCGTGAAGATCATTCCGAGCTGCTGGGCGTAGAGGTTGGCGAGTCCCCTGCCGGTCACGTCGTTGCGGTTGAAGGTGTATCCGTTGATGTCCGCATAGCGGATGCCGGCCAGGCGGAGCGACTCGAACTCGTTGTACCGCCCGACCGCGGCGAAGCCTATCCGGTCGTAGATCTCGCTGATCTTGTGGAGGGCCTTGGACGGGTTGGGGGCCACGAACAGGATGCCGTCCGCGTACTGCATGACGACCACGCTGCGGCCACGCGCGATGCCCTTACGCGCATACTCCGCCCTGTCCCGCATGATCTGCTCGGGTGAGGCATATCCAAAGGGCATGGACACCGGGGGTGATCCTCTCTACGTCAGCGCAGCGGCGCGGTCGGGCCTTCTGGATCGGTCATCCGCCCCTCCAGCATGGACTGGACGAGCTCGGCGACCTCCTCGTCCGGCAGTCGGCGGAAGCCGTCCTCGGTGATCACGGCGACCACCGGCCAGATCTTCCTTGTGACGTCGGGCCCGCCGGTCGCCGAGTCGTCGTCGGCCGCGTCGTAGAGCGCGTGCAGGCACGCCAGCACCGCGTCCCGGGGGGTGGACTCCGGCCGGTACAGCTTCTTCAGCGAACCCCTGGCGAAGATCGAACCCGAGCCGATCGAGTGGTGGTCATGCTGTTCGTACGGCCCGCCGCCCACGTCGTAGCTGAAGATGCGGCCCTTGCCCGCGTTCTCGTCGTACGCCGCGAACAGCGGGACGACCGCCAGGCCCTGCATGGCCATGCCCAGATTTCCACGGATCATGGTGGCCAGGCGCTGGGCCTTGCCCTCGGTGGACAGCGACCTGCCCTCCGTCTTCTCGTAGTGCTCCAGCTCCACACGGAAGAGCCGGGCCACCTCCAGACCCATGCTCGCGGTGCCCGCGATGCCCATGCAGGAATGGTCGTCGGTGCGGAAGACCTTCTCGATGTCCCGCTGCGAGATGATGTTTCCGGAGGTCGCGCGCCGGTCACCTGCCATGACGACTCCGCCTGCGCAGGTCACGGCGACGATCGTGGTCGCGTGCGGGATCTGGTCGCCTACCGGCGCCGCCAGCGCCCGTTCCCGGGTGGGCAGCAGATTCGGGGCGTAGGCCCCGAGGAACTCGGTGAACGACGACGACCCCGTGTTCGTGAAGAGGTGGTTCATCCAGGCCTGCTGAGATGCCACGCGACTCCCTCCAAGCTTGCGTTGTTACGCCCGACCCTACTCATGTCTCCCCACTCGTTGCACTCTTCCCGATCAGCTGAACGCGAACCGGTGCCCGAGCCGTACGGTTTCCAGGAGTTCCGGCCTGGGGACGGTGATGCCGTGAAAAGGTGACGCGGGGGCGGGGGGCCATGGACGCGTTGAGAGTGGGCGTCGTGGGGCTGGGCGTGGTCGCGCAGGTCGTCTACCTGCCGCTGCTGGCCCGGCGGTGGGACATGTTCCAGGTGGCCGCCGTGTGCGACCTGGACCGCGACCACGCGGAGGAGGTCGGCCGCGGGCTGGGCGCACGGGCGTACGGCGACCCGGCCGAGATGCTGGACGCGGGCGGCGTCGATGCGGTGCTCGTGCTCACCCCCGGCTGTCACGGCGCTCTCGTGCGGGCCGCGCTGGAGCGCGGCCACTGGGTGCTGTGCGAGAAGCCCCTGGCCTACAGCCGTGCCGAGGTGCGCGACCTGGCGGCGGCGGGCGAGGCCCGGCTGATGGTCGGCTACATGAAGCAGTACGACCCCGCGGTCCAGCGGCTGCTGGAGTGCCTCCACGAGGTCGGCGGCCCGGAGTGCGTGCGCCACCTGGACGTCACCGTGCTGCATCCCTCCGGGGAGTCCCAGCGCCTGTTCGCCCGCGCGCGGGCGTCCGGCTCCCCTCGCCCCGAGCGGATCGCCCCCTACCTGGAGGCAGCGGAGCGGTCGGTCACCGCCGCCGTCGGCGCCGCGCCGGAACGGCTGCGCCGCCTCTACTCCGAGGTCCTGTTGGGGAGCGTGAGCCACGAACTGGCGCTCATGCGGCTGTTCGCCGAGCCGTCCCCCGGACCGTCCCCATGGTCATCCCAGCGGCCGTCTCAGGGGCCGTCTCAGGGGCCGTTTCAGGGGTCTGCGCGGCCGCATCGGGGACAGGACTCCCGGATCCCGCCGACCGTGGACCACGTGGCCGTCTGGCCGCCGGACGCCTTCCCACCGTCGATCGAGGTGACCGGGGCCCTGCCCGGGACGCCGGCCGCCGCCGGACGCGGCAGGTACGGCCTGCGCTGGCACTACCTGCCGAGCTACCCCGCCTACCACGAGTCGGTGACGCTGCACCACGAGCACGGCTCGCTGGAGCTGCTCTTCCCCTCCCCCTACCTGCTCAACGCGCCGACCCGGCTCTCCGTCAGATCGCGGGTGGGAACCACCGAACGGACGATGGTCTTCCTGGACGTCGCCGAGGCCTTCGAGCGGCAGCTCGTCGCCTTCCACCGGTTCGTCACCCAGGACGAGCCGCCGCTCACCGGGCTCGGCGGGGCGCTACGGGACATCGTCGCGGCCCAGCGGATCATCCGTGCGTACGCCGGCTCCACCGGGACGCAGCTGGGCGGCGAATGCGCGGAGGAGGCCGGGGAGGGCACCGGCGGCCCCTGACCGCTGGGGCATCGGTCGAGTGAACGGACACCGCTGAGGAAGTCCCTGATCGCTCCGGTCGCCGCACCGGGAGGAAGCTCCGGTCCGCCGCCGGGTCCCGGCGAGCGGATCCCGGCATGCGGTCCTCGTTCCCTCCCGCTTCGCTCCCCGCACCCCGGCTGACGATCACTTGAGCGAGCCCTCTGGGCGGCCCGGGAACGAGACAGCGGGGCGTGCTCGGCTCCTGCACCGCCCCGCTGGAAGTCTCGGAGAATTCGTACGGCCCGCGCTCCGTCCCGTCGTGATCGCGACCGGTCGGCCTCGCCGGCCCGGCCCCCTACTGACCACCCTTCTGCACGTAGCTGCGGACGAACTCCTCCGCGTTCTCCTCAAGGACCTCGTCGATCTCGTCGAGGATCGCGTCGACGTCGTCGGTGAGTTTCTCGTTGCGCTCCTGCACGTCCGGGGACGCCTGCGCCTCGACCTCCTCGACCTCGTGATCCTGGCGGCCCGTCTGCTTCTGGCCGCCGGTCTCCTTGGTCGCCATATCTCCCACCTCCGGTGCTCGGGGGACCCCTCTCTCCCTATCTTCCCCGAACCGGACGACAATGCGCGCGAAAGGTCTCGCGGTCTTCACCGCCCGGCGCCGGTAGACCGGATCGTTATCGAGGTCGGGCTCCCGTACGTCCCCTGTGGTCACCGTTGGGACCGTTCCCAGGGAGAATGTGACCTACGGGATCATGGGACGACGGGTGGCTGATGGAGACCGGGGAACGGCGACTGCTGGCGAAGCGCTACCGGCTGCTGTCACCACTGCGCCGGGACGGCGCGGGGATCATGTGGCACGCGCACGATCTACGCCTCAAGCGGGATGTGGCGATCAAGGAGGTGCAGCCGCCGTACCGGGCGGATGCGGTGGACCTCCCGGCGGCGCGACGACAGGCCCTGCGCGAGGCGCGCTCGGCCGCCCGCCTGAGCCATCCCGCGATCATCACGGTGCACGACCTGCTGGAGGACCGTGGCCGGCTCTGGATCGTCACCGAACTGCTGCAGGGCCTCACACTCGGCGACACCCTGCGGCACCTGGGGCGCCTGCCGGTGCACTGGGCCGGTTGGGTGGGGTTCCAGCTCCTGGCCGGCGTACGGCACGCGCACGCGATGGGCGTGCTGCACGGTGACATCCGTCCGGACACCGTCCTGCTGACCGAGGACCGGGTGGTCCTCACGGATTTCGGGATCGCGGCCTACGACCGCGACTCCTCGTCGTCGGCCACGGTCCCGATCGTGCGCACCGGGGTCTACCTCGCACCCGAGCGGCTGCACGGGGCGCCGCCGTCGGTCGCGGCCGACCTGTGGTCGTTCGGCGCCACGCTCTACTTCGGCATCGAGGGCGTGCCTCCCGTCGCGGCCGGCGGGTCCGTCCCGCCGCCGTCGGCCGGGCCGCTCACGGGGCTGCTGACGGCGCTGCTGCGCCGCGACCCGCGCGAGCGGCCCACGGCCGAGCAGGCGGCCGCCGTACTGGTCGAGTTCCTGCGGCGGCGGGGCATCCCGGCGGCGCCGCCCGGCCGCCGGGCCCTTGATCCCGTGCCCCGCACCTCGGCGCGCTGAGCACGGCTTCTCCCTGGGACGCGGGCGGTCAGCTCTCCCCGGTGAGCGCGGCGACGAGGTCGGCGGCGGTGCGGCACCGGTCGAGCAGGTCGCCGACGTGCGCCTTGGTCCCCCGCAGCGGCTCCAGGGTCGGCACGCGCTGCAGCGACTCCCGGCCGGGAATGTCGAAGATCACCGAGTCCCAGGAGGCCGCGGCCACCGTGTCGCTGTACTGGCGCAGGCACCGGCCGCGGAAGTAGGCGCGGGTGTCGGTGGGCGGCAGCTCGACGGCGCGATCGACCTCCTCGTCGCTCACCAGCCGCTGCATCCGGCCGCGCGCCACGAGGCGGTTGTAGAGGCCGCGGTCGGGGCGGATGTCGGAGTACTGCAGGTCCACGAGCTGCAGGCGCGGATGGGACCAGGGCAGGCCGTCCCTGGTCCGGTAGCCCTCCAGGATCTCCAGCTTGGCCACCCAGTCGAGCTCCCTGGACAACTGCATGGGATCCTCGGCGAGCCGGGTGAGCACGGACTCCCAGCGGGCCAGCACGTCCTTGGTCATCTCGTCGGCGCCGGCGCCGAAGCGGTCCTCGACGTACTTGCGCGCCTGCTCCAGATACTCCATCTGCAGCTGGACGGCGGTCATCTTCCGCCCGTTGCGCAGGGCGATCTCGTACCGGCAGGTCGGGTCGTGCGACACCGCCCGCAGCGCCGCGACCGGCGACTCGGGGGTGAGGTCGGCGGTGAGGAACCCCTCCTCGATCATCGCGAGGACCAGCGCTGTGGTCCCCAGCTTCAGATACGTCGAGATCTCCGACATGTTGGCGTCGCCGATGATCACATGCAGGCGACGGTACTTCTCGGGGTCGGCGTGCGGTTCGTCCCGGGTGTTGATGATCGGCCGCTTGAGCGTGGTCTCCAGACCGACCTCGACCTCGAAGAAGTCGGCCCGCTGGCTGATCTGGAAGCCGTCGCCGCGCGAGTCCTGCCCGATGCCGACCTTGCCTGCGCCGCAGACGACCTGGCGCGACACGAAGAACGGTGTCAGGTGCCGCACGATGTCGGCGAACGGCGTGGCCCGCCGCATCAGGTAGTTCTCGTGACAGCCGTAGGAGGCGCCCTTGGCGTCGGTGTTGTTCTTGTAGAGCTGGATGGGGGCGTTGCCGGGCATCGCCGAGGCGCGGACCGCCGCGTCGTACATCACCCGCTCCCCGGCCTTGTCCCAGATCACCGCTGCGCGTGGGTTGGTGCACTCGGGTGTGGAGTACTCCGGATGAGCGTGGTCGACGTACAATCGCGCGCCGTTGGTGAGGATCACGTTGGCCAGGCCGAGGTCCTCGTCGGTGAGCTGGCTCTGGTCGGCCACCTCACGGGCCAGGTCGAAGCCCCGGGCGTCGCGGAGCGGGTTCTCCTCCTCGAAGTCCCACCGTGCGCGGCGTGCCCGCGCCGCCGATGCCGCGAGATAGGCGTTGACGACCTGTGAGGAGGTCACCATCGCGTTCGCCCCGGGCTGCCCGGGTACGGCGATGCCGTACTCGGTCTCGATGCCCATCACCCGCCGTACCGTCATTCGCACCCCGCCGCTCAGGCCGTCGTCAGTTATATCCCCGAGCCTAGGTCATGTTTCACAAACCATGCCCTGCCGGACCCGGGCCGCGTCAACACTCCCTGGCCCTTTCTCTATGCCCTGTTGCCAGACACTTACGGCACGGATGCCCGATGACTTCGCCTGGAGCCTCTGGCCGGGCGCACACGGGCGCGCAGCGCCTCCAGGACGGTCTTCAGCAGCCGCTGGCCCGGCTTGTCGACGATCCGGTAAACCAGATAGGCCAGTGCGATGGAGACGCCCATCGTGATCGCGGCGAGCACCCAGGGGTCGAACTCGTCGCGGTAGGCCGGGATGAGGACGGCCGAGACGTTCTGGTGCAGGAGGTACAGGGGGTAGGTCAGGGCGCCCACGGTGATCAGGGGCCGCCAGTTCAGCCAGCGCAGCCAGCCGAGCGCGACGGCGGCCATCAGCAGGTAGATCAGCGTAATGGCGACGATCACCCCCTCCGGCGGCGCGGGGAAGTGCTTGAGGCCGATCATGTCCACCCGTGACCCCACGCGCAGCTGGGCGACGTACAGGGACATCGCGAAGGAGGCGGCCACGAACAGCCACGGCCCCCAGGCACGCGCGCCGAACCGGTAGATCAGGTAGAAGGCCATCCCGCCGATGAAGTACGACGCCTGCCGGGGCAGGAAGACGAAGACCAGCACGTCGTTCTGGGTGAACTCGGCGGCCAGGGCGAGCGCGAGCCAGGTCCCCATGAAGACCAGGCAGCGCCGTACGGTGACCCCGAACAGCGAGAACACGGCAACGAGGACGTAGAAGCGCAGCTCCACCCACAGCGACCAGAAGACGCTGCCAGCGTGGCCCACCCCGAACGCGCCCTGCAGCATGGTCAGGTTGAGCAGGTACTCGCCGTCGTCGAGCTTCGGATCGAAGCCGGAGACACCGCTGAAGCGGTAGAGGATGAAGATCACGAGAACGGCGAACCAGTACGCCGGATACAGCCGGGCCACCCGGGAGATCGCGAACTGACCGATGGTGCGGCCCCACACGCTCATCAGGATGACGAATCCGCTGATGAGGAAGAACAGCTCCACGCCGAGGATGCCGAGCGTCGTCAGGCGGTTGACCTCGGAGAACAGGGTGGTCGGGTGCTCGTTCCACAGAGATCGGCTGGCCGCCAGGTAGTGGAAGGACATGACGGCGAACGCCGCGACGAACCTGAGGGCGTCCAGCTCGACGAGGCGGCGACCCTTCCCCGCCTGAGTGCCGCCGCCCCCGCCGGCCCTACCCCCGGCGTCCCTGTCTCCGGTGGCCCGACCCCCCGCGGCCTTGTCCTCGGCAACACCTAGGTAGATCACTCACCTTTGACGTGATCGCGTACGAGCCGGTTCCCCGGTTCTCGGATCTTGCCCAGTCGGAGACCTGGCCGATATGCGGTCGAGACTCCACGCTCGACGAAGCGGCGTCGGCAGGGCACGCGAAACGAGGGAGAGGGCAGAACGAGAGAGGGGGCGCGATCGCTCGCGCCCCCTCCACTTCGCGGTATCGAATTACAGGTACTGACCGGTATTGGCGACCGTGTCGATCGACCGGCCGGCCTCGGTGCCCTGCTTGCCCTGCACGAGCGTGCGGATGTAGACGATCCGCTCGCCCTTCTTGCCGGAGATCCTGGCCCAGTCGTCGGGGTTGGTGGTGTTGGGCAGATCCTCGTTCTCGGAGAACTCGTCGACGCAGGCGGCCAGCAGGTGCGAGATCCGCAGGCCTTTCTGCCCGGTGTCGAGGAACTCCTTGATGGCCATCTTCTTGCCGCGGTCCACGATGTTCTGGATCATCGCTCCGGAGTTGAAGTCCTTGAAGTAGAGGACCTCCTTGTCGCCGTTGGCGTAGGTCACCTCCAGGAAGCGGTTCTCCTCGCTCTCGGCGTACATCCGCTCGACGACCCGCTGGATCATCTCCAGGATCGTGCTCTCACGGCTGCCACCGTGCTCGGTCAGATCGTCCGCGTGCAGCGGCAGCTCGCTGACCAGGTACTTCGAGAAGATGTCCTTGGCGGCCTCGGCGTCCGGCCGTTCGATCTTGATCTTCACGTCCAGGCGGCCGGGCCGCAGGATCGCGGGGTCGATCATGTCTTCGCGGTTGGACGCGCCTATGACGATGACGTTCTCCAGGCCCTCGACGCCGTCGATCTCCGACAGGAGCTGAGGGACGATGGTGTTCTCCACGTCGGAGGAGACGCCGGACCCCCGGGTCCGGAAGATCGAGTCCATCTCGTCGAAGAACACGATCACCGGGGTGCCCTCGGAGGCCTTCTCCCGGGCCCGCTGGAAGACCAGGCGGATGTGCCGCTCGGTCTCGCCGACGTACTTGTTCAGCAGCTCGGGGCCCTTGATGTTGAGGAAGAAGCTCTTGCCGGACTGGCCGGTCTTCTCCGCGACCTGCTTGGCCAGGGAGTTGGCCACGGCCTTGGCGATGAGCGTCTTGCCGCAACCGGGCGGCCCGTACAGCAGCACGCCCTTCGGCGGACGGAGCTGGTGCTCCCGGAACAGGTCGGCGTGCAGGTAGGGCAGCTCGATGGCGTCCCTGATCTGCTCGATCTGCCGGTTGAGCCCGCCGATCTCCTCGTAGGAGATGTCCGGGACCTCTTCCAGCACGAGCTCCTCGACCTCGGCCTTCGGGATCCGCTCGTACACGTAGTTCGACCGGGGTTCGAGCAGGAGTGAGTCGCCGGCGCGCAGCGGCTGGTCCAGCAGCGAGTGCGCGAGCTTGACCACCCGTTCCTCGTCCGCGTGCGAGATGACGAGGGCGCGGTCGCCGTCCTCAAGGAGCTCCTTGAGCATGACGATCTCGCCGACCTCCTCGAAGCCGAGGGCCTCCACGACGTTGAGCGCCTCGTTCAGCATGACCTCCTGGCCACGCTTGAGCGACTCGACGTCCACGGCCGGGCTGACGTTCACCCGGAGTTTGCGGCCGCCGGTGAACACCTCCACCGTGCCGTCTTCCCTGGCCTCGAGGAACACACCGAAGCCTGACGGCGGCTGCGCCAGCCGGTCGACCTCCTCCTTGAGGGCGACTATCTGGTCCCTGGCCTCCTTGAGGGTGGAAACCAGCCGCTCGTTCTGGCTGGTGAGGGCGGCCACCTGCGCCTGCGCCTCATGGAGACGTTCTTCGATGATCCTGGCCTGCCGGGGAGACTCGGCCAGCTTCCGCCGCAGCGCGGTGATCTCCTCCTGCAGGAAGGAGACCTGTGTTGTGAGATCCGCGACCTCCCGTTCGCGCTGCGCGGCTCGAGCCTCGGCGTCGTCGCGAGCTGCCACGCCCCGTCACCTCCTTCCCCGTCGAGAACGACTACTCAAGACCCTACCTATCTTGGCGCTGTACGTAACCTGGCCGGGCAGTGTTCGTGTAGTTACGTTGGGTGTTCGGCGTTTGATGCCTAATGGACCGTTTAATCGGCTCAGCATTAGGAACACACCCTTATGTTCCCGTGTCACGCGGTTTTGCCGGTTCGTGGCTGAATCGTCACACTAGTTCGGCCCCTTCTCCGTACGCCCCCTTTGCCGGGCGTCTTCTCCTCGGCGGCGGGGTGACCCCCTCCGCCATGCGACGGGCCGTGACGAGAAAGCCGGTGTGACCGACCATCCGATGATCTGGTCGTACGGCCAAGCCCTCGACATGCCAGTCGCGAATCAAGGTCTCCCACGCGTGAGGCTCGGTGAAACTCCCGTGCTCGCGCAGGGTTTCCACCGTTCTGGACATCTGGGTGGTTGTGGCGACATAGCAGCAGATAACCCCACCCGGAGTGAGGGCCTTGGCCGCGGCGTCGACGCACTCCCACGGCGCGAGCATGTCGAGGATCACCCGGTCGACGTCCGTCTCGTCGAGCGCCGCCACGAAGTCGCCGACCACCAGCCGCCACTGGTCCATCGGACCACCGAAGAACTTCTGCACGTTCCTGGTGGCCACCTCGGCGAAGTCCGCCCGCCTCTCGTAGGAGGTCACCGATCCCTCGGGACCGACCGCGCGCAGCAGGAAGCACGTGAGCGCGCCCGACCCCACCCCGGCCTCGACCACCCGGGCGCCGGGGAAGACATCGGCCATCGCGACGATCTGGGCGGCGTCCTTGGGGTAGATGACCGCCGCGCCGCGCGGCATGGACAGCACGTAGTCGGGCAGCAGGTGCCGGAACGCCAGATACGCGGTGCCGCCGGAGGAACGGACGACCGAGCCCTCCGGCTGCCCGATCAGGTCATCGTGCGGGATCGATCCCTTGTGCGTGTGGAAGACCCCGCCCTCCTTCAGCGTCACCGTGTGCCGCTTGTTCTTCGGGTCGGTGAGCTGAACCTGATCTCCGGCCTGGAACGGCCCGTGCCTGCGAAAGCCCATGCTGAAAACACTAGTGCCGCGACCGCCGAGGTTTGCCCGGGGCAAAGGTCGGCGGGAGGGGCACCGGTGCCCTCCACCGCTGTTCTGCCGGGCGGGAAATCCGTCGCGGATCGGCGAAGCGACCGGTAACAATCGAGCATGTTTCCCCAAGAGGTCATCTCCGCCGGACCGGTCGTCCTGCGGCTCCCCGTCGAAGCGGACGCCGACGCCGTGACCCGGGCCTGCTCCGATCCGGCGATAGCTCGATTCATCCCGTTGGTCCCTTCGCCGTACACCCCGAACGACGCGCTGGAGTGGATCACCGTGGTCACCCCCGACACCTGGAAGGCGGGCGGGGCCAACTTCGTGATCGCCGACCGGGTGACCGGCGAGATGCTGGGCGTGATCGGCCTGCAGCCGGCGGACCGGTACGGCAACGGCGAGGTCGGCTACTGGCTCGCGCCCCGGGCACGCGGCCGCGGGGCCGCCACGACCGCGCTGCGCGCGCTCGCCGACTGGGCGTTCGCCCACGGGCTGTCGCGCATGACGCTGCGGGCCGACGTCGAGAACGTCGCGAGCCAGTTGGTCGCCCGCCGCGCCGGGTTCGCCCTCGAAGGCGTGCAGCGCGGGGCACAGGCCAGGCGGGACGGCTCCCGCGCCGACCTGGCGGCGTACGCCCGGCTGGCCACGGACTCCGGCGAGCCGATCACGCCGCTGCTGCCGTTCCTCCCCGGCGGTCATCCCGGCGGCGCGCTCACCGACGGGGTCGTACGGCTCACGCCGCTCGCGGCGGCCGACGCCGACGACTGGCACGCGCTGACGAACGTCCCGGACGTCGTCCGCTACCGTGTGCCGCCGCAGCCGATCGAACGCGCCGAGGCCCGGGAACGCTGCCGGTACGCGGGCCACCGATGGCTGGCCGGGCAGCAGGCCGACATGGTGATCAGAGACGCGGAGACGGGCGCCTTCGCCGGGGACATCCAGCTCGCCAACATCATCCCGCCGCTGGGCCAGGCCATGGTCGGCTACAGCCTGCACCCCGGCTTCCGCGGACGCGGCCTGGTCACCCGCGCCGTGCGCCTGCTCGTGGAGTGGGCCTTCGCCGACACCTCGCTCGGCAGGATCGTCGCCGGCACCGACCCGGGCAACACGGCCTCGCACCGCGTGCTCGAACGGGCCGGTTTCACCCGCGAGCACCTCGCGAAGGGCCTGCTGCCCGGCCCGGACGGCACCCGCGTCGACGACCTCCAGTGGGTGCGCCTGCGCCCCTGAGGGTCACCCGCCGCGCCGGGCCTCGTAGCGCATCGTCCGGGAGACGCCGACCCGCACGGTCGTGCCGGGCAGGATCGGGACCGGCTCGCTCGGCGGGATGTCGTAGAAGTTGGGGTCGCCCGGCGGCTGGATCTGCGTCCCGTTGACCGAGCCGAGATCGATCAGGTTGACGTCCCAGTTGTTCAGGGCGATCCGCAGGTGCCGCCGGGAGACCGAGCCGTCCGGGCTGGTCACCCGGACCGGCCGGGCCTCGCCCGACTGGACCTCGGGCGCGCGCTCGGGGTCGCGCCCGAGCACGTAGTCGCCGTCGAGCGACAGCGCCACCCCGTCGTCGAGCAGGAGCACGCCGAGCTGCGGCCGGGGCCCCTTGTACGGCACGACGGCCCGCTGGTCGATGCCGACGCCGCAGACGGCGCAGTAGGGCGCGCGCGGGTCGTTGAAGTGGTCGTTCCTGCAGTCGACGCCGTAGACCATGAGCAGCCCGTCGGAGTCGGGGGGAGTGTCGAGCCGGGTGATCTCCCCCGGCTCCTCCTCGGCGGCGGGAACGTCCGGCGGCAGGCTCTCCGGCTGCGCCTCCTCCCCCGACGGCGCGTGGTCCCCCTGCCCCGGGATCGGTCCCGGCATCGGCCCGGGAACGGGTACGGAGATGGGCCCGGAGATCGGCCCGGGGACGGGCGGTGGAATCGGCTCGGAGGCCGGCCCGAAGATCGGCCCGGAATTCGGACCGGTGCCGGGGTGCGGGCCCGATATGGGCGCGGGCTCGGCCTGCGGCTGGGAGGTCGGCGGAGCGGAAAGCGGCGGCAGCGGCGGAGCGGGCAACGGCGGCGTGGGCGGGCCCGGAGGCACGGGCGGCGCGGGCGGCGCGGGCGGCGCGATCGGTCCGGGCGCGACGGGCGACGGCACCACCGGCTCCTGAGCGGCGATCGGCTCGGGCGGGCCGGGAGGGGCCGGCCGCACCTGCTGAGGCCGGTGCTGCGGGACGGGCGGCGGGGGGAAGGCGCGCTCACCGGCCTGGGTGAAGTCGCATTCGAGGCCGGCTCCGGTGACCACGCCGCCGTCGAGCCTGCCGTACGGGACGGCCGGGCCCGCCCCCGGCAGCCGCAGCTCGATCTTGGCGACGGGGCCGGCCACCAGCCGGTCCATCCAGGTGAGCGCCTCACGCCCGGCCAGGTGGACGTCGCCGTCAGGGCCGCCCGAGACGGTCGCGAACGCGTCACCGCTGACCAACACGGCCACCCCGCCGGCGACCGGGCCGGCGACGGCGCAGGCCACCGGCTCACCCGTGATCTGTCCGTCCATGGCCCGGGCGAGGACGTGGGCGACCCTGCGGGCCAGGGCGCGGCCGTCCCCGCCGGCCACGGCCGTCTCGTGCAGGGCTCCCAGCAACTCCTCGACCGGCTGGCCGGTCGCGCACACCAGCAGTAAGCCGTTCAGATGAGCGACCACGCCCTCCCCCGGCAGCGGGCGGACCACCCCCACGCCCTGTTCCGTCACAGAACTCTCCCTCCCGGAAACGCCACCGGATGAACCGCGCCGCGGTCGATACCGTTCGACCCCCAGAACGTAGCAAAAAGTGACACCACCCGGTCTCGGGGGATTGGTCTCGATCGGATCGCTCAGGCGCCGCTCAGCGGCCGGTCAGACCCCGCTGAACACGCGGTTGACGTCGGCCGTGGCCAGCACGCCGAAGATCTCGCCGCCACGCTCGACCAACAGGTACTCCCCCGCCGGGGTCTCGCGCATGGCGTCGAGCAGAGACTCCCCCTCCAGGTCGGCGCCGAGCACGAGCGACGGCTCCAGGCTACGCGTCACGGATCCGACGTCGACCCACGGCCTGCGCTGTTCCGGGGTGGCGTTGACGGCGGCCTCGTTGACGATCCCGACCGGCCGCCCGTCGTGGTCGACCAGGACCATCGCGCCGGCTCCCGCCTCGACGGCGCGGCGCAGCGCCTCGGCCAGCGGCGTGCCCGCGGTGACCGGGATCGCCCGCCGGGCCAGCAGCCGGGCCCGCAACTGCGGCAGGCGTGCCCGGACCCGGGCGATCCGCAGCGACTGGGACGCACCGATCCAGATGAACGAGGCGAGCACGACCGACCACAGCATCTCGCCGAGTCCCGGCTCCTGGCCGGCCATCAGGTTCAGCAGCAGCGGCACGGCGACGACCGCGACGGCCACGCCGCGGCCCACCCAGGCGGCGGCGAGCGTGCCGGTGCCGGACCTGCTGGTGACCTTCCAGACGGCGGCGCGCAGCATCCTGCCGCCGTCGAGCGGCAGCCCGGGCAGCAGGTTGAACACGCCGACGATCAGGTTCGACCACCACAGTTGCCAGACCAGCACGGTGATGACGCCCGTCGGGGGGACCACGAAGGCGTAGAACAGGTAGCCGATCCCGGCGAGCCCCAGCGACAGCAGCGGCCCGGCGAAGGCGACGTTGAACTCGCGGCCCGCGGTCTCCGGCTCGCGCTCGATCTCCGAGACGCCGCCGAGCATGTACAGCGTGATGCGGCGCACCGGCAGGCCGTAGTGCTTGGCCACGACGCAGTGGGCGAGCTCGTGCAGCAGGACCGACAGATACAGCAGTACGGCGAAGGCCAGCGCCACGGCGTAGGTCCCGAACTCGCCGTAGCCGGGCAGCATGGCGGCGATGTGCGGCTGAAAAGTGATCGTGATGAACGCCGCCACGATGAGCCATGTCGGTGAGACGTACACCGGAATACCGAACGGGCGCCCCATCCGCAGCCCCTGGGACGACCCGTTGACAGGTGTGCTCATAACTCGCCGCCTTCCCTCCCTTGACCCCGATGCTACGTGCCGCGGGTGGGATCAGCGTATGAGGCCGGGAGGCGTTCTGTCGGCCAGGTGCCTTACAGTGCAGGGCATGACCCTCGCCGAAGAGCGCTCGATCATCGGCGCGCTGTCCCCCTCCCGTGCCGGCGACTTCATGACCTGCCCCCTGCTCTACCGCTTCAGAGTGATCGACCAGCTTCCCGAGCGGCCCTCTCCGGCGGCGGTGCGCGGCACGCTCGTCCACGCGGTGCTGGAGCGGTTGTACGACCTGCCCGCGCAGGGCCGTACGGTCGCGGCGGCCCTCGACCTGCTGGAGCCGGAGTGGAACCGGCTGCTGGAGGAGGAGCCGGAATACGGCGGGCTCTTCTCCGACGACGGGGAGCGGGACGCCTGGCTGACCCAGGCCAGGGGCATGGTGGAGCGCTACTTCACGCTGGAGGATCCGCAGCGGCTGGAGCCGGCGCAGCGGGAGATGTATGTGGAGGCGGTGCTCGACAGCGGGTTGCTGCTGCGCGGCTACATCGACCGCCTCGACGTCGCGCCCACCGGGGAGACGCGGATCGTCGACTACAAGACCGGCGCGGCGCCGGGGCGCGACTTCGAGGCCAAGGCGCTGTTCCAGATGAGGTTCTACGCGCTGGCGCTGTGGCGCAGCGGGGGCGCCGTGCCGCGGATGCTCCAGCTCATGTACCTGGGCAACGGGGAGATCCTCCGCTACGTGCCCGACGAGGCCGACCTGCGGGCCACCGAGCGCAAGGTCGAGGCGCTGTGGACGGCGATCGAGCGGGCGGTCCGCACCCGCGAGTGGCGGGCCCGGCCCTCCCGGCTGTGCGACTGGTGCGATCATCAGGCGCTGTGCCCGGAGTTCGGCGGCACGCCGCCGCCGGTCCCCGACCGCGAGCCCCGCCTGTCCGCGCGGGTGAGCAGGCGGGCCGCGACCGACGAGATCTGACCCGGGCGCGGCCCGGCGTCCGTCTCCTCCGTTGGGAGGAGACGGCCATCCCCCTTGAGCAGGGTGGCCGGCCGGAAGGACGGCCTAGATTTGGTACGTGCGCTTCACCTCCGCCGGTCTCCGGTCCTGGCTCAGGTCTCATCCCCTGTTCGGCGACTCGCTCCTCGCGGTGGTACTGACGGCGGGCACGCTCGTCGTGATCACTTTGATCGGCGCGGAGGAGGTGGCGCGGTTGCAGGGCGCCACGGGCGTCGAGATCCGCCCGCCCGACGCGCTGAACATGATCCTGGCGGTGCTGTGCACGCTGCCCGTGGCGTTGCGACGGAGCCGGCCGTTCGTGCTGCTGACGCTGACCACGCTCCCGGAGTGCACGCTCAACTCCCTCGGCTACAACACCGGGCTCAGCGAGATCGCCGGTCTGATCCTGCTCTACACGGTGGCCGCCCACCGGGGGCTCGCGCTGAGCCTGGCCGGCCTCGCCGTCACCGTGATCGGTTACGCCGTCGGGGCCGGCCTCTCGCCGCTGACGCTGTCGTGGCCGGAGCACGCGGTGATCATCGTGGTCATCCTGCTCTGCTGGGTGAGCGGCCGGACGGTCCGGCTGCGCCGCGCCTACCTCGCGGAACTGGTGCAGCGGGCCGACCGGCTGGAGCGCGCCCGCGAGGCCGACACCCGGGCGGCGCGGGCCGAGGAGCGTTCCCGGATCGCCCGCGAGCTGCACGACGTGGTGGCGCACCACGTCAGCGTGATGACCGTCCAGGCCGCCGCCGCGCGCAAGGTGCTGGACAGCAGGCCGGCCGTCGCACGCGACGCGCTGACCGCGATCGAGGAGATGGGCCGCACCGCGATGGCAGAGATGCGCAACATCGTGGGCGTGCTGCGTACGGACGGCCCCGCCGAGCGAGCGCCCCAGCCGGGCATGGGGGATCTGCGGACGCTGGTCGAGCAGATGCGCGAGGCGGGCCTGCGCATCCGGTTGCTGGTGGAGGGCGAGGAGGGCACGCTGCCGCCGGGCATCGACCTGGCCGCCTACCGCCTGGTGCAGGAGGCCCTCACCAACAGCCTGCGCCACGCGGGGCCGGCCGCCGGCGCCTGGGTCACCGTACGGCACGGGCCGGACGAGTTGACGGTCCACGTCGAGGACGACGGGCGCGGCGCCGCGGCCGATCCAGAACGTCCCGGCGGGACCGGCCACGGCCTGGTGGGCATTCGGGAGCGCGTCGCGCTCTATGGTGGTGTCCTGCGGATCGGTCCCCGGAGCGGGGGTGGATTCGAGGTCCACGCTCAGTTCCCCTTAAAACAACACAGCCCCCTCAGACAACACGGCCCGCTCAAGGGCGGCCCCCTCAAGGAAACGGCATGACGATCAGGGTGCTACTGGTTGACGACCAGCCGCTGCTGCGCACCGGCTTCCGGTTCATCCTGGAGGCGGAGCGCGACATCACCGTCGTCGGCGAGGCCGGCGACGGCGCGACCGCGATGGACCAGTCCCGGGCCCTGCTGCCCGATGTCGTGCTGATGGACGTGCGCATGCCGGGCACGGACGGCATCGAGGCGACCCGGCGCATCGTCAGGGAGGCGGCGCCGAGAGCGCACGTGCCGAAGGTGCTCGTGCTGACCACGTTCGATCTGGACGAGTACATCGTGGAGGCGCTGCGCGCCGGCGCGAGCGGGTTCCTGTTGAAGGACGTGCCACCGGACGACCTGGTGCAGGCCATCCGGGTGGTGGCCGCCGGCGACGCGATCGTCGCGCCGAGCGTGACACGGCGGCTGCTGGACAGGTTCGCGACCCGGCTGCCCTCGGCGCACGGACAGGCCACCCCGCCGCGGCTCGACCGGCTGACCGAGCGCGAGCTGGAGGTGCTCCGCCTGATCGCCAAGGGCATGTCGAACGCCGAGATCGCCGCGGGGCTGGTGGTCAGTGAGACGACCGTGAAGACCCATGTCGGCAACGTGCTCACCAAGCTGGGGCTGCGCGACCGGGTCCAGGCGGTCGTCCTGGCCTACGAGACCGGGCTGATCGTGCCCGGTTCCTTCTCCTGACCGGCCGCCGGCGCCGGCGGCGCGTCCCCCGAGAGGTTCTCCGGGAAGTGGCAGGCCACCTGGTGGCCGGGGGCGAGCGCCGTCAGCGGCGGCTCGACCTTCCGGCAGATCTCCTGCGCCTTCCAGCACCGTGTGTGGAAGCGGCAGGCCGGCGGCGGGTTGAGCGGCGACGGCACATCGCCCTGCAGGCGGATGCGCTCCCGCTCGCTCCGGCGCCGGACATCGGGGATCGGGACCGCCGACAGCAGCGCGTTCGTGTACGGATGCATCGGTGACCCGTAGAGGTCCGTACGGTCGGCCATCTCGACGATCTTGCCGAGGTACATGACCGCGACGCGATCGCTGATGTGCCGGACCACCGACAGGTCGTGCGCGATCACCACGTAGGTGAGGTCGAGCTCGCTCTGCAGGTCCTCCAGGAGGTTGACGACCTGGGCCTGGATCGACACGTCGAGCGCGGAGACCGGCTCGTCCGCGATGATCAGCTTCGGCTTGAGCGCGAGCGTCCTGGCGATGCCGATGCGCTGCCGCTGACCGCCGGAGAACTCGTGCGGATAGCGGTTGTAGTGCTCGGGGTTGAGGCCGACCAGCTCCAGGATCTCCTGGACGGCCCGTTTGACGCCGTGCTCGGTCTTGATCCCCTGGATGCGGTACGGCGCGCCGACGATGGCGCCGACCGTGTGCCGGGGATTCAGCGAGCTGTAGGGGTCCTGGAAGATCATCTGCATGTCGCGGCGGAGCGGGCGCAGCCGCCCCTGCGACATGTGCGTGATGTCCCGCCCGTCGAAGACGATCTTCCCCCCGGTCGGCTCGATCAGCCGGGTGATCAGACGGCCGGTGGTGGTCTTGCCGCACCCCGACTCTCCCACCAGGCCCAGCGTCTCGCCCTTGACGACGTCGAAGCCGATGCCGTCCACCGCCCTGACCGCGCCCACCTGCCGCTTGAGCAGCCCCTTCGTCACGGGGAAGTGCTTCTCCAGTCCCTGGACCGACAGCAGCGGCTCGCTTCCCCGGCTCATGAGGTTCCCTCCAGGTTCGGCATGACCTCTTTCTCCCAGATGGCGCGCCGGCGCTCGCCCGGCAGATGGCAGCGCACCCGGTGACCGCCCGCCGTCTCCAGCAGTTCGGGCACCTCGGTCTCGGAGCGGCCGGCCGTACGTTCGGCATAGGGGCAGCGCGGGTGGAACGCGCACCCGGACGGCACGTTGATCAGCGACGGCGGCGACCCCTTGATCGGGAGCAGCCGCTCGGTCGGCTCCCGGTCAAGGCGGGGCATCGAGCCCAGCAGCCCCCAGGTGTAGGGGTGCTCGGGCCGCTCGAAGATGTCCTCGGCCGAGCCGTACTCGATGCATTTCCCGCCGTACATCACGAGGATGTCGTCGGACAGCTCGGCGACCACGCCGAGGTCGTGGGTGATGATGATCAGCGCCGCGTTGAAGTCGCGCTGCAGGTCGCGCATGAGGTCGAGAATCTGCGCCTGCACGGTCACGTCGAGCGCCGTGGTCGGCTCGTCGGCGATCAGCAACTCGGGGTCACAGCACAGCGCCATGGCGATCATCGCGCGCTGCCGCATACCGCCGGAGAACTCGTGCGGGTAGGAGTCGACCCGCCGGTCGGGCTGCGGGATGCCGACCCGGGCGAGCATGTCGATCGCGTGCTTGCGTGCGACCTTCTTGCTGACGTCGTGGTGGATCCGGTACGCCTCGATGATCTGGTTGCCGACCGTGTAGTACGGGTGCATCGCGGACAGCGGATCCTGGAAGATCATCGCCATCTTCTTGCCGCGCAGCTTCCGCACATGCTCGGCGCTCGCGCCGACGAGCTCCTCGCCGTCCAGCCAGATCTCCCCGGAGATCTTCGCCCGGCCGCCCTTGTGCAGGCCGAGGACGCCCAGGCTGGTGACGCTCTTGCCCGAGCCGGACTCGCCGACGATGCCGAGCGTCTTTCCGCGTTCCAGCGTGAAGGACAGCCCGTCGACCGACTTGACCAGTCCGTCGTCGGTGGGAAAGTGGATCCGCAGATCCTTCAGTTCGAGGAAAGTCATCCCAGCCTCACCCTCGGGTCCACCACCGCGTACAACAGGTCGACGATCAGGTTCGCGACGACCACGAAGCACGCGGTGAGCATGACCACTCCCATGATCTTCGGAAGGTCGTTGGCGCTGATCGCCTGCACCGCGTACCTGCCGACCCCGGGCAGCGAGAACGTGGTCTCGGTCAGGATGGCGCCGCCCAGCAGCAGCCCGACGTCCATACCGAAGATCGTGACGATCGGGGTGAGCGCGGCGCGCAGGCCGTGCTTGGTGATCACTCTGGACTCCGGCAGGCCCTTCGCCCGGGCGGTGCGTATGTAGTCCTCGCCCATGGTCTCCAGCATCCCCGCGCGGGTCAGCCGCGCATAGCTGGCCGCGTACAGGAAGGCCAGCGTGATCCACGGAAGGATCAGGCTGTACGCCCACTGCACCGGGCTCTCGGTGAAGGACACGAAGGTGCCGCCCGGCACGGTGATGCCGAACTTGTAGCTGAAGTAGACCAGGGAGATCATGCCGGTGAAGAAGATCGGCAGGGAGACGCCGGCGAGCGCGACGCCCATCGCGGCCCGGTCGAAGAAGCTGCCCCGGCGCAGCGCGGACAGCACGCCGGTGGCCACGCCCGCGACGAGCCAGATGACCGAGGCGCCGAGCGCGAGCGACACCGTGACCGGCAGCCGGTCCAGCAGCTCCGGCCACACCGGCGTCTTGGTGATGAAGGAGTAGCCGAGGCATGGTGCCGGGCAGTGCTCGATCGAGACTCCGGTGTCGAACTCGGAACCGGCGACGATCCCCTTGACCCATCTGCCGTACTGCACGGTCAGCGGATCGTTGAAGCCGAGCTTCTCCGCGAGGTGCGCCACGGTCTCCGCGGTGGCGCCCTTGCTCCCGACGTAGCGGTTGGCGAAGTCGGTGGCGGTGACCCCGGCGAGCCGCGGGATCACGAAAAAGATCGAGAAGGTGACGATGCTCACCACGACCAGCATGAGCACCGCGGCGATCAGCCGCCGGATGATGTAAGTGACCACTGTTCCCCCGGCTCCGGGGGCCGGCCGGTCGGGCCGGCCCCCTTACGCCTTGCCTGTCGGTTGCCCGCTTCGGTTACTCGACGCCCAGGGCCGGGAAGTCGTACATGTCGAAGGCGCCGGTGACGTAGACGTTGGTCAAGCCCTGGCCCCGGATGGTCAGGGCCTTGGCCCAGACCGCGGGCAGCACGTAGGCGTTCTCCATGACCTTGCGGTCGATCTCCCCCCAGATGGCTTCGCGCTTGGCGACATCGGTCTCGGCGCTGGCCTGGTCGATCAGCGCGTCGATCTCGGGGCTCTTGATGCTGAGGTTGTAGTTGCCGGACTCGCGGATGGTCCGGCTGTCCACGATCTGCGACAGGAAGCCGAAGCCGTCGTTCCAGTCGGCCTGCCAGCCGTGGGTGGCCAGGCCGACGTTGTTCTTCTTCGTGTAGGCGGGCTTACCGGCGTACTCACTGAAGTACGAGCTGGTGGGGAAGCCCTTCAGGGTGAGCTTGATGCCGACCTTGGCGAGCGCCTGCTGCATCGACTCGGCGGCCGCCTGCTCCTTGGGACGGTCGGAGCGGAAGGTCATCGTCGTCTCGAACCCGTCGGGCTGCCCGCATGCCGCGAGAGCCGCCTTGGCCTTCTCCACGTCGCCGGTGCCGGTCGGGTAGAGGTCGAGCTTCTGCCAGCCGCCGATCGACGGCGGCATGAGGCCCGTGGCGATCTCGCCGGCGAGCTCACCGCCGTAGGCGTTCTGCAGGCCCACCCGGTCGGCGGCGTAGATCACGGCCTTACGGCACTCGACGTTGTCCAGCGGCGGGTTATCGTCCAGGATCGAGATGTACCAGGTGCGCGGGGAGGTCGGGTTGTCCGCCCGGGCCTTGAGCGCGGGGTCGGCCATGATCGTCCCGAGGGCCGCCGACTGGACGCCCGTACCCGCGATGTCGACGTGCAGGTCGCCGGCGATGATCCGGTTGTCCAGGTCGTTCGCCTCGACGCCGAGCTGGATCTCGTAGCGTTCCGGCAGCGCCTTGCGTACCGGGTCGGTCGCCGGGTCCCAGTTGGGGTTGCGCACCAGCGTGTACTGCTTGCCCTCCTCGACCTTCTCGAACATGTACGGTCCGGAGGCGATCGGGTGCTGACGGTACTTGATGCCGGTGTCCTTGTCCTTCGGCACCGGGACCGTCGAGGGGAGCGCGGCGAACTGGTCGAAGGCACCGAACGGCTTCTTCAGGTGGAAGACGATCGTCTGGTCGTCCGGCGTCTCGATCGCGGAGTCGGTGTTGACGTCCGGCGTCTTGTAGACGCTCTTGAAGTCCTTCGGCAGGTCCAGGTAGTCGTTGAAGTAGGTCGGGCCGTTGACGAACGTGTCCTTGTCGAGCTGGCGCAGCACGGCGTACTTCACGTCCTTGGACGTGATGGGGGTGCCGTCCTCGAACTTGAGGCCGGTGCGCAGCTTGTAGGTCCAGGTCTTGCCGTCATCGGACGGCTCGCCGAGGCTCTCCGCCAGGTCGGGGACGAGCTCACGGGCCTTCCCCCCGGGGGCGAGGGTGTAGGTGACCAGCGTCCGGCTGTAGATGCGCAGAAGGTTCCAGGACATGGCGTAGTAGGTGTCACCCGGGTCGATGGAGTCCCATGCCTCGCTGACCGCCATCTTCAGCGTGCCCCCCTTCTTGTCGGAGGGGTTCACCACGTTCTCCAGCGCGGCGTTGAACTCGGGCTGCGGGCCCTGGCTCGCCGCGTTGCCGGCGTCACCTGTGCCGGAGCTCTTCTCGCTGCCGCCGCCACAGGCCGACAGACCAAGGCTCATCGCGACGGCGGCGGCCAGGAGGGCCGTCGAGGCGTATCTCTTTCTCATTTGGTTTGACACCCCTTGTGGATGGGAGTTGCTGGGGAATTGAGCAGATCAACTGTCCAGAATCAGCCGTGGAGATCGGCTGCGGGTCGACCGGGCCGGGCATCAACGGGACGACTTGGGATCGAGCGCGTCGCGCAGGCCATCACCGAAGAGGTTGAAGGCCAGCACGGTGATGAAGATCGCCATGCCCGGGAAGAACATGAAGTGCGGAACCGTGTAGTAACGGACCGCCGCCGACAGCATCCCGCCCCACGTGGCGGTGGGCGGCTGGATGCCCACCCCGAGGAACGACAGCGCCGCCTCGAACAGCACGTTGGCCGGGATCAGCAGTGTCGCGTAGATGAGGATCGGCGCGATCAGGTTGGGCAGGATCTCCCGGAACAGGATGTACGGCCCGCGTGCGCCGAGACTGCGGGCGGCGTCCACGAACTCCCGCTCGCGCAGGGAGAGCGTCTGGCCCCGGATGATGCGCGCGATATAGGACCAGTTGAAGAAGCCGATCACGAAGATCAGCAGGAGGATGCGGAGCGTGTCGCCCTTCACCGCGAGCTGGGTCTCGAACTGCGCGAGCACGCCGACCAGCGCGAGCGCGAAGACCAGCAGCGGGAAGGCGAGGAAGATGTCCATCAGACGGCTGATCAGAGCGTCCACCCAGCCGCCGAAGTAACCCGCGGTGACCCCCATGATCGTCCCGATGACGACCGACAGTAGCGTGGCGAAGAAGGCCACGAGCAGCGAGATCCGCGCCCCGTACAAGACCCGGCTGAACAGGTCGCGCCCGTTGACCGGCTCGACGCCGAACAGGAAGTCCGCGCTGATGCCGGTGCCGCCCTTGGGCTGCATGGTCAGGGTGTCGATCATCTCCTGGTGGAACTCGTTCGGCGGATGCCCGAACCAGCCGACGAGGACCGGCGCGAAGATCGCCACCAGGACCAGGAAGATGATCACAAAGCCGCCGCCCATAGCGATCTTGTCTCGCTTGAGGCGCGTCCACGCGATCCGGCCGAGCGAACGGCCCTGGATGACCTTGGCGTCCGCGCCCGGGGAGACGACCTCCGGTGCGGCCCGTAGCTCATCACCGGAGACGTCGAGCGGTGCGCTCATGTGCTGTCAGCCCCCTGGATCCCAGACGACGTTGTCCAAGGAGATCCACTGGGTATGCGGACCCCCGGACGCAGAATCTATGGCCTGAACTGGGATGACCAGCCCCCCGGGGCTCCCTGTGGCTCAACTGTGATGCACGCGAAACTCATTCGTATCGATCTTGGTGGGACTATCCGCGCCCTGTCTCGGTTGTGTCGCAGAACCGTGACATTGCACGTGATTTGTAACAGAATCTCAGCATGCGGTCAGCTGATGCCGCGCCGCTTCAGGATCTCCTCGATGTCGGCGAAATCATCGGCCGCTCCGGACTTGGCCGCCCCCGATTTGGCCGGCCCCGGCTGGGCGGAGCCGATGCTCGCGGTCTTCGACGATCCCGCGCTCGCCGGCCGCTCGGCCTGACGCGGCTCGCTCTTCTCCGGCCCGCCGGCCGTACGGGCCCGCGAGAGGGTCCGGCCGCGCAGGGCGCCGGAGACGACGAACAGCACAGCGGACAGCCCGGCCAGCACGACCCCCGCCCAGACCGTGGGCGACAGGACCAGCCCGGACACGAAGCGGACGGCGGCGGTGCCGATGTCCCACAACGTCCGGTGCGCCCCGGTCAGATAGGCGGCCAGCGGCAGCAGTGACCACGCGGTGGCGCGCAGGCCCGCGGCCGCCCCCCTGCGGCGGAAGACCAGGAAGCTGAGGACGATCCCGACGGCTGTCAGCCCGCCGCACAGCGGCAGCCAGGCGATGTCGGCGTATGTCATGGCGAACCCCTCGTGTCGTACAGCCTTCTTTCATCCTGCCGTACGGCCCGCCGCCTGAGCCCCGCCGTACGGCACGCGAAGCGGCCGTACGGCGGGCCGCGGGACGGGTCAGCCGATGAGCGAGCGGAGCAGGCCCACGTCCACGTGCCGCAGCGACGGCATGACGAGGCGTCCGGGCGCCTGCGCGATCGGCAGGACGCTCGGGACGGCCACCACCCGGCAGCCCGCCGCCGTCGCGGCGGCGACCCCGTTCGGCGAGTCCTCCAGCACGACGCAGCGCCCGGGTTCGGCCGCCAGCAGGCGGGTGGCGGTCAGGTAGGGCTCGGGGTGGGGTTTGGTGCGGGTGACGTCGTCCGCCGTCACGATCACCTCGAAGTGCTCGCGGCCGACGAACTTGAGCACGGCGTCGGCGATCACCCGCAGGGACGAGGTGACCAGGCCGGTGCGGACCCCGTGATCGGCCAGCTCGTGCAGCAGCTCGACCGCCCCCGGCATGGGGGCGACGCCCGCGGACAGGCGCCGCTCCATGCCCTCCATGAGCCACGATCCGACGACGACCGGTTCCACGTCGGCCCGGGTCAGCTCGAGCAGATAGGCGATCGTCCGCTCCCAGGAGCCGCCGACGAGGTGCCGTTGGTGCTCGGGCCCCCACGTCCCGCCGAGCCGGGTGGCCACCTCGCACTCGACCTCGAACCACACCCGCTCGGTGTCGACGAGCAGACCGTCCATGTCGAACAGCACCGCGTCCACGTAGCCCCTTTCCCCCGGTTCTTTCAGGCCTTACACGTTGAAGTACTTCGCCTCAGGATGATGGACGACCAGCGCCGAGGTGGCCTGCTCGGGATGGAGCTGGAACCCCTCCGACAGCTCGACGCCGATCCGCGCCGGGTCGAGCAGCCCCATGAGCTGGACCTGGTCCTCCAGATGCGGACAGGCGGGATAGCCGAACGAGTAGCGGCAGCCGGTGATGTTGACCTTGAGCATGTCGCTCAGCGACTCGTCGCCCCCGATGCCCAGCTCCGAACGCACCCTGGCGTGCCAGTACTCCGCCAGCGCCTCGGTGAGCTGGACGGACAGGCCATGGAGCTCCAGGTAGTCGCGGTAGGCGTCCTTCGCGAACAGCTCGGCCGTGGCCTGGCTGATCCGGTGGCCCATCGTGACGACCTGGAAGGCGACGACGTCGACCTCGCCGGACTCGCGGCGCCGGAAGAAGTCGGCCAGGCACAGGTGCCGGTCGCGGCGCTGACGCGGGAACGTGAAGCGGGTGCGCTCGTTCCCGGCCTCGTCCAAGATGATCAGGCTGTCGCCCTCGCTCACGCAGGGGAAGTAGCCGTAGACGACGGCCGCCTCCAGCAGGCTCTCCGTCTGCATCCGGTCCAGCCACATGCGCAGCCGCGGCCGGCCCTCGGTCTCGACGAGTTCCTCGTACGTCGGCCCGCCGCCGCCCCTGGCGCCCTTCAGCCCCCACTGGCCCATGAACGTGGCCCGCTCGTCGAGGAAGGCGGCGTAGTCGGCGAGCGGGATGCCCTTGATCACCCGGTCGCCGAAGAAGGGCGGCACGGGCACCGGGTTGTCGTCCGCCACGTCGGAGCGCGACGGCAGCTCCTCGACCGGGGTGCGGGTGAGCGTCGCGCCGGTCTTCACCCGGCGCTCCCGCAGCGGGGGCAGCGCGGCCCCCTCCTCGCCGCGTTTGACCGCCATGAACGCGTCCATCAGGCGCAGCCCCTCGAAGGCGTCCCTGGCGTAGCGCACCTCGCCCCGGAAGAGGTCGGCCAGGTCCTGCTCGACGTAGGCCCGGGTCAGCGCCGCGCCGCCGAGCAGCACGGGGAACCTGTCGGCGACCCCCCGGGAGTTCATCTCCTCGAGGTTCTCCTTCATGACGACCGTCGACTTCACCAGCAGCCCGGACATGCCGATCACGTCGGCCTTCTTCTCCTCGGCCGCCTCCAGGATCGCCGTCACCGGCTGCTTGATGCCGAGGTTCACCACCTCGTAGCCGTTGTTGGACAGGATGATGTCGACGAGGTTCTTGCCGATGTCGTGGACGTCGCCCTTGACCGTGGCCAGCACGATCCGGCCCTTCGTCGCGCCCTCGACCCGGTCCATGTACGGCTCCAGGTACGCCACGGCCGCCTTCATGACCTCGGCCGACTGCAGCACGAACGGGAGCTGCATCTGGCCGGAGCCGAACAGCTCGCCGACGGTCTTCATGCCGTCGAGCAGCACCTCGTTGATGATCTCCAAAGCGGGCCGCTGGGCGAGCGCCTCGTCGAGGTCGGCCTCGAGGCCCTTGCGCTCCCCGTCGATGATCCGCCGCTTGAGCCGCTCCCACAGCGGCAGCGCGGCCAGCTCGGCCGCCTTGCCCGCCCGCATCGACGCGGCGTCGACGCCCTCGAACAGCTCCATGAACCGCTGCAGCGGATCGTAGCCGTCCCGGCGCCGGTCGTAGACCAGGTCGAGCGCCACCCGGCGCTGCTCGTCGGGGATCCGGGCCATGGGGAGGATCTTGGACGCGTGCACGATGGCCGAGTCGAGCCCGGCGTCGACGCACTCGTTCAGGAAGACGGAGTTCAGCACCATGCGCGCGGCGGGGTTGAGGCCGAACGACACGTTGGAGACGCCCAGCGTGGTCTGCACGCCCGGATAGCGGCGCTTGAGCTCGCGGATCGCCTCGATCGTCTCCAGGCCGTCGCGGCGGGTCTCCTCCTGGCCGGTGGCGATCGGGAAGGTCAGGCAGTCGACCACGATGTCCTCGACCCGCATGCCCCAGTTCCCCACGAGGTCGTCGACGAGGCGGGAGGCGATCCGTACTTTCGCCTCGGCCGTACGCGCCTGGCCCTCCTCGTCGATGGTCAGCGCGACCACGGCGGCGCCGTGCTCCCGGACCAGCCGCATGATCCTGGTGAAGCGCGAGCCGGGTCCGTCGCCGTCCTCGTAGTTCACCGAGTTGACGACCGCCCGCCCGCCGATCATCTCCAGTCCTGCCTCGATCACCGCCGGCTCGGTCGAGTCGATCACGATCGGCAGCGTCGAGGCGGTGGCGAAGCGGAAGGCCAGCTCCTTCATGTCGGCGACGCCGTCCCTGCCGACGTAGTCGACGCACAGGTCCAGCATGTGCGCGCCGTCGCGGGCCTGCGCCCGGGCGATCTCGACGCACTCCTCGTAGTCGCCGGCCAGCATCGCCTCGCGGAACGCCCTGGACCCGTTGGCGTTGGTGCGCTCACCGATCGCCAGGTAAGAGGTGTCCTGCCGGAACGGCACGCTCTGGTAAAGGGAGGCGGCCCCCGCCTCGGGACGCGGACGCCGTACGGCACGGGCCCGGCCCGCCACGCGCTCCACGACCCGGCGCATGTGCTCGGGGGTGGTGCCGCAGCAGCCGCCGACCAGCCCGAGCCCGTAGTCGCGCAGGAACGCGTCGTGGGCTTCGGCGAGCTCGTCGGGAGTGAGCGGGTAGTGGGCGCCGTCGGCGGTGAGCTGCGGCAGCCCGGCGTTCGGCATGCACGACAGCGGCAGGCGCGAGTGCTTGGCCAGGTAGCGCAGGTGCTCGCTCATCTCGGTCGGCCCGGTGGCGCAGTTGAGGCCGATCAGATCGGCGCCCAGCGGCTCGATCGAGGTCAGCGCCGCGCCGATCTCCGAGCCGAGCAGCATCGCGCCGTTGGTCTCGATCGTCACCTGCGCGATGACCGGCACGTCGCGCCCGGCGGCCTCGATCGCCCGCTTCGCACCCACGATCGCGGCCTTGACCTGCAGCAGGTCCTGGCAGGTCTCGATGATCAGCGCGTCGGCCCCGCCCGCGATCAGTCCGGCGGCGTTGTCACGGTAGGCGTCGCGCAGGGTCGCGTACGGCAGATGCCCCAGCGTGGGGAGTTTGGTGCCCGGGCCCATCGAGCCGAGCACGAAACGGGGGTGATCGGGAGTGGACCAGGAGTCGGCCCGCTCCCGGGCGAGCCGTGCGCCGGCCTCGGAGTATTCGTAGATCCGGTCGGCGATGCCGTACTCGCCGAGGGCCGCGCGGTTGGAGTTGAAGGTGTTGGTCTCGACGCAGTCGACGCCCACCTCGAGGTAGGCGTCGTGGACGGCCCGCACGATGTCGGGACGGCTGACGTTGAGCACGTCGTTGCAGCCCTCGTGGCCCTGGAAATCGTCGAGCGTCGGGTCGTAGGACTGCAGCATCGTCCCCATTGCCCCGTCAGCGACCAGGACTCGCTCGGACAGCACTTCTCGGAAGGACGGTCTGCCGCTGTTCATGGGGGAAAGACTATCGGCCCGCCCGCCGTCGGCCCGGCGCGTCGACGCGGGCGTGCGGCACCCCGGCGCGGCGCCCGGGCCACCCCGGATGGAGCCGAATGTGCCTCCCCGCTCCCCTCAGCGAATAGTCTTGGACTCGACCATACGTGCCGTGGGCCAGTGAGGGAGGCGGCGTGATCGAGCTCGAAGGGCTCCCTGAGCTCGTCGACCCGGTGCTGATCGCCGCGTTCGAAGGGTGGAACGACGCCGGCGAGGCGTCCAGCGGCGTGCTCGCCCACCTTGAGGCGGAGTGGAAGGCGACACCGCTCGTCGAGCTGGACCCGGAGGACTATTACGACTTCCAGATGACCCGTCCCATCGTGGAGATGGGCGACGGCGTCACCCGGTCCATCACCTGGCCGACGACCCGGCTGCTGCTGGCCCGGCCGCCGGGGGCGGAGCGGGACGTGGTGCTGCTGCGCGGCATCGAGCCCAACATGCGCTGGCGGTCGTACTGCGCGGAGATCGTCGGCCTGTGCCAGGACCTCGGGGTGGAGTTCGCCGTGCTGCTCGGCGCGCTGCTCAACGACTCCCCGCACACCCGGCCGGTGCCGATCGTGGGCTCGGTGAGCGATCCGGGGATGGCCCGCTCGCTCAACCTGGAGCCGACCAAGTACGAGGGCCCCACGGGCATCGTCGGCGTGCTGCAGCACACCCTCGGGCACGCCGGGCTGCGCACGGTCTCCCTGTGGGCGTCGGTCCCCCACTACGTCGCCCAGCCGCCGAATCCGAAGGCCACGCTGGCGCTGCTGCGCCGCATCGAGGACCTGCTCGACATCCCCATGCCCTACGGCGAACTGGCCGAGGAGGCCCGCGCCTGGGAGCACGGCGTCGACGAGCTCGCCGCGCAGGACAGCGAGGTCGCCGACTACGTCAGGGAACTGGAGGAGCGCAAGGACGCGGCCGACCTGCCCGAGGCGAGCGGAGACGCCATCGCGGCCGAGTTCGAGCGCTACCTGCGTCGCCGCGACCGCGGCACCGATCGCTGATCGCCGCCGTCTCGGTCACGCCACCTTCACCTCGATGGCGGCGCCGGCGACGCGGACCCGGTAGGTCGGCACGGTGATGCCGGGATCGTCCAGGCAGGCCCCGGTGACCAGGGAGAAGACCTGCTTGTGCATGGGCGAGGCGACCGTGGGCTCGCCGTTCCTGGTGCCGACGATGCCCCGGGACAGGACCTGAGCCCCGCTGAAGGGGTCGCGGTTCCCGAGCGCGTAGAGCCCGCCGTCGAACGTGCGGAACACCGCCACCTGGCGGCCCGCGACGAGGGCTGCCGCGCCGAGCTCCGGGACGAGCTGGGCGTCTAGGCAGACGGGGGTCCAGCCGGGCCCGCCGCCGGTCTCGTCGGCGTGCGTCCGGTCGAGGGCCGTGTGGTCGAGGCCTGTGTGGTCAAGAGCCGTGTGGCCGAGGAT
>NZ_BCBX01000056.1:23409-60544 GCF_001417795.1 Sphaerimonospora mesophila | reverse complement strand
TGCAGCTTCCGCTTCTCAGGCAGAAGGGAATAAGCTGACCGCGTACCGTACGCTGTACGGTCGTGTCGGCGGGGTCCCCACTGATCACGTGGGCGTTTGCCGAGCCATCTTTGTCGGACTGGACGGCCCGGTAGGAAAACCTGCGTGCTGAGGGGGAAGTGCTCGTCGCATCAAATGCCAGTCCTGCAGGGCGGTCACGCTGCCCGTGATGCTGGAGAGGGGGCAGCTGGCTCAGTTCTCGGCTCGCTGATCACTCAAGTGATCGAACTCGCCGCGCTTCACACCTTTGACGAAGAGCCGCCAGGTGCGCCGGTTGGTCATCACGAAGCTCGGAAGAGGGCTCACAGCGGCATGCGACTGGTCGCCGATCATGACGGTGATCAGGCCGCCTTCCTGCTGCGGCGTGAACTCCCCAGCTTTGACAGAGGTGAGGAATCTGCTCCACCGGGCCAGGCTCACCTGGGTGCATCGCCGCTCGGGGTCCTCAGGGTCACGGACATAGACGACGCCGCTACGAACCTGGTACTCGGCTTCCAGCCCGCTGTAGACGCCCACGCTGAGCGTCTCGATGGGTTGCCCTTCCAAGTGGACTCCTCCTTTGATAGTCGTACGGTGATCAGGGCCTTCGTCGGATTGGTGGGCCACACCTTGACTCCCTTCGGCGGGAGGGGGTAGGCGGGAGCTGACCCCGGTTCAGACGGCGTGACCTGTGATGATCTTGTGCCAGAGCTCCCGCGCCCGGGCGGCGGGCAGCCACTCTGTCTCCATTACCTGCGGCCCCTTCGGGGTCCGGTCGGTCCGCCGGACGAAAGAGAGGCCGCCGGCTTGGCACAGCTCGTAGATCCGGGCCCTGCACTCGCAGGTGTGCTCTCGGACCCTGACCCGAGCGCAGCGGCGCTGCGGCTCCAGCCACCGGACCATCACCGCACCGGCCTGCGCGATCGCGGCGTGAATTCCGTGGTAGGGCTCAGGAGTCATGCCTGCTCCAGGTGCTCGGTCGCGAGCCGGGTCTGCTCCTCGATCCGGACGGCCACATCGGTGAGAGTGGACGCGTTAACGGTCATGGCCAGGTCGGTCTTGTTCAGTACGTCCGCTGGGAACCGGCACCGTCGGGTCGTTGACCGGTGGGAGTCGCTCCAAGCGGCCCAGCTGTTCCCATACTGCGGGCGGAGATCCTGCAAGCTCATGCTCCTGATAATACGTTGCTCTTGTCTACCTCGTAGGCAACGTTGCCTATATGAGCGCCGTGGGCTACATGGCTAACGTCCCGGACCATGAGCGTGGACCGATTCGATCCGACCCCCATCTACCGGCAGGTGGCCGCAATCGTGATCGGGATGATCCGGGATGGCCAGCTGCAGCCCCACGACCGGATTCCGTCGGAATCCCAAATGGTCAAGGAGTACGGCGTGGCGAGGGACACGGCTCGCCAGGCGGTCGACTATCTGCGGACGCAGGGATGGGTCTTCACCCTTCCCCAGCGTGGCACCTACGTCTCCCAGAGCGACAAGTGGCCGGAGCAGCCGGCCGACCCGTCGGAGGCGCCGACCTCCACGTGACCCGAGCGATGCAACCTGAGGACCGAGGTTGTGATCGACAGGCGAGGGTGCGCGGCTTCTAGGCTGAGCAAGGCCACTACTTCTGTCGGAGGTGCACGTGAAGATTCAGGCCGTCTTCTTCGACGTCGGGGAGACGATCGTCGACGAGACCCGCGAGTACGGCACGTGGGCCGACTGGCTCGGCGTTCCCCGGCACACCTTCTCCGCGGTCTTCGGTGCCGTCATCGCCCGTGGTGGGGACTACCGCGAGACTTTTCAGCACTTCCGCCCGGGATTCGATCTGCATGTGGAGCGGGAGCGGCGGGCCGAGGCCGGGCAGCCCGAGAGCTTCTCCGAGGAGAACCTCTACGAGGATGCCCGCCCCTGCCTCGCCGCTCTGCGCGAGCAGGGACTCCTGGTGGGTCTGGCCGGCAACCAGACCGCTCGCGCGGAGAAGATCCTGCGTGCCCTGAGTCTCCCGGTCGACCTGATCGGGACCTCGGACAGCTGGGGTGTAGAGAAGCCTTCCGCCGCCTTCTTCGAGCGGGTCGTCCAGGAGGCGGGGTGCCCGGCCGGGGCTGTGCTGTACGTGGGAGACCGGCTGGACAACGACGTCAAGCCCGCCCAGGATTCGGGAGTAGCTACGGCGCTCATCCGCCGAGGTGCCTGGGGATACATTCTCGACGATGCGGATGCGGCCGAGCGGTGCCTGTTCCGGATCGACTCCCTCGCCGAGCTCCCGGAGTTGATCCGTAAGCACAACGAGGGTTAGGTCGACAGCTCGGGGCGGTGCAGCCGGTCCCGTCAACCTGTCCGACCAGGGCGCCCAGTTGGCCGAACTGCACATCGTGTGCCTGCCGGACTTCGTCGGCGCGACTCTAAAGCTTGAGCAGGAAGTCGAAGTCGCCGTCCTTCGCGCCCAACAGCCACGCCTTGGCCTCCGCAGGGGTGAACACCTGGGGCTCACGATCGGGGTTCTGGGAGTCGCCAAGCAGGACATAGCCATCCACGACGGCGACGCGAACGCAGTTTCCGCCACCTCCACTGTGCCGGGAGATCGTCCACTCGACGTTGGTCAGGTCGAACGAAGATGGGTGCGGCTTGCGCGGTGTCACTGCTGCAGCTCCTTAATCATTTCATTGAGACGTACACGTGTATCGTTGGGGCTCAGTGCCCGCTCCCACAAATCGGTGAAAGCCTCGGTGTAGCGCCTGACGTCCGCCTCTCCATCGAAGTACACCGAACTGGCCATGGTCTCCACCCATACGACGGCACGGGCGGCTTCGGGGAAGTGCATGAGCACGAAGGGGCCCGCCATCCCCGGGTGGCATCCGATCGAGTCCGGCAGGACTCGGATTGTGTTCCGCGGCTGTTCGGATTCGGCGAGCAGTCGCTCCAGCTGTGTCTGAGTCACGGCCCGGTCCCCGACGATGTGGCGGAGTGCGCCCTCGTCGATGAGAGCGCGGAAGTCCTGAAGCGCTCCGTCCGACACCTGCTGCTGACGGTCCATGCGGACGTCGACGAGGGCTTTGACCTCGGAGGGCCTCAGTTCGGGACGCATGCCGGCGATCACAAGCCGGGCGTAGCCCGGAGTCTGGAGGAGCCCAGGGATGAGAGCTCTCTCGTAATTGAAGAGCGCGCTGGCCCGCCGCTCCATCTTCAGGAAGCCTTCGAACTGCATGGGGCCGAGCAGCGCCGCGTTTCGCCGCCACAGCGCTGGGCGCGGCCGACCGGCTGGCGTTGTGTCTGCGCTTACGAGTTGCAGGATCTCGGAGCGCTCGGCGGCGTCGGCCTGGTAGCACTCGAGCAGGGCCTCGGCCAGCTCTCGCGGGACTCGGCGTCGTTGGCCTCGCTCCAGTCTGCTCAGCCCGCTCTTGTCGATCCTGATGCCGCGTTCGCGCAGCACCGGGTGCTCGGCGACCTCACCCTGCGTCATGTTGCGACGCTCACGCAACTCTTCGAAGCGTAGCCCGACCTCGCTGAGCACCAGCGACCACGGCGGTTGCTTCATATCCGGCATGGGGGCCAGTGTGGCGGCTCGCCGGGGGTCGCCACAACCGTCTGTAGAGCAATTTGCTCAACCATATTGCTAACCCCGTGCAAGGAGAGCATCCTAACGACAGACACGACGGGTGTGGAGCCCGTTGCTCCACGTGGCACTGCACGCTCGTTGCGCTGGTGGACACCTGTCCGACCTTCGACCTCAGGAGGACTGCCACGATGCCCCGCCCCACGTTGTTCCGCTTCCTGGTCCAGGAGCGTCACTGGGACAACTGGGTGGTGTTCTGCGGCCACTTCGAGGAGGCGGCACGCGCGCTCGCCAAGGAGGCCAATGCTCCCAGGCTCGCGAGCGTCACGGTGGCTCGGCGTACGTTCGATCGTTGGTTGGCAGGCGACTGGTACGGGCGCCCGCACAACGACGCGGCGCGGGTGTTGGAGCGTCTCCTGGGCTTTCCCCGGACGGAGCTGTTCGCTCCGGCGCCCGATGTCCTCGAAGCCCGCAAGGCCGTCCACGACCGTGGCGGCTTGCAGGCTTCCATCGCCATCGGTCAGCGATGGCCCACCTCGCGGCTGTTCCTCTCCGCGGCCGATGACGTTGCCGACTCCTGGGAACTGACGGGCCGAAAGGTTCTGGACGGCACCACCTCGGCCGTCCACTTCCTCCCGGCAGTGAGGCGCGACGATGAGGTCGGGCTCCGGCATCCGGATCCTGCCGCGCTGGCGAGGTTCCTCCGTCAAGCCCGCCGTGGCCTCCTTGTCGGCGTGGAGGAGCAGGACGACGACCTTCGCCTCTACGTGATCGACTCCGTGAACGCCCGCAAGAACCTGGCCGCCTCCACCTCACAGGCCGAGGGACTCGCGCTCACAGCAGGCCATGAGCTGGACGACCTGACATACGGCATTCTGTGGTCCTTGGTACAGCTCGACGACGGGCTCCTCGCAGATGACCAAGCCCTGGATGAAGAGCAGCAGGTGCTGGAGGCCTACCTGCAACTTCCGCGCTCCGCACCCAGCCGGATGACACTGCCCATGCTCACGTCGGTGGGGGCGAGATGGCTGGGGTCCGCGTTCTGCGCCCAGCACATCCAGCGGCGTCTTGATGGAGCGTCGGAGGCGCCGCTGTTCTGGACCAGGGAGCAGACCGGTGAGGAGGCTGCCGCCTGGCTGTTCTTCCGGCACAAGATCGCATACCTGCAAGCCCTCCGGCGGCACTTCGGCGGCGCGGCCAGCCCGCTGTCGCGGACATTCTGCATTCCCGAGGCCGAGGTCGCCCGCACCGACCGGTACGAGCGCGTTCTGCTGTTCCTGGCCGTTGCGCTGATGGAGATGTACGGCATCCGCGTCCAGGTGACGGCACGCCCTGAGTACTCCGCCGTCGACGGGTTCGTGCTGGTGCCGGGCCAGCGCGCTATCGTGGCGAACTGGGTGCGTACCGAAGCGCTCTGGATGGCGGACACCACCACTGGGCGGGCCGACCTGCGCAGCTATCACGAGGCCGTCAGTGAGGCCGCCGATCAGAGCCTCCTGCAGGGCAACGACCCCGAGACGCGGCTGCGCGCAATGGCCGGTTATCTCGGCCTCGACTGGAGGTGGGTCACCCGCAGGTCTCGTGACGTGGGCGAGTGTGGGGTTGCCAACCTGGTACGGCCACGCAGCAGACTGATCAGCATCGACGCCCTTGACGAGGTCCTGCGCTTCCTGGGCAGCCTTGCCCCCGATCGATAGGCCAGCAAGGCTGACCCTGTCCAGAAGCCGACCACTCCCGCAGAAAGGCCACCCCGTGCCAGACCAGAGCCGCAGCATCCTGGTGGTGACCCTCGGTGGCACCATCGCGATGACCAAGACTTCCGGCGAGACTCGCGGGGTGACACCGCGCCTGACGGGAGCCGACCTCGTCGCCGCGGTGCCCGGTCTGGACGAAGGGACCGCGATCACCGTCGAGGACTTCCGCCGGATCCCGGGCGCATCGCTCACCGTCGACGACATCGCTGAGCTTGCCAAGCGACTTCGTGAGGCCGCGGCCACCAGTGTGGATGGCTTCGTCATCACGCAGGGAACCGACACCCTCGAGGAGACCGCCTTCCTCCTGGACCTTCTCTACGGCGCGGACGCGCCTGTCGTGCTGACCGGGGCGATGCGCAACGCCGCGATGCCAGGGGCCGACGGGCCCGCGAACCTGCTGGCGGCAGTACGCACCGCCGCCAGCACCGATGCCCGCGGCCTGGGAGCGCTCGTCGTGTTCGCCGATGAGATCCACGCGGCACGCCACGTACGAAAGGTCCACTCCACCAGCATCGCCGCCTTCGCCTCACCGGGCGCCGGACCCATCGGTCACGTGATCGAAGGGGCTCCGCGGCTGCACTTCACGCTCGAACGCCACCGCGCGGTGCCACCGCCGGTACGGCCAGCCGTCGTCGAGATCGTGCACACGACTCTGGGGGGTGACATCACGGTGCTCGACGACCTCGCCCGCCGCGCGGACGGGGTGATCGTCGCGGCCTTCGGCGCCGGTCACGTGCCCCAGACCTGGGTCGAGCCCCTACAGGTGCTGACGGAGCGCATCCCGGTGGTGCTCGCCTCCCGGACCGGGGTCGGCAGCGTCCTGGCCGGCACCTATGCCTTCCCCGGCTCCGAAAGCGATCTGCTGGCCCGTGGGCTGATCAGCGCCGGCCCGTTGGATCCGTACAAGGCGCGACTGCTGCTCCTGGCTCACTTGAGAGCAGGAGCCGACCGCGTGACGGTCGAGGCCGCCTTCACCGAACGCCACTGATCACATCGCGAGCAGGAGATCCGTATGCGCGCCACACGCTTCAGCCGAGGCCGAGAGTTCGTCTTCGCCATCGACCATGGGGAAGACTTCTTCACCGCACTGGAGAAGCTCTGTGCCGAGCACGAGATCCGCGCCGGCTACATCCCCACCTTCATCGGAGGGTTCAGCTCTGCCAAGCTGGTCGGCACCTGCGGCCCACTGGAGCATCCCGAGGCCCCGCTGTGGGACCACGTTGAAGTGAAGACGCTTGAGGTGCTCGGCGGCGGAACGCTTGCCTGGGACACTGACAGGGACTGCCTGGCGCCGCACATCCATGTTTCGGCCGGCCTGAAAGCCGACTCCGCCGACGGCCGGACCAGCCACTTGCTCGCTGCTCAGGTGCAGTTCATCGCCGAGCTCGTCGTCGTGGAGATCACGGATCCCGCCCTGACCCGACCTCGGCAGCCGAGCCTGTTCGACGTCCCGCTGCTCACCTTCAGAGAGCAGCACTGACCGCGCGGGGAAGGGGGGCGGGGATCTTCAGCGATCCGGGGCCAGCTCTGGCCGGGCGGTGACCATGTCGCGCAGGAAGCTGAGCTTGGAGTAGAACGTGCGCTGTTTCGCCAGGCCGCTCGTGGCGAGGTGCTCCAAGAGCCAGCGGTCGATGCGTTGCATCTCCCGGAGCACCTCGTCCTTGTCGTGCTCCAGCAGGCTGCGCGAGCGCCGGTACTCCAGCTCGCACTGCGACAGGACCACTTCCGGCGTTGCCAAGAGAGAGCAGTGGTCGAGGTAGATGCCGTAGACGTGGCCGGTGCGCATCGACTCGCACTGGATGTCGTAGCGGACGCGCCGGAAGGGCGGCATGGCGCGCACCTGGAGGCCCAGCTCCGAGCGGAGGTACTCTCCGAAGCCGTCTGGGGTGACCTCGATGTCGGTGTAGAGCTGCTCGCGGCGCGCGAAGGCGTCCTCCGCGTACCACTTGCGCTTCAGCACGTGCCCGCCATCGCCCCTGGGGATGAAAGAGGCGTAGCCGCGCTCCGGGTCCGGGCCGGTGACGTCGAACAGGTGGTTATCGAAGCAGTAGACCTGGAATTCGTTTCGGTACTCCGGCCGGCAGTCGGCCAGTTCGCCGTGGCGCAGGGCCTTCAGCAGTTCCATGGAGGCCGCCCAGATGTCCGTGCCCGGCGTCAGGTTGTACTTGTACTCCAGTTCCGTTCCGGCGAAGTGGGTGCGGAAGTGGCTCGGTTGGTTGTTGAGCCGCAGCGCCGACGTCTCATACGCGGCCAGCACCGGATCCAGCCAGCGCAGCGCTTCCACCGGGCCTTCGTCGACTGGCTCCCCGGTGATTCGGACGAAGCAGGCGTCTTCAGGGTAGAACCGGATCTGCGCGTACGCGTGGTAGCCGCCGGGGTGTTCAGCCAGGTAGCACAGCGGTACCACACCGGGAGCCGCGGCATCGCCGATCAGCTCGCGCAGGGCGGTGCCGGCCATGGCGTCGGGCAGCAGGGCGCTGCCCTCGATCCGGCCGCGTCCCAGCGGGGTGCCCTCTGCAGTGAGGGCGGTGACCCGGCACGTCCCGAGCGAGTCCCACCGCACGGCTACCGTGGTGCTCGGGACGCAGACCTCCTGCGGGGGCACCCGGACCAGGACGATCGGTTCGTCCGGGCGGCGGGACGCGGTCCGGTTGAGCAGGTGGATTCCTCCCAGGACGATCCAGGCGCCTCGCTGCGGTGTGTCGTTGTGCATAGCCGGTACTCCTTCCCAGAGGGGCACCGCACTGGTGCCCCGCGATGTGGTCGCTCTGCATTCCGGCTCGCGGTTGATGGGCGTGTCCGTACGGTCATCTGGCCGCGTCCACGGACCCGGCTGGCGGCGGCATAGGGTGTGGCAGGTGACGCACGGTGTGCTTGGACGAGTGACCTTGGACGCGGCGGTCGCTGATGCTCGCCTCGCTGCGCGAGAGTTCGATGACGCCCGGGCCTGGTTGGAGCGGGCCCGTCAAAGACCGATGGAGCCGCTCGCGGCGGAGGTCTGGGTGATCGACCCTGCCTGCACGCACGTCCTGCTTGTGCGGCATCGCTGGCGTGGATGGGTGCCGCCCGGAGGGAAGGTCGAGCCGGGTGAGACGCCGCGAGCCGCCGCGTCCCGTGAGCTTGTTGAGGAGACCGGTGTGTGGGCTGAGCTGCTGCCTGTTCCGGCGGCGGTGTCCGTCCGTTCCTATCGTGCCGACTGGTCGCCGACGCTGGGTCTGTCGTACGCCGCGATCGTCGACCGCGATGTTCCACTCGATGGGCAGAGTGGCCAGCCGCCGAGGTGGTTCGATCTCGGCGAGGAGTGGGAGAGCGTCTTCCCCGAGGACCGTTGCCGTATCCGGGCGCACGTACGCCGTCTGGCGGCCGGGTGCTCGGGAGCGGCGTGCTGAGCCGAGCCTTCGAGGGCCGGTCAGATGATCTCGTCGATCTGAGCGAGGGCGTCGCCAGGCATCGTCAGGAGCCCGAGGTCGTGCAGGAAGCGGACCCATACCGGTGTCAGCCCCGGCTGCGCCGCGAACTCCGGTTCGCTGATGTTTCCGGCGGCGTAGGCGGCGGTGCGGTGCGCGTACTGCTGGAGCTGGTCGGGGTATATCCATCGGGGTGCGTGCACCTCTTGGGATGACGGGCGGAGCGGGCCGGTTGCCTGGGCCTGGTAGATCCACCAGCGGTGGCCGATTTCGCCGTCGCCGGGGCGGCGGCACTGGTTGGGCCGCCATGCGGTCAGCAGTGGGTGAAGATGGGTGACTGTCAGGCCGACCTCTTCGGCGACCTCGGCGATGGCCGCCTGCTCGGGGCTGCCGTGCTGGTCGATGTGACCGGCGACGGGCGCGATCCCGGTGGGTGGCGTCGCCCGCTCGAACACGAGGAGCCCGGCTGTCGAGAAGATGAGCACCCCGACGCTGGTGTGGTCGCAGGAAACCAGGGCGGTCATGGCGCTACTCCCCGGGCCGTTGGGCGACGACGACGAGCCAGCTCGTCACGGTCGGAGCTTCGGGGGTGGTCAGGGCGTACGCCTTTTTCAGGATCGCCATGCGCTGGTCGTGGGTGAAGTCGCCGGAGGGCCGGGCGAAGACCGGGATGGACAGCCACGCCTTCTTTTCCGCCATGGTGATGTGCTGAGCGGTGACCTCGGTGTCCAGGACGGTCAGCCCGGCGGTGGCCAGGTGTTCGGTGACGGCCTCCAGCGGCAGCTTAGGGTGCGCGTTGGCGGCCGGGGACGGCGTGTAGCCGTACTCGCGGGCGGCGACCTGGTGGATCAGCGCGTTGAGCGAAGGGCCGGTGCGCCCAGTCTGCTCGTCTGGGTGCGCGACTCCGGCGAAGCCGCCGCCGATGTTGAACACGAAGTGGCCGCCGGGCCGCAGAACGCTGCGGACCGCGGCGAATACGGCCGGGACGTCGGTCTTCCAGATCGCCGAGTTGCACACCACGGCGTCGGCCAGGCCGGGGACGTGCTCGGCCAGGTCCTCGGCCCGGGCGGTGACCCAGGACAGGCGCGGGTCGGTCACGGTACGGCGGCCGACCCGTTGCATGGCGGCGGCGTTGTCCAGGGAGATGACCCGGGCCTCAGCCGGGACCAGGGCGAGGATCGCCTCGGCGGTCGCGCCGGCTCCGCCGCACAGGTCGACCACCAGGCGGCTGTCGGTGAGGTGGGCACGCCGGGCGAGATCGCGGCTGGTGGCGCCGTACATGGGGAAGTCGCGGGTGAAGGCGGCGTACGCCTCGGCGGTGGTGTCCTCATCCCAGCCGAGGAGTGCGTCCTGGGGTGCCATGGTGTGCCTCGCTTCGTGGAGAAGGGCCCGCCCGTTGCCGAGTGGACGCTGAGGGCGGGGGCTGGCTGGGGTTCAGAACAGGGGGGTCTGGACTGCGGCGCGCGGGGAGGAGAACGGGCCGAGGGTGATGCGGCGGCCGGTAAGTACGCCGAGGTCGAGGATGTAGTGCATCTCCTCGTCGCGGTTCAAGACGGCGAGCACCTGGGAGCCGACGCAGGAGATGGGAGTGAAGCCGTGCTCGCCTTCCCGCAGGTCGTGCGGGTAGAGCGCCCGCTCGCTGTCGGCGGTGCGGAGTCGGTCCCCTTCTGCTGGCGGGGCCCATGCCTCCAGCACCAAGGGCGCGTTCATGTCGCTGAGCGCGTCGGCTGCCTGGGTGACGTGCTGCTCGTGGGTGGCGCGGGCAGCGGCGAGGTCGGTCAGGTCGGCCAGGGCCTGGAGCTTGGCCGCTGCCCGTATGGTTTGGGGCAGTTGCAGGCGTCGGGCGAGCGCGTCTTCGAGGTGGCGTACGGCGCGGCCATCGGGGCTCTTGGTCAGGTAGGTGGCGAACAGCGCTCCCTGTTCGTCGAGGCGGGAGCGCTTGCGCGGCTCGGCGGCGGTGCCGACCTTGGTCGCTCCGTCGGCGAAGGTCGCCAGGTAGAGCCAGTGCGGCTGGGCCATGTACCGGATGAGCGCCTGGGGAGCGTGGCCGCCCTGATGGAACTGGTGGGCGAAGCGGAAGTCGTCCTGGCTGGCGCACCGCCAGCATTGGCCGTTCTGCTCTGCGGGAGCTCGGTCGGGGCAGGCAAGGGCTTCCACATGAACGATGTCGGCGAACTGGTACCGGCCGGTGCACCACCGGCCGGCATCGGCCACCCGGAAGCCGAGCCGCTGGTGCATGATCTCGGCGTACGCCAGCGGCCCACGGGGGAGTGGAGCGAGCAGCAGCCAGGGATCCCCGGTTGCCCAGGTGACGCCGTGGCACACGAACTCGCCTACTTCGGGCAGGGGTACCGGCATGGTCATTCCTCGTCCTAGGCGTGAGCGTCGGTTCAGATGGTGAGCTGGAGGTGGCCTGCAAGGGCGTCGGCGGCGGTCTTGAACACGGTGTCGCGGTCCATGCCGGTGACGTCCAAGGACACCCAGTCGCCGCGCTGCTCCTGTTCGCGCAGTTGGGCCAGGACGGCGTCCTGGTAGCGGATGAAGTCCTCGTCGCTGCAGCCAGAGTGGCCGGTCTCCAGTGAGGTGAACTCGCCCTTGCGCTGCAGGGCTTCACGGGCACCGATACGCAGGAAGATCACCAGGTCGGGCTCGGTGAGGTGGGCGAAGACCTGCTCGGCGAGGCGGGTGGAGACAGCCGGGTTGACCGCGTAGCGGGCGAGGATCTTGTGGTGCGCGTTGTCGAGAATGACGTGGGTACCGGCGGCCAGTGCCGGCTGGATCATCACCTTGTCCTGAAGGGAGTACCAGGCGGCCAGCGCCAGCAGCCAGTAGTGGTCGCCGCAGGACTGGGCGATCCGTGCGTCGCGGCGGTAGATGAGCTCGTTGAGCCGGTCCAGGTAGGCGGAAAGATCAGGGTCCATGGGAACGGCGGTGGTGTGCTTGCCGACCAGGATGGCCGGGTGGCCGGCGTCGACCAGGGCATAGTGCAGGCGAGCGGCGAGAGTGGACTTGCCCGCTCCGTCGATACCGGTGACCGTGATCTGCCACCCACGGGCGGGGGTGGCTCCATGGATGGTGCGGTGCGCTGCGGCCGTCATGGTCGTGTCCTCCGTAGCTGATCAGGTGAAGTGGGCGGCGAGGCGATTCGTGATGATGTCGCGGATCCGGCCGATCAAGACGGCGCGCCGCCGGACGACGTCGCGGTGACGCTCATTGGACAGGTCTGCTGGGTAGTGCCGGGCGAGATTGTTGGAAATGACGTGGAGGTAGCCGAACCCGATCCCCGCATTGCGCGCGGCCATCCCCATGGGGCCGATCTCGGGGTCGACGAAGGCGTACTCGGCGTGCTTGGTCAGCCAGTCCCGGTTCTCCAGCAGGATCGACGGCGAGGTTACGTGGACGCCCGTGTGCACGCCGGGCTGGGCGGCGGCGAAGTCGCCGAAGAAGTCGTTCCACGTGACGAGAGCGCCGTCGACGAGGCTTTCGTTGCCGGTCGCGAGCATCGTGTTGGGCTCGATCTGGGGTGCCAGAGCGCCGACCTTGCCGACGTAGACGAGGTCGCCGGCGCCCAGTTCGGCCAGTCGGCGGACGACCCGGCCAGCGACGTCGCCCCAGATGCTGTGCCGGAAGCCGAGGTAGACCACGCGACGGCCATGCACTGTGGTCCGGTGCCAGGCGTAGCCCGGTCCACGTGTCCATACCGCGGCGGCGGGTGCAAGGTGCTCCAGCGCCCAGCCGACGATTACCAGGTCTCCGTCGAGTCTGAGGTTGAGCTGTTCGACGGCCGTATGGCACAAGGCGGGGTCGGGTAGCTGGTAGGTGATGTGGTCGGCGGGGCGGCCGGTCATCGCGAGGTACGTGGCGATGATCAGGCCGTAATGGCAGACGTAGTCGGTACCGGGGAACGCCTTGACCAACAGGTCCCGGCCCCGGACTTCTGCGGTGGGGCGCTCCCAGTTGAACAGCTTGCCGTTCTTCTCGTACCGGGAGATCACGGCCCGGCGGTCGTACCTGCCGACGACGCGGATGCTGTCCCAGGGCTGTTCCTGGATGAGGTGGTGGACCTTGATCTCCAGATAGCGCAGCAGGCTGTCCGAGCCCATTGTGTGCCCGTCCACCTCGATCGGTGCCACGGGCAGAACGGCGCCGGCGCCGCTCGTGAGCAGCTGGCTGGGCAGGAAGCTCATGAACGGGCCTCCGGGATCCGCACACTGCTGCCCGTCGCGGAACGGACGACGGCGATGTTCCGCCGGATCAGGTCGAACCGCTCCTCGGGGATCGGGCCGAGGCGTTCGACGCGGGGGGTCCTGGGCTTCTCGTACGGCCCGTCGGGCAGCATCGCGATGCCCATCGCGCCGAGGATGACCGGGGCGGCGCCATCGACGGAGGCGATCCACTCATGCTCGCGCTGCTCGACCAGCTCCAGGTGCCCGGTCCGGCCGAGGCCCAGCAGCCGGTAGACGATCCGCTCCTCGACCATGCCGCGGTCCTCCAGGTAGCGGGTGGCTGTCCACCGGGTACGACACAGCTGCTCCTCGGGGGCGGGACGTCGGGAGGCGGGCAGTGCGATCGCACCGACGTAGTCGCTGGAGACGAAGTGGTCGTAGCAGCGCAGCCACTCCTCGTCGTCCGCGGCGTGCAGCACGGCACACAAGCGGAACTCTTCGCTCAGATCGCGGATCTCGCGAGCGGCCTCGTCGCTGGCCTTGATCGTTGCCGTGCCGTCCCGCACGACGTCCGGGAGGATGATCTCGCACGCGCCGACCGCCCGAGCAGCTGCGACCAGATCGGCGGCCGGCAGGGCATGGCCGAGGTCGAAGACCCCGTTGTCGACGATGATCTCCGCGCCACGTTCGGCCTCACGCCGGAAGAACGCCCGGTAGACGGAGTCAGACAGGACCCGCTGGGCGGCCACATGGTGCACGCGGGCAGGCTCCTGGGCGACGAATTCCGCCAGGTAGTCGGGCGGCGCGATCACGGAGAAGTCGATGCTCTTGACCATCACATCGCTCCCCACTGGCCCACCGCGAGGGTGAGGAACTGCTGGGAGAGCACCGGATCGTGCTTGAACAGGCCGCCGACCTGCAGCGTGGTGGTGCGGGCGGCCTCCATTCGCACCCCCCGCATGCTCATGCACAAGTGGGTGCCGCGGACGGCGACCGCCACGTCCTTTCCGCCGACGACGTCGGCGATCTCCTCGGCGACCTGCCGGGTGAACCGCTCCTGCACCTGGAGCCGTCCGGCGTGGCGCTGAGCGACCCGCCCGAACTTCGACAGCCCTACCACCTCGCTGTCCGGCAGGTAACCGATCGCGACCTCCAGGTTCATGGGCAGCAGGTGATGCTCACACAGGGACCACACGCTCATGCCGCCGACTACGACGAGCTGGGCGCTCAGGCGGGTCTCGGTGAAGCACGTGACCGCAGTGAACGGCTCCGGCGACAGGAATGAGCTCCACCAGGACGCGACCCGGGCCGGGGTGTCCGCCAGGCCCTCCCGCCCGGGGTCCTCACCGAGCGCGGCCAAGAGCTGGCCGATCAGCTCGGCGACGCGCTCGGTGTCGACTGGTCCCGGCGTCGCAGGGCCGGGCTGCGCCGACACGGCCGCACTCTGACCGGGCGCCGGACTGTAGACGGCGTTCGTCATGGACTTCGCCTCGCTTCCAGGAGTTGGAGAAAACAGGGGGCTGAGCATTGGGGTGGGCGGTCACCGCTCCGCCACGTCGAAGCGAGCCCAGCTGCGCTCCGTCTCCCGGACCCGGACGGCGACCAGCCGGCCGGGGATGCCCGGCTCGACGTTCTGGATGAACCAGCCGGCCAGGAACTGGGCCAGGTGCTCCGAGGTTGGCTCGATGGGCATGATCTCGTGCAGGTTGTGGTGGTCGAACTCGGTGTCGAGGAACTTCTTGAACGGCGCGAGATCCCCGAAGTCGGTGACGAAGCCCGGGTCTTCCAGCTCCGAGGCGGTGAGGATCACCTCGACCTCGTAGCTGTGCCCGTGCTGCCGCGAGCACTTGTGCTCAGGTGCGAGGCTGGGTAGCCGGTGCCCTGCCTCGAAGTCGAACACCTTGCCGATGGTGTGCTTGCCGGATGGGAGCGGTACCGCGCTGAAGTCCATGGACTCTCCCTTGACGTGAGTTTCAGCGACGTGGGCGGCCGGGGGCCGCAAGACGGATGAGTGGGCTAGGCCACGTTCACGGGAAGCGGATTCGCCAGGTCAGCGGCCCCGCTCGTCGCCCCACAGCAGGACGTGGAGGCGCTGGGTCATGGACCAGCCGCGGGCGATGACGTCGTCGGCCAGTTCGCGGGCCCGCGAGATCACGGCATCGGAGATCGTGCCCTCCGGCATCACGTACACCGGGGCTAGCCCGTAGCGCTGGACGAGATCCTCGATCTCGTCAAGGTCCGACCTGTCGGCGGCGACGAACTTGAAGGCCGCCCGACCGCTTCCCATCAGGGCGGTCAACGCCTCAGGGATGATGCGCATGCTCTCCGGCATGCCGGCGTTGGACAGCTTGGGCGAGACATTGAACCGGACACCGTCGATGAGGAGTCCGGAGATCGGGGCAAATGTGCCGTTGGTCTCGAACTCCACCCGGCGGCCGGCGTCGACCAGCCGTTGCACCAGCGGGACGAGCTGTCTCTGCTGGATCAGTGGCTCCCCGCCCGTGATCACCACGAGCGGTGTGTCCAGGAGCAGCAGCTCGTCCCCGACTTCGGTGACGCTGCGCCGGGACGACTCGTCGCGCAGGTCGTATCGGGAGGTGTCCCAGGTGTAGGGGGTGTCGCATGGCATCCGCCCGCTGCAGGTCAGGTTGCACCGAGAGAGGCGCAGGAAGGCCGCTCGCGTGCCGAGGCTGGGTCCTTCGCCCTGAAAGGTCGGGCCGAACAATTCAGTGACGATCAGGTCGGCTTCCCGCGTCGGGACGGCAGCGGTGCTTCGCGTGCTCATGGAGTTCTCCAGGTCGCATCGGGCCCAGGCGGAGGCGGTCTCGCTCACACGGACCGCCCTTCAGCTGGCAGGGGACGTGGGGTTCGGTAATCAGCGGGTGAGGTGTCGCGCGAGGCTTGGCGTCGTCGGTGGTCCTGCACGCGTGGGCTGCGATCCGGGTTCTCGTGGGTAATGCGCGGGCTCCCTGTTTCGAGTGGCGCGCCGTCGCGGAGCCCGCGTGGATGTGGGCGTAGATCTCCTCGACGGCTGCCAGTTCGGCGTCGGTAAGCGGAGCGCCGAGGCGCGCGAAGGTTTCCTCCATCTGTGCCGCGTCGGCCAAGCCGACGACCACGACGCAGTGATCCGAGCGCCTCAGGCACCAGCGCAAAGCAAGCAGCATGTCCGGGGCGTCGCCGAAGTGCTCGCGCAGCGCCTGCAGCCCTGAGGCGACCACCTCCCGTTCCTGCGCTGTGTGACCGGTGGACGAGATGCCGGGGGGCCGCGTGGGGTCTTGCGGCTGCTGGTCCGTGGTGGCCGCACCTGTGAGCGAGCCGTGGGGCAGCGGCGTAGAGAGCACCGGCCCCACCCCGTGACGCCTGGTGAAGTCGAAGACGTCCTCGCCTTCAAGCTGAATCGCCGGGGCCAGCGCGTTGTAGCGCATCCACACGACGTTCGGTTTAATCAAGCGGAACAAGTGCAGGAACCGCTCGGCCCGCGCCTGCTGCTCAGCAGGTGACGCACCGTAGCCAATGTGGGGCCCGCGCATTCCGATCGACTTGATGAGGCCGAGTTCCCTGAGCGTGACCATCTGGTCGATGGCCGGCCCGAGGTAGCGGTCGCCCTCGCCGAAGTCGAAGGAGTCCAGGAAGTACAGGTCGAGACAGTCGGCGTACAGGTTTTCGAGGCTCTGCTTGAGCTGATGGTGAATGTGCCGGTCACCGTAGGAGTGAGGGGCGGAGCCCTGCAGCCGACCGACCTTGCTGCTCAAAATCAGCGGCAGGTCCCGACACTCGCGCAGGAAGCGCCCGATCAGGCGCTCCGCGTGCTCGCAGCCGTACCAGTCGGCGGTGTCCAGCAAGGTCGCACCAAGCTCCACCGCGCGGCACAGCCCGTCGAGGAGGGCATGGTCGTCCGCGATCACTGCAGATCGCTGTCGCGTCAGGCTCCGGCTGACGGCTGCGCAGTGCACCCCCAACGGGTGGGCGGTCACACCGCGGGACAGGTATCGCGGTGCCAGGTAGAACGCCCGTGTCACAGGGCACCGCCGGTCAAGTTGAACACGGCAACGACGGCTTTTCCCCCTTCGGCTGCCTGGACCGTCCAGGCGGTCGAGAACTGCGCGACAAGGTATAGGCCGCGGCCACCCTCGTTCTCAGCGTTGCCAACCTCGTCCACCGTCGGAGCCGTGGGGATAGCACTGATGTCAGTTCCGCGGTCGAGGACGCTCACGGTGGCGCCCTTCTCATAGACGTTCAAGGTCATTGAGACGACTCCGTAGCCGTGCTGAAGGGCGTTGCCGACCAGTTCGTCGGTCACGAGCACCGCGTCGTCGATCTGCTCCGTGCTGGCGCAGCGGGCCAATGCCGTGTGCACCTGCTGTCGGGCGACGGACTGAGGAGCGGCGATGCCGCTGAGATCGACGACGGCATGGTCGAGCAGCTCTCCCAGGCCGTGGTCGCGGATCAACTCGACGGATGTCGGGGGCACCCTCGTCTCCTCGGGCTCAAGACACTCTTCGGATGGGGGCCGATGTCGGCTTGGGCTCCACCGTGACGCACCCTTCGTGGCACGGGTACGTCGAACCGGCGCCATTTCGTGGCCATTTCGTGGGTGAAGATCACTAAGCGCAATCGCCCTCGACGAAAACGGTCGCCTCTTCCTGCGATACGCCGATGGGGAAGGCGTCTTGTTCTCTGCACTGTGAATCCGTTGGATCTTGCTGGCTGAGCGTGACCGCTTTCGCGGCGGGTCCCGGATCCTCCGCAAAAACCTGTTGGCGGACCACGGCGACCACTGCTACTTTGCCGGTGGCCGTGCGAGAGAACGAGGAGGTGGTACCCGTGAACGCAGTATCGACATGGGTGCTTCCCTCCAGGGTCACGGTCGGGCGATAGGTCGTCCGGGAGCGCCGTTCAAGAGCACTCCCGAAAGGCACGACCATGCGATTCACTTCCGAGCAACGCCTCGACGGCGTCCTCGAACGCGAATTCACCCTCGGCGAGATCCCCGGCATCCTGTGGACACCCGCATCCGCATCCGCACCGGCGCCGCTGATCCTGCTCGGCCACCCCGGCGGACTGCACAGGATGTATCCCCGGCTGGTGGCCCGGGCCCGGCACTCGGCGGAGTACGGCTTCGCCGCGGCCACCATCGAGCTCCCCGGAAGCGGTGACCGGCCCCGTTGGGCCGCCGCCGAGCAGGCCCGCGCCGACCTGCACCGGGCGCTGGAGGCCGGCGAGCCGGTCTCCGAGGAGATCGTCGACCGGCTCGTCCTCCCGCTGGTCGAAAAGGCGATCCCGGAATGGCAGGCCGCCCTGGACGCCCTCCTTTCGCTGCCCGAGATCGGCGGCCCGGTCGGGTACTCGGGGGGAGTGATCGCCATCGGGATCCGGCTGGCGGTGGTCGAGCCGCGCATCTCGGCCGCCGTTCTGTTCGCCGGGAGTTTCGTGCCCCGCACCATGTTTGAAGAGGCCCGGCAGGTCACCGTTCCGCTGCACGTCCTGCTGCAGTGGGACGACGAAGGCAACGACCGGCAGGCGGCCCTGGACCTGTTCGACGCCTTCGGCACGAGGGAGAAGACGCTGCACGCCAACATGGGCGGGCATACGGGAATCCCGCAGTTCGCGGGCGACGCTGCGGCCCGGTTCTTCACCCGGCACCTGAAGTGAGGTCGGGCCGTCAGCCCAGCAGCAGACGGTAGGCGGTGCCGACCAGGACGCCGCTCATCGAGGGCAGGTCCCGGCCATCCTCGATGGCGGCGGCCAGCCGATGCACAACCGCCCCGATCGGGGCGGTATCGCCCAGCGGCCGGATGAACAGGGTGCTCTCGGCGAACTCCCGCCGGATCGCCAGCTCGCAGCCCACCTTGAGCGGGCCGTAAGCGTCGGGGTCCCACCGTCGCGTCGTGGGGTTGAGGTCAGGATCGCCATCCCACAGCGGCGAGGACTCGTCCACGGGCTGGTATGGCCAGTCCCGGTAGGCCGAGATCGTGGACATGAACACATAGCGCTCGACGCTGCCGGCGAGCACTCGCGCCGCATTGCGCACCAGGGCCGGTACGGCACCCGCGACGTCGAGCACGACATCCCAGAGGTCGTGCGCGTGAGCTTCGCCAGATCCTCTGGGCGTTCCCAGTCACCACGGATGACGTACTCCATGCGCCGGGTCGGCACTGTGTCCGCGGTTGAAGAGGTGTGACCTCCCAGCCTCGCCGTACAGTCTCCGCCACCACCGCCCGGCCGGCGAACCACGAACCCCCAGGATCAGTATCCGCAGGCTCCATCATCCAGGACGAGGTCAAGTGGACCACCGGCATCGCATTGCGTACAGGTCGTGCCGAGGCGCGGTCGGGGATCAGGGAGTTGATTCGTCCTGCCCGCGCCGTGGTTCGAATCTCTCGCGGGTCGAATTGCTGTCAGCAGACGGGCTTGCCGTATCGGGACAGGCGTAGCTCGTACCCGGTCTCCGCGCCGGAGGTGGTGAGCGCGGTGCCGCCGCTGGTGGTGGCGTTCCAGATCCAGGGCTGCACGTGGCGGATGGGGGAGAGGTCGGACAGGGTGCGGATGGCCTCCCGAAGAGACAGACGCAGCCGCTGCAACTCCTCCAGACTCGTCGCCGCGTGGTCCAAGGCGCGTTGCCGGCAGTCGCGGGCGGTGGCCTCGGCCAGCGCCATCGCCTCCCGAAAGGGATCAGCAGGTGGCTGCGTGTCGGCGATGGCTGTCTCGGTCTGGGGGTCTGCCAGGTCCGGCAGGTCGTGGGCGAGCTGGGCTGTGCGCCAGGAGTTCCAGTCGGTGCCGATGCTGTCCAGGGCGGCCAGCAACAGGTCGACGGCGCGCTGCTCGGCGTCGTCGCCGTCTCCCCAGACGTCGGTGATCAGCGGGACGACCTGCGCCCAGGTGAGGTGGTGGAAGCGCGCCCGCTCACCCGTGATCGGCGGGGCGTGAGGCATCGGCGGAGTGAGGTAGGTGAGGTCGATACGGCGGGTCGGGTGGTGATGGCCGGCGAGGGTGAGGTAGCCCGGGAGTTGTTCCCGGCGGTGGCTTGCGGTCTCGGTCTTGAGCTCGATCATCCACAGGCGTTCGGGCCAGAGCACGGCGTAGTCCGGTGCCCCGCCTTGCTCCTCGTAGCGCCGGGCCGGGAGATCGAACTCGTCGACGAACAGAGGCAGGGCGTCCCAGGCGGTCATGCCGAACGACAGGGTGTCCAGCTCGCGGAGGAATCGGGCACCGCGGTCGGAGGGCGCGTTGGAGGTGTTCCACGGTGGGTAGGGGCCGCCGAGGATCAGCATGGTCAGCAGCCGCTGGCAGTATTCCTCCCGCCCGAGCCGCAGCCGCCGTAACAGGCGTACAGGATCTTCCATCGCCATGATGGCCACGATCTCACGGCATGCCTCGGACTGCAGCACCTCAACGAAGGTGATAGCGACCGGAAAAGTGGAGTGTGAGAGTAGAGGGAGCGCAGGCGGAGCGGGGCGCCATCCCGATGGGAATTGGGCTGATCGGCCGATCCTGGCCCTGCAACGCTGGTTCAGCGGCCCAGGGGGAACGCGGCTGCCGCTCGCCATCGGAGGCCGTCGCAGACCAGCAGCGTGACCGCGTTGGCGTGTGTATTGATGGGCAGCCGGGGGAGGAGATCGGCTTCGATTTCATCCCCGATGCGGGGGTCCGCAGTCTCGGCGACGGTCAGGTGCGGGATGATCTGGTCGAACTGCCCGCCGTAGGGCGGAGCCTCGGGCCAGCGTGCTACGACGGCCTCGGTCAGCTTCGTGAACGGCATGGCGGGCTCGGGGGTCAGGTACAGCACGGCGGGAAAGCGTCCACAGCGGTCGAACCGTACCTCGAAGGGGGCGTGGTCGGCGAACAGATCCCGCAGTTCGGCCAGGAGCCGGTCGTCCATCCGGTCGGCGGGAAGGAACGGGTACAGGACGGTCACGTGCGCGGGTACGCCACAGGCGGCGGAGGAATCGAAGCGCTCCCGCCAGCGGCCGACGACCGGCTCGGATTCGGGCACGGCGACCACGAGCGCGGTCTCACCCGCCACGAATAAGGTGTCGGCCACGTCTGCCTCGTCTCACCGGGCTTCGTCGTACGGGGTGGTCCTCCTGCCGCTGGGCTTCGGTAGGGTCGCCCCGTTGATCGTGGGTGGCGCCGCCGGCCGGGCTCGAACCGGCGTCCACCCGGTCCCAGAGCCGGGAGCTCTACCGCTGAGCCACGTGGAGGCCACCGGCCTATTGTGCCGGATGGTCGGCGGTGGGCAGATCGCTGACCACGACCCCGGAGGCCAGCCCGTGGACGGCGTCGGCGGCCAGGTCCGGTTTGACCTGCTTGCCGCTGAACACCCCGGCCCGCCGCAGCAGCCCCGCCCACACCGGGTCGGCGATGCTCACCCCGTGCACCAACTCGGGCGTCGGCCGGAACACCGCCACCGCCCCCCTGCGCTCGGGGCGGTCCAGCCTGCTTTCTCCGGGTCGAGCCCGGCTACGGCAGGCCGCCTCGACGTCGGCACGGGTGCAGGCCGCGCTGCCGTCCAGCACAGCCCATGGCGGGGAGCAGCGCCGCCCACACCGCGGTGTTGGGGTCGACATCGCCGCCGCCGGCGGGGTGCCAGGCGACCAGGTCGGCGGCCATAAAGCGTATGGCCTTGCCCGGGCAGGCCACCTCCAGCAGGTCCATCCGGGCTGCGGTTCGGGAGATCGGAGGGGGAGAGACCGGCCCGCTACACCACTGAGTCCCTGGCTGACTGGTTGCCGGGACTCCGATGGGTCATGGGGCGGGTGCCGGTCTACGGGGCTTTTACGAGGTCACCGGCTGGAGGAAGCCGTTGAGACGTACCAGGTCCTTGCCGTATTTCTCGTCGAGCCGGCGCTGCAGCTCCGGGGTGGCCACCCAGACCCCGACCTCGACGCGGTCCTCCAGTTCGTTCGCCGACAGGGACTGCCAGCCCTCGATCTCTTTCTCTATCCGCTGCTGGAGGGTCCGGAGCTCCGCCGCGGTGCGCTGGGCACGGCTCAGGCACAGCGCCCCGCCCCAGATCTTGCGGATCGCGGGCTCGTGAGTGGCCGGGTCGCCGGTGAAGCGCAGGTTGAGCACAAGCCGTTTCGGGTCGTTGGCGTACCGCTCCACCCATCGCCGGTCGCGGGGATCGTAGCCGTCGATCTGGTCGAGGTAGCTCTGGTCCAGCCAGGCGCCGGCGTAGCCGGGGAGCTTCCGGGCTCTGGCGAGTGCGGTCTCCATCGCCTTCTCGGTGGCCTTCGCCGGGTCGATCGGGCGCCATCCGCCTGCGGGCGTCGGGCATGGTGTGGTGCGTTCGGGCCGGTCGTGCGGGGCCTTGTCGCGCTCGGCGGGACGCGCAGGCTCGGTGAGCGTGAGCCGTTCACCGTCCCAGGTGCCGACCACATGGTAGTCGCCCCAGCGCACGCCCCCATGCTTGGAATGCTCGACCGCATTCCAGTCCCAGCCGATGATGTCGGGTCCGGCGCACTGGGGCGGCATGGACTGGGCGACGTGGGCGCAGAGCTGGGGACCTTGTCTGGAGTCGGCGAGCACGGTCGCGTCGGCCTGGTACCGCTTCGCCGGCGTGGTCGCCGCTGGCGCCGTTCCGCAGGCGGCGAGCGCGACGAGCACGACGGCGAAGCAGATTCCCCTCATGCCCGGTGAGACGGACGGAAGCGCTGAAGGGTTCACCATGGGCCTTCTGCCGAACCGGGTGCTTACCGGTGTGCTTACCGATGGCTCCGAAGCAGTTGCGGGCGAGTTGACCGGCTCCGGCAGGGATTGACCTGGGCTCGCCGTAGTCATCCGGGTCTCGGAAACCGTCGGGCGGTGACGCTAGCGTCGGCGCGGTGACCGCCGACACGCTCTCCCCCGGGTCCTCATCGCCGTCTCCTGAGCGGCTGCGCGCCGAGATGGTCGCCCAGTTGAAGCGCGAGGGCTGGATCCGTGCCGGCGAGGTCGCCGATGCCTTCGCCGCGGTCCCGCGCGAGATGTTCGCCCCCGAGGCCCCGCTCACCGCCGTCTACTCCGCCAACGACGTCGTCATCACCAAGCGTGACGCCGCGGGCCGGGCGACGAGTTCCATCAGCGCGCCATGGCTGCAGGCCGAGATGATCGAAGCAGCCCGGTTGCGGAAGGGCGCGCGGGTTCTGGAGATCGGCAGCGGTGGGTACAACGCCGCGCTGCTGGCCGAGATCGTCGGCCCGGAGGGGGCGGTGGTCACCGTGGACATCGATCCATGGGTCACCGGGCGGGCCGGCCGGTTCCTCGCCGAGGCCGGCTATCCGCATGTGAAGGTCGTCTGCGGGGACGCGGAGTACGCCGCCGACGAGCACGGTCCCTTCGACGCCGTCCTGGTCACGGTCGGAGTCTGGGACTGCCCCTGGGGACGGCTGCTCGCCCCGGGCGGGCGGATGGTCGTACCTCTGATCTTCGCCACGATCACCCGGTCGATCACCTTCGTCCACGACGGCGACCACCTCATGGGGCTGAACCCGACCGTGTGCGGGTTCATCCCGATCCAGGGCGACGGCGCACACGCCGAACGGGAGGCGGCCCTGGCCGGCGGAGCAGTCAAGCTGACGATCGACGGCGGTCCCGAACTCGACGTCGCCGCACTCGATGCGGCGCTGAACGGTGCCCGGGCCGAGGTGTGGACCGGTATCGCGGTCGGCAACGGCGAGCCGTTTGACACTCTGAACCTGTGGCTGGCGACCGTGGACGACACCTTCGGCATGATCTGGCGGGACCCGGACCGGGACTGCGACCTCGCCCAGCCGGCCACCCGGTGGTACTGCCCGGCCCTGATCACCCCCGACAGCTTCGCTTACCTCACTGTCCGCCCTGCCAACCGCGACGGGGACTCCGGGGAACGCCGTCACGAGTTCGGCGTCTACGGGCACGGCCGCCGCGGTGCCGAACTCGCCCAGCGACTCCGCGATCACATGCGTACGTGGAACCGCGATCGGCGGCATAGCCCCGGACCTGACTTCACCCTCTATCCCGCGGAGGCCGCAGTGCCGGTGCCGGCCGTGGGGCGGGTCTTCCCCAAGCGGCACACCCAACTGGTCATGACGTGGTCCTGATCACCCCGCAGCGAGATGCCAACGACCGATCCACCGCCAGACAGTGTCGAGGCTATGTACCCCGTGGCATCCCTCTCGATCAGGTCGGGGTATATCCGAAGGCTCTTGATCGTGCAGATATCGCCCCTCCGAGAGCACTGGTCGGAGCCCGCTGCCGCATGCCTGGCGGAGCCCCGTTTCGTGTCAACCCTCACAGCAGCTGGTGATCACAGCGCGCACGGGTCGTTGCCGTCCGAGAAAGTCGGTGTTGTCCGCCCACTGGTCGACGCTCCCGGTCAATGGCAGGGCGCGCAGTTCGGGGTGGGTGATGGTCTGGGCCAGGGCCCGGGCGAAGCGTTCGGCGTGCAGCACCTGGAAGGGCCGGTCGTGGTACGGCCGGCGCGCCGGGTTCACCGGCTCCGCGAGCCCGGTGTCGTTCTGCAGGTGGGCCACGATCTCGTAGGCGTCGCACAGGTGCCGCTCCCGCGCCGGGTAATCCATCGCCGCAACCGCCTCGCGGAGCGACGGCATCAATTCCTCGGCTACGGGCACCTGGGCGAACGCGCTGCCCAGCCACTTGCCGTACGGCGCGTATCGCCGTACGAGCAGTAGGCACAGCCGCATCAGGTCGCGGACCAACCGTCCGGCGATGAGGACGGATCCGAGATCGTCGCCGACCTCGGCGCAGCGTCCGACGAAGGCTTCCTCCTGGGATATGCGCTGCCACTGGCAGGCCAGCAGATACCGCCACACCTGGTCGGGGTACCAGGCCAGGCACCGACGTACAGCGGTGAGCGTGCCGAGCCCGTCGTGGAAGACCACGCCGCCGGTGATTTCGGCGAGCCTCTGCTGCGGCATCGCCAGCCAGTCGCTCACGGTCGGTTCCACGGTCTGCGGGTGGAGGCCGAGGTGAGCGTTCAGCCAGGAGCCGACGGCGTTGACCAAGACTCGGTGGTTGACCGGCCCGTCCGTCATCCCCATGTGGCCGACCGGGTTGCCCGGTTGCCGGTGACGAAAGTGGGTGGGCCAGCCGCGGATCTGTTTGGGCAACCTGTGCGCCAGGAGCCGTTGCAGGTCGGCCGCATGCGCGGTGGCGTCTTCAGGCGTGAGGAACAGATCCAGTCGCGGCCCCCAGTCGTGATCTGCCGACCGTGCGGTGTCGAACCCGAGCACCTCCGATCCCGGGCCGACCCTCGCGGCGGCGTACCGCAGCCAGGGGTATTCCTCCTCGAGGATCGGCCGTACCGCCTCCTCATAGAAGATCCGTGACAGCGTAAGACCAGGCAGGAACTCGGCGGCGGGAGTCGTCATGGGATCACTGTGCAGGGTCGGCGGCCCGGGAACCACCGGGTTTCGCCACGCCATCCCGCCCTTGGCGCCGCGGATCGCGGGCACTCAACTGCGTGCACTCGAGGAACTCGTGTCCGTGATGGAGGCGACCATTGTGTGCGGGTGAGCCCCTGCGACCCGGCCAGCAACAGTCGACGGCTCAGTAGGTCATTGGTGAGAACGGCGCGAGCTGCGACGGACTCCCGTCGGGGACGTACCACCGGGTTGGAACTGTCCGCCGTCGTGGGGTCCCGGTGATTCTCACCTCGTCGGCTTCCCGCTCTGCTGACTCGCGCCGCTGAAGGATCTGGAAATCGATCGATTGGTAGGCGACGAGCCTGCGATCGGTTGGCCGGTTGCGCCGGTGGTCCTGGATGGTGGCGCGGTGCCTCCGATCAGAGGGCTGTCGGACAGCGCGGTGAGGACGGATGGGTCGCGGCGACGGTCGAGTGCGGAGATCTCGGCGGCCAGACCCGGACATTGGGTGGGAGCGGCAGCCTGCAGGGTCGCCTGGTTCAGATGAGAGAGCACCACGTTGATATGGCCGATCACCTCGCGATACGCGATCAGCAGAGGCTGTATCACCGCGGTTCTGGCCGCGTCATCTTGGCTCGATGCGTTGACCAGTGGATTAAGCACGATGCCCAGCGCAGCCCGATCAGTGATGAGGCCGGTCGCGTCGCGCTCGGCGAGTATGGCGAGGGCCTCCAGCGCTCGTCTCATCGAGAGGAGGACGCGAGACATGTCCGACGAGGTCGGAGCGAGTTCCGCTGGAGTCTTCATCGGCATGAGATCGCGGCGCTTGATCGTCCATTCGGGGTCGCGTGAGCCGAGCCGGCCCATGCGGATCACCATTCGATCGAGATGTGGTGATTCGGCCGGTGGTTCGGTCTTCATGACCGATCGTGCCCAGCAGCGCCGTATGGCCTGCCATCGCTTGGACACCCGGTCGAGCTCTTCCACAGACTTCCGGAGTGTGCGGCGGAGGAGAAGATCGCTTGACGGATGAAGCTCGATGTGGCGCCGGATCAGCAGGGTGACGACGTCGTGGGCGCAGTGGACGATGACCGCGGCAGCGGCCGCGTTGCGCTCGCATCGCGTTCCGGAAACCGCGCTCTCGACAGGGAGCGCCGCCCGTATCCCCTCGGCGTCCGCGACGATCCCTGTGCAGATCTCTTCGACCGACGAGGTCGGTCGGATCGAAGTCGGTGCCCGCTCCGTCCGAAGGGGCACCGCCGCCAGCGTCTCGGTACCCCATGGCCCGGTGGGTCTGGTGGTCGCCTCGCCCGACGTTCGGAGCGTGTTGACGAGCCGATACAAGGAGGTGAAGGGCAGGCCCGCCCTGCGCAGTTCGTTGTGGACGGCCTCCATGACCAGGCCCAGGAGCCGTGCCTGTCGTGCCACCATATCCAGGAGGGCGAGCTGAACGTCGGGATGCTCGAGCGCATTCGCCCAGTCCGAGCGTGGCGTGTAGTGCGTTTTCAACAGGTCATGGCCAGTGCCCAGCGCGAGGGTGGCGGCCGAGATATGGGTCGGCACCAGGTGATGGGCATCGCGTGGATGGCCGACGACCTGGTCGCCGAGCCTGTGCAGGATCCTGTTCGCCTCCTGCAGCAGGATTCGCGGGTCGTTCACTCGATCCCATAGATGAACGCGCTGGCCATGGATGCCGATGGTCTCGGGGGTGAAGTCATGGAGGTACCGGAGCAGTACCTTCGTCATCTGCTGGGCCGCGTCGAGAGTGGCGAGGGTGGGGCGTTTTCTCAGCTTCTGCTGGGAGCAATGGGCGGCGGTCTGCATGTGCTCGGTCGCTTGCCACATGAAGTCGCCGTAGACGGCGGTCATCGACGCTCACTCGCCCAGCAGTGTCTGGATTTGCGTGCCGCAACGAGCGGCGACCAGCGAAGCGAGCCGGGCGTCCGGATCGTCGTTCTCATGCGCCGCATCGGCCATCACCTCGCGCAGCAGCGCACCGAGGGCCGCCATCGATTCGGCCACTGCGGACCCTTCTCCGATCTCCTCGCCGACCTCGGGAGACGTGAACGGCGTCGTGGCCACCGGCACCAGCGCCGACACACCTTCGGACGCCGCCTGCCCGGCATAGACCCACGCGGGAAACTCCTCACGCGGGGCGACCTCCTCCATCGCCCACGCCGCCTCTCTCAGTACGGCGAATGCGCGCAGAGCGCTGTCGACGTCGCGGCGGGATTCCAGTTCGGCGTGCGCGGTGGACAGGTGGTTGATCAGGGACACGTGGGCTCCTCGGTGATCGGATTGACTGGGCCTTAAAGAAGATGACTCTTGGCGTACGGATCGTCTGACTGGTCGTCCGAATCGGATTCTGTGGATATCGCCCACCAGCCGTCCGGGGCGGGTTCGACGTTGGCCTGGTGCGGTTCGAGGTGCTCGTCCTCGCTGCACTGGTAGAAGGGCCCACGAGAGCCGAGCAGGATCGGCAGTTGATGGTCGAGGTGGTCGCGGTACCACACGCCCATGCCGGTGCCGGCCTCCAGGCGCAACGCCTCCCAGGCGTGCCAGAGCGCGGTGAGCCGGGAGATCGCCTCGGCGTGCTTCCACCATTGGGCGCACCAGCGGAACTCACCGCCGAGTGTGCGCCGGTACATCGGGATGAACCGCTCGGTCACCCACTCCTCGACCGATGCGTAAACGGGCTCGCTCTCCTGCTCGGTCATCGGGTCGCGCCTTCTGTGATCAGTCGTTCGAGCCGTTGGCGGCAGGCCTGGATGCGGTCGGCGTCGCGGCTTTCGTACCAGGGCAGCAGCGAGATCAACGCGGGTCGTCCACCGGTCGCCAGGAGCAGGGCCGTTCCCGGTGGGAGTGCGCGGATCGCGGCCGGTTCCAGGATGTCCTGCCGACGTAGTGAGATCTGCTCCGAGGCGCGCCCTTCGGCATAGGAGACCGAGCGCACCGGGACGTCGTGCTGGCCGACGAGCGTGGCGAGATCGCGGGCCAGACGCGGGGAGTCGACCCCGGCGCCGATCACCTTACGGGTCGCGGCGCCCCACATGGCGGCCATGCCGGCCTCGCCCCACACGGTCACGCCCTGCTCGTACGACTGCAGGATCGTCACCGGGATGATGCCGCGTGAGCCGAGGTGGCTGTACAGCTCGGGCAGGTCGGAGATGCGGCAGATGTTGGCCGCCTCGTCCAGGGAGACCACCATCGGCGGGTCGAGCCGGCCGCCCATGCGTTCGGCACGCCGTTCGGCCGCCCGCATGGTGGTGTCGGTCAGCGCGGCGATCAGCGGTGCTGCGGCCGACCGCGACTTCGACAGCAAGTAGAGGGTCTCGCCGCCGCCGGCGAAGCCGTACGGGTCGAAGACCGGCAGCGACGACGGTGTGACCCAGGAGATGATCGCCTCGTCGCGCAGTGCCTTGGCCGCCGTCCGGGCGGTCTGGTAGATGCCGTCCCGGGTTTCGACCGCGCCGTTCTGCGCGCCGCGCAGCGAGGAGGCGAGCAGGTGGAACCCGGCGGCCTCCAGCAGTTCGATCGGGGTGGGTACGGCCGGGGCGTCCAGCCACTTGGCCACATCCCTGAGCGTGCGGCCAGAGGTTGCGGCGGCCAGGAACAGCGCACAGAGCAGGTCCTGGGCTGCCGGGCCCCACAGGTCGCGTTTCTGCCCGTCGTCGACGGTCAGGACGAAGTGCCCGGCCAGGCGGTGGGCGTCTTCGACCGTGGCCAGGTCGCGCAGCGGGTCCCACCACCAGGACTGCTGCTGGTAGGTGATGCGCTGCGGATCGAACAGCCACACCGGGCCGTACGCGGACCGCAGCGCCGCCGTGGCCGCCCACAGGTCGGCCTTGTTCGATGTGGCGATCACCGGCCCGGGCGCCGACAGCACGTACGGAATGCTCAGGCACGTCGTTTTGCCCGACCTCGGGGCCATGAACGCGACGATGGTGTCCTCCCAGGACGCGTACAGGGTCGGACCGCCGCGCATCAGCTCACCCAGCGCCAGCCCGATGTCGTACGGCTCAACTGCCCCGGCGGGCGCGTCGGCGAGGGAAGGGCGCAGCTCGCGGGCCTTCCTCTCGGCCGCGTCTGGTTTCAGTACGGCTAGGCCGGGGTTGTCGGCCAGCGCCGCCACAGGATCGGTGGGGTCGCTCAGACGGCCTGCGATCAGCCACCACACGCCCGTGCACCCGGCGAGCGCGGCGGTGGCCAGCAGAGCGGCGACCACGACGACCACGGGCGTCGGCGTGCCCGGCCAGGCGGTGGCCGTACGGCCGTCGAGCACAGCGAAGACGAAGTCGGTCCCGAACTCGCGGACCTGCCCGCCGAACGGGGCGGCGGCGATCCGCGCGGCGATCCAGACGAGGCCGAAGACGGCCACGATGCCCCATCCGGTGAGCAGCAGTACCCATCCGCCGGTCGCGCCGTGCGGGGTGAACCCGGCGCGTGGTCCCACTGCCCTGGTCATTGCACGCTCCGGCGGATGGCCTGGTCGGTGTCGTACAGCTCGTGCTCGACGCCGACGAGCGCGAGCTCGACCGGGATGCCGAGCCGGTCACCCGTTTTGATCAGGTACTTGCCCCGTCCGGGATGCCGCGCGCCCGGTTGCCAGGAGTCGGGTGCCGACCAGGAGGCGACCAGTTCCTGCTCGGGTCCGGTCAGCCGGGCGATCTCGCTCACGCGGGCCAGCTCGCGTGGTGGCAGTCCGGCCAGCACGGTGATCGCGCTGCGCTCGATGAACCCGCGTGCCTTGGCCCGGTCTTCTTCGGTGGGCAGTGCTTCGAGGTCGGCCAGCGAATGGGTGATCATGATGGAGGCCATGCCCTTGGCGCGGTTCAGGCGGGTGAGGCTGTCGGCGTACTCGACCAGCCCGGGTGCCCCGCGCAGCGCCCGCCAAAGCTCGTCCATCACTCCGAGGTAGGAACGGCCCTCGCCGGCGGTGCCGTCGACCATGGCGAAGCCGTACGCCCAGGTGCACAGCATCGCGGCGGTCAGCAGCTTGTCTCCGGCCGCGCCGACGCGGGAGATGTCGACCGAGACCGCGGGCGCACTCAGGTCGATAGTGCGGGTGGTCGGTCCGTCGAACACGCCGGCCAGCGATCCGCTGCAGAGCAGTTCGAGGGTGAAGACCAGATCTCCGACACGCTCGTGATAGCGCTCCGGGTTGTTGGTACGCGCCGCCGACCGCAAGGCCTCGGGTCCTTCTTCGAGTACGGCAAGCACATCAGGAACCGTTGGCGCTGTGGCGGTGCCGGTGAGGTGGTCGTCGAGCAGGTCGATCGCGCGGCCGAGGATGACCTCCTCGGCGTTGCTGATCGGGGCCTCGCGGACGAGCGTGCACAGCGCCATCAGCAGCGATAGCCGTCGCCCGCGCAGTTCCCAGCGCATGCGCTCGGCTTCGGCGCCGGACAGGTTCCGTACGGCATGGCCGAGCGGGCCGGCGTCCAGCGGGTTGATCCGGTCCAGGCCGCGGCCGACGCGGATGACCTGCCCGCCGACGTGCTCCACCAGCATCGTGTAGTCGGGTTTGGTGTCGCCGAGTATCAGCGCGGTCGAGCCGAACGCGATGGCGCCGGTGATGAGCCGCTTGACCAGGGTGGACTTGCCGGTGCCCGGCTGGCCGAGCACGAACACGCCGGGGTTGGTGACCAGCCCGGCGCGCAGCCACGCCAGCGGATCGAGGCAGACGACTTCCCCGAACAGCTGATGCCGCCCGATAGGCGTGCCGATCGCGGGCGATCCCGAGCCGGCCACGAACGGGAACAGCCCGCAGGCCTGCGCCGTGGTCGCCTGGAACTCCGCGCCGGCCTCGATGTGCACGGCGCGTCCGCCGTACGGCTCGCGCCAGCCCCGCGCCGGGGCGAGCGACGACGTCATCGCCGCCTTGGTCATTGGAACCTCCGTGTGAGTTCGGCGGGGCAGATGCCGCAGGGGAGCGTGGTGGCGAAGGCGGCGGATTGGCTGCCCCACAGACGGCGTAGCCGGATGCGTGAGCCCTCGGCGGCGGCCTCGGTCACGGCGACCGCGCGGGGCAGGTCGGCGATGTCGGTGACCGTGGTGGTGACGTACATCGTGACGAGCGTGACCCCGGCCCCGGTGGCTTCCTCGGCGGCGGCCTGGCGGGCTCGGGCCTGGTCGTAGGCGTCGCGGGCGGTCTCGTCCCGGCCGGTACGGCGGCGGTAGTGCTCGCGGAACGCCGCCGCGTTGACCTCTTCCTCCAGCACGCGGGTCGCCTCGGCGGCGGGCAGCGGGCGGTACTGGATGCTGACCCGCTTGGCGAACGGACCGGGGGCGACCAGGCGGCTGAGCACGTCGGCCGGGACGTTCTGGCGCGGTGCCTCGTGCCAGGCCCAGCTCACGCTGACGCCGCTGTCGTGCCGGTAGTGATCGTGATGCTCTTCGGCCCCGACTGGCCCGGCATCCGCCCAGTTCAGGGTGGCGGCTGAATTGTCTTCGACTCGGGTGGTGTCCGCGCGGGCGGCGGGGTCGAACGCGGCGCGTACGATCCCGGCCAGCTCGGCGGCACTGGCCCGTCCGGTGACCGTGACCCCGCACACTCCAAGAGCGGAGGCCAGGGCGTCGAGGGTACGGCCCAGCTCATCCAGGGCGGTGGTCATGTCGTCCAGGCCGGCGGGGGAGCGGGTCGGGTCGAACGTCATGCTCACGTAGGTGTCGACCCGGGCGGCCGTTCGCGGTGCCGTACCGACCAGCTGCCGCATCAGCCGTACCGCCGGCTCGGGAGCGTTCGCTGACAGCGTCCGCTCGATGTGGTCGGCGAGGGCGGAGCCGGGCTCGGGGGCGGTGTCGATGGTGACGGTGACCCAGCGGATGGTCGGCATGTGCCCGAGCGAGGCCAGCCAGGCGCCCCAGTTGGCCACCCAGGTGTCGGCGTCGGTCCGCTCGGCGAGCCAGGTCGAGGCCGCCGACACCTTCAACGTCGCGGTGAACAGTCCGGCCCGCCGGTCCCACACGATGCCGTACTGCTGGCCGAAGGCGTCCTCGGCCGACAGCAGCCGGGTCGACGCCAGAACCCCGGGAAGCTGGAAGGCGCGCGGGTGCGCCACCACGACGCCGGCCCGGTAGCGGGTGTGGCCGCGTGCCTTGCCGTACGACCAGCGGACGCGGCGGACCAGGAAGTGCGCGACCGGCACGCCGCTGACGCGGACGAGCACCAGGACTCCGGCCAGCGCGGTGGGTGGCCCGGTGAACAGTACGGTGCGGGCGTCGATCGAGACCGCCAGGACCACGGCGGCGACCACGCCGAGCGCGACGAAGGTCCCGGTTGTTCCCAGACCGAGCAGGCCGAGACCGCGTCGCCTGCGCCAGCCGCCGTACGTGCGGATGTCTGTTGCCGGTGACGTCATCGCTGGTGGTCCTCTTGTGTCGAGTTGGCGGCGGTTCTCGCACCGTTGGCGAGGTTCCCGACTACGGCGGCCGCCGCCGCTGCGGCCCCCGCCGGTCCCGAGGCAGCGCCTGCCGCCGCGCTCCTGGCCGTACCAGCTGATGCGCTGCCTGCCGAGGCGCTTCCCGACGCGCCTGACGTGGCCGACCCCGCACCTGAGCCCGGCGTTACGCCGGCGCCCGCCGCTGCCGGAGCGGCACCCGAAGGAGAAGTCGGCGGCGCGCCGTTGCCACCTCTACCCCCGCCGAGCTGGGCGGACAGGAAGTCGGCGTGTGTGCTCGCGCCTGAGGAGGCCGAGCCTCCGCCGCCGCGGAATGTGCCGACCGCGACCGCGCCGGCGATGCTCGCGCCGAGCAGACCTCCACCACCGCTCACCGTGGCCAGCGAGCCGGTCGTCCACGTGAAGAACTTCATCAGCACCGGCAGCGCGACCAGCGACAGGACCAGCATCGCGAAGCCCATGACGATCGTGCGGGCGTCCTTACCGTTGCCGATCATCGTGAACGTGGTCGCGTACACGGCTGCTGCGGCGGGCTTGTAGCAGATCAGCGCGAGCATCCACCCGGTCAGCTTCCGGAACCAGGGCTTGGTCAGCGTGGTCATCGATCCGGCGGCGGCCAGCGGGAGCAGCCCGGAGAGGATGACCAGCGCGGCCTCGCGGAACAGCATGAGCACGGCTTGGACGACACCGGCGAGGATCGCGATGACGCCCAGCACGATCACGACGCCGGGGGCTGCCGAGCCGAGAGTGAGAACCTTGGTCAGACGCTCACCGAAATCGCCATGCGTCGAGGCGTTGAGGATCCAATCGGACCAGGCGTCACCGGCCTTGACCAGCATGGACGCGATCAGCACGCCGATAGTCGAGGTCGCCGCCATGACCATCAGACCGGAACCGACGTCGGCCAGCGGGCTCGCCTTGCGCGACAGAGCCATCTTCGCGCCTGAGCTGATCACGCCGAGTACGGCGACAGCGACCGCGATCGGCAGCGTCCACTGACGCATACGATCCACGGCGGATTCGGCGGCGAGATCCGGTGAGGGGATCTTCACCCACCAGCTGACAGTGTTGCCGATCACCCAGGTCACGCCGTCCTGGATGGCCTTGGCGATCTCACCGAGGACGCCGTTGGCGGCCCCGGCGGCCATCTGCCCGACCAGGCCGTCGGTGAAGATGCAGGTGGGTGAGATCAAGCTTGAGCAGGACATCCCAGAGTCACCCCTCGAAGGTGGTGTAGCCGTCGAGGGAGGTGAGCGGGCCGGCCGCGTTGCCCCAGTCGCCGCCGAGCGGGGCCACCACCCGCCAGTCCCCGCCGCGCCAGACGACCTGGACCCGAGTGACCGCGCGTACGGTCGTCCCGGCGGGGGAGGGTCCGGCGCTGACCAGGTCCACGGTCGCGGCATCCGGCGTGTAGCTCTGCCAGCGGTAGGCCTCCTCGGCCACGTACGCGACGCCGAGCGCACTGCCATTCGGCAGCCCGGCCTCCCGCCTGCTCTGCTCGTACTGTGTGCGGGTCTCCTCCAGCAGCTTGTCGGCATCCGGGCCGGTCACCTGCTCGGCGATGGTCGGCTCGAACACGTCCGGACCCCATTGCGCGTTCGCCCGTACCGCGATGTGTAGCGCTGCGAGCAGCGCACCCTGTCGGGTACGGGCGAAGCCCGCCGCGCGGTCGTGGTCGAGGCGGCGCGGGCCGTCGACATCCGACAGCGGCAGCCGTACCCCGTGGAAGTCCTGCCAGGTCAGACGCGACAGCCGTACCGGTGAAGCCTGCGGACCATCGGGAGTTGGCTTGGAGGAGGACGAGGTCGCTGCCGCCGACGCCGGGATCGCGACCGTCGTCGGAGCAGACGAGCACGCGGTCAGCAGGACGAGCATCCCGGTAGCTGTGCCTATGGCGAGTGCCGGGACTGTGGTGCGAGACGGTGCTGGGAGGCAGGCACTGAGTGAGGGCTTCATCGCAGGAACATCCCGACGATGCCGGACGCGGTCGCGGCCAAGCTGAGCCCACCCAGCACCCAGGGGATGCCCGAGGCGCCGTCGGCGGCGAAGGACGAGCGGTTCTTCCGTCCGATCGCCATCTGAGCCCCGCAGATGAACAGGCCCGCGACCCCGGCGACGATCACACCCCACTTGCCCCAGCCGAGGATCGTGTTGATCGGCTTGTCGAGGCCCGGCGGTGCGATCGGATCGGGGTTGGGCACCGGTACCGCCTGGGCCATCTCCACGACCGCGCTGTGCAGGACTGCGCTGAGCAGCATGCTGGCCCTCCTCCGCTTCAGATCACTCATTGGAAAGTTGCTCTTCGTAGCGTGAGCGTCACGCACTGTGGGTAGTTCCCAGAGCGCAAGCAGTCTCAAACGACTGCATCCAACTTCAGACATTCACAAGGCGTGCTGTCGCAGTCACGTGGGGAAGCTAGCCTGGGGACCGCCGACTACGAGGAGTGACGATGACCGAGCCGCTCGGCCGTGACCCGGACGTGCTGACCACCAAGGAACTGGCCGCCAAGCTCGGGCTCTCGGCCCAGACCGTCCGCCGGATGGCCAACGCCGGGCAGATCCCGGCACTGCGGACCGGCAAGGACTACCGCTACTCCTGGAGCGCGGTGCTCGACGTGCTGCGACAGCCCCATCCGCATACGGGGGGCAGCGACGATGACCACACCGGGCCGGGTGCCGGACGGCTGGCGACCCAGCAGGCCAGACAACGCGCACGCGAGTTCTGACCGCCGCCATGGCCGGTTTCGGTGACCGCGCGGCTGCTCCTGGCCGCGGCCGCATGCCTGGTCATCGCCGTACCGCTGGGGCTGGTCCTCGCGTTCACCGCGATGGTCGGCTCCTACAGCTGTGCCACCGAGGGAGACGCCGGTGACATCCCGCCGGACTACCTGCGGCTGTACCAGCAGGCCGGGCAGGCGTACGGCATCGCCTGGCCGGTGCTCGCCAGCATCGGCAAGGTCGAAAGCGACCACGGCCGCTCCACCGCACCCGGCGTCCACTCAGGAGCCAACCGCGCGGGCGCGATGGGGCCGATGCAGTTCCTCGCTTCGACCTGGGCGGCGTACGGAGTGGATGGCGACGGCGACGGGCGGACCGACGTGTACCGGCCGACGCAATTCCAGCGGCGGCCCGTTACCTGAAGGCGAGTGGCGCTCCGGGCGACCTGTATCGGGCGATCTGGCGGTACAACCACGCCGACTGGTACGTGCGCCGCGTCCTCGCCTTCGCCGGCCACTACTCAGTGACCCCGGACGGGGTGGGGGAGGAGCTGTGCGCGGTCGCCGTCGCACCCGGCTCCGTCCCGCTCAGCGCCGTCGCCGGCCGGGTTGTCGCGTACGCGCGGATGCAGCTCGGCAAGCCGTACGCCTGGGGCGCCGAAGGGCCCGGCTCCTTCGACTGCTCCGGGCTGACCATGCGGGCCTACCAGTATGCGGGGATCGCGATCCCGCGCGTGGCCGCCGACCAGTGGCGGCGCGGGCCAGCGGTTCCTCGTGGCCGGGAGTTGCCGGGCGACTTGGTCTTCATGCGCCCGGGACCTGGTGGTCCTGGGCATGTCGGGGTGGTCGTCGCGCCCGGCCAGATGATCCACGCGCCCCGCACCGGAGACGTGGTGCGGTACGCGTCCTATTCCGCTCGTTCTGACGTGGTCGGGTTCACCCGGCCGGCACTTTCCTGGGAGAAGAGATGAAGGGCCTCACCCTGGCCGAGCTGCAGCAACTGCCGGCCACCGTCGACCTGCTGACCGCCGCCCGCGCCCTCGGCCTGGGCCGTACCAAGGCTTATGAGCTGGCCAAGAAGGGCGAGTTCCCCTGCCGCCTCATCCGTGTCGGCGTTGCCTACCTCGTCCCAACCGCCGAACTCCTGAAGCTCCTCGGCGTTGACCTCCCCCATTCGAGCAGGCCCTGAGCGGTGGCGTTGCGCGCAGCTTTGGCCGTTGAAGATACGGCCTTGACACAGCACCTCTGCACAGACGTGCCGTGCCTCGATCCTCTTGTCAAGGGACGCCCAAAGCTGTGACCCCCTGCGGTTCCGAGGTACCCCAGGGGGTTAGTTTTCAGGATCTGACCTCTCGGTAAACCACGCCTCCAGCGGCCCCAGAACGCTTCCATCCCCTCGTAGGGGCGATGAGGAGGGACGTGGACGACCCGCGCCCCTCCCGTATCTGGTGGTTGCGACCCCTCGTAGGGGCGATGAGGACGCAAGCCCAACCAGCGCAGCGTCGCCGACCAGCAGCAGTTGCGACCCCTCGTAGGGGCGATGAGGACATCGGCACCTACGGCGACAGCACCCGCGTCACCGCGTTGCGACCCCTCGTAGGGGCGATGAGGACCACCTGGCAGGGTCAACGCGCATCCCTCGTGATCATGTTGCGACCCCTCGTAGGGGCGATGAGGACGCGTACGAGCCGCCGGTGAGCTCCGTGCCGGTGCCATGTTGCGACCCCTCGTAGGGGCGATGAGGACATCGGCACCTACGGCGACAGCACCCGCGTCACCGC